>JBJKPM010000053.1:0-72177 GCA_046706325.1 Desulfocapsaceae bacterium | reverse complement strand
CGATAATCAAATCACAGCAACATCAATTGCTGCTTTCGTAGCATTTATCCTTTTGCAATTATGGCATGTGGGACGTATTACCCTAAGAAAGGAATGGCCAGATGAATATGAATGTTCCGGAAATGTTCCCCAAAAGCCACAACATGCCATCATCAGACTGATGAAACAAACATAACATCGAAGCAATCAAATAAAAAATGCCCTGATTTCTCAGGGCATTAGGATTTGTCTTGGTGCCGGAGGTCGGAATCGAACCGACATGGACTTGCGTCCGCGGGATTTTGAGTCCCGTGCGTCTACCAGTTTCACCACTCCGGCATGAGGGTGGTTTATACCTCGAATCTTCGGTTACAGTCAAGAAAAAAGCCTGATATCACTCTTGAGCCGTCTCGAAAAAAATGCTGCGTAATCTGTAAAAATAGGCAACTCCGGACCAGAGGGCCAGGACAAGCGAGGCATATATCAAAACCATACCGATCTGGTACTGGTGGGGAACGGGCAGAACACCGAGCGGAAAGATCAGAAAACCAAGCCCGAAGTATTGAAAATTACTTTTTATCTTTCCCATGAGTCCGGCTGCTACTACCTTACCTGTTGTTGCCGCCAATCCCCTGAAGCCGGTGACGATGATCTCGCGACAGATGATCAGCAGGCAGACCCAGGCAGGGATCTTATGCAGTGGAATCAGCATGATCAGGGCGGTGGTGACCAGGGCCTTGTCGGCGATGGGATCCATCAGTTTGCCCAAGACCGTCTCGATATGGTATCTCCTGGCAACATAACCGTCGATAAAGTCGGTACAGGCAGCCGCGGCAAAGACCCAGAAGGTCGCAAGCTCTACATCGGTTGACTGCGTCATGGAAAAAAGCACGATCAGAACGGGGATCAGCGCAAAACGGAACCCTGTAAGCACATTCGGTATAGTAAATAGCTTTTTCATCCATCTCCCCGCTTTTCCGGATTCCTAAAGAGGATCACGATCAATTCGACGTCACCATCTCCCGAACATTAATGACCGAAGGCGAAGAGACTTTTCCTACCCTATTCCTGATGTATCCCCTGTAATACGTAAGAACCCTTCTCACGTATTCGATTGTCTCCGGAATCGCCGGTATTGCCTGGTAGCGTTTGACCAGATTGGGCCCGGCATTGTATGCGGCAAGGCTTAACGGAAGATTCCCATTGAACGAATCCATTATCATGCGCAGGTAACGGACCCCGCCATCAATATTTTGACGTGGATCGAAGGGATTGCCGACATTCAGATCCCGTGCCGTACCCGGCATTAACTGCATAAGGCCCTGTGCTCCTCTGCTGGAGAGCGCATTACGGTCAAAGTCCGACTCAGCCCGGATAATTGCCTTCACCAGATAGGGATCGACGCCGTAACGAAAACAGCTTGCCTGTATATGCTGATCATAAAGCCTGGAGTCGGTGAAATGCCCCGAGAAAGAAAAAGTGCCGCTTCGCTGGTGCCAGGCATTGGGTTTTGCAAGAGAAGGAGATCCCCAATCATCTGCCAGAGGACGGCAGTTTTCGGATGCCGGAGCGTTGGTAAAACTGACGGCCCCCGTACTGTCCTCGCATCGATACATACCGGCATCCGCACTGACATGGGCAAGGCAAAGAACAGCAACGGCTGTTATCAGAAGGAGCATTCTGCCTGTTTGTCTCATGGATCTTCGCCTGTTAAGGTTCGCTTTCTCTTGGTGGCCGCCTGGAAAAAAATCTCCGGATGGATCCTCCTACTTCTTCCTTTTTTCCCAATCGGCAAGAAACTGGGTGATCCCGTTGGTGGTCAGAGGATGCCTGGCCAGCTGCTCGATCACCTTTAAGGGAATGGTTGCAATGTCGGCACCGATCATCGCCGCGTCCAACACATGCAGCGGATTTCTGACACTGGCTACGATGACCTCGCTGTCGTAACCGTAATTGTGGTAGATGGTCATAATATCGCTGATCAGATCCATGCCATGTTCCCCGATATCGTCGAGTCTGCCGACAAAGGGGCTGACATAGGTGGCTCCGGCCTTGGCTGCAAGCAGGGCCTGGGCGGCGGAGAAAACCAACGTGACATTGGTCTTTATCCCTTCGGCGGTAAGCCGTTTTACGGCCTTGAGACCTTCGACGACCATCGGGATCTTGATGACGATGTTATCGCTCATGGCTGCAAGGACCTTCGCCTCCCTGCACATGCCTTCGGCATCGAGACCGACAACCTCTGCGCTAACCGGACCGTCAACCAACCTGCAGATCTCCTGCAGGATCACCTCGAAGGGTTTGTCCTCTTTCGCAACCAGAGAAGGGTTGGTGGTGACACCATCGACCATTCCCATCTCCACCCCTTTTCGAATCTCATCGAGATTCGCCGTATCTATAAAGAATTTCATTCTTTTTCCTTTCCTTTAATAAACTTGTTACAGCAGTCTTCACTGCAGAAATAAACCATGTTCCCCTGATGCTGCAGACGAATCGCCTGCCTTTTCGGCACCAGGCAATGGCAGATCGGGTCTTCGACCAGGACATCGGAGATGCTGCCGCTCGTCCCCGCCGCAGGATTTTCTTTCCTTACCTGTTTCTCTTTTTTTCGTCCGCCTATAAGCAGCCGATATCCAATATAAAAAAGTATGGCAAGGATTATAAGCCGAAATGGCCCCACCATCTAGTGTATCTCCTCGTTTTCATGGCCCGCAGGCGCTGTAAATGAGGATGACCACCAGTCAGCACCGTTGTTTCCATTATATTCAAACGACATGAAATGTCGAATTAATCTTCCCATTTTCTTTCTTTTAGCTCCTGCCGGGGATATTTCCCCGCCTCCACCTGTGCCAGCAATCGAGCACAACGTTGTCCGATGGTTGGACCGTTCGGCAGGTCCCGATAATCCGGGGCAATATCGACAAAAGGCACCAGCACGAAAAGACGCTTGGCCATGCCGGGATGGGGTAGGACAAGCTCCGGGGTGTCTAGGACCGTTGTACCGAAGCAGAGAAGGTCCAGATCGACGCAACGATCCTGATATCCTGTCGTTGCCGCATCTCTTTTCCTGCCGAATGCCCTTTCGACCGCAAACAGCCCCTGCAACAGCTCCCCGGGCTGCAAGGTCGTCTGCAGACTACCCACCGCATTGGTAAACCAGTTGCTGCTCTCCATATCCACAGGTGCGGTCAGATACGGCTGCGATAAGCTGCCAAGCGTTACACCTTCCATCCGGCCGAGCTGTTTCCAGGCGGCCCTGAGGATCTTTCTACCGTCACCAAGATTGGAGCCGAGCCCGATAAAGGCGGTTGTCATCCTGTCCATCAGGCGGAAACACCCATCTCAGAGATCCTGTAGCCCGAGCACATCGAACATTGAATAAAGACCCGGTTCCCGTCCGACAACCCAGGCCGCAGCAGTCGCCGCACCCTTGGCGAAATGATCCCTGCTGTGCGCTCGATGGATGAGTTCAATACGCTCGCCGGGGCCGGCAAAATAAACCGTATGCTCACCGACGATATCCGCCGCCCTGATCGTCTGGATGCCGATCTCCGTCCTGGACCGCTCTCCGATGATGCCATGTCGTGTAAAGACTCCGACATCTGCCAGCTCCCTCCCGACCCCGGCAGCGGCCATCTCCCCGAGTTTTATCGCCGTGCCGCTGGGGGCGTCCTTCTTCTTGTTGTGGTGGGCTTCGATGATCTCGATGTCATAGTCTTCACCGAGGATCGCTGCGGTCTTTTTGACCAGTTTGAACAAGACATTGACGCAGACCGACATATTCGGGGCCTGGACACAGGCAAAGCTCTGCGCCAGCCTCCCGAGTTCGTCAAGCTCGTCCGCGGTCAATCCGGTGGTCCCGATAACCATGGCAGTCCCGTTTTCGGCCGCACGGCGTGCAAATTCCATCGTCGCCTTATGAAAGGTGAAATCGATAAGCACATCCCCCCGGTCAATAACCTCGTCAAGCCCGGCCGCAATCGGTACGCCGAGGGGGCCCAGGCCCGCTACTTCACCAGCATCCCTGCCGATGGCGGGGCTTCCCGGGGCCTCGAAGGCGGCGGCATAGGCAAGCTCAGGATCGGCATGAACCATGGCCGCAACCCGGCAACCCATCCGGCCGGCGGCTCCCGCTATGATCACCTTCTTCATTGTGTTCTCCCTGGTTTCTCGCGCTTTATTGTTCCGTAGCACCCTTGATCTACAACAGTCCGAGCTGTTCCATGGCAGCCTTCAGCTTGGCGAGACTGGCCTCATCGATGGGCACCAGAGGCAGTCTGGGCCTGCCGTCGCGGACCCTGCCCAACAACTCGACGGCCTTCTTTGCCGGTACCGGATTCGGGGCGGCAAACATGGTCTTCATCAGCGGAAAGAGGCGATAATGGAGTTCGTTTGCCCTGCCGATATCCCCCTCCAGGGCCGCCTCCATCAGCTCGGACATGGCCTTGGGATAAGCATTGGAGATAACCGAGATAACTCCTTTGCCGCCGACAAAAACCGTCGGCATGGCGGTAAAATCGTCGCCGGAAAGGAGGATGAAATCATCCGGACAGAGCCTGATCACATCGCTGATCTGCTCCAGGCTGCCGCAGGCCTCCTTGATGCCTACGACATTTACCACCTCGGCCAGTCGCGCCACCGTCGCCGGCAACATGTTGATGGAGGTCCGCCCCGGCACATTATAGAGAAACATCGGGATATCGACGGCCTCGGCGATGGCCTTAAAATGAGCAAACAATCCGTCCTGACTCGGCTTATTGTAATAGGGGGTCACCGATAGGACCGCGTCGGCCCCGCTCTCTTTGGCACTCTGGGTAAGTTCTATGGCCTCCAGGGTATTGTTGGCGCCCGTTCCGGCAATAACCGGCACCCTGCCGGCCACTGTCTGCACCGTCAGCTCGATCACCCGTTTATGCTCCTTAAAGGAAAGGGTCGCCGACTCACCCGTCGTCCCGCAGGGAACGATGGCATGGGTGCCGTTTTTGATCTGAAACTCAATCAGCCCGACCAGTGCCTGCTCGTCGAGTTCACCATTGAAAAACGGAGTGATAAGCGCCACCATTGCACCATGAAATTTTTTCATACCCCACCTCTTGATATAGTTCCTTCCGACTCCGGGTCTTATTCTAAAAAAGACTCGGCGGTCAATTTCCCTTCGTAGATAATCCTGGCCGGACCCTGGAGGAAGACATTCTCAGCCGCCGGACCCTGGTGCAGGTCAAACAAGACGGTCAGGGGCTCCCCACCGGAGGTGACAAGCTGCACCGGGGAGGTCGTCCTGCCGAGTACCGCTGCGACAAGAGCTGCGGCAACCGCTCCGGTACCGCAGGCCATGGTCTCGTCCTCCACCCCGCGCTCGTATGTGCGAACCTGCAGCCTGCCATCGGCCAGAAACCGGATAAAATTCGCATTGCTGCCGGCAGGCTGGAACAGCTCATGAAACCGGACCTCCCGCCCCCATTCCTTCACCGGGGTCTCACTGTCATCGACAAAGATCACCGCATGGGGAACGCCGGTATTGACAAAATACATATCCCGGTCGACCCCTCCAAGCCTGATCCTCAGTCCCTGCCGAAAATCCTCGGGCGGGGTCATCCGCAGACGCACATCCCCGCTTTCTTCAAGCACCTCGGCCTCTATGATCCCGGCTGCCGTTTCAAAACGCATCCGGGGCCCTGCAATCCCGTGGATGTAGGCATAGCGCGCCGCACAGCGGCCGCCGTTGCCGCACATCTCAGCGCGCGATCCGTCGGCGTTGTAAAATCGCCAGCTGAAATCGACCGTGGAGGATTCCTCGATCAGGATCAGGCCGTCGGCACCCACCGAAAACATCCGCCTGCAGATCCTCCTGGCAAGTTCCTGCTGTTCCATAACCGGAAGAACAGGCTGCCGATGATCAATAATGATAAAGTCATTGCCGGTCCCGCTCATCTTGGTAAACGGAAGAGGAAATTCAATGGCCATGATCTGACTCCTTGAAGTTCGGAATCGATTCTCCCTGGATCAGCTGATCCAGGGTCTCTCGCCTGCGGATGACCGCATACTGCGCGCCGTCGACCAGTACCTCGGCTGCCCGCGGCCGGGAGTTATAGTTCGATGACATCGAAAAGCCATAGGCACCGGCACTCATCACCGCCAGCAGATCTCCCTGGGCGACGCAGGCCAGCTCCCGGTCCCTGGCAATGAAATCCCCGGTTTCGCAGATCGGACCGACGACATCGACCTTTTCGGTGGCCGCGCCGCTGTCATGTACCGGCTGGATCGTATGGTAGGCGCCATACAGACTCGGACGGGCCAGATCGTTCATTGCCGCATCGACGATCACGAATTTCTTCTCGACCTCACCTCCCCGGTTGGTCTTGCTGTACTGCACCTCAGTCAACAGGATGCCGGCGTTGCCGACAATCACCCTGCCCGGCTCGAGAATCAAGGTGCAATCCAGGCCATGGAGTTCACGGCGAATAGCCTGGGCATAGTCATGGGGATGCGGTGGTGTCTCGGTGTCATAGGTAATCCCGACTCCTCCTCCGAGATCAACATAGCCTATATCGATACCCTTGGCGGCAAGGTCTCGGACAAAGGTCCTGACCTTGGACATCGATTCGACAAAGGGAGAAATCAAGGTCAGCTGCGAGCCGATATGACAGCTGATCCCCTTGACTGCCACCCCCTCCATGGCCGCCGCCCGCTCGTATAATCCCATTGCCTCCCCGATCGGGATGCCGAACTTATTTTTCGCAAGTCCCGTGGAGATATAGGCATGGGTCAATGGATCGACGTCCGGGTTGACCCTGAAGGAGACCGGAGCAACTTTACCCATCGTCACGGCAACCCGTTGCAGGCGGTCCAGTTCGGCTGCCGATTCGACATTGAAGAGCAGTATATCCGATGCAAGACCGTAGCGCAGTTCCTCCTCGGTCTTGCCGACCCCGGAGAAGATGATCCGGTCGGGAGTGATTCCTGCCTTCAACGCCCGGAAGAGCTCCCCCTGGGAAACAATATCGGCGCCACCTCCCTCCCGGGCGAAGAGATGCAAAACGGCGATATTGGAACAGGCCTTTACCGCAAAACAGGTCAGATGCGGAATGTCGGAAAAACCTGAGTCAAAGGCATGAAAATGTTTAAGAAGTGTCCTTTTACTGTAAAGGTAGCACGGCGTCCCGACCGTCCTGGCTATATCGGCCAAGGCAACCTCTTCGCAAAAGAGCTCTCCGTTCCTGTAATTAAAATGGTTCATACAGCGTCTCTTACAGATCCTGATTCAAATTTGATGACCTCGCAGGCACCCTCGGAAACTGCAGGGGCAGCACGACAGGTCACCAAGGTGCAACGCAAACCGCCGACAGCATGGGGTTGCAGGTTCCCCTTCCTAATGCCTGAGGGTGACCTCTCTGGAAGGCTCGCTCTCATTGGGCGGGTGCGCTTTGTCAATGGCCGTTACCGAGTAATAGACCCGGATGCCCGCCGGAACGTGGCTATCGGTGAAGGACACCGCCCCTACGTTTGTCTCGCCCAGCAGGACGGGCTTTTGCTGATCGGCCGCCCGGCGATAAATCCGATACCCGGCAACATCGCGTTCCATGGATTTTTCCCAATACACCTTATTGCCACCCTCAACGGCGATCACGGTCACGCTCGTCGGCGGCACAGGCGGCGTGAGATCCACCGGAACAACGTTTACCCCTTCGCTGGTACTCCCGTTGACGGTGTTGCCGTCAAAGAGCAGGATGCTCTGAATCTTATAAAAATATTTCTGGTTGTTGACAACCATCCGGTCGACATATTCAGTGCCCGAAAGGGGTTTGCCCAGCGCCACGAATCCTTGTCCACCCTTACTCCGCAATACCTGATATTCCACCGGCATGTCAACCTTGCTGCCATCCATATAGGCTGTGACCGGTTTCCAGTGGACGGTCACCTGACCGTCACCTATCTTCGCCGTTACCCCTTCGGGGGCCTTGGTCGGGGTATGCCAGATAAAGGAAACGATGTTGGAGTCCCCGCTTGCGGCCCACCAGCTGGTACGGGAACGCACCTTGAAGAAATATTTATCCCCTGACCGCAAGAGAGAGGTCTGATAGGTTGCGATACGTCGTGTTTCCTGCCCGTTTTGCCCGCCCGGGAGCACCAGCGGCTCACCGAACGGGATCGGACATCCCGCACAGTAGTCATCCAGCGGCACAACCGCACGATACAGATCAAAAGAGGAGACCTCTTCGATATCAGTTCCCTTCACCGTCTGGACAGGATAGGACCAGGTCAGGGTAACCCCCTTTTCATCGACTGTGTACCGCAGATCTTCAATGGGCTTGGGAACCACACTCTGCGGTGGTACCGGGTAGTTTTTAAATCCGCATCCACCGACGAACAGCAATGTGCCGATAAGCAAAAAAGATCCCGCAACGCACGCACCGTTTACAATCTTCATTCTCTCATCCCCATTTGTTGTTCGGCAAGGCCGAGCGCTTCCTGGACACGCAGGATGCCGGTTCCTCCCGTTGATATACGGCTGTTGATAGAACCCTCCACACGCAAGACATCAAAGACATCCTCTTCGATCACCGGAGAAAACGACCGCAACTCTTCAAGATCCAGCCGGTCCAGCTCGCATCCCTTGGCGATGCAGAAGGCGACGGCTCGTCCGACAATACCGTGGGCCTCGCGAAACGGGACCTTCTTGACGACCAGATAATCCGCCAGATCGGTTGCGGTGATATATCCGGTACCGGTGGCCTGCTGCATCCGCTCCGTATTGAATGAGAGATTCCCCAGGAGTTCGGCCATGACGGCAAGAGAAGCGGAAACGGTATCCACCGCGTCGAAGACCGGTTCCTTATCCTCCTGTAGGTCGCGGTTATAGGTGAGCGGAAGACCTTTCATCAGCGTCAGAAGCGTCACCAAAGAGCCGGTTACCCGGCCGGACTTTCCTCGGATAAGCTCTGGGATATCCGGATTTTTTTTCTGCGGCATAATCGATGAGCCGGTACAGAACCTGTCGGCGATATCGACGAAGGAAAACTCCTGACTCGACCACAGCACCAGCTCCTCGGACAATCGGGACAGGTGCAGCTGAATCAAGGCACAGCAACCGACAAACTCAATGGCAAAATCACGATCGCCGCAGGTGTCCATCGAGTTGGCGGTAACTCCATCGAAATCCAGGGCACGGGCAACATGGTCCCGGTCGATGGGCAGCCCGGTCCCGGCCATCGCGGCTGCGCCCAGCGGCAGAAGGTTTAATCTTTTCCGGCAATCGAGCAGGCGATCCTTATCCCGGCCGAACATCTCGAAATAGGCCAGCATGTGGTGCGAGACCAGCACCGGCTGAGCCCGCTGCAGATGGGTATATCCGGGCATCACTGCACCCAGGTACTTCCTGGCCAGCAGGACAAAGGCACGCCTGAGTCCATCGAGCAGGACTGCCAGCCGGTCGCATTGATCCCGGAGGTAGAGTTTGAGATCGAGAGCGACCTGGTCATTGCGGCTTCGGGCGCTGTGGAGCTTCGCCCCTGCCGGCCCGATCCTGTCCACCAGGGCCTTCTCGATATTCATATGAATATCCTCCAGCTCGCGCTTGAACGCAAAGGTGCCGGCCGCGATCTCCGCCTCTATCTCCGCGAGACCGGCAAGGATCGCATCTCGTTCTTCAACCGTCAACAGTCCCTGGGCGGCAAGCATGGTCGCATGGGCTCTGCTTCCGGCAATGTCGTATCGAAAGAGCCTGCAATCGTACTGAATCGATGCGGTGAAGGCCTCCACCGAATCGGCGGTAGCCTCGGCAAAACGGCCGCCCCACAGTTTATCGGAACCACTTATCTTCTGCATCGTTTTCCAGTCACTTCTTCTGTAAGGCCTGGATCTGCAAACGCAGGCCGTTCAACCGGATAAAACCGGTGGCATCCGCCTGGTTATAAACGGTGTCCGCCTCGAAGGTGGCGAAACTCTCCTGGTAGAGGGACCGATCGGACTTCCGGCCGACCGGCGTGCAGTTGCCTTTGTACAGCTTCAATCGAACCGTGCCGTTGACAGTCCTCTGACTGGCATCCATTGTCACCTGCAGCAGTTCCCGTTCCGGGGCGAACCAGAACCCGTTGTAGATGAGCTCGGAATACCTGGGCACCAGGGAATCGCGGATCTTCATAACCTCCCGGTCCAGCGTGATGGTCTCCAATGCCCGATGGGCGGTGCGCAGAACGGTGCCGCCGGGGGTCTCGTAAACGCCCCGGGATTTCATGCCGACAAAGCGGTTTTCGACCAGATCAAGCCGGCCGATACCGTTGGCGCCGCCCAGCTCGTTAAGCCGGGTGAACAAGGCCAGCGGCTCCATCCGGACGCCGTCCAAGGCCACCGGATCCCCATGTTCAAAATCGATCTCCAGGTAGGTAGGGATGTCCGGAGCCTTCTCGGGAGAGACGGTCAGCTTGAACATCGCCTCGTCCGGCTCGTTCCACGGGTCCTCGAGGATGCCGCCCTCAAAACTGATATGCAACAGGTTCTCATCGGAACTGTACGGCTTTTCCTTGGTCACCGGGACCGGGATTTTGCGGGTCCTGGCATACTCCACCAGCTTCTTGCGTGAATTCAGGTCCCAGATCCGCCACGGCGCAATGATCGTCAACTTCGGATCGATACCAAGGTAGGCCAACTCAAAGCGGACCTGGTCGTTTCCCTTGCCGGTTGCCCCATGGCTGACGGCATCCGCCGCTTCCTGGTGGGCGATCCGGATCTGCTCAATGGCGATGAGCGGCCGGGCAAGCGACGTCCCCAGCAGATAGGATCCCTCATAGATTGCATTGGAGCGGAATGCCGGGAAGATATAGTCCGTAACGAATTCCTTCTTCAGATCGGAGACAATGACCTTTTCCGCTCCGGTTGCCAGGCCCTTTTTCCGAACCGCATCCCAATCCTCTTCCTGCCCGATATCGGCCGCATAGGCAACGACCGGACAGCCATATTCCTCCGCCAGCCATTTTAAAATCACCGAGGTATCCAACCCTCCGGAATAGGCCAGCACTATCTTCTTCACATCCATTTTTCCACCTTCCTCCCGGCCGGCCTCTCTTCCCTTCCAAACCGATTAATCGTAAAAACCTAGTAAATTTTTGCTTCCAGCACCCATGGAACAGAGTCCTATTCTTCCTCTCCTAGCCTTTCCCTATCAGCTTTTCCAGGATTGCCTTATGCATATGCATTTTATTTTCCGCCTGATCAAAGGCGACACATTTCCCGGACTCCAGAACCGCATCGGTAATCTCTTCGCCCCGATGGGCAGGCAGGCAGTGAAGAATGATGCAGTCGGCGGGAGCCAGGGCCAGAAGCGAGTCGTTGATCTGGTAGTTTCTGAAGGCCGTCAGCCGCTTTGCCGCCTCATCCTCCTTGCCCATCGAGGCCCAGACATCGACATTAACGACATCGGCACCCGTCACTGCCTCCTGCGGATCGTGCAAAAGGGTGATCGGTCGCACCGCCTGCGCCTGCGCCTCCTTGAGGATCATCTCATCGGGTCCATAGCCTTCCGGGCAGGCCAAGGTGAGCTCGAAGCCCAGACGGCCTGCGGCCTGGATCCAGGAGTTGGCCATGTTATTGCCGTCTCCCACCCAGGCTATCTTCAATCCCTCAACGGACCCTTTTTTTTCAATCACCGTCATCACATCACTTAGGACCTGGCAGGGATGATGCAAATCGGTCAGGGCATTGATCACCGGTACCGTCGAATAGCGGGCCAGTTCATTGACGACCTCCTGGCCGAAGGTCCGAACCACCATCCCGTCCACATAACGGGCCATTACCCTGGCCATATCCTTCAACGGCTCCGATCGGGCCAATTGGGTATCCCGGGCCGACAGAAAGATTACCTGGCCGCCCAGTCCATACATGGCCGCCTCAAAAGAGACCCTGGTCCGGGTGGAAGGTTTTTCAAAAACCAGTCCGATGGTTTTCCCGGTCAGCTGCCGGTGCATGATACCCGCCTTTCTTTCTTCCTTCAATATTTGGGCTCTATGGAGGAACCAGACGAGTTCATCTTTTGTAAATTCTTGCAATGACAACAAATGCTTAGGCATGACTATTCACCTCTTTCCAAGCCGGAAAGGCGCGCTTTCCCGTTGGTCACCCATCCCCGAAAGAACACTGTATCCGCTTTTTGGGGAAAAGGTTAATAATTACAGAAATAGAAGCGATTTGCAAAGAATTTCACTCTTGCTGGGTAAAGACCTGCGCCAGTGTCGCAACCAACCGGTCGATTTCCCCGGTGGTGACAACAAGAGGCGGAACAAAACGAAGAGCTATATTCCCTGCGAAATTGATAAGATAACCACGCTCAAGCATCTCTCTCACCAGATCGGCACCCCGTTGTATGCCGGCCTCGGTCAACACCAGGGCCCATATCATCCCCAGACCCCTGACCTCCCGGACAAGCAGCGGAAAACGCTCAGCCAGCTTCTGCAGTTCCTCCCGAAAATACAGCCCTGTCTCCCGTACGCCCTGAAGGAATCCCTCCGCCAGCATGATCTTCATGGTTGCCACGGCCGCCGCCGTGGCAACCGGGTTACCGCCGAAAGTGGAGGCATGGGAACCCGGAACAAGTGCCCTGGCAATCTCCCTGGTAGTCAACATAGCCCCGATGGGCAGCCCATTGCCCAAAGCCTTTGCCGTCGTCAGGATATCGGGTACTACCCCCAGCTGCTCATAGGCAAAGAGAGTACCGGTCCTGCCCATGCCGGTCTGCACCTCATCAAAGATCAACAACAGGTTGTGCCTTTGACAAAGCTCACGGAGTCCCTGCAGATACTCCCGGGAGAGCGGCCGCACCCCGCTTTCGCCCTGGATCGGCTCACACATGATCGCACAGGTGCTGTCCGTAATCATGTTGTCCAGGACCATCAGGTCCCCAAAAGGGGCGTTTGAAAACCCCTCCGGCATCGGCTCGAAACCCTGGTGGAATTTGACCTGACCGGTCGCCGCCACCGTGGCAAGCGTCCGTCCGTGAAAAGACCCTTCCAGGGAGATCACCTCATACCGTCCGGGACCAGAAGCAATCCGGGCGAGTTTGATCGCCGCCTCGTTGGCCTCGGCACCGCTGTTGGCAAAAAAGACCTTGTCGGCAAAGGAATGGGCCACCAACATCTCGGCAAGCTCCGTCTGCGGCCAGGTATAAAAGAGGTTGGAGACATGCACCAGTTCACCGGCCTGTCTCCTGACCGCCTCGGTCACCGCCGGATGACAGTGTCCCAACGCGCAGACGGCGATCCCCGAGAGAAAGTCAAGGTACTCCCGGCCGTCGGCATCAAAGAGCCTGCACCCCTCCCCCTTGACAAGAGCGATGGGATTTCTGCTATAATTCCCGATAAATACTGCATCGGCTCTTTCTTTCAGTTTCTCATTTCCCGTGCTCATTTCACACTATCTCCGTTCCGACTCCCTGTCGGGTAAAAATCTCCAAGAGGATGGCATGCTCGACCCGACCGTCAATGATATGGGTCTTGGCGACACCCTTATCCAAGGCCTCACCACAGCAGCGGACCTTGGGAATCATCCCTCCAACTATGGTTTCATCAGTAATACGTGCTTCGAGATCCCGGCGTTTAAGAGATGGAATCAGCCTGCCGTTTTTGTCTTTGACTCCTTCCACATCGGTGAGCAGGATAAGTTTTGCAGCCTTTAATTCACCGGCGATGGCCCCTGCCACCAGATCCGCGTTGATATTGAAGGCCCTTCCATCCTCCCCGACCCCCACCGGGGCAATCACCGGGATAAAGTCTCCCCGGTCAAGCGTCTGCAAGACCTCCGGATTGATTCCGGTTACCTGGCCTACCCGGCCGAGATCAATGAGTTCGGAAGGTGCATCCTCCGGGGGGACGCCCTTGCCCTTGGCACTCAGCTTCAGTTTTCTTGCGCAGACAAGGTCGCCATCCCTTCCGGAAAGCCCGACCGCCTTGCCGCCGCAATGGTTGATCAAGCCGACGATGTCCTTGTTCACGGTCCCGACCAGCACCATCTCGACAACATCCATGGTCTCACCGTCCGTTACGCGCATCCCTTGAATATAATTGGGTTGTATATCGAGCCGGTCAAGCAGGCGGTTGATCTGTGGCCCGCCTCCATGAACGATGACCGGATTAATGCCGATCTGCTTCATCAGGATAACGTCAAGGGCAAATTGTCTCTTCAGATTATCATCGGCCATTGCATGGCCGCCATACTTTATTACAATGATTTTATTTCTGAATTCCTGCATGTACGGCAGAGACTCAATCAGAATATTCGCTTTTTTAATTTCTTCCTTCATTTGAAAAATCCTTGCAACAGATGCAAATTCTTTGGCTATCCGCCCTGAAAGAAACAAAGCGGATAACAACTAAAAAATATCGTGATATTCCTTTCCATTGTACTTTTTCACCACCCCTAAGTAAAGCAATTGTTCTCAGTTTGGACACATCCCGCATCTTTACATTGTCATGCCATTGAGGTATAACAGGCTCGGTAATTGCATTAATTTTTCCCTTTTCCCCAACTGGAGATCCCGTATGAATCACCGGTCGTCTGGCGTTTTACCCCTGTTCGTTGCCATCGTCTTTACGGCGTTTCTGCTCATGGGTTCCCCGTCGTCAGCGGATGAGCCCCCCATACAGATCGAAGCCAATCACATGGTGTCGGTGGAGGGCTCCGACAGTGTCCAATTTTCCGGTGATGTCGACGCCAGGCAGGGGGAAGTCCGTATTCGCTGCGATGAGATGACGGTGTATTACACCAAAGCAGACAAGAAGGATAAGATGGAAAAAAAGACCCAACAGGTGGAAAAGCTTTACTGTGACGGAAATGTTGAAGTCACTAAAAAAGATTGGTTGGGTACGTCACAAAAACTGCTCTATCTAAAAAAGGTTCGGCAGGTGATTCTGACCGGTAATGCCAAGGCCTGGCAGGGACAGAATATGGTTAGCGGCGCCAAGATCATTTATTATCTTGACAAGGGCCGTTCAGAGGTGATAAGCGGACCTCCCGGGAAGGGGGAAAAAAATTCCGGCAACAATAAATCAGGCAGGGTGAATATGACCATTTTGCAAAAATAATGGGCAATTCATCGCCGGGTTCATCCAACGTCGAGTGCAACGCAATCCATGTCACTTCTTGAAACGCGTAATATCGTTAAACGGTACGGCAGCAGAACCGTCGTAGGTGGCGTAAGCCTTCAGGTGAATACCGGGGTGGTCGTTGGTCTCCTTGGACCGAACGGGGCCGGCAAGACCACCTCCTTTTATTCCATCGCCGGTTTCATTCGACCAACTTCGGGCTCCATCCTGCTGGATGGAGAGGTCATTACCGATCTTCCGATTCATAAGAGGGCATTGAAGGGTATCTCCTACCTTGCCCAGGAGCCGTCGGTTTTTAAGAAACTTACCGTTGAAGAAAATATCCGGATCGTTCTTGAACCCCTGGGGCTGCCGAAGAACGAGATTACCAACAGGATCAATGAGCTGATAGCCGACCTGCGGATCGAGTATCTAAGGAACAATAAAGGGCATGCCCTCTCCGGCGGCGAGCGTCGAAGGGTAGAGATCATGCGCTCCCTTGCCACACGACCAAGGTTCATTCTGCTGGATGAACCCTTTGCAGGTATTGATCCCCTGGCGGTCATCGAGCTGCAGAAAACCATCATCAATCTGAAGAACCGGGGATTGGGTGTCCTGATTTCGGACCATAACGTTCGTGAAACCCTGCAGGTCTGCGACTTTGCCTATATCATGAACGACGGCCAGATACTCACAAGCGGTGTTGCCGACGATATCATTGAAAGCGAAGTGGCCAGAAAACTCTATCTTGGTGAAAATTTCAGCATGTAATTTTTATGACTCTCGAATTACGACAACAACTCAAGCTCGTTCAAAAGCTGGTCATGACCCCTCAGTTGCGGCAGGCCATCAAACTGCTGCAGTTGAACAGGCTTGAGCTGGTGGATGCGCTCCGGACCGAGATAGAACAAAATCCGGCACTCGAAGAGGACCTCACTCCAATCGAGACCCCCGAACATCCGCAAAGTCTCTCATCCGTAAACGAAAACACGGCAGCTCAACCCGAGACGGAATTCACTCAACAGATTACCCCCTCGGAAAACCTGGTCGATATCAACTGGAACGATTACGCCAACAATTTTGACAGCAATTTTTCCTTTTCTCACGAGATCCCGGCTGCCGATGCCCCCTCACAATTTGATTTTATCTCGGAAAAACCGGGTCTTCTTGCACATCTGCAGTGGCAGCTCGCCCACTCGGATCTCGATGAGACAGAAAAAGAAATTGCGCTTTTCATTATCGGCAACCTGAACAGGTACGGCTTTTTAGAGACAAACCTGGAGGAGATCATGGAGAAGAACTCCTGCGACCGGGACACGGCGGATTACATTCTCGAGGTCATCCAGGACCTGGATCCGCCGGGAATAGGTGCGCGGGACGTCAATGAATCCCTCCTGCTCCAACTCGAACGGCTCGGACAGCAACATTCCCTGGCCGCGGAAATCGTCAAAAACCACCTTTCTTTACTGGAGACGCGGAATTACAAGGCCTTGGCCAGAGTAACCGGCCGAAAAAAAACAGAGATCGTGAGTGCTGTTGAATTCATCGTCTCGAAACTCACTCCGTATCCCGGCCTCCCGTTTGCGGAAGAGGATACGAATTATATCGTCCCCGATGTCTATGTTGTGAAAGTCGACGAGGACTATATTATCCGTCTCAACGATGACGAACTGCCGCGTCTGAAGCTGTCTCCCTATTACCAGAATCTCCTGCAGAGCAGAGCCGACCTCCCCAAGGAATCCCGCAATTATGTCGCCGATAAGCTCAAGGACGCAGAATGGTTCATCAAGTCAATCCACCAGCGCCAGCGGACCATCTATAAGGTCATGGAGAGCCTGCTTCACTTCCAGCGGGAATTCTTCGACCACGGACCGAAGTTCCTAAAGCCCCTCATCCTGCGGGACGTTGCCGATGATATCGAAATGCATGAATCGACCATCAGCCGGGTAACGTCCAATAAATATGCCCATACTCCGCAGGGTATCTTCGAGCTGAAATACTTCTTCTCCACCGCCATTCCCCGACAGGGCGGCGAGGCCCTGGCCTCCGAATCGATCAGAACCAGGATCAGAACGATGATCATGGAAGAGGACAAACACAAACCGTTGAGCGACCATGCCATTTCCCAGAAACTTGCCGAGAACAATATCGATATCGCCCGCCGGACGGTGGCGAAGTACAGAGAACAGATGAAAATATTGCCGGTAAAATATCGGCGTCAGAAGAAAAATTAGTTTTCCTGGTATGATGAAATGAATATGGGGACGAGGACGTCGCGAATTGCAAGGGAAGGCGGGATCTTCTCATGCCTGTTGCTTCTTTTTTTTCTCACCTCCTGCTCTTCCCTGATGACGGCCTTGATCGAACCGACGGTCGACAATCTACAGAAACAGACCGACCTCGACCTGGTATGCCAAGGGGCGCCCGCCTATCTCCTGATGATAGACAGCATGATCGCCTCGGATCCGACCAGTTCCAATCTCCTCCTGCTAGGGGCAAAATCGTACAGCGGCTATCTATCGGCCATGACCGAGTGCGGCTATAGCGACGCCAGAATAGCGACGGTTGCCGACAAGGCCCGGCGATATGGGACCGCACTGCTCGCCGCCGATCTTCCTATTGCCCCCGGAGATTCCGTCGATTCACTGAACACAGCCCTGCAGCAGATGACCAGATCCGACGTCCCGTCCCTGTTCTGGGGGGCGCTTGCCTGGACGACCTGGATCCAAAACCAGCACGGATCGCCTGCCTCCATTGCCGATCTGGTCAAGGTGGAAAGGATCATGCATCGTGTGGAGGAACTCGATGATACTTATCAGCAGGGGGGAGTCCACCTCTTTTTCGGAGCGTATTACGCCGCCAAACCGCCCCTGCTGGGAGGCCGACCGGATCTGAGCCGTATCCACTTTCAGAGGGCCCTGGCAATCTCCCACCGCTCTTTCCTGCTCGTCCAGACCACTTATGCAGCAACCTATGCCAGGCTGACAATGAACAGGAAACTCTACAACACCCTTCTCCATGAGGTAGTGGCCTTCCCTCTGGACAGGGCCCCGGACAATGCACTCAGCAATCAGATTGCCAAGAGAGAGGCAAAGAAACTCCTGGCCGAAGGTCTTTTCACGGAATAACGCACACCATGACCCTAAAAACGACCACTTTCCCATCTCCCCGGAGGTCTTCTCAATGTATCGCCTGACGCGTCTGTTTGTGGCGGCTGTCTTTGTCTTCCTCGGTTGGACCTCTCAGGCTCACGCCGAAGCAAAATATCTCTTTAAGATCGCCAGCCTCGCTCCCGAAGGGTCCGTTTGGGTCAACGAATTCAAGGAATTCGCCAAGGAGGTCAACCAGAAGAGCCACGGTGATATCGCATTTCGGATCTATCCCGGGGGAATCATGGGAGATGACCAGGCGATGTACAGAAAACTCCGGGTGGGTCAGCTGCAGGGCGGTGGTTTCACGATGACCGGCATCGCCGACGTGGTCCCGGATTTCCGGGTGATGGCCATTCCCTTTTTTTTCAGGTCCTACGCGGAGGTCGACAAGGTTCGTGACGGCATGACCCCCTATTTCAAGAAGAAATTCAATGAGAAGGGACTCGAATTTATTGCCATGACCGAGGTCGGCTTTATCTATACCATGTCCACCGAACCGATGAAATCAATCAGTGATCTGAAAAACAGCAAATGCTGGGCGCCATCCGGAGATCCGGTAACAGGAACATTTCTCAGCAACCTCGGGATCGCCCCCATTCCCCTTTCCATCCCGGATGTCTTGACCTCTCTGGAAACAGGCCTGGTCAATACGGTCTTCAATTCACTCTACGGCTCCATCGTCCTCCAGTGGTTCACACGAACCCCGTATATAACCGACACCCCGTTCGGCTATGCCTACGGTGTCGTCCTGTTGGACAAAAGATCCTTCTCCAGGCTGCCGGAAAACTACGCCGCCTTAATCCATACCACCGCCGATAAATACTTTTCGGCCCTCATCGAAGACACGCGGAAAAGCAATCGGGAGTCACGCCAGGTGCTCCAACAGAACGGGGTTAAATTTATCCAGCCTGAACCGGGTATCGTCAAAGAACTGGAAGGTGAACGGGATCGTGCGGTAAAGCAGCTCATCGGCAAGGCATTTTCTTCGGAGGCATACGGCATCGCTACGAAGATACTTAAGGACTATCGGGACCATATCCCGGTTAAGGCATCAGATGAGACCCGCTCCCCAGCCGGCAAATAGCCTTTTTTCAAGGCTGGCCCGGGTGGAAGAGTCCATTCTCAGCCTCTTCCTGGTGGTGATGATCCTTCTGACCTGCCTGCAGATTCTGCTCAGGACCTTTTTTTCCACCGGGATCTCATGGGCCGACCCCCTGCTGCGCTACCTTGTTCTTTGGACCGGGTTCCTCGGTGCCGCCACGGCAACTTCCCAGGGCAAGCACATCGCCATGGATGTCATCAGCTTCCTTGTGCCGCAATCCATGAAGTCCTGGTTGCAGATAACAACCAATCTCTTCTCCGCCGTCATCGCCGGTTTTCTGACCTGGGCGGCCTATCTGTTCATCCTCAGCGAGAGGCAATTCGGCACCGGCAGACTCCTTGAGCTGCCGTCCTGGATCTGGAACCTTATCTTTCCTGTCGCCTTTTCTCTGATTGCCCTGCGTTTTTTCATGGCAGCCTGGGCAACGGTACGGACAATCCTCTCTGGCACAAGACCGCCTGACAGCAGGACATCATGACCATCGCCAAACTCTTTATCATCCTGCTTGCCCTCCTGGGCTCCCCACTTTTTATCGTCATCGCCGCCCTGGCCCTGCTTTCCTTTCACTCAGCCGGTATCGACCTCTCCGTCGTCATCATTGAAATGTCGCGCCTGGCCGATACCCCCTTGCTCATCTCCCTGCCCCTGTTCATCTTTGCAGGCACCCTGCTGTCCGAAAGCGGCACCCCGGAGCGCATGCTCAAACTGTCACAGCTGCTGTTGGGATGGCTACCCGGAGGGCTGGCCGTCATCTCGTTGATCGTCTGTGCCGTCTTTACCGCCTTTACCGGGGCCTCGGGCGTGACCATCTTCGCGTTGGGCGGCCTGCTCCTTCCCACCCTGCTGAAGGACGGCTACTCCCGCCCTTTTTCGTTGGGCCTGATCACCTCTTCGGGAAGCCTGGGACTTCTCTTTCCACCCAGTCTGCCACTGATCCTCTACGGGGTCATCTCGGAGACGCGCATCGACCACCTCTTCCTGGCCGGCATCCTGCCGGGCCTGTTCATGCTTCTGCTGCTCATCGCCTATTCCATGTACAAGAGCCCGGTAAGGCCGGAAAGGGCACGGCGATATTCCGGTCGGGAGATCCTGGCAGGCCTTGCCGAGGCGGCCTGGGAACTGCCGCTGCCCTTCATCATCCTCGGCGGCATCTATGGTGGGATTTTTGTAGCCGGCGAGGCGGCGGCGGTGACGGCACTCTATGTCCTCATCGTCGAGACCTTTATCTATAAAGATATTTCCATCTCGCAACTGCCGAAGATCATGGCGAAATCAATGATGCTGTTCGGCGGCATTCTGGTGATTCTGGCGGCATCCATGGCCAGTACCAATTACCTGGTGGACCAGCAGGTGCCGACCCGTCTTTTCCATCTCATCCGAGCCTATATCGACAGTAAATATACCTTCCTGTTGCTGTTGAATCTCTTTCTGCTCATCGTCGGCTGCATGCTGGATATCTTTTCGGCCCTGGTCCTGGTAGTGCCTCTCATCCTTCCCATTGCCACCGGCTACGGGGTCAATCCGATCCACCTCGGGATCATCTTCCTCACCAATCTGCAGATAGGCTACAGCACGCCGCCGGTCGGACTCAATCTCTTCCTGGCCTCCTACCGCTTTGATTGTTCGATCATCGAGCTCTATCGCGCCACTCTGCCTTTTTTAGCGCTGCTGCTGGTGATACTTGCCATCATCACCTATTTCCCGTGGCTGAGTCTCGTCCTCGTCCATCTCTGGGGATAAGAGACAGCTCCTCCGAAGATGCCGGGAAGACGCAACCGGCGGCTCGTTTTTTCTCCTCCCCGATATCTGCAAGCTCTTTGTCGATTTCGGTTGTCTCTTGAGAATGCAGCCCTCCAAAACGGCAACGAATTGGACGAAATCTGTGCAAAAGACAGGCACCGGAATGAAGATAATTTGGAGCTACAGCACCTGAAGACTCACCAGTTTCAGGGCATGCGTTGTACATTTCGCTATGCATGCGGGTTTTAGACCGGCATCGAGCCGGTCCATACAGAGATCACATTTTACAGCAGTTTTAGTCTGTTGATTGTACACTGGAATCTGCCATGGGCAGGCACTCTTGCAGGCCAAGCAGCCAATACATTTTTCCTGGATAATATAGACGATCGAATCGTCACGTCTGACCATCGCTTCCGTCGGGCAAACCGGAACACAAAGCGGATCGTCACAGTGACGGCAGGTTTGAAAAATAAACTCCGTCCGCGGTATGCCGGCGATCATTCTCGGCGGTGTATGGCTTATCTCGCAGAGGAAGGGCCCGGCCAGCAGGCCCTTATTGGTTTTGCAATGCACCTCACACCCATGACAGCCGATGCACCGCCGGCTGTTGAGATGAATCATATATCTTTTCACAGTTCTACCCTCCTTATCGGATTGCGGATACTCTTGTGCACAAAGACAAATGCTTCACAGAGATTGACGCCTCCGCCGGCCTGGTCCCAATCATCGAGTTTACCAATCATCAGTTTCTGATCGCTCACTCCAGCCTGACGACTCCTGGTCTGAGAGGGAATATCCCGACCAAACCCATGCACCATATATACGGCTTCAGGATGGATATGATCGGTGACTGTGGCGGCAACCGTGGCACAGTAGGATCTATCCGATGCAGCGACCTCCACCAGATCACCATCGGCAATACCGAGTTTTTTCGCCCGCTTGGAATTAATCCACAAGGTGTTCACCGGCATCAGTTCCCCAAGCAGCGGATTGTTGACGGTATGTCCATGTGTATGGACCGCTGTTCGGCCGTAGAGTAACCGGAACATCCCCTCGGGCGGCACATCCGGAGAGACATAGGGTTGCAAGGAAGGCAATCCGGCATCGGTCAGTTTACCGCTTATAAACTCCAGCTTGCCGCTCGGAGTCTTGAACTTGTCGGCAAGCTGTGCCCGATCATAATAGACAGGGGTGTCGGAGAGTTCGACAAAGCCTTTTTCATTGAACTCCTCGATGGAACGGCCGGTCGGCTCGAGCTGCCAGGCCCACAGATCCTCTATGGTGGTATAGGGGAAGTGCTCTGCCAGACCTAGCCGGGTTGCCAGTTGTTTGAAGATCTCCCAGTTCGGCTTGGTGTCGAATCGGGGCTCGACCGCCTTTCTACGCATTGCAAACCGTGGCTTCAACCCTTTTTGCTGAAAAACAGGGGAATCTCGCTCCAGATATGTGGACTCGGGTAGGATTACATCGCTGTACCAACCGAATTCACTGTAATGGGTGTCGATGGACACCAGCAGATCACATTTGTCCATGGCCGTCTTCTGCCGTTCCGGGTCCGGTAGGCCGGAGAACGGATCATGTCGCATCGCAATCCAGGCCTTGATCGGATAAGGCTCCTCGGTGAGCATGGTGTCGAAGAAGAGATGGGCAAGGCCCGGACCTTTGTCGAAGTGTTTGTATTTCCAGCCGACACCGTCGCCGCGTTCTATTTCCGGTCTCGGGCAGTCAAGTTGCCGGATCCCCTTCACACCGCAGTCTTCTGCACCTTTGGGGATAAAGAGACCGCCTTGCATCTCGATATTGCCCATCAGTATATTAAGGATATGCAAGGCGCGATCAGCATAGAAGGAATCCCTGTACCGGGAGAGATTCCAACCGGGATGAAAGATGACCTCAGGTCTATCCTGTCTCAGCTCGTCGACAAAGTCGACAATAGAGCCCTCTTTGACCCCGCATTCCTTTGCCGACCAAGAAGGCGAATACGGCTCGACGAAGGTCTGGAGGTCTGCAAAGCCGCTGGCGAATTGATCGAGAAATGCCTGATCATAATACCCCTTTTTGATGACCTGATGAATGATGGCCAGGGCCAGGGCATAATCGGTTCCTGGACGGACCTGAAAGAAACGGGTGGCCTTGATGCCGGTCATGGTCTGGCGGACATCGACGTAGGTGAGACGTCCCCCCCTGTCAAGCATGTCGAGGGTCTGGAGGTTTTGAGCTATTAGCAGAGACGAGAACATATTGCGCCCGAACAGGACCAGGTGATTGGCGTTTTTAATATCGTAGGCAAAACCTTTACGTCCGACACCGTTGATTGAGAGACTGGCATGATGGATATTCCGACCGCAGGTACAGTCATGATCGGTGTAGTTTGGGGAACCAAAGGCATGGATAAAGGTCTTGTACATATCCTGCCAGGGACCGCCGCGAGACGAGAGCACTACCGATTCGGGTCCGGAAGACCTTTTTATCTCGGCAAGTTTTGCGGCGACAAAATCATAGGCCTCGGTCCAACCAACCTTTCGCCAACGACCCGCGCCACGGGCACCAACCCGGATCATCGGTTGCTGCGGGCGCTCGACATCATCGATAAGGGCCATACCGGCCGATCCCTTGGCACAGAGGGCGCCATCCAGAAGGTATGGGTTTCCTTCTATCCAGGTTACCCGGTTGTCCTGTGACTCGACACGAATGGGGCAGCGGACCGTGCACATGCCGCAGATTGAATAGACTGATTTTTTCATGCACCTCTCCTTGTTTGTTCTTGCTGTAAACCTTTATAAGCCGCAGAGTTCACTTTCTGCGGATCAGGATCTCCGAACCCTTTATTTTCAGATCCATTTTGTCGATGGTTTTGACACAGTATTCTCCCGACTGCGCGCGGAATTCATCCATCATCAACCGGGAATGGCCCGGAATGATACCCAGCTGAGTATTTATCCCGTGGGCGATCCCCACGGCCATCCGTCCAACGGAGGCCAATATTTCATGGTTGATCAGTTGGTCGGTTATATTGCGGATGCGGGTCATATCCTTACCGATCCCCTCTCAGACGACAATTCCTTCGCCCTGACCAGAGATGGCGGCGGCGGAGATCAGCAGCATGGTGTTGAAACCGCCGGACCATGGAGAGGGCAGCGAATGCAATATTTCGGTTACATTCCAAGAAAATACGAAAAAAAGCTTGCTTCTAAGAATGAATGGATTAATAAAGTCTTATATTCTTGTATTTACAGTCTTCCATGATTATCGGAAAACTTTTAAACTGAGGCAAACCCGATGACCAAAAATATTCAGATACCATCAGGCAGGACGACGGGTGAGAGGTTCGAGCAGCTGGAACGACGGATAAATGTTACCGACCGGCGGACGACTGAGGACAGGCGTTCCCAACAAGAAAGGCGCCTCGATAGCCGATTGTCATCGTCGAGACAACGAAAGACAATGAAGGTCTGGCTCCGGTCGTTGACACACGCCCGCCTGGGGGTTGACCGCCGTAAAAAAGAGGACCGGCGGACATATGGAGATCGGCGCCGGCAACCTCTACTGATGTCTCTTCTGACCCGGGAAGAGATTGACGCCCTCCTCTCATAGACCATCATCGCTGCGGTTGCCTTTCTTTTCAACTGCGGATATCAGGATTTCTCCTCTCTTGGACCAAGGATATACCTGTCCTTTACTCCCATATACTTGTGGGCCATCTTATGATTAGCCTCAATCTCATCCCCGGTCAGATCCCTGACCACCTTCGCCGGATTGCCAAGGATCAAGACCCCTTCCGGAAATATTTTATTACGGGTCACCAGGCTGCCGGCAGCCACGATTGAATTTTTTCCGATTACCGTGCCGTTCATGATGGTCGAACTCATACCGACGGTCACATTATCGCCGATCTCGCAGGCATGGATAACCACATTATGACCGACGGTCACATCATTGCCGATGAGGACCGGTCTGTCACTGGCCACATGAAGCGTACAGTTGTCCTGGATATTTGTTCTCTCCCCAATGGTTATACTGTTGATATCCGCTCTCAGGACCGAATTATAAAAGACCGAGGAATCGTTGCCGATCATCACGGCGCCGATCAGATGGACACCATCGGCAATAAAGACATTTTTCCCGATTTTCGGGTACTGATCATCATACACCATCATCATGCTGTGTCGCTTTCCTCCCTTAATAAGTTAAACCGTTTCCGGGCGCCACTACCCTGTGGAATGGTCTAAAATCAAACGTCGCCCAAGACTCCGACATATCTGAGGTTCCGATATTTCTGCGCATAATCGAGCCCGTATCCGCAGACAAAATCATCGGGGATATCCCTGCCGCAAAAATCGATGCGGACTTCGACCTCCCGACGGGATGGTTTGCTCAACAGTGCACAGGTCTTCAGCGAACCGGGATTTCTCGTCTGAAGCCACCGAATCACCTTGTCAAAGGTATGGCCGGTATCAACAATGTCCTCGACCAGCAGGACGTTCCTGTCTTGAACGGATTCGCCGATATCCATCCTTATTGAAACATCCCCTGAACTCACTGTGGCATCGCCGTAGCTGGAAACCGCCAGAAAATCCAATGCCAACGGATAGTCAATGGACCGTACCAGGTCCGCCATAAAGATAAACGAGCCCTTGAGAAGCCCAACCACCAGGAGTTCGCCACCCGTCTCTTTATAATGGCTCGTTATCTCCCGGCCGAGATTCTCAACGATTACCCTGATCTCCTGTTCAGGAAGCAAAATTCTCACTATCCCTTTATCAGGCATATGTCCTCCATTCTTCTCCCGAAAATTGATACCTTTGTAAAAACCTTTAGAGTCTGCATGGGCAATACGATACCATCGCGTTCCGAAGCAGCAACAAGCGGTCTTGACATTCGCCCGGGCAAAACCGGAGGCAAATGACAGCTCGTATCCCGATATCGTCTCTATCAATACCTCGGAAAAATCGATCCGGCAATCGTCTTTCCGGGTATTCTCCGCCCTTTTTTTATTCCCTGAAAAGAACCTGTATCCACCAATGCCGTTTCGGGATACTGCAATTCCCGGGCGAATGCCAGGAAACGCAATGGGCCCCCCGGCACCGGATTTCGAAACGGATAGCAGGTTACCAGAGTCAGCCAGCGGCCTGTCGTTTCCTGCAGGAACAGCTTGTCATATCGGGTGACTGTGGTTGAGACAATCTGGTATTTCCGCTCTTTCCCGCTACCGGATCGCAGCGAGACGATATCCCCGATGCGGATATCGGCCAGAAAACTGAAGCTGGTGTCCCTGTGGCCTGCCAATACACAGTTTCCTTTGGCATTCGGCGCAGCACTTGCCGTAAGATGCCCGGGACCGAAGGCCAGGACTTCACCATTCTGCCCCTCCAGAACGATGGAATCCACCCCCAATCGTTTAACCTCAAGTTGTGCGACCGGCCAGGTGTCCGCCCAGGGCCAGGCCTTGACCGGTGTGCCCGTTTGCAGACTCTGCTGCCATGCCCGCTGAAGCAGATACTGTCCCAGTACGGCCTTGGCCTTGATCCAGCCGCCGTCCCCGATCAGTACCAGCGCCGACAACAGCAGGAAAAGAGCTGTAACCTTCCGACTCTTCATGCCCCTATCGTACCTTTCTCTCTTTTGCCAAGACCAACGCAACCACCAGCAGGATGCATCCCAGGATCAACCAGAGATCCGAAAACGTCGCCGTCTTGGCAAGCCCGCCGAAGATCTGACCGTACTGCCACCCCCGTGGTAGATTAGTCGTCAGATGGCTGGTTGCAATGACCGCACCGGCCGGTCTGGAGACCGTTTTCTCCACGGCCACAAGACTCGTATACGGACTGACCAGGTGATGTGCCAGGGCCGTGGCCTGAACAATTTTCCTTACCAGGTCCTTGTCCGCCCCGAGATGGAGCGATTCCATCTCACTACGAATCTTTTTCCGGGCCCAGAGGGTTGCAATACCCGGCCTATTCGCAAAATGCGTGGTATCGACGTCAATCTGCCATGGCCTGCCGGCCCGTAGTCCGGTCAGATAAAGCCTTGCTACCCCTTGCTTCGCCTTGATCAAGACCACCAACGGCTCCAGGTTGTAGAGATCCGGAAGTGGGTTCGGATAGATCTCCAAGTCCTTGGCGTCGCCGTCCGTCGAGCCTACGGCTATGTCCGAGATGACCGGATGCTCCAGTTTTGCAAACAGGTCGGTCATTTTCTGTTTCACCTCGTCGATCTTGCCGATAGAGGTAAAGGTGCCTCGACCCATGGAAGCCGCCCGGGTCATGAAATAGGAATTCGGGGCCGAACCGATCCCGACGGTGAAAAGACGGGAATCTCCCAGACGGTTCCTGATCAGGGAAAAAAGCTCGCTCTCATTGCCGACTGATCCATCGGTCAAAAAGACAACCTGCCGGACCCGGTCATGATCATTTTTACCGTCGAGGGCAAACTCCAGGGCCGGAGCCATCTCGGTGCCGCCTTCGGCTTTGAGACTGTTGATAAACTCCATTGCCTCTTCGATGGTGGCGGCATCTGCCGATCGGGGAGCAGCAAAGAGCCTATGGGCCGTACTGTTGAACTCGATGATATTGAAATTATCTTCGTTCCCCAGATGAGATACGGCCAAGCCCAACGCCTTTTTCGCCTGAAGAATCGAGGGCCCGGCCATGGAGCCGGAGGTGTCGAGCACAAAGATCATCTCCCGTGGCACAGGTTCGATCTTTTGGCTGTCCGGCGGCGGCAGCAACATCAGCAACAAATAGCGGTCTGTTCCTCTATCCTCGGAAAAGAGGGCGGCCGTGACCTTGTCGTTGTTTTTCGGTTCCCACTCGAGGACAAAGTCCCGATCCGCCTTCACCTCGCCGGTGAAGCGGATGCTGTATAGCCCCTTATCCTTTTTGCTGATATCGATACCGTGGTAGAGGCTGTCGATCCTGGCCAGCGGAAAGCCGGCGGCCAGCTCCACAGACAACGCAACAGGATTTACCGCAGCCCCACCCGGGGTTGCAACCGGCGGGGTGATTTGGGACGCATCCGGGACCCGGTCGGTATTTGCCGCCCAACCGCCTCCGTCAAAGGCGAGCCTTGCGGACCCGGTTGCCTGCGGCCTGCCGGGTATATACCGTGGTCCGATGACCATTGGAAAACGCAAAGAAAAAACATGATCCGAGAACCGAACAACCTGCTGATATTCGATCTCGATGACGATCTCTTCGTCAGGTCCGATATTGGCAACTGACGAAGTGAAGATATTGGGTCGTTGCTGGGAGAGCAGCGAAGTTTTTTTACCTTCGGCTTTTGCCTTCTCATAGATGGCCTTCGCCTCTCGCTTTTCCTTGATCTCCCCGACGATTATCCTGTCGCCCACCTGCATCCGCAAATGATCCACCGCACTTTCGTCAGGCAACGGGAAGACATAGACGGCCTCGACCCAGGAAGAGCTCCTATTGATGAAGTGCTGTCTCACGACGGTCCTGGCCACCATGCCGCTGACCGAGATCCTGACATCCTGAGACAGAAGAGGCATGGCGGTAAACCTGCCTTCCTCCCGACCCGGAACCAGCAACTCCCCCCGATGGACATCATCCATCGTCAAGGTCTTTTCCTTTTGTGCACCGGTATCGGCTCGAACCGAGTGCATACCGGCAAAAAACAACATTCCCAGGATCACCCAAAGATAGATGATAATCAGAACAGTACCCGGATCCTTCAAACCACGCATTTCATCCTTTCCTCTCTTTTCATTCAACATAGCGGTCCCCACGTTATCGGTTGATCGGAAATTTTCTCCTTGTCTGTACTAATTGAACCGAAAAGGATGACCGGGCCCTGAAAGGATAATGACTTCTTCGGTGAAAATTATGACATACGATGACAGAAGAGAAAAGGACGGCGAAGGCCGCTGTCCTCCGGCAACAGGAGGCCGCCGACAGACCGAGAATGAACTGCCGGTGCGAAAGGCAGGAATAAATCCGTATCTGTATGAGGGACATCCGTGGAAGGAAGTGTCGGCCGCTCAATTTGTAACGGGACTGTTATTACAACAAGATACGGCACATCGAGATGCTGCAGCTCGGATTTTCTACAGAACCTGTCGAGGTCACCTTATTTGGTGGATGTCTCCTCTTTCAGGAAAAGGAAGTGGTCGACAAGCGACGATGAATACCCTTCGGAGGAGATGACCTCTTGGCTGCGTCGTAGTGAGATCGCCCCTTCTTTGGCTTCGCTGAAATCGGCCTTTGCCGATTGCAGACCTGCAAAAAGAAGCAGAGCAAGAACAAGAAGGATATAGACAAGGATCAGGGCATTCCCCGGATCCTTCAGACCGCGCATCTCTTGCTTCAATCCTTCAAATAGTGTCTTTTCCTGCATATGTTTCTCCGTTGATACCGGTTATTCGTTCAGTTTCGTACTTCTCCGTCTATCAGTAAAGCCCGCCACTATGACAGAGTGTTGAGAGAAAAATGACATCTCGCACAGGAATTATGACAAATAATGACAAAGGGACAAGATCCGCGGCCGGCGGCGGAACCGCTCGCAGCCAAAACAGAGTGAAATGCCGCACTCTCAGCCGACGATCCTTGATCTCAACCACTTGACAGGCAGCAACATCGAAACATTTTTTTGATAGGCTCTGTACTGTTCTCCGAATTCTCTCACCAATTTTCTCTCCTCCAGGAAGGATCCGGTGATCAGGTAGGCGGTAAAAATCACATTGACGTAGATTGCGGCGATATCCAGCGATCGAGCCCAGAGGAGCAGAATGCTTGCCAGATACCAGGGATGGCGGACCATGGAGAGAATGCCCGAGGTATCCAGCTCCCCGGCATCGGCAATCCCTCCACCTTTTGCGGTCCTGCTCAGGATCTGCCGAACCCCCAGAAACTGGCCGGCATCATAGCGTCGCGCCCCAAGGGAAAAAAGCACGGCAGCCGCAACCAGCAAAAGGATTTGGGCAATCCGCCAGGAACCGTGCCAACCGAATACCGGTCCGGTCCGGACTGAAAACGCATAGAGGACCACAGGAATAAGCGTCAAGGCCGAAATCAGGTTAAAAAAGAGTCGATAGAATCGAAAGGCGGCGCCGAGACGTCGATGAAGGGCGTCCGTCACGGAGCATGAAATCAACGCACTGTGCATAATGCACCAGGCAATGACGAGCAGCGAAAGGAGTATAAGGTGCAAAACGATCATTATTGTCCCGGATACGCAGGGAAAGAGCATTTCCCGGCAACCTGTTGTCCAATCCCTGCGGACCGGGAGACGTCCTGCCGCTCCACAGCGGCCTCGGGGCCTTGTTCTGTGGGGAATGCAGTCCGCTGCCTACACCGGACCGCCGCGATACGTCCACTACATACACAGGAAACAATAATGACGAGAGCGCCAGCAATAAAGGTGCAATCAAGCAGTCCGATGATATCGCAGCCGAAGCGCCCAGAGCAGGAACCTGGCGTAGACGCGCCAGACCTCGTCACCATATCCGCCGGCCATCAGATAAGCCGCGGGAATATCGCGGCTGGTCAGGAAGGTATAGATCAGCCTGTCGCGCTCGAAGAGCTGATCTAAAGAGAGCCTGAGGGGGGAGGTGGAGGGAAGCTCGTCTTTTTCATACGGGTCCGCCCCGCTGACAACGATCGCCAGATCGGCCGGACCCATTTGCTCCAACTGAGATAAGCCGGTGTTGAGCCTTTCCAGGTACTGGGTCTCCTCCCCGCTTTCAATGGGAATATCGATATCGTTCGGCAAAAACGAGGGATTGGGTTTTCCGTCGGCCAGCAGAGCCGGACCGTCCAATGGCCAGCCGCTTGCCATATGGACACTCAAGGTCCGGATTGAAGAATCGCCTGCCGTCAGGGCGGCAGTGCCATCTCCTTTGTGGGCATCGACATCGATAACCCAGGCCCTGCCGATCTTCTTTTCAAACTGCAGCTTGCGGATGGCGATGACGATGTCGTTGACGATACAGAAACCGTTACCGAAATCGCGTTGGGCATGGTGTGCCCCTCCGGAAAAAGCAAAACAGAATCCATGCTGCAGGGCAAGCCGGGAACATTGGACCGTTCCGGCCGCCCTTGCCAGGATACGATCAAAAAGCTCGGTAAGCGGCCGTGTGGCGGCCGCCGGTTCATATCGATAGTATCGACCCTGGTCATCTATCAGCTCAAAGGTGGCGATGATCTCCTGTTCAAGCCTGTCCGAATAGAGGTTCTCCACATAACCGGCCGAGTGGACCCGCAGCAGGTCTTCTTTCGTCAGCCTCTCAACGATCCTGTCTCGATGCCAGAGGCCTTGCCGGGGGCCGAGATCCGGATCATCAACCAATGCCTGAAAGGCCCTGGTGGTCCGGCTGTCCCTGATGGGGATCCGGATGCCGAACTCCGTCAGGCTTACCGGAATATGAGGATCGTAGAGAATCATCGGGGTCTCCTGCCATGGACCATGGGATCACTCTTCGCCGGCCAAAAACAAAAGAAGACTCTTTTCAGCATCGAGCTCTTTTTGTGACCGGATCATAGTCGGGACCGGCCCGGAGAGATTCAGCCAGCCGGATATGACTAAAATAATGCAGGAACCCAATCGGTGCGAACATATTTTAACACCCTGCCGATGGAACCATCTCCACCGGAACGGAGATCTTTTCCACCCGGTCCACAGCCGGAGGGATCTCCAGTCTACCAATGCCCTTCGGCGTTGGCCCCTTCGCTATAACGCAGAGCCCCCGTCTTGAAGGTCACAATAGCCTCCCTGACGGTCCCCTCGACATCGCCAACCACCCTTATTCCTGCCGCTTCCAGCGTCCTGAACGCATTGGGACCGCAATACCCTGTGAGCAGCACCGATGCCCCTTTATCAGCGATCATGGTCGCCGCCTGGATGCCGGCACCTTTAAAGGCATTGGCATTGCCACTGTTGTCCAAGACCTCGGAATCGAAGGTCTCGGAATCGACCACCTGGATATACCGCGCCCGGCCGAACCTCGGATCCACCTGGTCGGTGAGGTGCGTCCCTTTGGCGCTCACAGCAATTTTCATAATTTCATCCTTTCCGGATTGAATGGATAATAACCCTGTTCCGGTCACGACCGGCATCCGGGCATCAATCCGGCACCTGTTTTGTCCTTCGGTCGTGATAGTCCCGCGTTCTGTCAATCCTCAGGCAGGGGCGCCACCGCCGCCGCAGACCTGCTCTTCACCGATCATCGGCAGTCTGCCGGCAATCATGTCTTCGACCACGGGGCGGATATCCGGACGCTCGCCGTCATAATAGACATTGATACCCACCTGTCTGAACCCCATCAACGGCCGCATGCCGATACCACCGACCACCAGTTTGTGCACATTATTGGCCGCCAGCAGCTGCACGGGCACCATGCATCCCCCCTGAACGTGCGCCTCATTGGCAACCACCGAGACCTCCTTGATCTCCCCGTTCTCCACATCCACAAGGGTAAAGACGTCACAATGTCCGAAATGCCCGGCCCGCTGACCGTCAAGACCACCCTGCCCCATCGAAGGGACTGCAATACGTTCCGTTGTCATACGTGATACTCCTTCATTTATTGAATTGTTGCTGAAAAATCCCTGATCCCAAGCTGATTCATTGCCGGATGCCGCATGATTTCCTCCCAGACCTGCCGGACCGCGCTTGCAACCTTCGAGGCAGGATCATACTCAAGGACAGTTTTGCCCTCTATCATGGCCCTGGTGAAGACCGGATCAAAGGGAATACAACCCACGGTCGTCATCCGCCGCTCAGCGCACATTTCCTCGATCCTCGAGGTCATGTTCCGATTCAGATCAAACTTGTTGATACAGACCAGCCCGGGAACCTTGAAATGTGCCGCCAGATCCGCCACGCGTTGCAGATCATGCAGGCCGGAGACGGTGGGCTCGACGACGATCACCAGCGCCGTCGCGCCACCGATGGCTGCAATGACCGGACAGCCGATTCCCGGAGGACCGTCGGTCAGGATCAGATCGCAGCCCTTTTGTTCGGCGAGCTTTTCCGTTTCCCGGCGCACCAGACTGACCAGTTTGCCTGAATTTTCTTCGGCTATCCCCAACCGGGCATGCAGCATGGGCCCGAATCGGGTATCGGAGATATACCACTCCCCGCATTTCTGCACCGGGAAATCGATCGCCTTCTCGGGGCAGAAATCGACGCAGACGCCGCAGCCTTCACAGCTGATCGGATCTACCGTATAGTCCTCGGACACGGCCCCGAACCGGCACAGCTCCCGGCACCTGCCGCACTCGATGCAGGCATCTTTTCTGATCACGGCCTTTGACCCGCCGGTGAAATCCGTGGTCCGCAGGACCCTCGGCTGCATCAAAAGATGAAGGTCCGCGGCATCGACATCGGCATCACACAAAATACTGTTTTTTGTCAGGGAAGAAAAACCTGCCATAATACTGGTTTTCCCGGTACCGCCTTTGCCGCTGATAATGACCAATTCGCGTTTCATCTCAATCCTCTTCCTGTTGCAGCAGCACCTGGATGTCCCGATACAGCATCCGGAACCGCTCCGACCACTGCGGCAGTGCCTTGACCATGGGCCTGCCGCGGGAATAGGCCTCGGCTATCTTTCGATCGAAGGGGATCTCCATCAGGATCGGCAGGCCTTCACGGACCGCATACTCCCGCACCCGGCCGTCTCCGATATCGGACCGGTTGATCACGATTCCGCACGGAATGCCAAGGATATGGACCGCCTGCACGGCTAGGACCAGGTCGTGCAGGCCGAAAGGCGTCGGCTCGGTCACCAGCAGAACGAAGTCGGCCCCCTTTATCGCGGTAATCACCGGGCAGGAGGTCCCCGGCGGCGCATCGATAATGACCGTTGCCGCACCATTTTTTTCAGCACGGACCCTCCTGATCAAGGGCGGCGACATGGCTTCCCCGACCCGCAGGCGGCCGTGAACAAAACCCAGGTCTCCGCAGGTACCCGATTCGATCACTCCGAGCATCCGTTCCCCGTTGCCGACCGCCCCCTCCGGACACACCTCGAGACACCCGCCGCAGCTATGACAGAGTTCGGGAAAGACCAGGACCTTCTTGCCGACCACGGTGAGCGCCCGGAAGCGGCAGATCTCAGCACACTTCCTGCAGGCCGAACACAGTTCCTCACGTATGGCCGGAATCCAGGCTGTCACCTTCTCTGTCTTCCGTATCTCAGGATACAGGAAGAGATGGGCGTTAGGTTCTTCCACATCGCAGTCGAGCAGGGTGACTCCTGTGCCCAGAGAAAGCGCCAGGTTTGTTGCAATCGTGGTCTTCCCCGTCCCTCCTTTGCCGCTGGCTACACCGATGATCATCGTTTTGAATCCCCTTGCTGTTCAGCCCCCAGAATACCGATGGACGCCAGCAGACCGAGCATCCTGTCCGCCTCTTCGGCCCCGGGGTTTACCGGCAACTGCATAAATACACCAAGGCCTTCGGTTACCTCATGGAAATCCTGCGCGGACAGAGGGCTTACCATTGCACAATTGATAAACGGCTGCCTTTTCACTACCTCCCTGATAAAGGGCAAGGCCGGTCCACTGCTCAGCTCTTCACCGACAACGACCACCTGCACACCCTCGTTTGCAATTAAGGCCAAGGCATCCTGCTGCGACGGACACCACCGCACCGACACCCGGTCCCGTTGCGACAGTTCATCAGCCAGCCCGCTGAGCGAGACCGGATCCTTGCATGCCATCAGAACCTTGACCATGGATCACCCCCGCCTTCGGGGACACTGGCCGCCGCCCGTTCCTTTTCCCCTTCCCTGCCCCCGATCGCCCTGGCCTCTTTCGAGTCCCCGCCCCTCTTGCCCTCTTCTCATGCCGATGGCGGCACTTTTCGATGGCAGACATCGTCCTCGCTGAGCTCCGGTCATCGGCCCTTCTCCTTTAGGACCTTGCTGATTACATCCGGGCATAATCCATCCTCCTCAACTCAATGGGTTCTTGTTCTTCTTCCCTGCATCCGTCTGCACATGCCCCATCTGCAACCGGGCAGACTGAATTCGGCCAGGTCCCGTCCCCGAATATAGGATTCCAGGACTTCTTCCACTTCGCCGGTGAGAAACGAGTTCACCTCGATCCCGTGTGCTTCCAACACCCTGGCCGGCCCTTCGCAAAGAGCGCCGCAGATCAGGACCTGAATGTCGAGTTCGCTCAACAGCATCAGGAAGCGGTTGAACAGCCGGGCTTCAAACAACGCGCTTTTCCTGGCCATAATATCTGCTCCGTCGACCTCAACGACCAAAAGATTTTTCGCCGAATCGAAAACAGGCGATATCCTCGTCCCCCAGACGGTGATGGCAATCTTCATAACCGATGTGCGTTCCCCCTCTTTCCTCGGCTAAGCAAGCAACGGGCCATATGGTATAAAAATATTCAGCTTTCTTTCATTTCAGAAAGTTAAACGACAGGCGAAGGATGGAAACTCATCGGAAAAAATGATAGAGTCGCGTCCTTGCGACTCTCTGCGGTCGCAAGGAGTCGCAAGGACGCGACGATCAGAAAAGCCCGCTGCGGGCCGAACGGCCATCCAGTTCCGGCAAGGAAATCCTGTACTTCCGTATCTTCCTGAAAAGGGTGCTCTTATGGATACCGAGGTCTCCGGCTGCGGCCAGTCGGTTGTAGTTGTTCCGTTTCAGGGCCGCGATAATGACCTCTTCCTCGAAGGCCCGCACATTCTTGCCGATGGCCGAAAAAGGCCCGGGTGCCGCCCTCCTGCCTGTGGCCTGCACCAGAAATGCCGGAAGATGCGTGGCCGTGATCTCCCCGCCGGGGCAGAGAACGAATCCGTGTTCAATGATATTTTCCAGCTCCCGGATGTTGCCGGGGTACCCATGGGCAAGCAGCAGGCCCATGGCTTCCTTGTCGACCCCCGAGATCGAACGCCCCTTGATATGATTCATCTTTTTGATAAAATGCTCGATAAGAAACGGAATGTCCTCCATCCGCTCCCGCAATGGCGGCAGGCTGATGCGGATGATATTGATCCGGTAAAAAAGATCGCGTCGAAAGGTCCCGTTGTCGACCATTTCCGTCAGATTACGATTGGTTGCAGCCAGGATCCGGGTCTCGGTCTTGAGTTTCTTTACGCTGCCCAGCGGTTGAAATTCCCGCTCCTCGAGAACCCGCAGCAGCCGGACCTGGAAGGCGGCGCTGGTGTCACCGATCTCATCGAGAAAAATAGTCCCTCGGCCTGCGGCCTGAAACAGCCCCGGTTTGTCTCTATCGGCATTGGTGAAGGCACCGGCCTTAAAACCGAAGAGCTCGGATTCCAGCAGGGTGTCGGGAAGCGCACCGCAGTTGATCGCAACAAAAGGTTCCTCCTTTCGCCGTGAAAAATTGTGCAGGGCACGGGCCATCAATTCCTTGCCGGTCCCGGTCTCTCCCTCGATCAGGACGGTGCTGTCACTTTCGGCCACCTGCGGCAGGATCGTGAAGATCCTCTTCATCGCCTTGCTATGGCTCACCATATCGCTCATTTCATAGCTCCCGCTCAGCTCACGGCGCAGGTCCTCCACCAGACTATGATCACGAAAGGTCTCCACGCCGCCCAGGATCTCGCCCCGGCTGTTCTTCAACAGGGAGGTGGATACGGTGATCGGGACATGCCGCCGACGGTTGTTGATGATGGAGGTCGAACTCGAAACAAACGATTTTCCTTCCTTCATGGTCCGCTTAAGTGCACAGTCCCCTTCACACATATTGGACCGGAACACCTCCCAGCAAAAGCGCCCGATGGCCTCCCTGCGCGGGGTGCCGGTGATCTCTTCGGCGGCCCGGTTGAAGCTCATGATCCGCCAGGCATGGTCCACCGTGAAAACCCCGTCCGAGATGGATTCCAGGATTATCTCATTGGCGGCATCGGGAATCATTGTCCTCTCCCTGGCTGCCGCGATCCTTTTTTTCATTGCTTTCCTGTTTTCGAATGTTTCAAAATGGATCCGTCCGTCGGCTGCTGCACCAAGACGAAATACCTCACAGCACCCTGTACCTCAGCTGCCGGCTGAGTGGATCCCCAACCCCATTATAAGCATATTCACAATATAAGTCTCCTGCAATTTTGCTGAAGGCCCGACATCGGCGGCACCAGGAAAAATGCGAAGGTGAGAACGAATACCTTTGGAGGGCAGCTGACGGCAGACTACCGGGTATCGAAAGGCTGCAGGCCGTCGCCACGGACCACGGTCAAGGAAAGGGAAGGCAGCAGGATCCCGGAGACGCACCCATTGGGGGCATGAAAAGAGTGCGGCGGCTCACTTCGTATCGGATGCCCCTTGGCGCTGTCGGAACGCCAGGTGTACTGCCGCGGCGAGTACTGGATTACCTCGAGCGAGCCGTGCCAATCGTGCCCTTCATTGTTTTTGTTTTCGAAACGGATCCTCTCCAGCCGAATGGTATCCGCACCTTTATTGAGTATCATCACCGCCCAGCGGCGATCCGGCCGCCGAACCACATAGGCGGTCACATCCTCGGGGACCTTTTCCCCTTCGCTGACCGAGGCACGAAACAGCAGGTGCCGTGCGTTGACTGGCTCGGCCCATTCCTCCACCAGCATTTTGCCGCCATAGTATGCGGGAAGACGCCACCGGGCCTCACCGTCGGGTCCTTGCTGGAACATCATCAGGTTGCCCCACAACCTGTCCGGATGGCCGCACCGACCAAGCTCACGGATTGGGGTATTGGGCTCGAGTCCGTAATAGTAGGCCGTCCGGCCGCCAAGGGTCAGAAATTGGGCGACGATTTCAGCGTTTAAAAGGGCTGCCGGAAGCTCCACTTCCGCCCGGCCGGCAAAGGAAGAATAGCCGTATTCGCTGATAATCCACGGGATGTCGCGCGGAACGCCATCCCTGTCCAGACCCTCAAGGACCTTGGTCATCAAGGCCGGCTGAGTGATCAACTGTTCCGATGCCGGCCTGCACACCGAATCGAAGGGATACCACTCGAACGAGAAGAAGCCGAAATCCATAAGTCGCCTGCGTTCGCGCAGATAGCCGAGAAATCTCTTCATCCACGAACGTTCACCATCCGCACCGGCAAAGGTCTTCCAGCCGTCAACTTCGGACTGGAGGCTCGGGCCTCCCGTGATCAGCGCCGGATCAATTTCATGGACGATCTTTGCGAATTGGAGATAAAGGGCGGCATAGTGCTCAGGACTTGTGTCCTGTCCATCCGGCTCCTCCCCCAACTCGATCCGTTTCATCGGAAAACCCTGGGATCTCAAGTGCCGGATCAGGGCCGCCATGTTCTCCGGTATGTCATACAGTACCGAGATCGGGACCAGAACGGGATTGCCCCGTCCAAGACCGGAAGCCATGATCCGATCGAAGCCCGGATGCACGGATTCGGGGTTGCGGTCTATCGCCCGATGCCAGGGATCGGTGGACGAGACGATGATCATGGTCTGGCTGGTAGAGGAGGTGCCGTGTCTGATGACGTCCTGGAACCTTCCCCGCCCGTCAAGCACTCCCATGGACAGCTCCCGGAGAGCGTATCCGAGCCGATCTCGTACATCCCTGGTTTCCGGCCCGGTCCCTGAAGAGGCGATCAGTTGGATTCGAACAAACCGCACCGACACAGGGGTTTTTCCAAAACGCAGCTGGATCTTACCCCCTTTGCCGTTCAGGATAAGACCGCCTGCAAAGGACCGCCAGGCACCTGCCACCAGGTCCTTTGCCTGTTCAGCATCCATGCCGTCCCAGTACTGCACCTCGTATCTGGTCGCGTAGGGCTCTGCCCAGAGGAGACGAAGGGCGTTGACCTTCTGCCGCCGGCCGAGGTCGACGATCACCCATTGCGGATACCGTGCATTGTCAATGCCCGTGAAATACGCGTCGAGATAGGGGTTGCTCTTCCAAAAGGTGCTGTCGTCTCCGTCGTCAAGCCGTGAATAGCCGCGGTTTTCCGCCTGATCGACGGTGCTGCCCCTGCGTGGCAGCCGGTAACCGTAGGACATCAACAACGATCCTTTGCTTTTATCGCTCGAGGTCCAATAGCCCTGCCGGTTCGCCTCATCGCTCCACGTGCCGTTCTCGTTCCAGTGCCATGCCTCAATGCCCAGTTCGGTCCTCAGGCGGTAGGCGAGCCTCCTGTAGGCCGCTTGCGTCATGACCTTGATATTCCCCGGGGAATAGATTTTTTCCAGATCCTCACCACCCTGACCGTCGAGACCGGCTCCGAACGCCTGATCCGGCAGAAAAGACGCGACCGGCCCGGAGGCATCTATACCGATGGAAAGTCCTCGCCGTTGTCCGCCATAAAGAGAATCGACGAACAAGACGACGGCCAGAAATACAACGGGACCCATGGAGAAAAAAATGCCTTTTCGCAGCCTTGTCCGGATACAACACCTGCCGGTAGTCACGACAAAAGGGGTGAGATGGACCATATCTGCAAGACAGCCTGCTGAGGTAGTGAGAAAAGAAAATCTTCCGAGAAGCGGAAGTGCCGGTGGTGAAATCTCCAGTTAAAGGTACTTATATGACCAGAAACTTTACCAGAAATCGGTATACATTTCCATAGCTCTTTATAGAGAGGGGTTTCGAACAACCCGGAAGGTCTGCAAAGAGCGTGATGTCCGGCAAGCAGGTTGACACAATCGGGGAACCGTTCCTATAATATACCTTTTTGCATTGCCGTCTCCCTTTAGTGAGACGAGCTCTTTTTGCCCTTGCTGTCATCAGGCCGTACCAATGAATAAAATAGATTATCGAGAGATCCCCTATAATTTTACCTCCGCAGACGACAAATTGATCATCACCCTGCTTTTCGGTTCCGAGGTCTGGGAGGATCTGGAGGAATTACGCAGCCAACGTATCACCGGCAGATCGGCACGACTTGTCATGCGCCTTGTGGGCGATCTTTTTATCCTCATGAGAAATCCGTTTCTGTTCCAGGAACTGATCGACTCCCCGTCCAGGCTGCGGAAATTTATCAGGACCGCCACTGAAGACCTGGACATCATCGAAGAGGCGGCCAAGGTCGGCAGGGTCGGCACCGAACGCAGCGGCAAGGTCCTCCATCTGGTGAAGATCTGCCGCGACCGACTCGGCGAGTTGAAACAGGAAATCCTGGAGACCCCCGCCCTGCGCGTCAGGATGCAGAAAAAGCTGGGGGCCGTCATCGGCCGAGAAAATGTCCGCTTTGACCCTTTTACGCTGATCAGTCATGCCACTGACGCCACCGACTGGCGCCTCTTTCTGCCTCTGGCTGTCCTCAGACCGACCGCTGAGAAACAGGTGCCTCCGCTGATGCGGGCAGTGGCAAAGCTCGGTCTGAAAATCATCCCCCGTGGCGGCGGCACCGGGCTCACCGGCGGCAGCGTCCCGGTAACCGGCAAATGCGTTGTAATCAACACCGAGAGACTGACCCGTATTTACGATATTACTTCCCATGCCTCCCCCCATCTGGGGTCCGGCGTCAAGATGCCGGTTCTTAAAGTCGAGGCCGGCGTAGTCACCTCCGACGCGATGACCCATGCCGCCGCCCACAACCTGGTCTTTGCCACCGACCCCACCAGCTCCTGGGCCTCAACCATCGGCGGCAATATCGCCGAAAATGCCGGCGGCAAAACGGCGGTTCTCTGGGGTACGGCCATAGACAATATCCTCTCCTACACCATCGCGATGCCCGGCACAGATCTCCTGACCGTCAGGCGAGTCCACCACCCGATGCGCAAAATCCTGCCGGAGGATACCGTCTGCTTCCAGGTTCTCGAACCGGGTGGGCAGGTGCTTCGTGAGGTGCAGCTGGCCGGTGCCGAGATTCGCAAGAAAGGTCTCTGGAAGGACATCACCAACAAGGCCCTGAAAGGATTGCCCGGTTTCCAAAAGGAGGGCACCGACGGGATTATCACCTCCGGGGAATTCGTCCTGCATAAGGAATATGAAAAAAAGATCACCTTCTGCCTTGAGTTCTACGGCGAGGATATGGACGAGGCCAGCCGGGTCATCGTCGAGATATCCCGGGAATTCGTGAATGAGGGCGAGGAGGCCTTGATGGCCCTCGAACACTTCGATGAGGAATATATCCGTGCCATTAAATATAAGTTCAAGGCAGCCAGGAGTGAGCACCCGAAGGCGGTCCTTCTGGTCGACATGGTCGGCCACACCAGTGCCCAGGTCCTGCGCGGGAAAAAACGTCTGGAAGCACTGCTCGTGCCCCATAGAAACACCGAGTTGTTCACCGCCCAGGATGCCGATGAAGCAGCCCGTTTCTGGCGGGATCGCAAACGGCTCGGCGCAATTTCCGCCCGAACCAACGCCTTCAAACTCAACGAAGATATCGTCCTGCCCCTGCCGGCACTTGCCGAATTCGCCCGTTTTGTCGACGAATACAATATCTCGGAGGACATCTGCAACAAGGAGCTGCTTGTCAGCAGCATCATCGACTATCTTAGAACCGCCGAACCCAACGAGGATCCGGATTGGCTTGAGGCGAAGATGCCCAAGGCCGGCGATCTGTGCGCCGACACCCTTGCCCACCTTCGCCTGCCCGCAACAGAGATCCGCTCCGAGATACGAATCACGAGGCTGCTCGACGACCTGCTGGAACTGTTCAGCGGCTACGAAAAGGTCAGCGCCACCATCGAGACCATCCATCGCCAGGTCCGCTCAAGACGGATCGTCATCGCCACCCACATGCATGCAGGCGACGGGAATATTCATGTCAATATTCCGGTCTTCTCCAATGACCGCCAGATGATGAAGCGCGCCGAAAAAACCGCCGAGGATGTCATGGCCAAGGCGGTCGACCTGGGCGGCGTGGTCAGCGGCGAACACGGCATCGGCATCACCAAGATGAAGTTCCTCGACCGGACACGCCTTGACGAACTTCGTAAATACCGGCTAAGAATCGATCCGGAAGGCATCATGAACCCGGGAATGCTCAATGATCCCGGCATAATCGACAAGGTCTTCACCCCATCGTTCAACCTGCTGGAACTGGAAGCGAAGATCCTCCAGTACGGGTCGCTTGCCCAGCTCTCCTCGATGATCTCCAAATGCGTCCGCTGCGGCAAATGTATGCCGGCCTGCTGCGTCCATCATCCGGGGAGCAACCTCTTCTTCCATCCGCGCAACAAGAACATGGTCATCGGATCACTGATCGAGGCCCTGCTTTACGACATGCAGCGCTCCCACCTGCCACGCTTCAACCAGCTCAGGAATCTTGAAGAGATAGCCGACCACTGCACCCTCTGCCGCAAATGTCTGACTCCCTGCCCGGTGGATATCGACACCGCTGAAGTCTCGGTGCTTGAGCGCGAAATATTGAGCAATCTCGGGTATAAGCACACCGCATGGACTACCCGGCTCTCCCTACTCTATCTGAAGAACAGGAATAGAAGCGTCAACCGCATCTTCAGGAAGGGGGTCCTGGACTGGGGCGGCAGACTCCAGAACCTCGGCGTCAAGGCCTATAGAAAGATACCGCGGCTGATCACGGACCAAAACCGGCACCCACTCCATCTCTTGAAATCACCGATGATGCCGGCATCGGAAATGACGCTCGGCGCCATGCTCCCTGCGTATTCGGAACGCGAGGCGCTGATGATAAACCCTGAGGGTGAGGTCGGGAAGACCATCTTCTACTTCCCGGGCTGCGGCTCGGAACGGCTGTATGCCGATATCGCCATGGCCGCCATCTACCTGCTGGCAAAAAACAATACCCGGGTCATCCTGCCCCCGCCTTTCCTCTGCTGCGGCTTTCCGGCCAAGGCTAACGCCAAAAAGAAGATGGCCGGCGTCATCACCCTTCGCGATACGATCATTCTGACTCAGATCAGGGAGATGCTCGGCCACCTGGTCTTCGACGCACTGCTGGTCAGCTGCGGCACATGTCGGAAGGCCCTGCAGGAGATGGGGTGCGGCGAAATATTCGACTGCGGCATTGACGATGTATCACGCTTCGTCCTGGATAACGGCAACGGCAGGTTCAGTTTCAGACGTCCTGAGACCCTGCTCTATCACACGCCCTGCCATGACTCCCTGGACGGCGCAGGTCCTCATCTTCTCGGTCGACTCTATGCGAAGGTTGCCTGCGTCCCCGATTGCTGTTCCGAAGCCGGCACCCTGGCGCTCTCCCGGCCGGACATTGCCTCTGCCATGCTTGAACGCAAACGGGAATCGCTGAAAAGAGCCATGATTGGAAATGCCGCTGCACTGGTTGCCACCAACTGTCCGTCCTGCATCTCCGGCCTCGGTCGCAACCGGGAGATGGGCCTCTCGCCCCGGCATATCACGGTCATCCTTGCTGAGATCCTGGGCGGAGAAGGTTGGAGGGATGACTTTTCCCGGCTGGTGGCCGGGGCCGAGAAGGTGACCTTTTAGCCGGGATTTCGCCTGCCTTGATCTTTGCTGGAACGGCTACCCCTTTCCTTGAAACCAAAAAGACTATTTGGCGCGGAGGTAGAGAATCTTCTGATTTGACCCCTGCGCCGTTCGTTCTTCCGTCGCAAAGAGATCGGTTCTTGCCTTGACGAGATCGGAGAGTTTCCTATAGCCGTAGAGCCTGGAGTCAAAGTCGGGTTGCAGCTTGGTGAGATAACTCCCGAATGTTCCCAGCTGAGCCCATCCCGTATCGTCGGTTGACTGCTCGAGGGCCGTTAATACGAATTTCTTGGGGAATCGAAGGTTTTGTTCCGAGGCCTCCCGAGGTGCCTGGAGTTCGCCGGACCTGTTTTTTGTGCCGTCTTTCGGTGCAAGATCTCCCGATTCTGCTGTGGTGCCTGGACGAAGAACCTCTGTAAATACGAATTTATGGCAGGCATTCCGGAACGCATCCGGTGTTTTCTTTTCACCAAAGCCAAGGACCGTCAGGCCCTCCTCACGTAACCTCAAGGCAAGGCCTGTAAAATCACTGTCGCTTGTGACCAGGCAAAATCCGTCGAATTTTCGTGTGTAGAGCAGATCCATGGCATCGATAATCAACGTGCTGTCCGTTGAGTTTTTTCCGGTTGTGTAGGCAAATTGTTGCACCGGCTTGATGGCATATCGCTGCAGCACCCTTTTCCATGAGGCACTCGTTGGAGCGGTGAAGTCGCCGTAAATTCGTCGTACGGTTGCTTCTCCGAACCTGGCTATTTCTGCAAGAAGACCTTCAATAACAGCAGCTTGTGCGTTATCGGCATCTATCAGAACCGCCAGGCGCGGGGTCGGTTCTTCAGACTCTATTTTTACAATCCGTCGTGGGGATACCATAGTTGCTCCATCTCGAGGTGTTGTATGCTTCGCATTTCCTGCCGCTGCCGGTCCAGATACAGGATCAGCGCAGAGCCGTCAAGGGCATCTTGTGCCAGCCTTTTACAGGATATTCTAATTACCGCTTAAAATCGACCGGTAAATTTCCCAAGGTCTTTCTTGCCAGGCAGGCAGCAGTCATCCTTTCTACCCCCTCCATCATCTCTGCTTTCGGACGGGAAGGATACCTGGACCGACCGCATGCATTTTTTACCACCGTCACCTCTGGCATCGATTTTTTCGAATAACAACCGGTCACCAACAGCACCAAGGCCCGCCGGAAGGAGTCCGATTATCGGATGGGTCTGCTTTTTCCAGTTGCATGATCCCTGTCCTCCGTATTACCTTTAGTCCGTTATGCAGTAGAATCCGGAGGGAACCTGCCCTCTCTTTCCTTAACTTGACTGTCCCCTATAATCATGACGTATCGAATCGCACTGGTGGAAGACGACGAAATGCTGCGGGCGAACTACTCCCAGGCCCTGAAGCGGGAAGGTTATATGGTCAGCAGTTACGCCGGACGGCAGGAGGCCCTGGACGCCTTCGCGTTACAGCTGCCCGATCTTGCCATCCTGGATATCATGCTCAACGACGAGATGGAGGGCGGATTCGAGATCTGCCGGGAGCTGAGGCAGCTGTCGCCGACCATCCCGATCATCTTTCTGACCGCCCGGGACTCCGACCTGGACAAGGTCTCCGGACTTCGCCTCGGAGCCTGGGATTACCTGACCAAGAATACCACGACCCTTGACTTTCTGCCGGTGCGGATCTCGGCACTGTTCAAGATGCTGGAAGCCCTGAAGGGAGCCGCAGGCGGCAATGAGCATATCATCACCGCCGGCAATCTGCGTATCGAGGAGGAGCGCAAGCAGGTCTACTGGAACAACAGATTGCTCAACCTGACGCTGACGGAATTCTGGCTGCTCTTTTCTCTCGTCAGGCGGCCCGGTCATGTCAAGTCCCATGAACAGTTGATGGAATCGGCCAACGTCGTCGTCACCAACAATGCCATTGCCGCCCATATCCGCAGGATCCGCGAGAAGTTCCGGGAGATCGATCCCGCCTTCGATGCGATCCGGGCCGAATACGGCATGGGCTACCGCTGGCTGGAATAGGGGCCTCGATGCGGATCTCCCTGCAACTGAAGCTTGCCCTGATCTCCCTTCTGCTGCTTGCCGTCCCGTTTACCGGTTTCAGATTGAGCGGGATCTTAAAGGACAACCTGCTGGAAAGCCGGCGCGAGACTCTGATGTTCTCGGCACGAGCCGTGGCCTCGGCCCTTGCCGGCCGGCCTGGTTTGTTCGACCGGGAGCTGTTCCACTCACTCGATCAAAACCGGGATCTCTATCTGTTCAAGCTGACCAATCCGATGCGCTTAAACGGCAAGTTCGATGACTGGGAGCCCCAGCTCAAGCAGGCCGAAGACTTCGGCCGTGACCATGTGATCTTCTCTACCGGCCCCTACGGCCCCGACTCCCTGCACTTCAAACACCTCGTCGGGCAACGGGGGGACTACCTCTGGGCGATGTTTCTGGTGACCGACCATAAGGTGGTCTACCAGGAGGCGGGTTCCGACCGGCTCGATCGTTCCGACCACCTGCAGATCGGGGTGGAGGACAAGGACGGCAAGCTGCACCGCTATATAATGACCGCCAAAAAGCCGGGATGGATCAATGCCTTCGAGATCCCCGAAGGCCTCGAGGAGGCCCCGCCGATCGAAAACGACAACATCCAGGGGGTCTGGTCCGAGACCCCGACCGGTTACAGCATCGAGATGCGGATGCCGCTGTCGATGGTAGGCCATAAGCTTGCCTTCGCGGTGGCGGATGTCAACGATCCGGTGACCCGAGACGTCGAAACCGTCGTCGGGACCGCCGATCCGGGGCGGATCGATCAGATCGGCTGGCTGCTGCCGCCGGCCACCTCGATCATCGACATCCTGAAATCCCTGAATCGGCCGCATTCCCGGATTCTGATCGTCGATTCCAATCAGCATGTCAGAGCAAGCTATGGCAACCTGAAGGCCGAAGATGACGAGGTGCCGGTCAAAGAGGAAGGTCTGAACGCCTTGATCAACAAGGTCAACCGGGCGCTCGCCCCGCTCTACCGGCTGTTTACCGAACCGCTCTCCTCGGACTTCACCGACTCTTCGCCGCAGTCGGCAACGCTTGACATCAAAGGCGTCCAGGAGGGTCTGGAAGGCAGGAGCAGCATCACCAACTACCGGATCGCCAAGGGCCGGGTCGAGGTTATGGCTGCGGTTACGCCGCTCTTCGAAAAGGAGAAGGCCATCGGCGTGGTTGTGGTCGAACAGACCACCAACTCCATCCTGGCCCTGAAGAACAAGGTGATCGAGGAGTCCATCGGCATGACCATCCTTTTCTTCCTGTTCGGCGGCATCGGCATCTTTCTGTTTGCCTTCCGCATCTCCTCCAGGATTCGTCGTCTCAGAAACCAGGCTGCGGCGGCAATCGCCGATAACGGCCAGATCCTCGACGTACTGCAGCCGGCAACGGCAAAGGACGAGATCGGCGATCTGTCCCGGACCTTGTCTTCGATGCTGTCACAGCTCAAAAACCAGAGTGAATACCGGGAAAAGATGGCCGACAACCTGGAGCACGAGATGCGCACCCCGCTTGCCAGCGTCTCGGCCTCCCTGAAGAATCTGGCCCGGGAGACCAGGGGCCTGCCCGAACACCTGAACAACTACGTCAACTGGGCCCTGGGTGATGTGCTGCGCCTTGAGGAACTGCTGACCTCGATCAGGGACGCCACCAACCTGCAAGAGGCGCTCGATCAGGGATTCAAGGAGAACTTCGATCTGGCCGAGGCCCTCTCCCTCTGGCTGGAACACTGCTGGCAACCGGCCTTTCCGGAGGTGGAGTTTGTCTACGATCGGCCCGAAGGCACCCTGCCACTGGACGGTGATCCGGACCGGCTCCGGCAGATGCTGGACAAACTCATCGAAAACGGTGTCGCCTTCCACACACAAGGGACCCCGATAGAACTCCATCTTTTCAGGGAAAGAGATTCCCTTGTCCTCCAGGTTGTCAACCAGGGGCCGGAGATCCCTGCCGAGATGCAGGGACAGATCTTCAATTCCATGGTATCGATCCGTATCCAGAAAGACGCAAAACCCCATCTGGGCCTGGGCCTCTATATCGTCCGCACCATCGTCGAACATCATCGAGGAACGGTGACCGTGGATCGTCTGACAGAGGGCAGACAGGGGGTTGTCTTTACGATCAGGCTGCCGCTGTACCACCAATAACCCTTCAAACCATCCCGGCGATGGCCTTTGTTGCATCCACCGCCACTTCTCCCAGAAAATCATCCCACCTGTCACCGAAGGCATAAAAGGCCATGGAGGCGATTTTCTTGGTCAGGATCGCATCCCGATAGCCCTGCAGTTCCCGGCTGTTCAGGGTAGTGATGATGGCTTCCCGTCCCAGCCGTTTGATCAGGATAGCGGGGATATAGTGCTCCAGGACCCTCCAGACCAGGTCCTCGTCGGCCAGGATATCGCCGATCCTTTGCTCAAACACCTCCTGCAGGGCAAAAATCCGCTCGCTGGTCTGCTCGGCAAGGACAAAAAGCGGCACCGACGGGTCCGCCTCATGGATCCTGATCAGCATCGAGGTCTCCGCCCGGGCATGAGTGTCCACCAGGGTCATCACATCGCCGATCAGCTCCCAGCGGGTATCGGTATGATTCAAGAGCTTCTCCTCATAGTCGTCTTTGAACAGAAATCCGGTCAGGACCTCGGCAATCGAGCTGGAAAAGACCCCACCCTTGTTGGCCGTGGTATCCTTGATCTGCTTAATGGCGGTGGTTGTGGCGATATACCGTCTTGCGGCGTCGTCGAAGAAGACGTTGGCGCCCTCGACGATGAAGCGAAGCTCACCAAAAAGGGAAAGAAATTTCTTGACGTTACTTTGATTCACCGTGTCTTTGAACCCGCCGCAGGGGATGAAGGCAGCAATATGTGCCTCCCGGATCAGCCCCCGGTTGTCGGGATCGGTCAGGAAGTTACGATGAAACATGGTCCCATCTCCAACCAGTGTTCCATCGGGCAACTGGACATTCTTTGCCTGCAGTGGTACCCGGAATCCCCTGGGTCCCAGTTTATCCTCCGGAAAGGCCAGGGAATTTTCCCGCGGTGACGAATTGCGCTTGAAGGCAAGCTTCATCAGCTCCTTTTTGTCCAGACCGTCGGGATCAAAGAGGACCGAGCCGCCGTCGATCACCAGGCAGATCCGGCCCTTATAGCACTGGATCTCATTGGCCCCGAGGTCGCCGTCCGGGCCTCCGGTCATCATCAGATTGAGGTCCTCCTCCTTGCCTCCGTAATGAGCGATCAGGGTACGGAAGGAGGCCATGACCCCGGTTGTGGTCATGCCGCTTGCCTCGATTCCCCCCCCGATATGCTGATAGACGGTCTCCATATCATTCGAGACGAGAACCGATTTTCCGCCAAGCTGAAGGTCAACCCCATTTTCCTGCCGGTCGAAGAGGCCGAAGAGCTCGCCGGTCTCCAATCGGCCGTAGGCGTCGTGCGGAATACCGAAGCTCTTGCCGGTGGTAATCGTCCGCCAGTTCCGGTATCCCCGCTCCCGGGCATGATAGGAGACCATGTCCATCAACGGGGCCGTCCCTTCATCCGGGCCGAAGAAGACCATCTCCGGCAAGCCGTAATAATCGACGATTGCAGGATCGCCGAGTATCAGGTCGATGATCCCCTCCGTATAGTCCAGAACCGCATCCCGGCTCTGGACGGCATAGATCGCATGCGGCACAATCACCCCTTTGGAACCGCTCTCGCAGATGTCCTTATGCTTCAGGCGCTGGGCCATGGGTCCCAGGGCATAGTTCAGCAATACGGCGGAGTCGAGCTCGGTGGGATAGTTGGATTTCGTGATCCGCAACAGCCTCAAACCGCCGCGGGCGATGTCGGCGGCCCGCAGATGGGTGCCGCAGGCATAATGACCGTTGACCCAGAAGATCCCGTAGACGAACTGTTCGAAGACCAGGGGGTCAAGGACGCGATTGTCGAAACGAAAGGCGAACGAGCGTCTCTCCGTCTTATAAAAATTGGTCTTCAAGGTGCAGGAGACCATCTTGAACATGAACTTGAAGATATCATAACCGATGGAGAAATCCAGGAAACGGGAGGCGATCATCCGCTCGTATTCTCTGAACTTGAGGGCGAGGTCTTCCTCGTCTATCCTGTCCGTCCGCCCCGGATCGAAGCGACGGGCGAAGAGATCGTAGAGCAGTTTGATCAGATCGGGGTTGGACTCCACAGCCTCCAGGATCAACCGATAGACATAGGTCGATTTGTTGGAGCTGTGGATCCTGCCGGCAAAGGCCTCCTTATGGTCCTTGTCGGTCAGGTTCTCCATAATCTCCCGATCGGTGCCGTCTACGCTCTCCCTGAAGATGAACATATGGGCAAAATCCACCGCATTGCCGGCAAAGAGCATCTCCTTAAAATTCAGATCGCCACGGAGATACATGTCGGTGACCCGGTTGACGGCAAAGGCCAGAAAGGCGACCAGGGCTGCGGTCAGCTCGTCCTCCTTCCTGCGGGAGACCTCCCCCTGGATATACAGGGAACAGATGGACGAGAAGACATCGGATATTCCCCGGTACGGCTCCCAGTAGGCACGCGATACCATCAGGCCGTGATCGGCAAAGAGCCTGCGCAGGATCGGCAGCTGGGGCGAGGCGAAATCGCTGTTGAACATGATGCGCGTCTCGCCGGTTTCCGGCAGATTGAAGACCTCGACCAGGGGGCTCACCGACCTGTCCGCCGCTTCCAGGAAGCCTTCGTAGCGCCTGCGCGTCGGCTCCGGTGTGGTCCGGTAATCGCCGGCGAGACTGAACAGAAACCGCGAGCCGGCAAATTGTTCCCTGCTGTAGGTATGGACGGTTTCCAGCCTGACAATGTAGGTATGGTAGCCGCTTTCATGGCTGTGGTAGTACTCCCGACGATGACCCGAAATCAGGTTTTCCAGCATCTTTTCCATGCTGTCCCGGGTCTCCTCGGTGGCGATCCTTACCCGCTGGACATCGTTCTTGTGCGTCAGGTCGAAATCGATATGGGCAATCCGGCCGTAGAGGATCACCCTGCCGTCCTTGAAGGTGATGCTCGAGGCGATGGAGGCAAGGATATGTTCCAGAGATTCCTTGGCAATATTCTCAAAAAAATAATTCGGCAGACCGAGATCGTTGAGCAGGATACCGGCCGCCAGGTTGATGCAGTTGGCCGTGATCAGCCCCTCGGCTGACAGATCGATGACGGCCTCGTAGAGGACACTGGGATCAAGGCCGAGGCTTTTGGCTTTATCGATGATATGCGCCCCCGGGAAAAGTGGAAGATGCGGGTGGCCGTCCATTGCTTCTCCTTCATCTTGCTTTGTTATCTGTTTGCCCCCAGAACCAGGCCGAGGTCCAAGGCCCTGTTGTTCATCGCCACGAATTCTGCGGGCACCCGGGTCTTGATCACCTCCATCACCGAAGCGGGTTTGATGATTTCGGTGATCCCCAAGAGCGCCCCCAACATGCAGATATTGAAGACGATGGGCTTGCCGATCTTCTCCACCACCGTCTCGTACATCGGCAGCTGGATCTGTTTGGCATCCACCTTTTTCGCCGTTGTCACGAAACGGCTGTCCGTCAACAGGGTCCCACCCGGCCTGATGATCGACGAATATTCATTATAGGCCTCCTGGGTCAGGCAGACCAGGATATTGGGCTGGGTCACCTCCGGAAAATAGATCTCCGCATCGGAAATGATGATATCGCTGCGGGTCGAACCGCCCCGTGCCTCCGCCCCGTAGTTCTGGGTCTGGGTCGCATTCATCCCTTCATGGATGACGGCGGCCTCCGCCAGGATAATGGCGGCGGTGATAACCCCCTGACCACCCGAGCCGGTAAAGACAAGCCTGATCCTCCCCATCACGCCACCCCCTTCATCGCCGCTTTGATGATCCGTTCATACTCTTCACAGTATTCCGGGCTGTCGTTGTCGACAAAGATCCCCCGGCCGAGCAGAGACGGGTTGTCGATCAAGTCTTTTGAACCGATCTTGGCCGTAGTGTTCTTATAGCCCGCAAGCATATCCACCGCATCGCCTTCCCTGTTCTTCCGTCCGTAATGGGTCGGGCATTGGGTTAAGACCTCCACCACGGAAAAGCCCTTATGCCTGATGGCCTTCTTGAAGATCTCAACGGCCTCCTGCACATGATAGGTTGTCGTCCGGGCGACGAAGGAGGCGCCTGCGGCAATGGAGAGGGCCACCACATCGAAGGTGTTGTCGATGGTCCTGTACGGCGCCGTGGTCGCCTTCTTGTCCGGTCCCGAAAGCGGCGAAAACTGGCCGCCGGTCATCCCATAGATCCGGTTGTTCATGACGATGGCGGTGATGTCGATATTGCGCCTGGCCGCATGGATGAAATGGTTGCCGCCGATGGCCAGGGCATCCCCATCGCCCATCGGCACCAGCAGCGTCAATTCCGGCCGCGACAGCTTTACCCCGGTGGCAAAGGCCAGCGCCCGGCCGTGCAGCGTATGCAGTGAGTGGAAATCCACGTAGCCCGAGATCCGGGCCGAGCAACCGATTCCGGAGGTCATGACGATCTCGTTTTTATCGAGTCCCATCTGCTCCACGGCCCGCAGCAGGGTATTCAAGACCGTACCGTGGCCACAGCCCGGACACCACATATGCGGGAAAAAACGCTCCCGCAGATAGTCTTTTACCGGCATATTACACCCCCCTCCCCTGGATCACCCTGAGGAGTCCTTTGATATTGGTCGGTGTGATCAGCTTGCCGTCAATCCGGTTGGCCAGAAAAACCGACTCCGATCGATCAACGCAGGCCTTCACCTGACGCATCACCTGTCCCATGTTCATCTCGACAACCACCACCGCTTTAGCCCCGGCGCATTTTTCCCGGATCATGGCCTCCGGGAAGGGCCACAGCGTCTGAAGCTCCAGCACCCCAATCCTCTCACCCTTCTCCCGCCGGTTCTTGGCCAGGTGAATTGCCGAGCGGGCGGAAGAACCGTAGGAGATCAGGATATATTCCGCATCCTCCAGGAAGTATTCCTTATAACGGGTGATGACACTGACGTTGGTCTCGATCTTGTCGACCAGATGATGAAGAAGGTCTTTGACCACCTTCGGATTGTTCGACGGAAACCCCCACATGTCATGGAACAGGCCGGTGACGTTATAGCGATGGTCGCCGCCGAAGTCGGACATCGGCAGACGTCCGTCCTCTCTGGGCAGGTAGGGATGATAGTCGACCCCTTTGCCCAACGAGGTCCGCAGCCGATCGACAATCGCCAGATCCCCGGTCTCCGGTACCATCAGCCTCTCCCGCATGTGGCCGATCACCTCGTCGAACAGCAGGACCACCGGCGTCCGGTAGGTCTCTGCCATATTAAAGGCATCGACGGTGATCGCAAAGACATCCTGATGATTGGAGGCGGTCAGCGCAATGATCGCATGATCGCCGTGCGTGCCCCAGCGGGCCTGGTTGACATCCCCCTGACTGACATGGGTGGGATTGCCGGTGGATGGCCCTCCCCGCTGGACGTTGACGATCACGCACGGGATCTCGGCCATGCAGGCATAGCCGATGGCCTCCTGCTTCAACGAAAAGCCCGGGCCACTGGTTGCGGTCATCACCTTATGGCCGGTCAGCGAGGCGCCGATGATCGCACACATCGAGGCAATTTCATCCTCCATCTGGATGAATTTCCCGCCCTTCATCGGCAGCCGCAGGGACAGAAGCTCGGCCACCTCTGTTGACGGGGTGATCGGATAGCCTGCGAAAAACTCGAGCCCGGCATACAAGGCCCCCTCAACGCAGGCCTCGTTGCCCTGAACAAACCGAATGTTGTCATTCATTTTCTTCATCCTCTTCCAGCACCTCGATGGCCAGATCGGGGCATCTCAGCTCGCAGAGCTTACAGCATATGCATGCTGCCGGTCGCGCTGCCACTACTTTTTCCGACGCATCCAGTTCCAGGACATTTTTAGGGCAGAACTTCACACAGATCCCGCACCCCTTGCACCAATCCCGGTTGATCCGGTGCTCTTTCACCTTCTTTTTTGCCATACCTTCCTCGTCACAAGTATACCGTCAGTTTTGTCGGCCTTGGAAAAAGCCACTCCGTCGGCTGTTCTGCGTTGTAACTTGTTGAATTATCGTGTTGCCCCCGCAGTCTCAAAGGGTTATTAGGAGGTCATCGGTTTTCAGTTCCTTTCCTGAACAAAAGCAGAACCGTCTCCCGATCGAGCATGCCGCAGCCGGTGCCGGAGGTCGGTCGATGGGGACCGTTGCCTTCGCCTTCCGCATGACGGAAAGCTAGAGACCGACGCCACAAGCATATCGTATTTCTTCGGGGAATCCAATGACGGGCTTCTTATCCTTGTGAATATAACCATTCTGATTGAAAACACAGCAGGGACGCCGACGGTAAAAGGCAGCCTTTGCCGGGAATCATTACAGCATTGTAATGTTGCGGTAAGGTTTCAGCAATGTTCATACATTATATTCGAAGCCATATCATTCATGATCCCAAAAATCGAGTAACCGTTCACCACCCAGCAAAAGGAGTTCCCATGTTTAGTAGATCCGATGGACAAAACAACCTGATTGTTGCGGACCCTCCCCACCCTCCGCCTCACGGCGGTGGTCCACGGGAGGGCGATGTCTTCGCTTCCATCCAGGCCATCAACGAGCAGGTGAAACTCAGCTCCGCCTGGGTCGGCCTGCTCCGAAGCCAGATGTCCAAGGTCATCATCGGTCAGCAGCACCTGATCGAACGCCTGCTGGTCGGCCTGCTCACCGGCGGCCATATCCTGCTTGAAGGTCTGCCGGGCCTTGCCAAGACACTGGCGGTCAAGACGCTCGCCACGGCGATCCAGACGGATTTCAAGCGCATCCAGTTCACACCGGACATGCTGCCGGCGGACATCATCGGCACGGAGATCTACAATCCCCAGAACACCTCCTTTATCATCAAGAAGGGACCTATCTTCTCCTCGATGATCCTGGCCGACGAGATCAACAGAGCACCGGCCAAGGTCCAATCGGCCCTGCTCGAGGCGATGCAGGAGAGGCAGGTCACCATCGGCAAGCAGAGCTTCCATCTGCCGGACCTCTTCCTGGTCCTGGCCACCCAGAATCCCATCGAGCAGGAGGGGACCTATCCCCTGCCGGAGGCCCAGGTCGACCGGTTCATGCTGAAGGTGGCGGTCAAGTACCCGAGCATGGCCGAGGAACGGCAGATCCTCGATATGATGGACCATACGGATACGAAGATCCAGGTGAACCCGGTGGTAAGCCCTGATGATATCCTGGCCGCCCGCAGGGTTGTCGACTCCATCTATATGGACGATAAGATTAAGAATTACATCGTCTCCCTCGTCTATGCCACCCGGGACCCCAAGGCCTTCCGGCTCGATCTCCAGGAATATATCGAGACCGGTGCCTCTCCCCGGGCGACCATCAATCTGAAAGCGGTCTCCAGGGCGCTTGCCTATCTTGCCGGACGCGGCTATGTGACCCCGGACGATGTCAAGGCGGCAGCGCTCGATGTGATGCGGCATCGTCTGCGCATCAGCTACGAGGCGGAGGCGGAGGCAGTGAGCAGCGAGGATATCATCCGCAAGATCCTTGACACCGTACCCGTGCCGTAACCGCCATGGAAGCCCAACTCACCCGAGATATCCTGAAGAAGGTCCGCCAGGTTGAGGTGCGCACCAACCGCCTGGTCAACGACAGCCTGGCCGGGAATTATCATTCCGTCTTCAAGGGAAGCGGCATGAACTTCGACGAGGTCCGGGAATACGTGCCGGGAGATGAAATCCGTTCCATCGACTGGAACGTCACTGCCAGGACCGGCGTTGCCCATGTCAAGAAATTCACCGAGGAACGCGAGCTGACCCTCATCCTGTTGATCGATATCAGCGCCTCGGGCGATTTCGGTTCCGCCACCACTTCGAAGAGAGAAATGATGGCCGAACTGGGATCGGTACTGGCCTTTTCCGCGGTACGCAACAACGACAAAGTCGGTCTGATCCTCTTTACCGACTTTGTCGAACTCTATATCCCCCCGAAAAAAGGCCGTTCCCATATCCTCCGGGTCATTCGGGAGATCCTCTTTTTTCAACCCCGGGGCAGCAGGACCGATCTCAGGATCCCGCTCGACTTCGTCGGGCGGGTCTGCAAGCGAAAATCCGTGGTCTTCCTGATATCCGATTTCTGTCTAACCGGCAATTTCGATCAGGTTCTTGAAAGGCTGCAACCGAAGCTTCGCACCGGTAACAGACTCCACGACCTGATCGCCATGGTCGTCTCCGACCCGCGCGAGCACGAACTCCCTGATGTCGGCTGGCTGACCATCGAAGACGCCGAAAACGGCGAACAGGTTGACCTGAACACCTCCGACTCGGCTATTCGCCGCGACTATGCTGAGCTTGCCGGCAGACGTCATGCATCCGTGGTGAAGACCATCTGCAGCGCCGGCATCGACCTGCTGGAACTTTCAACCGACCGGCCCTATATCCCATCGCTTCTCGGATTTTTCGGAACCAGGAAGAGGAGACTGCACCGATGAGGTATCTTTTTACAGGTCTTCTTTTTATCATGTTGCTGCTGTTGCTACCTGGAACGAAGGCAATATGCGGTAATAATCCTGCCCCGTTGCAACTAAAGCTCATGCAGAGTCCCACCGGCACTCAGGCCCCAAAGAACTCACAAATCGTCGACATCCACGACATAAAAGGACCGGTATCGCTCCCGGATACCGGCCGTTTCATACGTCCTGTTGCCGCGGGGATCGTGATTCTGATCATCGCCGCACTATTATTCTACTATCTGAAGCGCCGGCAAAAGCCCGAGGCTCCGGCAATACCGCCGGATGTCGTCGCACTTTCGGAGCTGGACCGTGCCAAGAACCTGATGACGAAGGAGTATTCGCTTCTCTACGCGGAGCGAATTTCCAAAATTCTGCGGCAGTATATCGAATCCCGGTTTCAAATTCGCTCCACCCGGCAGACCACCCGGGAATTTTTCTCCCGGCTTAAAGACGGGACTACCATTGCCGAGGTGGATATAAAAAACCATGCCGGCGACCTGCAAAGGTGTCTGGAACAGTGCGATATTGCCAAATTCGCCCGTGGAACCCCCGATATTGAGGATATGCTGCAGATGGACACAGCGGCTCGCATCTTCATTAAGACCACCGGGCAAAACCCTGAGACGGGCGTCGACGGGCAACAACCGGCCTCAGAAAAAAAGATCAGCCGGAAAGAGGGAAAGGCCGGGCAATGAACCACAAGAATGCCGATCCATCGGACAACAAACAGGAAGGCGGCGGCTCTTTGCCTTCCGAAAAAGGAAAATCCTAATGCGTTTTGTCCATCCTGAATTGCTCTGGCTCCTGGTTCTGCTTCCTCTGCTGGCCTTTATCAAGGGCAGAAGAGGGCCGGCGCCCGCCCTTATCTTCTCTACCACCACCATCGCCTCCGCTTTGGCTGAGGGACGACAGACCCGCCCCGGTCGGATCCTTTCTGCAGTGAGGCTTTTGGCCGTCGGTCTGCTCATCGTGGCCCTCGCCCGTCCTCAACAGGGGAACTCGACAACCGAGATCAAGGCGAGCGGCATCGATATCCTGCTGGCGGTCGATGTCTCGGGTTCGATGCAGGCCATGGATTTCACGCTGAACGGAAGCCCTGCCGACCGCCTGGACGTGGTCAAATCAGTGGTCGATCAATTCATCGACGCACGGCCCAACGACCGGATAGGCCTGATCGCCTTTGCCGCCAGACCGTATCTGGTCAGCCCATTGACCCTCGACCATGACTGGCTCCGTGACCGGCTCGACTCGTTGTCCATCGGCATGGTAAACGCCGACGCGACCGCCATCGGTTCGGCAATCGGGGCCGGGGTCAACCGTCTGCGCAACGAGCATGCCAAATCCCGTATCATGATCCTGCTCACCGACGGGGTAAACAATGCCGGAACAGTTCCACCCCTGATTGCGGCCGAGGCGGCGGAGGCCCTGAAGATCAAGATCTATACCATCGGTGCCGGAACCCGGGGTGAGGCACCGATGCCCGTTGTCGACCGATTCGGGAACAAACGGCTGATCCGAGCCAGGGTCGACATCGATGAAGACACACTGACCAAGGTCGCCCAAATGACCGGCGCCCGCTATTTCCGAGCGACCGACACAAAGTCACTCAAGGAGATCTACAACGAGATCAACAGGATGGAAACAACCACCAGAACCATAAAAAATTTCGAACACTACCGGGAACTTTTCCCTATTCCGGTGCTGGCTGCACTGCTTCTGATCGGTCTGGAACTGATGCGGGAAAATAAACGTCTCCCTTAGACGCTTGCAAGGACGAATCATGACTTTTGCGCAACCACTCTGGATCATTGCAGGCTTCATCATCTGCATCGGCACCCTGTTCTTTCTCCGCGGCATGCGAAAACGACGGTTGGCGACTCTGGAAAAATTCGCCGCCACCCATCTGGTGGAAAAGCTGACCCGTAATGTCTCAACGAAAAGACAGATCGCCAAGAAAATACTCCTTCTTCTCGCCCTGTTCTGCTGTTTCATCGCCCTTGCCCGTCCGCAATACAGCTTCAAATGGGAAGATATCAAACGCAAGGGAATCGATATCCTCTTTGCCGTTGACACCTCCAAGAGCATGCTGGCCAGAGACATTAAACCCGACCGTCTGGAACGGGCCAAATATGCGATCATGGACTTTGTGGGCCGGCTTGATGGCGACCGGGTCGGCCTCCTCCCCTTTGCCGGCACCGCCTACCTGATGTGTCCGTTGACCGGGGATTACAGCGCCTTTGATAATTCCCTGAAAGCCGTCAATACCTCAATGATTCCGAAAGGCGGAACCGATATCGGCGCAGCCATACGGCAGGCAGAGTCCGTACTCACCAACGAGGCGAACTATAAGCTCCTGATTCTGATCACCGATGGCGAAAATCTTCAGGGAGACGTTCTTGCCGCCGCCAAGGACGCGGCCAAAAAGGGTGTGCGGATCTTCACAGTGGGGGTCGGCACCCGGGAGGGAGAGATCATCCCTATTTCCTCCGGCGGGACCACAAAGTTTGTTAAGGATTCGTCGGGAAATTTTGTTGTCTCCCATTTGGATGAGGCAATGCTTACCCAGATTGCAAAGATTGCCAACGGCGTCTATGTCCCGCTGGGAAACAGGGGCCAGGGACTGCAGACCATCTATCAGGAAAAGCTCTCGTTGGTCCCAAAGGAAGAATTGACCCAGCGCCGGCACAAGGTGCCTGTGGAACGGTTTCAATGGCCCCTGGCGGCGGCCATCGCCCTTTTGTCTCTGGAGTTCACGATCAACACCCGGAAATCCATGCCGTTTGGCGCAGTATTTTGGAAATTCTCCGGACGCGGAAAAGACAAAAAAGGCGGCGGACTGTTATTGCTCATCCTCTCCCTCGGTCTGCTCCTGCACCCAATCGCAGCCTCTGCCTCGACGGGGGAAAAGGCGTACAATACGGGTGATTACCAAAAGGCAATGACAGTCTATGAAAAGCTGTTGAAAAAGCACCCGGAGGATCCGAAACTCCAATACGATTTGGGCACCGTATCCTATAAGAGCAAGAAATTTGACCAGGCGATCACTGCATTTACCAATGCATTGAAAAGCAAGGACCTGGACCTGCAGCAAAAGGCCTATTACAATAGGGGCGACGCCCTCTACAGAAAGGGGGAAGAGACCTCGAAAACAGATCCCCAGGAAACCCTGGACAAATGGCAGCAGGCCGTCGAATCCTATAAAGCAAGTCTCGAACTTAAAAGTAACGACCAGGATTCGATTTTTAATCAAAAGCTGGTACAGAAAAAGATTGATGAGTTGAAAAAACAACAGAACAAACAGCAAAAGAATCAGGATTCTGAGAAGAAGCAAAAGAATACAGAGCAAAAAGAAGGCAAGGAAAACCGAAAAGAGCAGGGACAAGATATCACGTCGCACCAACATCAGAAGCCTTCGGCCGAGCAGAAAAAAGAAAATAGAGACGGGAATAAGCAGCCCGAGCCAACCGAACCGAAGAAGGACGCACAACAGAAACAGGCCGAAGCCCAGGCCGAAAAGGCCAAAAAAGAAGCGGCAACTCAGGCCAAGGCAACGGCAAGGGACAAGGAGCTGCGCAAAGAGGGAAAGATGACCAAAGAGGATGCCTTGCAGCTTCTTGACAGCCTGAAGGGCGAGGAAGGAAGGCTGAACTTCGTCCCCAATGGAGAAAAAGGCAGTACCAACGAACCGAGGAGAGACTGGTGATGCAGCAACCCGGATTTTCAAGAGGTGCAAGGAGACCGGTCCAGAGCCTGCTCCTTGTCCTGCTTCTTCTGGGAGCAGGCCTCGCCTCTACCTTCACCAGGGGCCTGGCGGCAACAACCGTTTCCGCCTCGTTGCATCCGACGCAGTTCTCTGTCGACGACACCGCCGTCTTGACCATAACGGTCAACGGCAGCACCTCGGCTGATATTCACCTGCCACGAATTGCAGGGATCACCGTGCAAGGACGCGGCCGAAGCACCCGGGTACAGTTCATTAACGGCTCAGTTTCTTCTTCAATTGCCTACACCTATATTGTCCAGGCCGATCATCCTGGCAGCTATACGATCCCACCCATCAGCATCTCCACAGGTGCTACCACCCTGACCACCGGCGCAATCGGCTTCCAGGTCACCGGATCGGGAAGCGCCTCCCCGAACCCCGGGCCCGGCAATTCCCCGGCAACCAGGCTTGGTGCGGGCGATGCTAACAAGATCGCCTTTCTCCGGGTCACTGTCCAAAAGGATAAAAGCTGGATAGGCGAGGTGATCCCGATCCGGATAAAGGCCTATTTCCGCCAGAGCATCAAGGCCAGCCTGAACTCTCTGCCGATCCTGAAAGGCGATGGCCTGGTGATGCCGCAACTTAGCCAGAAACCGCCGCAGACAGTGGAAACGGTCGACGGCACGTCATATTCGGTGCTCACCTGGAACACCTCAATCTCCGCTGTGAAAGAGGGGAGGCATTCGTTATCGCTGGAGCTCGATGCAACCCTGCAGCTCCCGCAACGCCGGGTCAATCCCTTCCCCGGCTTCGGCGGCCAGGATCCTTTCCAGAGTTTTTTCCAGAACAACTTCTTTCAAGGGTTCCTCGGCAGCTATCGCAGTAAAAACGTAAAGATGACAAGCCGTCCCATCACCATAGAATCACGGCCGCTCCCCACGGCAAATCAACCGCCTGATTTTTCCGGCGCCATCGGGCAGTTCAAACTCTCGGTCAAGGCCAAACCGGATACGGTGAATGTCGGCGACCCCATCACCTTGGACATGATCGTCTCCGGTCAAGGCAATTTCGACCGGGTGGAGACACCGAAATTTCCGGACGATCCGAAATGGAAGAGCTACCCGCCATCCTCGGAATTCAAGCAGGAAGACGATCCGACCCGAGGCAGAAAGAAATTCGAACAGGCCATTATCGTCAAGGACGGCAGTGTCACGGACATTCCGTCCGTCTCGTTCTCCTTTTTCGATCCGACAGCAGAAAAATATGTGACCTTAACCAGCGGGCCGATTCCGCTTACAGTCAAAAAGACCGCACCGGCACAACCGGCACCGCCGCAATCACCACCGCCCGGTTCAACTGCTTCAGCACCGCAAGTCGAACCAGGCGGCCACGGCATAGCAGGGCTCGCCCCGATCCATCTGGAGCTGGGCCGTCTGCAGACGGCCATCACTCCACTCTTCGCCAGGGGCTGGTTTATTGTGATGGTCGCCTTTTGCGTCATCCTTATCACCAGCGTCTTCATCTGGAAGATGCGGATACGACACCTGGAAAAAAATCCGTATCTGCAAAGCAAAAAGCATATGAGTGAACTCCTGTCCCGGAAAATGGTGCGGGTCAAAGAGGCCGCCAGCCAAGGTGACAGTCGTCAGTATCTAGCAGTCTGTCGCAGTGCCATTCAGGAAGTGCTCGGCAGCCATTGGCATACGGAGCCGTCGGCCATTACCTTGGCCGATCTCCAGGCCAGACTCAATCCATCCTCCGGACTGATCACCATCTTTGCAGCCGCCGAGCAGGGGGCCTATGCAAGCTATACTCTTTCTGCCGAACAGATACGGGAATACTCCGACCTTCTTTATACAGAGCTATCAGGACTGCAATGAAATTGACAGGATTCTTCCACCTTATGATACTTGTGAGCCTTCTGGTCCTCGTTTTCTCGCTGACCGGATATGCCTTTGCCGCACCGGGGCAATCGGCAGAGCAGCTCTTTCAACACGGAAATGACCTCTACGGCAGGGGAGACTACCAACAGGCCCTGCATGTCTATGGCAGTATCGCGACTGAAGACGGGATTTCCGGACCGCTTCTGTATAATATGGCCAACTGCTTCGCTCAACTCGGACAAACCGGCATGGCCATAGTAAACTACGAACGAGCACTACGGCTGTCACCCGGAGACTCCGACATCCGGGGCAACCTCAACCTGATTAAGAAAAACCAGGGACTGTTCCAGGAACAACTCCCCGCTGTCCGCCGTATTATCGCTTTTTTCGATCTCGATCAATGGACCATGCTGGCGGGTATCTTTTTCGTCACTTTTACCTTTGTCGGTCTTGCGGGGTTGCGTTTTTCCAATGGGAAACACCTGCGGCTCTGGATTGGCGGAATAAGTCTTCTGTTGTTTCTCCTGGCCGCAACAGGCACACTTCTTCAATACCGGCAACTGGATGCGGCCGTGATTATCAGTGATGACGTCCGGCTTCTCCTGTCCCCTTTTCCTTCGGCATCATCGATCGGTTCCATTCGGGAAGGCCGCATCGTCGAGTATCAATCGCAACATGGGAATTACTCCCTGGTCGAAGATCAGGCCGGACGCAGCGGCTGGATCGAATCCAAGGACATTGCCTTCATTAACCAATTTCCCGTTCCGGATTCCGACCGGCGGAAAGAAAAAAGATAGAGGTGGTGAGGAGCCGTCCCACCCTCTTCTTATCGATACTGCCTTCTCAACTCCTTCTTGTTCAATTTACCGACGCTCGTTTTAGCAATGGAATCGGTGATGACCACCCTATCGGGAACGCCGTATTTGGAAATTGCGCCCTGTTGCACATACTCGAGAAAGAACTGCCGGAGTTCATCTTCGGTTACCTTATCCCGATATTCCGGACGCAGAACGACCAGGGCCAGCGGCCTCTCTCCCCATTTTTCGTCCGCCACGCCTATAACGGCGGCCTCACCCACCGCCGGATGGCGACTGATGATATCCTCAAGGGCCAGCGAAGAGATCCATTCTCCGCCGGTCTTGATCACATCCTTGAGCCTGTCGGTAATCTGAAGATAACCTTCCTCATCGATATAGCCGATGTCCCCGGTATGCAGCCAACCATTTTCCCAGAGCTGTTCGCTCTTTTCCGGATCCTTCAGATACCCCTGTGTCAGCCATGGGCTTCTGGTCACGATCTCGCCGGTTGTCCTGCCGTCATGAGGCAAGCTTCGGCCGTTTCCGTCGACGATCTTTAACTGGACATTGGCCAGTGGCAGGCCGGTACGGCATCGGATCTTGATCTGGTCATCGAGATCCCAATTGCGCATATGCGGTTTCATCCCGGCAAGCGACAGGACAGGACAGGTCTCGGACATGCCGTAGCCGGTAAACAGGTTGATTCCCCGTTGCATGCCCTCCTTGCACAGACCGGCCGGTAACGCCGAGCCGCCGATAATTACCTTCAGGCCGTTGAAATCGACATCACGGGCGGATGGGCTGGCAAGAAGCATATTCATAATGGTCGGTACGCAGTGGGAAAAGGTGACCTTTTCGGTGACGATAAGCCGCAAGAGTATCTCCGGATCATAGCGTCCCGGGTAGACCTGCTTGGCTCCGAGCAGGGTCATCATATACGGCACGCCCCAGGCATGGACATGAAACATCGGCGTCATGGGCATATAGACATCATCCGAGCTGATATCGGCCTGGAATTTGATCACGGAGAGGGCGGTGATCAACCCGTAGGTATGGAGAACCAGTTGACGATGGCTGAAATACACCCCTTTGGGCAACCCGGTGGTCCCGGTGGTATAAAAGGTCGTGGCCCGGGTGTTCTCAGAGAAATCGGGAAAATCATAGGTCTCTGGTTTCCCTGAAAGCATCGCTTCATACTCCCCGTCGACCGGGAATGTGGTCTGACTGTTCGGGGTGTCCGAGATAAGGATTATCTTCTTCACGGTGGCCAGTTGATCCTTCACCCCGGCCAGTAGGGGAAGAAACTCGGCATTGACCAACAGGATATCATCCTCGGCATGGTTTATGGTATACAGGAGCTGCTCGGGGGACAATCTCACGTTGACGGTATGCAGCACCGCTCCCATCATCGGCACGGCAAAGAAACACTCCAGATAGCGGTGACTATCCCAATCCATTATGGCCACCGTATCGCCCTGTTGAATCCCCATCTCTGCCAGGGCGTTTGCCAGACAGGCTACCCGTCTGCCGAAATCGGTGTAGGTGTAGCGCCACCTGTCCCGATAGACGATCTCCCTCTTCGGAACATAGGTCAGCGGAGGGTCCAGGAGATGCTTGATCAGCAGTTGATAATTATGGGCCGAAGGGGTAGGAACGATGTGCTGTAATGCCATGGCTTCCTCCTTGAAAGGATGGGCGACTGGATGGATGTACCGGTATCGGGGCCGCTGTCCCAAGACAGTGGAGATCTCCAATCAATTCTTGCAATTTTCGCGCCGGAAAACCATTAAATAACTGCCACAGCATTCGACCTTCACGATCACTGGCGCCACCAGAGGAAGAAATAAATAACTCACCTTGCCATGGAAGGCGGCAAAGGCTATTGGAATACCACATAAAAACACACAGTGAAAAATATGCCTCAAAACGAGTCGTAAATAACTCAAAGTCCCTTCTTCACAATCTCCAAATTCTTCATTTTCAGATACAGTGTCTTCCTCTCAATACCGAGGATCTTGGCAACTTTGGTCCTGTTCCACCGATTCAGGTGAAGCAATGACGAGATGTACCTTTTTTCGTACTGGTTCATCGCAGTTTTCAGACAAAGGTTGGGTTCGGTTGGTCCGACACTATTCTCAGGCAACGAAGATGTTGATTTTGCATAAAAAAAATCGAGTGTATGCAGACTCATATACCGCTGAATGGTGTTTTCCAGTTCTCGAACATTGCCCGGCCAGGTATAACCGACCATGGTATCCATGGTGTTGCCCATGATCGGTGCGACGGTTTTCCCCGAGGTCTTGAATTTTTCCATGAAATGCTCGACCAGCAGCGGTATGTCCTGTTTTCGTTCCCTCAAGGGAGGTATATTTATCGGGATGATGTGGATACGATAAAAGAAATCCTCCCGCATGGTCCCCTTTTCTATCAGGTCATGCAGACTCCTGTTGGTTGCCGTGATGATCCTGACGTCGGGCCTTCTGGAAACCGTCCCTCCCACCGGATGATAGGGATGCCCCTCCAGCACCCGAAGCAATTTCACCTGCATTTCAAGCGAGATCTCACCCAGTTCATCAAGAAAAAGGGTCCCTCGGTCGGCGAGATCGAAGTAGCCCGGCTTGTCCCGGTGGGCTCCCGTAAATGCGCCTTTTTTATAGCCGAAGAACTCACTCTCAAACAGGTGCTCCGGGATCGCTCCGCAGTTTACCGGAATGAAGGGCTGGTCTCTGCGCTCGCTTGTTGCGTGAATCGCTCGTGCCACCAATTCCTTGCCGGTGCCTGATTCCCCATGGATAATCACATTGGCCTGTAATGCAGCCGCCCTCATGATCAGCTCATAGACCTTCTGCATCCCATTGCTCTTGCCGATTATCTCTTTAAATCTATAGCGATCCTGTATACTTTCAAGCAGATGAATATTTTCTTTCACCAGCCGCTCCTCCCGGCGGACGGCAGCCATCTCCTGCTGTTTCCGGTCCTGGATGTCCATCATGATACCCTGCCGAGCCTGCACCTCTTCGTTCTGGGAAAAAACAGGGATGCTCACCATATGATACCAGCGTCCATTCCGGGGGTTTTTAAACTCCGCCCGCACCGATTCACCGGAAAAAACACGCTCCCGAGAACACCACGTACAAGGTTCGGAAAGACCGAAGATAACCTGATGGCAGGTTTCTCCCGCCCCGTTCCGGCCAAGATACCTGACCAGGGCCTCATTCATGAAGGTCAGTCGCCAATCTTTTGTTGCCGTATAGATAAGCCCGTCGAACACCTCGAGAAGGCCCTTCAGCGCGGCCTTGCTGTCGGCAACCGAGCGCCTGGCCCGCTTCAGGGCCGTGATATCCAAAAGCGAAGCCACACTCCACTTTGTCCCGGGAATCATATCGACCCGGAGAAAGATATTTTTCCTCCCGCCTCCCTTATCAACAAGGACGAACTCGTATTCAATCGGCGTATCAGGATTCTGCCTTCTTCTATTATGATACCGTATCATCATGTCCAGTTCGGCAGGATCGGCGATAAAGGTCGTCCATTTCATCCCCCCTTCAACCTCCTCCTTCGAGTAACCGGTCATCTTCCGGAACCTGGAATTGGCAAAAGAAATGGTCATGTCCGGCTCAATGATGATCGTCCCGGCACCGGTATTCTCGAAGATGCCACGATACAGTTTTTCACTTTCCACCAGGGCTTCGGCCGTTTTTTTCCGGTCGGTAATATCCTCGACGAAACTCTCCAGAAACCGTCGATTACCGCCCTCGTCCCGCACAACGCGAATATGCAACATGCAGGTGATAGTCGTGCCATCCTTTTTCCGGAATTGATTGTCGTAGTTGTAAAGTTGTCCGTTGTTGATCGCATCTGCAATCAGCTGCCCGCGTTTTTGCGGCTCGGTATAGAAATCTTCGATGCGATGGCCGACCATCATCGTGTCGGGCGAATCATAGCCCAGCATCCGGGCCATCGCCGGATTGACCCTCAAGATCTTCCCATCGAAGCCTGTCTGGATAATGCCGATCGGGGCATATTCAAACATCTGGCGATACTGCACGAGATCTTCTTGGCATTCTCTTGCATCAGCAAGAGAAGATGGTGAGATTATCTTATCCATGGCTGTTAGTTGTCAGATAATTGTCTTTTGCTGTCTGTCTGCTCCTGTTTCAAATCGCCCCCAGCAGATGCTGAAGAATGGCGACCGAGGCAAGGGTTGCCGTCTCCGCCCGGAGAATATGTTTGCCGAGACTGACCGTACGCCATCCGGCCCTTTGGGCAATGGCCGCCTCTTGCCGGGTCAAACCACCCTCGGGACCAAGCAGGATGCGGACCCCTCCGATATTTCGAAGCGGCAGAAGATCGTGTAAACTGATCTCCTGCTCCTCCTCCCAGAAGAGGATATTCAGCCCAGGTGTCTCGGAATCGAAAAAATCGGTCACCTCCTGAAAATTCATTGTCCCCAACAGTTCCATGGGCCGTGTTCGTCTGCACTGCTTGCAGGATTCCTCAACAATTTTCAACCATCTCTGGTGCTTTTTTCTCTCCGTGGTAACGTCGGGCCGCCCCTGACAACGATTGCTGAGAAAAGGAATTAAACCGACTACTCCGAGCTCGGTACATTTCTGGACCACCGTATCCATATTTTTTGCCTTGAGCAGTCCCTGGCAGACCCAGAGCGGGATTGGAGTGTCTTCACAATCGAAGCTGCTGGAAAAGATACGGACCTGCACCCGTTCTCCGATCTGCTCCAATTCCGCCTGGTGGATACTTCCGAAGCCGTCGAAAAGTTCAACCTTCATACCGATCTTCAGTCGCAATACTCGTCGAATATGGTGAGATTCCGCGGCCGAGAGGACCACCCGATCCGCGACTCTTTCCTCCGGCCTAAAAAAAAATCTTCTCATAACATTTTGTAATAGTAAGCAATCTATTATTCGACAGGCCGCAGGACACAGAAGAACATCACCCAAGAGACATATTCAATTTGACAACTATTCAGCTTTCAACTATTTTTTTCAATATCCTCTTGATTCGTTGTATCTTAACCATTTTTCTTGAATGAGTATGAAACCTAAAGAACGAAGACGTCAACAACGTTTTTCCCTGAATCTCCAGGCGAAAATTTCCGCGAAAAACGAGAACGGCGACGGGATGTTTGCCGATGAGACAATCGCCGCAAACATCAGCTCCGGCGGAGCGTTTATCGTAACCGGCAGGAAACTTCCCCTTGCATGCACAGTTCAATTGGAATTCCTGCTCGCCTTTGAGGACCTGGAAAAACTCCGCTTCATCCTCTCGGTTGAAAGCCTGCGTGCCTGCCAAGGAAAACAGGTTCGGGTCAAGGCCTCGGGAATCGTCATCCGGGTGGAGGCGAAAGGGATCGGTATCGTCTTCGACACCGATTACCAGGTCTGCCCCATGCAGCCGTCGGAAGCGAACGTCGGCATCCCGAAACAGGGTACAGCCACCGAAACCTGATTGAGACGAACGGCTTGCCGGGCCGCCTCCACAATTTCATGTCTCTGCCCTTGCCTTGGCCGTCTCGACTACATTTCTATTCCTTCTCTTGCCGGGACTCCGGCCCGGTAGTAATGCTTTATCTCCTTCATCTCCGTAACCAGGTCGGCCATCGCCAGCAACTGTCGAGGCGCCCTCCGTCCCGTCAGCACAACCTCAACATTTTCGGGTCTTGCCTGCAGAATTTTCAGGACCCGGTCAAGGTCCGTGATTCCGAACCAAATGGCCACAATGATCTCATCCATGACGACCATGCGGTACCTTCCAGAAGCCAGGGCCTCTTCAATTCGTGCAAGTCCGCGCTCAGCATGCCGCCGGTGCAGCTCGGTCACCTCTTCACGCCGGATACATCCCGCATCGCCAAACTGTTCCACGTCGATCTCCTCAATACCCTCAAGGATCGATAATTCGCCGTAATACTGTCCTTTCATGAATTGGCCGAAAAAAACCCGCCGCTTATAGCCGGCACAGCGCAGAGCAAGCCCAAGGGCCGCCGTGGTCTTGCCTTTGCCGTCACCGGTGTATACCTGCACATACCCCTTTGTCATGCAACTACCTTTTTCTCTATTTTGTGATCAATTGGTATTATATTAAGCTTACCATATCAGGATATTATACGCTTCAGATTGTTTACAAGCTTATAGCTGTCGACTGACAAGTTGCTGTTTCAACTCCCAAAGTCCTCCGGTCAATGAGACATGATAGAGATGAGGGTTGACCAGACGCTTGACGCCATCATCCAGGCATGCGAGATCGGCATCCCTGCGTTTACGCATCTGCTCGATGGTATCTGAAAGCGGGGATTCGGGGCCGCCCTGGGGAAGATGGACCCAGAGCCGTTCGACACGGCTCACTTCCTCTCTGGCGATATTTCGTCGGATTTGCAACACCGGGTGATGAAGATGCAAAAGCGGCTCCGTATCGAGTCGCTCTTCCTCTTTGGCCAGGACATCGGCTATCGCCTTACCCCGTTTGTCGTAGAGTCGCCAGATCTGTTTGGTCCCGGGATTGATGGTCTTGCCGGGACTTTCCGAGACCTTGATTGCGGGCATCCACTCCTTTTCGCGGTATACGGCGGCCAGTTTATAGACCCCGTCCAGGGCTGCACCTCCCTTGCTGGTGATCAGCGAGGTGCCCACCCCAAAGACCAGACGCCCGACGACATCCGGCGGGGAAAGTCCGTATTTCGGCCCCTCTTCACGGATCTGGCTGATGATCTGCCAGATAACCAGCTCATCCAGCTGATTGGAAAGAACGATATTGGTGTCTGGAAAACCTGCAGCGTTCAAGGCCTGAGCAGCCTTCAGGGTCAGGTAGGCCAGATCACCCGAGTCGAGCCGGATACCCACCGGCCGATGTCCCTTTATCCGCAGCTCTTCAAAGATACGAATGGCATTGGGAATGCCGCTCTCCAGGGTGTTTACGGTATCCACCAGCAACAGACAGTCGTCGGGATAGATTTCGCCATAGGCACGGAAGGCATCCAACTCGCTGCCGCCCATGGCCACGAATGCCTGAACCATACTGTGGGCATGGGTCCCCTTTGGATCAAAACCCAAGGCATGGGAGATGCCGACATTGCTTGAGGCGTCGGCACCACCGACCAGCGCTCCCCGGACACCGGGCCCCGCCCCATAGCCCTGGGCCCGGCGCAAACCGAACTCCAGGACCGGACGGCCCTCGGCTGCCTGATGCATACGGGCAGCTCGCGTGGCTATCAGGGTCTGATAGTTCATGTGGTTGAGCAGAGAAGTCTCCAGGATCTGCGCCATCGCAAAAGGACCCTGGACAGCCAGCAACGGAACCGTCGGGTGGGCGACCCTCCCCTCCCGGAGTCCCAGAATGTGCATGTCTTCGAAATTCCCCTCTTTGAGCAGCCAATCGAGAAAATCGTGATGAAACAAAGGGGTACCGTTGCGACCGGTCTGCCGGCGCAGATACGCAAGCTCGTTTTCGGTAAACCGGGCCTCAGCCATCCATTCCCAGAGACTGCCCGACCCGGCCAGTATGGTAAAACCCGATTGGTGGGGGCCGTAGGACGGGTTATTCCGGTAGAAATATTCAAACTGGACGGGCATCCGGTGCAGCCCCTGCCGGAAATACAGATGGGCCATGGTCAGCTGATACTGGTCCGTCAGCAGGATCCCCTCGCTCAGTTCACGGTGCGCTCGATTCATGGCCGTTGTTCGCTCCTGTTTCCGGAACGGAGCCCGCCCGGACAACACCTGTCGGTAGGTAATAATACCCCCTTTCCCGGCAGCCGAAAACAGCCCCCGGCACCCCTTCCTCAATCTAAACCTATCGTATTCCGCTTGCAGTTTCAACCCAACATTCCCGGCCGATCACTTTGCCCCGCCTTGTTCCTTTCTCCTGAGATGGGCAATGATTCCCCCATCACCGATGAGGTCCTGGATAAAAGACGGCAACGGGGTGACTCCGTGCTCCCGGCCCGTTGTCCGATTTCGCAAACGGTTGCCGGCAATCAGGAGCTGCGCCAGCTCCTCGATCTCACCCGCCTCCGGGCAGACAATCACCGGCAGTCCCAGATTGACCGCATTGCGAAAAAAAATCCGGGCAAAGCCTCTTGCGACGACGGCCGCAACTCCTCGCTTTCTCAAGACTGCAGGGGCCTGCTCCCGGGAAGATCCGCAGCCGAAATTATCGCCGCCCACGATGATATCACCGCTGACAAAATGGGTTACGAAGTTGGCATGGTGCTCAAAGGCATACGGCGCCATTTCCGCAATGGACGGCAGACTGAGGTGATGGGCGCCGATGATCTGATCCGTATCGATATTGTTGCCGAATGTGATCGCTTTTCCCTGTATCATGAGAGGACCCTCCTGGGATCGGTGATGCAGCCGGTGACGGCCGAGGCGGCAACGGTTGCCGGGCCGGCCAGATAGATTTCACTCTCCGGGCTTCCGACCCGCCCGCGAAAATTCCTGTTCGCGGTGGTCAGAAGCCGCTCTTTCTTACCCAGAATGCCGCCCGTGCCGCCGAAGCAGGCACTGCAACCGGGGGTGCCGATCATGGCCCCGCTTTCGACCAGGATGGAGAGTACGCCGCCATCCATGGCCCGGAGATAGACATCTCTTGATGCAGGGGTAATAAGAAAACGGACTCCCCCGGCAACCTTTCTGCCTTTCAGGATCCTTGCTGCAACCTCCAGGTCTTCGTACCTGCCGTTAGTGCAGGCTCCCAGAAAGCATTCATCTATCACCGTTCCTTCAAAGGCGGTGACGTCCTGCACATTATCGACACTGTGCGGGAAGGCGATCTGGGGCGTGAGACAGCCGACATCGTATGCAAGATTCCGTTCATAGCCCGCATCCGGATCGTCTTCGATCTCGGGGTACTCCGCTCTGCCCGCTTGCTCAAGATAGGCTCGTGTCTTCTCATCCGGTCGGATATAGGCGAATTTGGCCCCGGCCTCGATAACCATGTTCGCGATGGTCATCCGTTCCGCCACCGAAAGGGCTGCAATGGCAGTCCCTGTAAAATACAGTGCCTTATAGGTTGCCCCGTCGGCTGTCAGGTCGCCTACGACCCTCAGGATCAGATCCTTGGCGCCGACACCTTTTGGCCATATGCCGGTCACGATGATGGCGATGGTCTCCGGGACCTTCATCCAGATCCTCCCCTGTCTCCAGGCCACGGCCACATCGGTTGCGCCCAGACCGGTGGCCAGCGCTCCCAGGGCTCCGTAAGTACAGGTATGGGAGTCGGCGCCGACGATCAGCTGTCCGGGCCGGACATGGCCTTCCATCATCAGCTGGTGACAGACCCCCATGCCGTCATAGACATGGTGCAATCCCTGTTCTCTGGCAAAGGCCCTCATCCTGTTGTGAGAGTCGGCAGCAGCTATGGAGCTGCTTGGCGTGTAGTGATCCATGACCAGGATGACCTTGGCCGGATCGAAGACCCGATCCGCCTGTATTTGCTCCTTGAAGATATCGATGGCCAGGCAGGCCGTGGCATCATTTGCCATGACCGCGTCTATGGCGACATCGACAACCATGCCCGGATGCACCTGTGTTTCACTGCTATGGGCAGCGAGAATTTTCTCAATGACATTCATTTTGACCCCTCCTGAAATGGTATGCGAGTGTTGCGGATAATCGTCCTGCCCGGGTTCAGTCAGCTGATCCGCATGCCAAAACCAGCGCGTCCGCTGTTTTCTGCTTGTATCTATAGCGTCAGATAAGATATAAGTGAAATACATGTTTCTCATAGAGAAGATAACTTGAGGTTATACATTGATCGACACTGAACTCTACAGGATATTCTATACCGTTGCCAAATGCGGGACCGTCTCCGCCGCTGCCAAAGGCCTGTACGTCAGTCAGCCCGCCGTCAGCAAGTCCATCAA
>JBJKPM010000052.1:0-7722 GCA_046706325.1 Desulfocapsaceae bacterium | reverse complement strand
TAACTACAACGGACAACTGGGTGATGGCACTGTCGTTACCCGCACTATCGCAGTTAATGTGCTTCATTCGGCAAACGGCGCCCCGTTGACAGGTGCCACCAAAATCTCCGCCGGCGGCAGCCACAGTCTGGCCATTGTCGGCAGTGGTGCCAACTCCACCGCTTATGCCTGGGGATATAACGGCTTTGGCCAGTTGGGCCAGGCTGCTAACCCCATCTTGGGCAATTACTCCACTTCCCAGGACAGGTATGTCCCCTCGACGGTGGTCAAGGCGGACGGCTCAGGCGCCCTGACCAATGTGCTGGATATTGCCGCAGGAGGGAGTCACAGCCTGTTCATTGCCGACGATGGTCTCGATCCCTCTACCTCGAGAATCTGGGCATGCGGATACAACTTCCTGGGGCAGCTCGGGGTTGGCGACATTCAGGACCGGAACCACGGAGTGGTTGAAATCCCGGTTTTTGATCCCCCATATTATCCTCTCCAGGTAGCTGCCGGACTCGACCACTCTCTTGCCCTTATGAGCGACGGCACGGTCTGGGCCTGGGGATACAACTTCTACGGCCAGATCGGTAACGGCGCGATCCTTTCCACCAACACCCTGGTGCTGAATCCCGTCCAGGTAATGATAAGATCCGGCGTCCCCCTGACCAATGTGGCGAAGATAGTCGCCATCGGCAACCACAACCTTGCGGTAACCACCGACGGGAAACTCTATGCATGGGGGGAAAACACCTTCGGCCAGCTGGGAGTCGGGGAGAGCGATACGACCAATAGGAATTACGCCACGCTGGTTCCAGGGGCGACCGGTGCCGATCTCTACCATCCGTAACCGGCTGCGAGGGAGATGGCCGGAGCTTCGCATGGGAACCGCCGCTTGATCCTATCTCCTGGAAATAATTATACTTTTTGTCGGGGGGACGGCTTTGCTGCTCCCCCTTTTTCCTTGACTTGGGCTGTTGAAATACGATAATCTGCGAGTTTATTGAACCAGTCGGCGCTGCGATCCGCATAGAAAGGCACGGGGGTTGATGGAAGAGTTAAGCGATCTGCTCTTGCAGAGAAGAAAAAAAGTGGATGCGTTGTGGGAGAAGGGGATCAATCCATATCCGAATGATTTCCGTCCGGCCCATACTTCAAAGGATATTATCGATGCATACGGCGCCCGGGAAAATATCCCCGAGAACGACCGGACCTTTGTGGTTGCCGGCCGGGTTATGGCACGGCGTTCATTTGGCAAGGCAGCTTTCATCCAGTTGCAGGACCGCAAGGGACGACTCCAGCTTTATGTAAAAAAGGACGCTGTCGGCGACGATGCCTTTGCTGAATTCCTGACCTTTGATATCGGCGACATAATCGGCGCCAGCGGCTACCCGTTCCACACCAAAACCGGCGAGCTTTCTCTGCATGTCGTCGCCATCCGCCTCCTGACGAAATCGCTCTTGCCGTTGCCGGAGAAATTTCACGGACTTACCGATGTTGAAACCCGTTACCGGCAGCGCTATGTGGACCTGATAGTCAACCCGGAGGTGCGCGAGGTATTCATCATCCGTTCGCGCGTCATCAATCTCATCAGGGAATTCATGACTGACCACGATTTCCTCGAAGTCGAGACCCCGATGATGCAGCCGATCCCCGGTGGTGCCACGGCCCGTCCTTTTGTGACCCACCATAATACCCTGGATATGGAGCTGTTTCTGCGGATCGCCCCGGAGCTCTACTTGAAAAGACTGGTGGTCGGCGGATTCGAAAGGGTCTTCGAAATCAACCGGAACTTCCGCAACGAGGGGATTTCGGTACGCCACAATCCGGAATTCACTATGATGGAATTCTATCAGGCCTATGCCAGCTTCGAAGATCTGATGGAATTCACCGAAGAATTATTCTGCCATGTGGCAAAGGCGCTTTCGGGTTCCCTGGAGCTTGACTATCAGGGCGAAAAAATCAGCCTGCAGCGCCCCTGGCGGCGGCTGACGGTAAAGGAGGCCATTCTCGAATACGGGGATATCAGCGCCCGTTCCCTGGAGGACAGGGACCTGGCATTCGCCTATGCAAAGGAAATCGGGCTCGACGTACCGGCAGACATCGGCTATGGCAAGCTGCTGATCGAGATATTCGAGGAGGTTGCGGAGACGAAGCTGATTCAGCCGACGTTTATTACCGCCTATCCCACCGAGGTGTCGCCTCTTTCCAGGAAGAATGAGCAGGACCCGGAAACCGTCGACCGTTTTGAGTTATACTGTGCCGGCCGGGAACTGGCCAACGCCTTCTCCGAACTGAACGATCCCAGGGACCAGAAAGAGCGTTTCCTGGCACAGGTGGCGGCGAAAGCCGGGGGAGACGAAGAGGCCCACTACATGGATGAAGATTATATACGTGCATTGGAATACGGCATGCCCCCCACTGCCGGCGAAGGGATCGGTATCGACCGGCTCGTGATGCTTCTTACAGATTCTCCGTCAATAAGGGACGTGATCCTCTTCCCGCAACTAAGAAAGGAAAAATAATCCGGGATCGGCTCCGGGGGTCAGGAATGTCGATTAAAGATTGATCTCCGCCGGTCTCCATTTCTCAGGTTCCAGGTTCTTATGCCCTACGAGCTTTTCATAGGTCTCCGCTATCTGAAGGCCAAGCGCAGATCGACATTCATCTCCATTATTACGGTCATATCCACGGCCGGTGTAGCTCTGGGAGTTATGGCCCTGATAGTCGTCCTGGCGGTGATGACCGGTTTCGAGCAGGATCTTAAAGACAAGATTCTCGGAACCAACGCCCATATCGTTGTCCTGAAATCGACAGGCGATATGGGCAACTACCGCGAGTTGATGAAGGAGCTGAAAAAATTCAAGGGGGTAGTCGCGGACACCCCCTTCATCTATAACCAGGTCATGCTCTCCACCGGGAAAGACGTCTCCGGAGTCGTGCTGCGCGGCATAGAGACGAAAACGGACAGGCAGGTCACAAACCTGTACAGGTCGATGGTCACTGGGAAGCTGTCCGATCTTGACAAGGCTGTGCCTTCGCCCACTGCAGGCGCTAACGCGCCTTTGCCCGGCATAGTAATCGGCAAGGAACTGGCAAGGCATCTGAACCTCGCTCCGGGCGACACGGTCAACGTCATATCTCCCCTCGGGAACATAACACCGCTCGGGATGATCCCCAAGATGAAGCGGTTCAGGGTTGCCGGCATCTTCAACACCGGCATGTTCGAGTATGACTCGGGCCTTGCTTACATGAGCCTGAAGGATGCCCAGTCATTTCTCGATATGGGCGATACGGTGACAGGGGTGCAACTCAAGGTGGAGGATGTCTATAAGGCCGGCGAAATTGCCCGGAAGATAAACAGTGATCTGGGCTATCCATATTTTGCCAGGGACTGGATGCAGATGAACAAGAACATCCTCTTCGCGCTCAAGACCGAGAAGGTCGTAATGTTCATCATCCTGACGCTGATCGTACTGGTCGCCGCCTTCGGCATTGCCTCCACCCTTTTCATGGTGGTGATGGAAAAGACCAAGGATATCGCCATACTGAAATCGATGGGTGCCACCGGAAAGAGCATAATGCGGATATTCGTGCTGGAGGGTTTGATCATCGGTGTGTCGGGCACCGCTATCGGCGTGCTCGGCGGACTGGTCGTGGCTCTCAATCTGGAACCGATCGTCGCGGTCATCCAGCGGATTACCGGCTTCGACCTGTTCAGCCCCAACGTCTACTATCTGGAGCGATTCCCTTCCCAGGTAATCCCCAGCGATGTTGTTCTCATCTCGGTAACGGCGGTTATCATCTCGTTCGTAGCGACCCTCTACCCATCGTGGCAGGCTTCCAAAATGCCGCCTGCAGAGGCGCTCCGTTATGAATAGGAGGCGCGAGGTTTAGGGATGGATATGCTGCTGGATGCTACCGATCTGCACAAATCCTTCACCACCAGGGCGGGGAAGATCGATGTGCTCAAGGGGATCAACCTGCAGGTGACAACGGGAGAGACCATTGCCCTGGTCGGTGCTTCCGGCGCCGGGAAAAGCACCCTGCTTCACCTGCTCGGCACACTGGACCGGCCGACATCCGGCAAGGTGATGTTCGGCAGTGACGACGTCTTCCGGATGGGTGAAAGGGCGCTGGCCAAGTTCAGAAACCGCTCCATAGGCTTCGTCTTCCAGTTCCATCATCTCCTGCCCGAATTCACCGCCCTGGAAAACGTCATGATGCCTCTCCTGATATCGGGAATGAAGAGGGCCGAGGCGGAAAAGAGCGCCGCTCCCCTGCTTGATGATGTAGGACTGGGCCGACGACTTACACACAAACCGGGCGAGTTGTCCGGCGGCGAGCAGCAGAGGGTCGCCATCGCCAGGGCACTGGTTACTGCGCCGCGACTCATGCTGGCGGACGAGCCGACAGGTAACCTGGACACCAAAACCAGTGATGAAGTACATGATATTCTTATGGATATTCACCGACATAAGAATATAACTCTGATAATCGTCACCCATAACGAAAGGCTTGCTGACAGAATGGGAAGGATCGTCAGATTGGTGGACGGGAGAATAGAACTGTAATATTGTTAAATTCTTGATGGAGGGAATTTGCGCCGCCTATTCGGTATATTGATATGCATGGTTATGCTCTTCGCCCTTTTCTGCGGACCGGCTGCGGGCGCCGGGGAGAAGATTTACCTGGTTTCTGTGAAGGGCAACCGGCGGATAGAGACCGCCGCCATTCTGAACGTGCTGAAGCTGAAGGCGGGAGATCAGCTCGATGCCGCAAAGGTTGATGAAGACATCCATGCAAATTACAACTTGGGCTATTTTCAGGATGTAAAGGCGGTTACGGAAAATGACCCCAAGGGAGTAGTCCTCACCTATGTTGTCAGGGAAAAGCCGATAGTCCGTGAAGTCAGGATTGACGGTAACAAGGAGATTAAGACCGAGAAGATCCGGGATGCCATAGAGGTCAAGCTGGGATCGGTATTCACGCCCGAGGACCTTGCCAAGAGCGTGAACAAGATAAAGAAACTCTATGCCGACGACGGTTATTATCTGGCCAAGGTGGAAACCACCATCATCAAGAGTTCCCCCACCGATGTCAGGGTTGTCTTCAAGATCAACGAAGGGGAGAAAGTTCTCATCAGGAAGATCCTTTTCGAGGGTAACAAGGCCTTCTCCGACAGGAAACTGAAAAAGGTGATGAACACCTCGGAAAAATGGTTTCTCTCCTGGCTAACCGGCGCCGGTACCTACAAGGAAGATGTCCTGAAAAACGACGTCAATCTCATAACCGACCTTTACTACGACAACGGCTATGCGAATGTGAAGGTCGGGGAACCCAAGGTCGAGCTGACGCCGGACAGAAAGGGACTCATCATCACCATCGGGATAACTGAAGGGCCGCAGTTCAGGACCGGTGCCATCGGTTTCAAGGGCGATCTCCTGGAGAGCGAGGATGCGCTGCGCAAGAATTTGAAGCTCAAGAGCGGCGATATCTTCAACCGCTCGCTGTTGCGTAAGGACATCTTTACCCTGACCGACATTTATGCAGACAAAGGGTACGCCTTTGCCAATGTCACCCCTCTCTCCAAGATGGACGAAGCTAAAAAGACCATAGACATCACCTATGATTTCGACAAGGGGGAGAAGGTGTACATAGACCGGATAAATATTTCCGGAAACACCAAGACGCGCGACAAGGTGGTGAGGCGCGAGCTGAAACTGGCTGAAGGGGATCTCTACAGCGCAACCGCCCTGAGAAAGAGCAAGCAGGATCTGATGAATACCGGCTTCTTCGAGGAGGCCAACATCTCCACCGCCAAGGGGAGCGCCGATAACAAGCTTGATCTGGATGTGAAAGTCAAGGAGAAGTCGACCGGCACCTTCAGCATAGGGGCAGGCTACAGCTCCCTCGACGGTATAATGGGGCAGGGTTCGATCCAGCAGTCCAACTTTAGGGGGCTCGGACTGAAGGCCAACGCTTCCGTCTCCTTCGGCACCAAGACCCAATTCTACAATATCGGCCTTACCGATCCCTACTTCATGGACACCAGATGGACACTCGGCGGGGACTTATACAGGACCCAGCGGGACTATATCGATTACACCCGCCGCGCCACCGGCGCCGACATCAAGGGGGGCTACACCTTCAACGATGAACTGAGCACTCTGTGGATTTACAAGTTCGAGCAAAAGAAGATTTTCGACGAGTCTGAGGCGCTCAAGGACAACATAGCCAAGGGATTGCTGTTGCAGCCCGAGACCAGTTCAACCACCAGTTCCATTACGGCCAGCATATCTCAGAACACCACCGACTACCATCTGGACCCGACTACCGGCATGATCAACAACCTCTCCATCGAATTCGCCGGGCTGGGAGGATCCAACCGCTTTGTCCGCTACCTCGCGGATTCGACCTATTTCCATCCGGCGTTCTGGGATACGGTCTTCTCCCTGCACGGCTCCTTCGGCTATATCGAGGGAATGGGAAGGGAAATCCCCATCGACGAGAAGTTCTATCTCGGCGGGATCAATACCCTTCGCGGCTACGCCGGCAGGACTGTCAGCCCCTATGTCAGCAGTACCGTTTTCGTCCCCAATATAAACGGGGTCAACACCGGCGGCTATTCCGACATCTACGCCTTCATCGGCGGCGACACCGAAGCCTATTTCAACTTCGAGTATAAATTCCCGCTGGTCAAGGATGCCGGTCTCAAAGGGGTGCTCTTCTTCGATGCCGGTGACTCCTACAACGGGATCGACAATATCTTTTCCCGGATCCAGGCGAGCTACGGCTTCGGTATCCGCTGGTCATCGCCCATGGGTCCGTTGCGCCTGGAGTACGGGATTCCCCTTAATCCGCGCAGCGGCATTGACAAATCGAGTGGCAGGATAGAATTTTCCATAGGGAGCTTCTTCTAATCCAAATTAAAGGAGATAACTGCATGAAACGGATCATCACCACCCTGGTCGTCGTTTGCTTCCTATCTATGACTACGGCAGCATTCGGCGCCAACGGCGTGAAACTCGGCTCGGTGGACATTCAGAAGGTACTGCTTCTTTCCAACGTCGGCAAGCAGGCCAAGGAACAGTTGGCAGCCAAGGCCAAGAGCTATGAGGGTGAGAAGAACGCCAAGGAAGCGGAGCTGAAGAAGCTCAAAGGGGAGCTGGAGAAACAGAATTCACTCCTCTCCCAGGATGCGCGCAGCGCCAAGGAACTGACCTACCAGCAGAAGCTCAGGGATTATCAGCGTTTTCTCAAAGACGCCCAGGATGACCTGCAGGCAAAGAACGACGAGCTGACCAACAAGATCGTCGAGGAGATAGTCAAGACGATCCAGTCCTACGGTCGCCAGAACGGCTACACCATTATCTTCATCAAGAACGACGGCATGGTCTACGTCGATGACAATGTCGATCTCACCGATGTGATCCTCAAGGACTTCAACGCCTCGAGCAGTAAGTGAGGCGGAGGACTAGATCGCGGTTCTCACCGCAAACAGGAATCTTGATCCTGATGACGATGTATTAAGGAGAGCGACATGGAAAAGAGCCTGAAAGAGCTGGCCGACTACCTGGGGGGTGCGGTTTCCGGCGACGAAAACGTGCTGATCCGTGGCCTGGCCGGTCTTGATGAGGCAAAAGAGGGAGAGATCACTTTTCTCGCCAATCCCAAGAATGCCGCCAAGGTGGCCACGACGGCTGCGACTGCGGTGGTACTCCCCCCGGGAGCGATGAG
>JBJKPM010000051.1:0-10358 GCA_046706325.1 Desulfocapsaceae bacterium | reverse complement strand
CGGCAGGCTTTGTTCATGCAAAGATAAACAAGGCATGCGGTGTTGAGCTGATTGAAAGCAAACGCATAGAATCAAAGACGTACCGTTATTCCAGCCCTCATGTTGAGAGCGATCTTTTTGCGGGTTTGCCATGACTGATGCCGAGGTGATTCAAATCGTACGTGAACATTTTGAGAGCCTTTTTCCAAAGGTTTGCCCGAATTGCAAGTTCCGTTTCACGACGCTCAGGGAGTATATATTGAATACCGAACGGATCGGGCGGCCCATATCCTACGATGCGGAATTAGCCGATTGGGACACTCCAAGTCCGATAGGATCTGTCGCACTGACAAATTGTTCTTGCGGCACCACCTTGGCACTGAGTACTCAAGACATGCCGCTTTCCCGGCGAGTGGATTTGCTGAGGTGGGTCAAAGACGAGACGCAGCGGCGAGGCGTGAGTCCGAACGAGTTGCTGGACTATCTGCGCGACGAGGTGCGAAGACAGGTCCTGGATGAAGGGGGGCAACGAGAACCCTGAAAGCAAGATCCGGGACAAGAGAGAAGAATCGGATCATTGACGCCCGAACGGGTATTCTGTTTGTGGAATGGTAAAACAAGACCGTGAAAATATATCAAATCATTAGCCCTGACGGGCATATCAGCGACCTCGGCACGCTTGACGGAGCCGATATCCTGCGGGCTCGTTTTTCTTTCCCCGATGTTTCAGACTATATCCGGGGAGCGATCAACGAGGGGAAGCCGTTTGTCTTTTCCGCAAGAAGCGGCAATGCCCAGATAGGTATCAAGACCGACATCCTGTCTCCTGCAACTGTCCCCGTGGTAGACGGCCAGGATGTGCATCTTGACGGCAAGCTGCAAAATCTCAATCCCCTGCTGGGTGACGCCCTGAAGTTTTTTAAGACAGGCGATGAGATCGGCCGCCTGGTAATGATGGATCCCGAACTGAGAATTCATGATGTCGGCCATTATCTTCACAAACGGTTGTTTGTCGGGCGGGAAAGCGCAAAAGGTCACTATGACGGATTTGAGATTCAGCGTGAAACCGACCCTGTGACCGGGCAGGAGAGCGACTGCATCCTGGCGGAACTGGAGCCCTATCAGTACTGTTTTGAGCCGGGTGCAATAAACGAATCAAGTATTAACGGCGTCATCAAGAAGGGACGCATTGCCCTGGCGAAGATTCGTTCCAGGATCTCCCTGGAGTTGGATCGGGCAATGATTCGGCCGGGCGAGCTCTTTATCGGTGCGATCAAGATATCTCTTGGTGATATTTACGGCATTATAGATGCCGTCGTCGAGCCCGAAGAGTACGATATAGTGCATCTTCCCGCCAGGGTACTGGATCCGTTCCGGACCTTCAGGGACCGGCAGGTGGAACTGTTTCACTTCGGCGGGACGGCTGTGCCCCTCAACCGGATTAAGGTCAGGATTCGATTTTTCAGGGCCAAGAATCCCTTGACCGTTCCGCTGATAAAAAACAAGGTCAAAGACGGCTATCGGCTCTTCGATCTGTTGACCAATGTTGAGGTGAGCAATCTCTTCCGGTTTGTTGACGGTGCTTCCTTAGGTATGATACTGAATAAAAATAATTTTATCCAGATCGCCAGGGCCATCGATTCTCAAGGACAGGCCCAGCTTGAGATTATAAAAAACGCGGTAGTGGAGAGCACGGTCCGTAAGCCCAAGCAGACCGTAATGAAAGAAGGTAATGGCGAATTTACCAAAACCCTGGAGAAACTCTCGGTCCTCGGGGGGATTAACAGCCGGGTCTTTATCGGCGATGCCTTTCCTTCTTCTGAAGTAATTGACGCCTTGAAAATCAGCGGAGTCAGAACGTTTTTGATCAACACGGGCAACCCCTCATTCGAGGATGATTATGTCAAAAAGATGATCAAGCTTTCCCACGCAGCTGTCTCGGATTGTGAATTCTTACGCTATGATGCGGAGACCGACAAGCTCTATACCTTTTACCACGGTTGTTTTCTTGAACCGGATGACAGGGAGCGTTTCGATGTGGTGAGGTACTGGTTTGCCTTTTACGGCTCGCATACCAAAGAGGCGGATAACCGGCTGACCATAGATCTGATCAACCGGCTGGCCCAGAAATTCGGCGGTGAAATGGGTATCGTTCATGGCGGTGGTCCCGGACTGATGAAGGAGGCCAATGATCTGGCCAGGCAGCATAACATCATGAGTGTCGGTATTGCTATCGACCTGGAGGGGGAACGTCAACTCTCGCTTACCACCTGCGATGGCCTGATCAAATACCGGGAGGGGCTCCGCCTGGCTCGGCAGGATCATCTTCAGAAATTGAGCAACCTGCCCATCATCAATACCGGTGGGTACGGCAGCGCCGAGGAGCTGTCGATAACCATCACTTCGATGAAGCTCCATGAAAACCCTCTGGCCCCGGTCATACTCTTGGATCCGGATAATCTCTGGTCGCACTTTCAGTCACAGGTATTGGAAATTGCAAAAAACTCTTACGGACCGCCCTTTATCCCCAACCTGATAAAACCCTGCCGAAACGCCGATGATGCCCTCTCTGAGCTGCTGCAATTCTGCAGGGACCCGGACGCCTGGTATTTGAAAAACACTATTCCCGAAGACAGCGTCCAAACAGCCAGGACGAGATCAAGACGTATCAGGGCTGAAACCCTCTGCCTGAACTCCATAGAGGTTTTTGATAGGATCAATTCCCGGCTTTCTCCGTGATCAGTCGGGCGGGCGGCTGGGTCTGTTGTCGACAGCCGTATTAGCGTGGATCATTGACAATCTCATTGTGGCCCGCCGTATCACGCAGGCCACTTCAAGGTGATGGGCGGGTAGAGTCGAACCGGATCAGCTCCTAACAATACAAAAAAAATCCCGAACACGCTTTTACACAATCCCCTGATCTGTATTCTAGTCCATCTCGGCCGCCAGCAGGGCGGCGCCCAGGGCACCAATGCATTGGGGATCTTCAGGAACCAGGACACGGCGGCCGAGGTGTTGTGCCAGCAGGTTCCGGATGCATGGATTCCTGGCCACCCCGCCGGTGAAGATGATGTCACCGTCGCCGATCACACGTCTGATCATCCCGGCGATCCGGCGGATGATGCTCGTGTGCAGGCCCCGGGCGATCTCCCGGGGGTCCTGTCCCTTGGCGATCAGCGAGGTGACCTCGGATTCGGCGAAGACCGTGCACATGCTGGAGATGTGCAGGTCTTTTTCGGCAAGAAGAGCCTCCCGGCCGAAGTCCTCGATCGAAAATCCCAGGGTCCGGGCCATGATCTCCATGAATTTCCCGGTGCCGGCGGCGCAGCGATCGTTCATCTCGAATTTTCTGACCTTCCCGTTGGCGAAAAGAGCGATGGCCTTGCTGTCCTGACCGCCGATGTCGAGTACGGTTTCGGCATTCGGGAAAAAGGCCCGCGCCCCTCGGGCATGGGCCTTGATCTCGGTTACGGTCGGCGCTTCAAACGAGATCTCGAACAGGCTGCGGCCGTAGCCTGTGGCGATGATTCGCTCGAAGCGTTCCCCGTCTATCAGCCTTTCGGCCTCGGTCATCGGATCGTAGCCGGTATCCGTCTGCAGGCTGGTGACGATGCCGCCCGAGACGTCGACCACCACCAGCTCAATGGAACGAGAACCGATATCGATGCCGGCGAACCGTCTGTTCACTGTGATACCTCCCGCGTAGTCCGGGTTAGCGAAGCTGCTCGATAAAGGCCTCGATCCGGGTCTTCAGCTGGCCCATGTCCTCCATGCCGTAGTCGGACTCGATACGCAGGGTCGGGATACCTTTCTGCTCCAGGGACTTTTCCACCGGGATGGATTCCATCAGATACGGCTGGCAGAACTGCAGGCCGTAATGGATCACGCCATCGGCCTTGGCGGCCGCCGCCATCTCCTCGATATGGGCCTGACGGTCCGGGTTCGGCGTGAAGATGGCGCAGTCTACCTGGTAGTACCTGTCGACGATTGCCTCCATCATTTCCTCGACGGTCCGGCCGGAATCATCGGTAAGGTTGCGGGTGCCGCGTTCGCCGACGCAGGATTCTTCGCCGACGATGACCGCGCCCGAGGTCTCGACGATAAGCGGCAGCTTCCAGTTGGGCACAGCCTGGGGACAGCCGGACACCAGGATCCGCGGTGTCTTTTTCGGGAAGGCCCCCTTGCCTGCGGCGATTCGTTTTTCCAGTTCGTCGCAGATCTTCTCCACCGAGGCGGTAAAACGCGCCGGATTGTCATAGAAGAAGACCTGGTTGGCGAGCAGGGCATCGAGGCCGGAGATCGGTGCCGGATCTGCCTGACGCAGTTTCGAAAGACGGTGCATGGCTGCCCGTTTGGCGTTTACGGTCCGAATCGCCTGTTTCAGGGAATCGGCGGTGATTGCCGTACCGGTCAGGTCCTCGACCGCGGCCTTGAAACGAAAATATTCCGATTTCAGCAGTGCACGGCCCTGTCCGGATTTCACCTGGGGAAGGTCCATCACATAGAGGTTGTCGACCAGGTTCCTGAAGGTTTCATAGGCCTTTTTCTTGCCGTCGCAGGTGTTCTCGCCGACGATCATGTCGGCACTCTCCAGGTAGGGGCAGACCTTGCCGAGCTTGAAGCCGAAGGACGACTTGATCAGGGCGCAGGTGTTGCGGGGCAGGAGCTTTTCCACCTCCTCGGTTGCGAAATCGGCCCCGGAACAGAGGCCGACCAGGGTGGCATTCGCTGCAAGTGCGATCTCCTCGGGAACGAAGACGCAATAGCAGCCGATGATCTTCCGGCCGGCCGCCTTTTCATCCAGAAGCTCTTTGATCCGGAGGCCGTGCACCTCGCTCATGACGAAGTCGAAATAGGCCATTCCCTCAGGGCGGTCCTTCTGGGCAAGGTAGATGTCCTGGTAGGCCGGGCCGAGAACGCCCAGAAGGGCGTCGTGGGCCTCGAGGTCGAGTCCGAGATCTTGCCACATGGAACGGTAATCCTCACTCATTGTGTTAATCCTCCGATATGAAACATAGGAAATTCCAATTGATTAGGCGCTAAAAAAACACGCCTCAGGCGTCGAGTCAGCAGATGCATAGGCCCATACAACTACCATACGTAATAATAATTTTCAATCTCTTTAATAGAAATATGCAATAAAGAGAAGACGGCGGTTTTCTGACTCTCTCCCTGTGAACCGGCAGAGGAGCAATAACAGATTTTGAGAAAGCAAGAGAGGAGAGGACAGGGAGGAAGAGGGTGTGAAGCACAGGCTATTAAAGAGGATTTCACCCGAAATTTTCCCCTCGTATCTTGCATTTCTGGTCCGGAGAATTTAATGTTGACAGGATAAAGCCGCCCCGATCCGACAGCTGTCTTGAGAACGTCTTCGGATGGAGATGCAGAGGAAAGAGGCGGGAGGGAAAGGCAGGCCTTGTAATTTGAATCCATTGGTATGTTATGATTCCTTGTTATCCGGACGTAGCCGCAGTCACACTGGAACATCGTCAACTCCTTCATCCCCGGTTTCAAATGCTGTCGGATGGGATATCGGAGTTTACCTTTGCCAACATCTTTCTTTTTCGGGAAACCCATAATTACAGGGTCTCGCTCCTTGATGACGACCTGATCGTGATCCTGGGAAAAGACGGGATCACACCTTTTTTCATGCTGCCCTTCGGGACACCGGCGGCGGCGGTTCTCGAGAGATTGTTTCAGGATTACAATGGTATAAAATGTGTTCCAGAGAACCGGAAGGCCTTTTTTTCGGATCTCGGTTATGCAGTAGTCGAGGATCGGGATAATTTTGATTATCTCTACCTCCGGAAGGAACTTTCCGAATTGAGTGGCAGAAAATTCCATAAAAAGAGAAACCTGATCAAGGCCTTTCTCGACACCCATGCTTATGTGGCGAGGCCTTTGCTCGAGGAGTATCTGAAGGATGCGCTTCGTATTTTGGAGGATTGGCGGGAGGAGCACGGCACCTTAGGTGATTATTTTGCCGCCCGTGAGGCCCTGGAGAAATCCTGGGACCTGCAGCTTTGCGGGGGCATCTACTACGTGGAAGACCGTCCGGTGGCCTACACTCTCGGGGAAGAACTGGCCGGCGGCACCAGCTTTGTTATCCATTTTGAAAAAGCGGTCTCCGGGTATAAGGGCCTGTTCCAGTTGATCAATAAAAATTTTGCCTCGGTTCTGCCCGAGAAATACGAGACAATCAACAGGGAGCAAGATCTCGGCGATGACGGCCTGCGGCAGGCGAAACACAGCTATAAGCCGTCGGGTTTCGTTAAAAAATACAGAGTGTTTCCAAGACAGTAAGCCGGGGATCCGTTCAGTTTTCATCGCAGACCAATGCTCGTGAGGAGGGAAGATATGGAAAAGGTAAAATCCTGGGACCCGAAAATGAGTGTCGGTTCCACCATCATCGATAATCAGCATAAGGTTCTCATCGATCTGGTCAATGATCTCAACAATGCGATCAGGACCGGAGAGAACATGAGGGTCTTGGATGCCTTGATGGGTGTTTTGCAGAACTATGCCTTTCAGCACTTCGAGACTGAAGAAAAGTATTTTCAACATCATCATGACGCTATCAAGCACTGCCTGGAACATTATCAGCTGCTCAAAAAGCTCAACACCTTCATTGTTGATTTCAAAAACAACAGACCTCCGGCAGACAAGACAGCCCAGGATTTTCTTGCAGGCTGGCTGCATGAACATATCGACCAGTATGACAGACCGTTTTTCGATCATGAGACGGTCGAAATGCATCTGATGAAGGAATCGGATGAGGCCGACGATTTCGAGTCCGACATCAAGGACAGGCGTCATCATAAACGGATTCAGCATAATGCGGTTGTCGACGGGGACATCCGTGTCCATTGCTATAACGCCACCCGTCTGAAAGGGGGAGTGGCAAACATCATCGATATGAGTACCGGGGGCTTGATGCTGAGGTCCAACGGCCATCATGACATCGATGACCTGCTGATCGTCAGCTGCAGTATCGGTTCCAGTTTCAAAATGAAAGAGAAGATGAAGGTGAAGACGGCCAAGGATGATCTGTACGGGGTCGGGTTTATCTCTCCGTCTCAGGGAACGGTTGATTTTTTTACTAAACTCTATGGTTCCGTCCATCTGAGTCATCATAACCCAATTTGATCTTCAGGCAACCGATCCCATGTACGCGGACAATAAGCTGGAATGCGGCAGTGCACCCGAGGCCGTTTTCGGCGGTGACGCCGCACTCGCCCTTCGGCGGCCGATACTCGGTTCACAGGGAGGGGAGATTGACAGCTGCAGGACACCGGGCGTGTTCCGGGGCTTTGCCCATGGCCAGGCAAAGGCAAGGGGGGAACGACGAGATCATGGGCCGATCAGCATGGTTGGAAAAAGTCCCTTGTGACTCCCCTCCGGATAGGGCTGGATGGTATTGAAGGAGATGTGCTGATTTTTTTGGGCATGGCCCTTGTGGTCGCTGCCATTGAAAAAAGCCCCGTTGGTCTCCAGGATATGCTGGATCCTCTCCTTGAAGGCGGAGATGAACGCGGCGCCGCTTCCTTCAAAAAACATACCGCCGATTGAGAGGCCCGAATCGATTGCCGAGAAGTCGTCGATCGCGATGCTGTTGGTTTTCAGGTCGGCCTGATCCTTGATCATTCCCCAAACGAGGTGTCCTGCCGGGATATTCAGCGGTTCCCTGCTGTCGATGATCGTATGCGGCATGATGATGGTATCATCGTCGATAGAGATCCTGGCCTCGGGGCGACCGCGCAGAAAGCTGTTGAAGCCGATGAACACATTTCGACCAAGGTCCGCTTCACAGATCTTGGCCCCGTGAGCGGTGACATTGCAGCCTTCAAGCCGGGAATTGATTATAAAACAGTTTTCCTGGGCGTTGGCACCTTTTCCGAGCCAGGCATTTTGCAGGTAGGCCCGCTGGGCGATCAGCACGTTTTCTCCAATATGGGTCTGGCCCTTGGTGACGGCATACCGGTCCAGTGAAGCGTTGTTGGGAACCGGGACGGGATGTTCGATATGGACCGAATCGAAGATGCGCTGGAAGGCTTCCTTTCTGTCCTCGATAAAATCGATGAATAATCCCTGGGGCGGAGCTCCAGTTGTAAAGTATATATAATCGTACAATTTTTCAAGATTGTGCCGATAGAAGAAGTTGAATTTTCCGGGATTTCTGACCCAGATGGTTCCAGGTTCGATATTGAGATGGCTGATCTCTCCTGCCTGGATATAGGAAAAGTTGCCGATCACACAGTCGCGGATGGTGGTGAGATCGACAGTTGCGAACACGCCCAGGAAACAACCCTTCGATGGAGACCCGTGGATGTTGGCATAGTTCATGGCGATGGTATCGGTGATAAAGAATTTCTCCAAGGTTTCCGGGTCATGGGAATAATTATGAACCAGGGTCTTGATCAGCAGACTATCCCGTATTTTAATCTCTTCGTTGTCGTTGACGGGTATCTCGAAGTCCTGATATCGGAACAGATCACCTTTCTTTTTCAGTTCGTCGCCTCGAATATCGCTCTTGTAGAGAAGGGCGTCAGTGACTTTGCAGCGGCCGAGAAAATAGCTGCCCGCCAGGCTGGAATTCCGGAATTGGAAATCTAAAGGATAATGAGGGGAGATCCCGTAAAAGGCATAGAATTTCACCATCTGGACGAACGGGATGAGTCTCTGGACGTACGGGTTCACCTCAAATTCAAGTTCGCGAAGGTTGATGTTGACCCGCTGGATGATCCTGTCATATAATTTTTCGATTGCCTTCATAAGGCCCTCATTTCAGGAGCTGCTTTTTTCATTGCGTTAAGGACGGTCGAAAAAACGTCGGACAGCCGTAAGACTCCGATGAAGCGATCATCCCGTGTTACCAGAAGTGAGAGGCGGTTTTTTACAAACATCAGATGGGCGGCGGTATCCAGGGAGGTGTTTTCGTCGACGAATTCATTATGGGCGATGGTTCGCATAAAATCTTCCACCTTCATGTTCATCGTTTCCGGATTTGTGTAAAAATCTTCCAGGGATGTCTTTTTCACCCGGCCGTCGTCCAGCATTCCGGCGATGAAATTTGAACTGAATCCGAATCGTTCCATCTCGTCGATCTTATCGGTGAAGGCATCTCGCGGAGCCAGTGCCCGTAAGATGTCCAACTGGCTGAGCTTGCCCAGCACCTTCTTGTTCTTCCCCATGATCAGCACCAGCCAGTGGGGGTAGATGGTTCCCGCCAGTTCCAGTTTGGCGTTCTCCAGCGCCACAACGGCTTCAAAAAGAGTCGATCCTTCCGGGATGGTGGCATATTCCGAGATGGGCACCATCAGATCCTTGACAATATAATTCATAGTTCAGCCCTTCTGTAAAGAGTCGAATGCCGTGGTTGTTGCCTGGATGGGATGTTGCAGTGCTGCAAAAAGCTAAGCAATTTATATGCCATTTTGGAGACATCCCAGCCGGTGGGCGTCGGATGGCGTTCTCCCGCCGGTCGGGATATCGGGTGACGGGAGGACAAGACGTAGAGGACTGAAGAGGTCAGGCAAAAAAGGCTAGGCCTGCTGCTTATTGAGGATATCGACAATTCGGACCCGATATTCGACAATCTCATTGCGGAGGGAGGACAGGTTGGCGATTTTTTGATCGACCATGGAGATATGGTGGTCGAGAATCTCAATGAGTTTCGGGGTTATGGTATCGAAATCCTGTTGATGGACATCAAAATGTTCGGCCAGTTCCAGCATTTCCTTCAATGATATCCCGAGTTCCTTCAGTTTGAGACAAAACTTCAAGCGCAGGATATCGTCCTTGTTATAGGTCCTGGTGCCGCCGCCGAGTCTCTTTGTCGGTCCCATCAGGCCGATCTCTTCGTAATAGCGGATGGTCCGTGTCGTGATTCCCAGCCGTTTGGCGAGTTCGCCTATCTGGACGGTTTTTATTGGTTTGTCGTTCATCCGATGGTCCTTTTCTGTTCTTCGTTGATGGAGTGGGGGCATATCTTTCGGCAGGAAGTCGGGAAGGGGACCGCCTGTTGCCGGGTTCGGTTCCCGGATTTTTACCGGCCTGTATTTTACCTTTACGTAATACTCATATTAAAATAGCATCGGTTTTTCCTGCCGTCAATAAAAAATAATAAACTCATGATAAAGAACTATTAGGAGGTATTTACCTGCGGATGAACGGGAATGGAATTTTTTACTTGACCTTAACGTAAGGAATATGTTTTCATTTCTGGATGAGGTAACAAGAGTCCTATCAGGATACCAGCAGAGGGGGAGCAGAAGATGGAAGCAAGCCGGGAGATATACTGGAATGTCGGCCACGGCGCGGCGACGCTGGTGCCGATGTACCTGTTGGCGGCGGCGGCAATCGCGGTACTGGTCTACGGG
>JBJKPM010000050.1:0-28786 GCA_046706325.1 Desulfocapsaceae bacterium | reverse complement strand
GCCTGGATTATCGCGGGGTACCGTCTATTGCCGTCATCATGCCGGTCCCGGACTCGCCCTGGCTGATGGTCGCCAAGGATGACACGGCCCAGGTGTATGCCGACTGGCGGTCCCGCGCGGCCCTGATTCTGGCCCTGTTCACCGTGTTGATGGCCGGACTGGCGGCCATCGGACTGATCGCCTGGCACAGCCGGCAGAAGGCCTATTACTCGGCATTATATAACACCGAGGCCAGGCTGCGCGCCAGTATGGAACGCCACAGCATCACCCTGAAGGCCGTCGGCGACGGGGTTGTCGTCGTCGACACGCAGGGCCGGGTGGAGCTGTTGAACCCGGCGGCCGAGACGCTTACCGGCTGGAGCAACCAGCAGGCCTGCGGCCGGCCGATGGAAGAGGTCTTTCACATCATCAACGAGAAGACCCGGGAAGAGGCGGAGAATCCGGTGGCGAGGGTCCTGCATGAAGGGGTGGTGGTCGGCCTGGCCAATCATACCCTGCTCGTCGCCAAAGACGGCAGCGAACGGCCGATTGCCGACTCGGCGGCACCTATTTACGATGGCCGGGATCAGCTCACCGGCGTGGTCCTGGTCTTCCGCGACCAGGAGGATGAACGTCGGGCGCGCCGGTTGCTGCAGGTTCGGCTTGCCCTGCTGGAATACGCGTCCACCCACTCCCTGGAAGACCTTCTGACCAAGGCCCTGGATGAGATCGGCGCCCTGGTTGAGAGCCCCATCGGCTTTTACCACTTTGTCGATGCCGACCAGAAGACCCTGCACCTGCAGCAATGGTCGACCGCAACACAGCAGGAGTTCTGTCGGGCCGATGGCCGGGGGATGCACTACGGCATCGACCAGGCCGGGGTCTGGGCCGATTGCGTGCGTGAGGGGAGGGCCGTTATCCATAACGACTACGCCTCGCTGCCGCATAAGCGGGGGATGCCCGACGGGCATGCCGAAGTGCTTCGTGAACTGGTGGCCCCGGTGATGAAGGCCGGCAGGGTAGTCGCCATCCTGGGGGTGGGCAACAAACCGGCGGACTATACGGAAAAGGACGTCGATGCCGTCTCCTACCTGGCCGACGTCACCTGGCAGCTGATCGAGCACAAGCGTTTCGAGGAGGCCTTGAAGAGATTGAATGAGAACCTGGAGATAATGGTTGCCGAGCGCACGGAAAACCTCAGGGTCTCCCTGGATGACCTGCAAAAGGAGATCGACAGCCACAGGCGGACGGAGGCGCGGCTGCAGGCCACGCTGATGGAGGTTGAGCGCTCCAATAAAGACCTTGAGCAGTTCGCCTATGTCGCCTCCCACGACCTGCAGGAGCCGTTACGCATGGTCTCGAGCTATACCCAGCTGCTGGCCCAGCGCTATCGGGGGCGGCTTGACGACAAGGCCGATAAGTTCATCGGCTATGCCGTGGACGGCGCGGTCCGCATGCAGCGGCTCATCAACGACCTGCTGGCCTATTCGCGCGTGTCCACCCAGGGCAAGCCCTTCGATGTGGTGGACGTGCAGGCGATCCTGGCCGAGGTCCGCCGAAATCTGGCGGCGACCGTCGAGGAGAGCCGGGCCCGCATCGTCGCTGATGATCTTCCCAGCGTCCATGCCGATGCCACACAATTAGGCCAGTTGCTGCAGAATCTGATCAGCAATGGCATGAAATTCCGGGGCGCCGACCCGCCGCTCATTCATGTTTTTGCCCGTGATCTCGGCACCGAGTGGTGTTTCTCCGTCCAGGACAACGGCCTTGGAATCGATGAACGGTACGGCGAGAAGATCTTCGTGATCTTCCAGCGTTTACATACCCAACAGGAATATCCGGGGACCGGTATCGGGCTGGCCGTGTGCAAGCGCATCGTCGAGCGTCACGGCGGCAGGATATGGTTCGAATCCGAGCCGGGCAAAGGGTCCATCTTCTACTTCACCATAAAAAAATAAGAGGAGACGAGGCAATGACAGGACAGCAACCGTCCAGACCTATCGATATTCTGCTGGTGGAGGACAATCCGGGTGATGCGGACCTGGCCCGCGAGGCCCTGGAGAGCAGCAAACTCAACAACCAGCTGTATGTGGTCGACGATGGAGAAAAGGCCATGTCCTTTCTTAACCGGCAAGGCCCCTATGCCGGAATGCAGCGGCCGGACCTGATTCTTTTGGACCTGAACCTTCCCAAAAAGGACGGCCGGCAGGTCCTGGCCGAAATCAAACGGGATGACGATCTCAAGCGGATACCGGTGGTCATCCTCACCACCTCGCAGGCCGAGGAGGACGTCATCAGGACCTATGATCTGCATGCCAACTGCTACATCACCAAACCCATCGACCTGGAGCAGTTTCTGCATGTGGTAAGGTCGATCGAGGATTTCTGGCTGAGCATCGTCATCCTGCCGCCGAAAGGAGATAAACAGTGACCGAGCGGCTGCATGTCCTGCTGGTGGAGGACAATCCCGGGGATGCCGATCTGATCCTGGAGATGCTGCCCATGGTCGGGGCCGGGGCCTTCGAGGTCGTTCGGGCACAGCGGCTGTCAACTGCGCTTGAACGTGCCGGTGCGGCCCGCTTTGATGTCATCCTCCTGGATCTCGGGCTGCCGGACAGCGACGGCCTGGAGACGCTCAGGGTCATGAGGCGGCATGCCGCCGACCTGCCGATCGTGCTGCTGACCGGCAACAGTGACGAACAGACCGGTCTGGCGGCGGTCCGGCAAGGCGCCCAGGATTACCTGATCAAGGGGCAGATCAATACGAACCTGCTGACCCGGTCCATTACCTATGCCGTCGAACGCAAAAAGGCCGAGGAAAAGCTCCTGCGCCTGAACCGGCTGTACTCCGTTCTGAGCGCCATCAACCATGCCATCGTCCATACCGGCGACCGCGATGCCCTGTTCCGGGACTTCTGTCGTGTCGCCGTCCGGCTGGGCGGCTTTCGTCTGGCCTGGGTCGGGCTGGTCGATCCGGAGACCGGGGCGGTCAATATCGTTGCCGCCGACGGAGAGACCGCCTACCTCGACGGTATCCGGGTATCGGTCAATCAGGAACCCGAGGGGATGGGGCCGACCGGGACAACGATTCGCGAGGGGAGATCGTACATCTGCAACGATTTCTTCAGCACCAGCATAACCAAACCCTGGCAGGGGAGGGCCCGTGCCCACGGTCTTTTCTCTTCGGCAAGTATTGCCATACGAAACGACCAGCAGGTGATCGGTGCCCTGACCCTCTATGCCGCCGCAAAGGATATTTTCGACACCCAACAGGTGGAGCTGCTTGAACGACTGGGAGACGATATTTCCTTCGCACTCGACAATCTCGTGCTGAAAGACCGTGTCCGTGAGGCCGAGGTGCAGGCCAGGATCGCCGGCGAGCGCGAACGGGCCGCGGTTGCCCTGCGGCAGAGCGAGGAACTGCTGCGCCAGTCCGAGGAGCAGTATCATACCCTGTTCAACACGCTGATCGAGGGGTTCTGCACCATCGACATAGTCTTTGATGCCGACGGCAGACCCCTGGATTGCCGCCTGCTGGAAACGAATGCGGCGTTTGCCAGGCAGACCGGCCTGCAGAACGCCCAGGGCAGACGCATGCGCGAGCTGGTTCCCGACTGCGAACAGTATTGGTTTGATATTTTCGGAAATGTCGCCACAACCGGCGAATCCGTACGTTTGGAGAATGAGGTGAAGGCGCTGGGGAGGATTTTTGATGTCTGTGCCTATCGGATGGGAGGCCCCGAAAGCCGCAGGGTCGCCGTCCTCTTCAATGATATCACCGAGCGCAAACGGACGGAAAGGCTGCTGCAGGCCTCCCTGCAGGAAAAGGAAACCCTGCTGAAGGAGATCCACCACCGGGTGAAAAACAATCTGCAGGTGATCAGCAGCCTGGTCAATCTTCAGTCCGAGGCCATCGACGATCCGGGGCTATGGGGGTATTTACGCGACATCCGCGACCGGGTTCGCTCCATGGCGCTGGTGCACGAAAAGCTCTACCAGTCCGAGGACCTTGCCTGCGTACCGTTCGATTCCTATGTGGGCAGCCTGTTGAATTACCTCGGGCGTGCGTATACCACTTCCGGGACCGCCGTCCGGCTGACCATGGATCTGCAACCGGTACGGCTGTCGGTGGAGAAGGCGGTGCCCTGCGGACTGATCCTGAACGAACTGTTTACCAATGCCTTCAAGCATGCCTTCCGGGGCCGCTCCCAAGGCGAGATTACAACCGTGCTGCACACCGACGCGGATGGCACCATCCGCCTGCGGGTCGGCGATGACGGCGTCGGTCTGCCGCCCGGGCTCGACTGGCGACGATCCCGCTCGCTGGGGCTGAGGCTGGTGCAGATGCTTGCCGGGCAGCTGAACGCCACACTCGAGCTTGATCGCGACGGCGGCACGGCATTTGAGATTAGCTTCAGGTTGCCTGAAACAGTGGATCAAGTGGAGAAAATGCATGGGTAGTGCAACAATCCTGATTGTTGAAGACGAGGCCATTGTCGCAGCCGATCTTGCCGGCAAACTGGGCCAGCTCGGTTATGAAATCAGCGGTACGTCCGGCTACGGTGAAGACGCGGTCAGGCAGGCCCGGGAACGACGACCGGACCTGGTCCTGATGGATATCAAACTGGCCGGGGCCATGGACGGCGTGGAAGCGGCGGAGATCATGCACCGGGAATTCGATCTGCCGGTCATCTTCCTGACTGCCCATTCGGACCGTGCAACCCTGGATCGGGCCAAGATAACCGAGCCGTTCGGCTATATGCTGAAACCCTTCGATGATCACGGCCTGGAAACCCACATCGAGATGGCGCTGTATAAGCACAGGGCCGAGGCGGAGAAGAAAAGGCTGGAGGCCCGGAACCGGCAGCTGCAGAAGGCTGAAAGCCTGGGACGCATGGCCGGGGCCATCGCCCACCACTTTAATAACAAACTCCATGTGGTAATGGGTCACCTGTCGCTGGTCATGGCAACTCTTCCTGCGGGGAACACATCCCGCAATAATCTGAACTCTGCTCTGCAGGCAGCCAATGAGGCCGCCGAGGTGAGCAGATCGATGCTTACCTACCTCGGGAGGGCGACCGGCGAACTGGAACCGCTGGATCTTTCTGATATCTGCAAAAAAAGCCTGGAGAGCATTCAGTCAACCGTCCCGGAAGATGTGGCCCTGGAGACCGATTTCCCCTCTCCCGGCCCCACCATCACGGCAGACTTGAACCAAGTGCACCTGATCCTGGCCAATTTGATAAATAATTCCCTGGAGGCCATCGGTACCGATCAGGGGACCCTGCATTTGTCCGTCAAAAAGGTCGTTGCAACGGAGATCTCACAGATACACAGGTTTCCGGTCAACCAGAAACCGGATGCCGTTCCGTATGCCTGCCTGGAGATTGAAGATAGCGGTTGCGGGATGACGGCAAAGGACATTGAGGAGGCGTTTGATCCGTTTTTTTCCACCAAATTCGTCGGCCGGGGACTGGGTCTGTCCGTCGTGCTGGGTATCGTTCAGGCCCACAGGGGGTTTGTCACGGTAGAGAGTGCCGCGGACAGGGGGAGCGTCTTCAAGGTCTTTTTCCCGGCATCCGCCCGGAAACTTCCCTTGCAACCCGAAGAGACCGACAATGCGAAGGAAACGTTAAACGGCGGGACGGTGCTGCTGATCGATGACGACAGGATCGCCTTGGAAATAACCGGTATGATGTTGACAAACTTGGGGTTTTCTGTCCTTAAGGCCATGGATGGCGTTGAAGCCGTGGAGGTGTTCCGGCGGTATAGGGATGAAATTCGTCTGGTCGTGAGCGATGTTGCCATGCCCCGTATGAACGGTCTGGAAACAGTATCCGTTTTGCGTCATATCTCACCAGGAATACCGATCATTTTCGCCAGCGGCTACAGCGAGGAACAGGTCATGGACCGAACCCATCCCGGGCAATCGGCTCCCTTTCTGGAAAAACCCTTCGGAATTGAAAAGCTTCAGGACGCCATCCAGGAATCCCTGTCAAGTAAAGTGAGTTGATGGCCTGGAGATGTCCCGCTCTATCCGAATAAAATAACAGGGAGCCGGCCTGCCCAACCTGCGCCAGGTGACCGAACGGACACTGTTGGCGCAGTATGCCGAGACCGGCGCTCTGCCGGAAAATCTCTTTCCGACCTCCCATTTTCCGACAATAAGAATTATTGTTGTAGATAGTCTCCGAGGATCCCTTCCTCCGCGATGAAGGGGTCCGCTCCGGAGTACCGGCGAAACACTGGATCATCTCATTGTATGGCAATGTATCCGTGGAGGGGCTCCCGCAACGGGCTGTTTTTCATTGCGGAGACCAGCTCCACTTCAACAAGGTGAATATTATGGAAATCAGAGACTATTGCAAAAACGTCGACACGGAACTCAGTCGCTGGCAGGGGGAAATCAATTGCCTTCTCCACCGGATGGATCACATGCCGACCAGTGATAAAGAACGGATGTTTGAGGATATTAACGGCTTACATATCATAGCAACCGAGATGGACGACAGGATTGCAAGCCTCAGGACCCACTGTCCGATTGCCTGGGAACCGGAAAGGATGGATGGCCCTCCCCACGTTGCCGAGTCCTTCTCTTCCTTCAACGACACGTCCAATATCTTCTTTGATTATGATTTCGGCGGGTAAGCGCTCAAGGGTCAGTCGTTTTGAATAGCCGTTGTTTTGATGTCGGCGTGTGAAAAGGGATAGCGCCGGGATGGAACCGTTCCCACCGGCACGTTTTCTATCCCCGTGATTTGTTTGACGATCTTTTGGGTGTGATCGTGGCTTGTGCCGACGAAATCGCTGTAGGTCTGTCTGCCGCCGCTGACAGCGGTACCGGCAAGAAAGATCCCCGGCACGTTCGTCTCCATGGTCTCGGGGTTGTAGCAAGGGATGTGTTCGTCACCTTCAAACGCGACACCGGCCTGTTCCAGGAGATGCAGATCGGCATGGAATCCGGCCGCAACAAGGACAAAGTCCGTTGTAATCTCCTGCAGGCCGGAGGGGTTTCCACGGCCGTCGCCGGTCTTTTCCAGGACCGCCAGGCCGGGGCTGAATCGTACGGGAACGGTGTGAGGGTAAAAATCGATGAATCCCTTTGAGATCAGGATGGACAGTTCAAGGTAAAGCCGCGAATTGGTGTGTTCCTTTTCAAGGGTCTTTTTCCTGTAGCTCAACGAGACCTTGGCCCCGCTTCGAAAACACCGCAGGGCCGCTTCCAGCGCGCTGTTTTTTCCGCCCACGACCAGGATCCTTCGGCCGAAGAAAAGATGCGGGTCATCCAGGGTGTGACGAACCATCTTGATCCCCAGACTCCGATAAACCGTGTCTTCCCCCGGTATCCCAAGTCTGTTGCGAAAGCCCATATCCCCGGACGAAAAGACAATGTGAGAGCAGAAGATGTCCCTTCCGCCCACCAATCCTTTGGTAACGACATGAAAACCGGGTCGCGATACCCCGGTTCTTTCGATGGATACCGCCTTTTCATAGGTCGCGATATCCAGGCCCCGGATCTCCACCACGTTCCTGAGATAGGCAAGATACTCTTCCCGGGGTATCATCTCCTGGTGAGGGGTCTGAATGGGGATTCCCGCCACGGCGACCCGTTCGGGGGAACTGAAAAACCGTGCCCGTCCGGGCCAGTTGTAGATGGTCTGGGCCAATGCACCGGCCTCAATCTGGATGTATTCGGCTCCGGCGTACTTTAACCCCGATGCCACCTCTATGCCTATGGGGCCCGCTCCGATTACCAGTACATTCGTGGCTACCTGTTCTCTTTTCATTGCCGTGTCTTGAATGAATGGTCGTATCCGGTGATCCACCCGGTTTATCCGCTAAGGAAGAAAATGGCGGATCACACTGTTGATCGGCTGTTGCCGTTACCCGAGCTTCCTGGTGATCCTGGCAACATGGGATCCCTGAAAACGGGCTCCGGCCAGTTCGTTCGGCGTCGGCAGCCTTTCGCCCTTGGTCCCGGCAATTGTTGAGGCCCCATAGGGAGAGCATCCGGTGATCTCGGCATTGTCCATCTGGCCTGCAAAGGCATAAGGAAGGCCGACAATGATCATTCCCTGATGAAGAAGGGTGATGTGAAAACTCAAGATCGTCGATTCCTGGCCGCCATGCTGGGTCGCTGAACTGGTAAAAACGCTTCCCACCTTACCGACCAAGGCGCCTTTCTGCCAAAGCTGCCCCGTGGCATCAAGAAATTGTCGCATCTGTCCGCACATGTTGCCGAAACGTGTCGGAGTCCCGAAGATGATCGCATCCGCGGCGGCAAGGTCATCCACCTGTGCCACCGGGATATGAGCCATGGCCTGCTGGGTCTCTTGGGCTCCCATGGCCTTGATGACCTCCGGCGGCAGGGTCTCGGGTACCCGGCGCATGATGACCTCGCAGTCGGGGACCTCCCGCACGCCTTCTGCGATTGCCTCCGCCATCTTATGGATATGGGTATACATGCTGTAATAGACAATCAATATTTTGCTCATGATATTCTCCTGTGGTTGGTTTTCGACGATTCCTTTTTCCGCCCGTAGGCCCAGATAATTTGCCGGAGGCAGCTCACGCCCGCATGCGAAAAACTCTGTGTGCGGTACGAGCCACGTGTATCTTGTATATTAAGATCACAACAGGCTCTTCTCAAGTAGGGAAATTTTAGTGCATTAGCTACCGGAAAGCTGGTAAGGGAAGCTCGAAAACATGCGCTTGGAAGAGCTCGAAAGAAAAGGCCGGTTGTCTGGGAACTTTCATATATCGTTTTGGCGGGCCGGTCCGGTCCAGCCATGCTGGTTAGTGGAGAATGCCCTTGACCGGACCTGGAAACCTTTCTATAGTTTCTCCATGGGCCGTTTCCATTCGTGTGTGTTGAAACCTGCGGATATCTTTCAATATACAAAAGCAGAGACGCATATCAGCAGCAATATCGGATTGCAGGCCATTTGCCCGCGGTAGATCCAACAAGAGAAAGTCGACATGAGCATCCGGAATATTCGCCTCAGCCAATCGTGTGCAACAGAGGCTCGACAGGCCGTGGAGGAATTCCATCAGGCGGTGATTCAACCAGACACCGAGTTGGTTATCTTCTTTTGCTCCAGCGAGTACGATCTCGATACTGTGGCCAAGGAAATCAACAGGCTCTTTGCCGGGGTTCAGGTGGTGGGGTGTACCACCGCAGGCGAGATCGGGCCGGATGGCTATCGCAAGCACAGCATATCCGGGGTGAGCCTGCCTTCCGGCAGTTTTATCGGGGTCAGCGGACTCCTCAGCTGTCTGGGCCGATTCGATATCGTAAAGGGCAATGATTTTGTCCAGGGTCTGTTGCAGCAGTTCGAACGAAAGGCTCCGGGGGCCGATGCGGAGAACAGCTTTGCCTTTATGCTGATCGACGGATTGTCCGTTCGCGAAGAACAGGTGACACATACTCTGCAGTATGCGCTGGGCAGGATACCGCTGTTCGGCGGTTCGGCCGGGGATGACCTGAAATTTGCCAAGACAGGTATCTATTATGACGGCCGCTTCCATTCCGATAGTGCCATGCTGATGCTCATCAGCACAGGATTGCCGTTCAGGATTTTTAAAACCCAGCATTTTGTCCCTACCGAGAAACGTTTGGTGGTAACCGAAGCCGATACCGAAAAGCGTATCGTCAAGGAAATCGATGGGCTGCCTGCCGCTGTGGAATACGCGCGATTGGCGGATATCGGCGACAAGGAGCTCGATCCCATGCATTTTGCCGAATCCCCGGTCGTGGTCATGATCAATGGTACGGATTATGTGCGCTCCATTCAGAAGGCCAATGCCGACTGCAGCCTGACATTTTTTTGCGCGATTGAAGAGGGTATTGTGCTCAGGGTGGCCCATGGCGTTGATCTGATGAATAACCTCGAACAGACATTCGATGAAATCCACAAGGAAATCGGGGCGCCTCAACTTGTTCTCGGCTGCGACTGTATCCTGCGCAATCTGGAGATCTCCCGGAAGGGGTTGACGGATCGTGTCGGCGAGTTTTTCCGGCGCAACAACATGGTAGGGTTCAGCAGCTACGGGGAACAATTTTATGGTGTCCATATCAACCAGACGCTGACCGGAGTGGCCATCGGCCCTGCTCCGAACGTGACGAAAGAGCCATTTGATGATTGAATACCGGCAGAGTATATCCGATGCCAGCGAAGAAGGCCTGCGGGCTGAAATAGTCCGTCTGAACAAAATCATCCAGGCATTGATGAATCGGGCCGAACGCACCGCCAGCGTTCAGGGGTCTGACTTCAATCTGTTTCATACCGCGATTACCCTTGAAAATCAGGTGCGTATCCGTACGGAAGAGCTGAAGGCGGCACTGGTGGAAAACGAAAAGATGAACCGGGCCCTGCGTGAAAGCGAAAATCGTCTGCGGTTAATTGTCGAGAACGCGCCCATCAGCATTCACGAGATCGACATGGAGGGCAGGATCATATCCATGAACGCGGCAGGGCTTAGGATGCGAGGTGTCAACGAGGAGAGCGAGGTGCGAGGCACGTTCTATCTCAGCATCGTCAGCGACAGGGACCGGGGACGTATAAAGGTTTTCTTTGACAAGGCATTTTCCGGTGATATCAGCCGGTTCGAGTTCAAGTCGCAGGGGCCGCGTGAGCGGATTTTCACCTCATGCCTGGTCCCCATCAGGGACAAAATCGACGGAGTGGAACGATTGATCGGGCTAACAGACGATATTACCGAGCAAAAGGAGGCCGAGGAGCATATCCGCAGGCTTGCCTTCTATGATGCCTTGACCCAACTCCCCAATCGCCGTCTGCTCTACGATCGTATCAATCAGGCCAAGACGCTCAGCAAACGAACCGGCCGCTATAATGCGCTGATGTTTATTGATCTGGACAACTTCAAACCGCTCAACGACGCCTATGGTCACAAGGTGGGCGATCTGCTCCTGATCGAGGTGGCGCATCGCCTCATCGCCTGTGTGCGTGAAATGGACACCGTTGCCCGTCTGGGGGGTGACGAATTCGTGGTATTGATCAGCGAATTGAAAGGCGAGAAAGAGAGTGCAACCGCCCAGGTGCGCGGTGTTTCTGAAAAGATCCGGGCCTCGCTTGCTCTACCGTACCTGCTGACCCTGAAGCATGACGGCGAGGCTGAAATCGCGATGGAACATCGGTGTACGTCAAGCATCGGTGTGGTGGTGTTTGTTGATCACGAAGCCGGCCAGGAGGATATCATCAAATGGGCCGATATGGCTATGTATCAGGCGAAAAGGCAGGGAAAGAACACCGTGCATTTCTTTGACGGCAATTGTCCTGAGTGAGGCCGGGTCGGACCTCCTTTGTCTTTTTTCTGTTTACCTGACGGCAAAGGTCGGGTGGAGTCAAAGCCAATCCCAGCTCATGCTCGCGGTATGTGGTGCGGAGGTTGCATTAATGAGCGGGATATTCAGGCCGGTGATGCGCTTGGAAAACCCCAGCCCTGCTGCCAATGCCCCCTCAATCAGACCACCGTTGGTAAATGATGTCTCCGTTGAGATGAATTCGAGCTTCCCCTCCCATGCATCGCCCAGCTGCAGAGTGAGGCCGTACCGTGGGTGATGGGTTTGGGCAATGCGATCGACATCATTAGCGGTAAATCTTTCCGTACTCCAATCCTGGAAATGCACCGCTTGAGGCCGTTTCGCTTTAGCCCCGAACAAGGTCGCGAGCTGGGCCGTTGCCGCTCTGATAAATTCGGACCGTCCCATGCCTGCCCGACGCTTTGCATCCAGCCCGGAAAAACCGAACAGACTGAAGGCCTTTCCGGAATTCGGCGAAGCGTCGTGCATCTCCGCCAATGGTCCGCGTTGACTGAAGGCCGTCCCACTCAGACCCTTCCGCCGCCAGAACGGCTCATCATAGACCGCAAAAAACTTCGCATGGTCCGCCATCCAGGTGGGGGTAGCAGCCAGGGTTTGTATCGTCTTTAGAGGCAGGCCGGGCGAAAACGTCAGATCCGCAGCCAGGCGGGGCGGTATCGCCACGGCAACCTGCCTTGCCCGGACCTGCCGCTTTCCCGATGGCCCCATGACATCGACGGTAATAACGTCTCCGCTGATCGAGAGCCCTGTGACCACATGTCCCAAAAGACGATGCGGGGCCTCGATTTTATCTGCAATCGCGTCGGTGAGGCGGCTGATGCCGCCCTGAATGCGCCGCGCCCCCGCCATCGGCGATGCGCCTGTGGTCCTGTCGATACTCCCGTCCATCTCCTGAAACAGTACAGCGCCATCAACAAATTGTTCGTAAGATGGAATATGGAAATGGTTCAATATACTGGCCACGAGCGGTTGACCGGGCCAAAACCAGGAAGGGCCGAGGTCGCAATCGGCACCCTCCTCGCCCCTCACCGTCAGGACCCGCCCCCCGAATCGTGTCCGACCCTCCAGCAGGCATGCGTTCAGTCCGGCATATCGCAGTTGCCATGTTGCGAAAAGGCCACTCATTCCGCCGCCGATAATCAGGATGTCCGTTTGCATGTTCCGATTGCCCTTGCATCGAGGGATACCTCTTCCGCCCATCCCTTTCTCCAGGATTGAGTCTTGCCCCTGCAGTCTGCTCATTGCCCCGATCTCCGACCGCCGGGGAGCAAAATCCCGGCCGGTACTTGATCGGAGGGGTATAAAGATGATATCACATACTACAGCATCTTTTTATCAACTCCATCAAAATGAGCATCGCTCCAGACCATGAGGAACAGCATGAGTTCGTATTACAAGGATCCCGATCCCCAGGAGACGCAGGACTGGCTGGATTCGCTTGAGGGTGTCATTCAACATGAGGGCGGAGAAAAAGCGGATTATCTCCTGCAGAGGCTGACCGAAAGAGCGCAGTCGAAAGGGGTTGCCACGTCACCGGGAATTCTCTCGCCGTATTGCAACACCATCCCGCCCGAAGAGGAGGAAAAAATACCGGAGGACTCCGACGTGGCCCGGAACGTGGCCGCCTATGTGCGGTGGAACGCCATGGCCATGGTGGCCAGGGCCAATAAGGACGGCAGGGGATTGGGCGGCCACATTGCCACCTACACCTCTGTCTCGGCCATGTACGAGGTCGGTTTCAACTGGTTTTTCCGGGGCGCCGATGCCGAGGATGGCCCGGACATGATATATTTCCAGGGGCATAGTTCACCCGGTGTTTACGCGCGTGCCTATGTCGAAGGATTGCTCGACGATGAGCATCTGGAAAACTTCCGGCAGGAGGTCGACGGTCACGGCCTGTCCTCGTATCCTCATCCCTATCTGATGCCTGATTTCTGGCAGTTCCCCACGGTATCGATGGGACTTGGACCGATGGCCGCCGTCTATCAGGCCAGATTCATGCGTTATATGGACAGCCGCGGCCTGAAAAAAGCGGGGGGCCGCAGGGTCTGGATGTTCATGGGTGACGGCGAATCGGACGAGCCGGAGGCGCTTGGCGCCCTGACGGTTGCTTCCCGCGAGAAACTCGACAATCTCATCTTTGTGGTCAACTGCAATCTGCAGAGGCTGGATGGCCCGGTGCGCGGTGACGGCAAGATAATCCAGGAGCTCGAAGGGCGGTTCCGCGGTGCCGGTTGGCATGTCATCAAACTGATCTGGGGCACGGAATGGGACAGGATTCTTAAGCGCGACACGGAGGGATTGCTGCTCGGCAAGTTCAACGCCATGGTCGACGGCGAGTATCAGACCATCCGGGCACGGGGTCCTGAATATCTGCGTGAGAAAGTCTTCGGCGACGACCCGAGGCTGGAAAAGATGGTCGAGGATATCAGCGATCAGGAGCTCTGGCAATTGACCCGCGGCGGCCACGACCCGAGAAAGGTCTACGCCGCCTTTGCCGCCGCCGTCAAATACAAAGGCAAGCCGACGGTCATTCTGGTCAAGACCATCAAGGGGTACGGCATGGGGCATTCCGGCGAGTCGGTGATGGTGGCCCACAACGTCAAGAAGATGGATCTTGCGTCTCTTACGGCCTTTCGCGATCGTTTTCACGTTCCGCTGCCGGATGACCAGCTGGAAGAACTCCCCTTTATCCGGCCGGAGGAGGGCAGCCGGGAAGCCCGTTTTCTCAAGGAACGCCGGCTGGCCATGGGCGGCAGGGTCCCCTGCCGTAGAGCGGGAGACACTCCCCTGCAGCCGGTTGATGACAAGGCCTTTGCGCCGCTGTTGAAATCCTCGAAGGATCGTGAGCTGTCGACGACCATGGCCTTTGTCCGCCTGCTCGGCAACCTGGTCAAGGATATCGGCAGGAACATCGTGCCGATCATCCCCGATGAGGCCCGGACCTTCGGCATGGAGGGCCTTTTCCGCCAGCTGGGAATATACGCCCCCAGCGGCCAGCTCTATGAGCCCCAGGATTCCGAGGCCTTGGCCTGGTACCGGGAAGATCCGCAAGGACAGATCTTCGAGGAGGGCATCACCGAATCCGGTGCAGTCTCCACCTGGATGGCGGCGGGAACGGCGTATGCCAACTATGGAGTGCCCATGATCCCCTTCTATACCTTCTATTCGATGTTCGGCTTTCAACGGGTCGGCGATCAGATATGGGCCGCCGCCGATGCCGGTGCCCGCGGCTTTCTCATGGGGGCCACATCCGGCCGGACCACGCTCAATGGCGAAGGGCTGCAGCACCAGGACGGCCATAGCCTGCTCTACGCCTCTGCCGTTCCTACCTGTCAGGCCTACGATCCGACCTTTGCCTACGAAGTGGCGGTCATCATCAAGAAAGGGCTGGAACGCATGTTTGTGAAAGGTGAAAATGTCTTTTATTACATCACATTGCTGAACGAAAACTACCGGCATCCCGATATGCCGGTAGGCGTGGAGGAAGGCATCGAGCAGGGGATGTACCTCTTTCGCCAGGGGGCAAAGGGCGATCGCCGGGTCCAATTGATGGGCAGCGGCGCCATCTTCCGTGAGGTCATCGCCGCGGCGGATCTTCTGGCCAAGGACTTCAAGGTCGAGGCCGATGTCTGGTCGGTGCTGGGGATCAACCAGTTACACCGCGAGGCCATGCTGGTTGAAGATTGGAACAGAAAACACCCCCAGGAAAAAAAGAGGCGCTCCTACGTCGAAAAAGCATTACAGGATTTCCAGGGGCCGGTTGTTATCAGCAGCGATTATGTCCAGGCCTATCCGGAACAGCTGCGCCGCTGTATTGCCGCTCCGCTGACGGTGCTGGGAACCGATGGCTTCGGCCGCAGCGATTCCCGGGAGAAGCTGCGCCGGTTCTTCGGTGTCGACCGCCACCATATCGTGGTTGCGGCCCTGCAGGCCCTGGCCGGGCAGAAACAGGTGAGGCCGGCCACCGTACAGCAGGCAATAGAAAAGTATGGGATCGACACTGAAGCCCCTCATTCAATGAGCCGATAGGAGACGGTTGGAGAACGCCTTTTTTCTCCACGGACTCCAGGATAAAGCAAGGAGAGTACAGGATGGCCACACTGAAGGTCACTATTCCCGATTTTGGCAATGTGCAGGATATGGTCGTTGTTGAGGTCTACGTATCCATTGGCGACAAGGTCAAGCTGGAGGATCCCCTTATCGCCCTGGAGAGCGAAAAGGCGGTAATGGATATCCCCTCGACGGCGGCAGGAGTAGTCAAGGAGATCTGCCTCAAGGAGGAGGCTACCGTCAGAAGCGGCGACGATATCGTGCTGCTGGAAAGCGATGAGGGTGAAGAAGAGCCGCTCGGGGATGAGGAGAAGCAGGAAAAAAAGGAACCTCTGCACAAGGTCGGAGGACCGGAAGCGGAAGGAGAGGGAAGCAGGGAGACCAAGGAAGAAAGAGAGGTCAAAGAGACGCCGGGTGAGTATCATGCCACTCCCTCGGTGCGCGCCTATGCCAGGCAGCAGGACGTGGCCCTGGCAGATGTTGAAGGAACCGGTCCGAAGGGTCGGATGCAAAAGGAGGATGTCGATAAGGCCAAGAAATCCAAGGCCGGAGAGACAGTGACGCAGGGACCTCCGGAGGGCTTCCTGAAGCGCGTGCCGCTGGAGGATTTCAGCACCTATGGCGAGGTTGAGGAGGTTGCCCTGGGCAGGATCAAGAAGATTTCCGGACCGCAGCTCTTAAGGAGCTGGGTTACCATTCCCCATGTCACCCATTTCGACGAGGCGGACGTCACCGAACTGGAGGCATTCCGCAGGCAATTGAACGACGAGGCCGAGGACCAGGTCCGCTACAGTTCCCTGGTCTTCATCACCAAGGCGGTGGTGGCGACCCTGAAGGCCTTCCCCGAGGTCAACAGTTCGCTGGATGCCGAGGAAAATAAACTGGTGCTCAAGTATTTCTACAATATCGGCATCGCCGTGGATACCCCTAACGGTCTGGTGGTACCGGTGATCAAGGATGCCGACAAAAAGGGAATGAAAGAGATCGCCCGTGAACTCAAGCGGCTCAGCGAGGCGGCCAGGGAAGGCAAGCTGGCCATTGCCGATATGCAGGGAGCGACGTTTACCATCTCGAGCCTGGGCGGTATCGGCGGCACCGGCTTTACGCCGATTATCAATGGCCCCCAGGTGGCCATCCTGGGTCTGTCGCGCAATTACCAGAAGCCGGTGTGGGCTGACGAGTTGCAGGCCTTCAGGCCGCGGCTGACCCTGCCGTTTTCTCTGTCCTACGACCACAGGGTGATCGACGGCGCCGATGCGGCCCGGTTCTGCAGGGCCTTGAGCAGAAGTATCGAGGATCTGAGAAGGGCGCTCTTATAACGGGGGAGGAAGGAAAATGAGCGAGATGGAAAAGTTTGATCTTGTGGTTCTGGGGGCGGGGCCCGGCGGCTACACCGCCGCATTCCGAGGCGCCGATCTCGGCCTGAGTGTCTGCCTGGTGGAGGAGGGGGAGCGGCTCGGCGGTGTCTGCCTCAACGCGGGCTGCATACCCTCCAAGACCCTGCTGCATGGCGCCCAGGTCATAGAAGAGGCTCGGGATATTGCCGATTTCGGTATCCGCTTCGGCACGCCTGAGATCGATCTCGATGCCCTGCGGGCTAAGAAAAAGGATGTTGTGCAACAGCTGACCGACGGTCTTGACGGTCTGGTTAAAGCAAGGAAGATCACCCGTCTCACCGGCAGGGGCGTCTTTAAGGACAAAGGGTCAATCACGGTTACGGCTGAGGGAAAAAAGACGGAAATCGGCTTCGATAGGGCCATAATCGCCACAGGCTCGAGGCCGTTCGTCCTGCCGGATCAGCCCGACGATCCGCGCATCTGGGATTCGACTGCGGCCCTGCACCTGGACTTTATCCCCAGGCGTTTCCTGATCATCGGCGGCGGCATCATCGGGCTGGAGATGGCCCAGGTCTACAGTGCTCTCGGCTCGAAAATCACCATCGTCGAAATGCTCGATCAGATCATCCCGCCGGCCGACAGGGATGTCGTCCAGCCGCTTTTCCAGAAGCTGAAAAAGCACTATACCATCCTGACCCGGGCCAAGGTCACCAGACTCAAGGCGGAAAAGAGGGCAATCAAGGTAACCGTCGAGCAGAAGGGAGAAGAAGAGACCGGGGAATATGACGCCGTCCTGGTTGCCGTCGGCCGCAGGCCCAACAGCGGGGAATTAGGCCTGGACAACCTTGGGATACAACCTGACAAACGAGGGTTTATCAAGGTGGATGAACAGCAGCGCACCTCTTCGCCCCATGTCTTCGCCATTGGCGATGTGGTGGGCGATCCCATGCTGGCCCACAAAGCCTCCCACCAGGGCAGGGTGGCGGCCGAGGTCTGCGCGGGTCGAAAATCGGCCTTCCTGGCCATGGGCATTCCGGCAGTGGCCTATACCAATCCGGAGGTGGCCTGGATCGGTTTGACCGAAAAGGAGGCAAAGGAGAAGGGTATAGACTACGACAAGGGCAAGTTCGCCTGGGGGGCAAGCGGCCGGGCGCTGTCGGCCGGTGCTGAGACAGGGGCGAGCAAAGCGATATTTTCAAAGGAAACCGGACGCCTGATCGGCGCTGCCATCTGCGGCCTCAACGGTGGAGAACTTATTCATGAGGCCGTGCTTGCTTTGGAGATGGGGGCGGATGCCGAGGATATCAGCAAGACGATCCATGCCCATCCGACACTGTCCGAGACCTTTGCCTTTGCCTGCGAAATGGTGGACGGTTCAATCACCGATGCCATGCCGGCGCCGAAGAAGAAAGGAGAGAAGGGCTGATGGGAGGCTGATCGGTGCCGGACCTGATAATCCGGTAAACACGTCGGTCACATATATGGATACTATTTACAGACGGTATTTTTGATATCCCGGGCTGCTTCCCTAATTGAAAACCCTCGGCCTTTGACCGGCGACTTTCAGATTATGGCTCCACAAGATCCAGGGGTGCTTATAGTGTTGGGTGGAGGAGCCCCGAGAGGGACTCCCCATAAGGGATTTCCTGTCGGGAGCCGTCAAGAATATCAAGGTTGCCGGGGTTTCCCCATGACTATAAAAAACCAGGAAGGAGTTCAGTATGTGCTGCTACAATCCCAATACCAACTTTGTAAGGCTCATCACCAAGGCCGCAAATCATGGCCCGGTTCGGGACCGCTTTTTAGCCGATCCCAAGGGAATGGCGCGGGAATTCGGCTTTTCCGAGGCCGATCAGGAAGAACTGGCCCGCTATTCTCCCCGGAAATTGAGAGCATTGGTTGAAGGCCCGTCTTCTCACGCTTAAGCCGGGTTTTTCCTTGCAACTCTACCAAAGTACGCTAAATCCGGATGAGCCGGAAAAATGCCCAGTAAGCCGCTTGCCGGTCTTGACCTGCTTGTCGGCAACAAATAAGCCGACTCATCCATCACCATCACTTACTTGTCCATGGTGGTGAACTTCGCCTGACCTCCCTGCCTCCTCCCTATTCAAGGGGCTTCTTTAAGGTACATCTCTAAACTGCTTCTTAAGCTGTTGTAATTCTCAACCCCTTTGGAAATCGGTGAGAAAAAGAGTGGCTTGCGATCAGTAAAATGAGTTATGGAAACCTTAATTGCTTCCAACTCTCTTTCGTATTTTCCTTTTCTGGCTTCATCCTCACATTTATGTGCTGCAATAATCGCCCATACTAAAGCGATGACTTTGGTTACTGTCTCTCGCTTGTTGATTGCTCCCGACCCTTCAAGTCGCTACAAAAAAGGATGAGGCGACAAATTCCCGGCCCGAAGGTAGTGGCCTTAGTGTCTTGCAACCGGTCCGCCCGACGTCGCCTGTTTCCCCAATGCTGATGTCAGCAGTTTTCTCGGTTTTTCAGTTGAAAAAACAAATGCAGCAATCCCATTCCCCCGTGGCCGACAACATACGCTTCGATTAATCCGGTTGATACCTCGTGAACCTCTTTTATGCTATCCGTCCATGGTGCCATATAGATCCAAGAGATGAACCACGTTAAGCCTGACAAAACAACCAAGGTCAATGCGCCCAGACCAAGACCTTGAACTATCGCCGCAATGCCATAAGCGCGTGGTTCCGGTAATTCGAAATGTCTCAACTGCTGAAGATCTTCTTTCAGTTGGGAAAAGTTGTTATGGAAGTATGGGAAAAAATAATGAACTCCATGAAGCTTCAATTCGACATAAATAAAAATGAATGCGATCGGCAATAGAGACAATCCGGTGCTTATGTGTATCCATGTCCCATACCATTCGATGGTTTTCTTGCTTACTTCACCACTATCAGTAAATCCCATGAAGTTGCTGACAATTATCTGGCTCAAAACCAGACATAAAATTGTAATATGAAGAATCCGAACCACCGGCGGCTGTCGTTTGCGTAGGTATTCCAACGTTGCAGGTATTATGTGCATTGATTCATCCTGTCTTCTTCAACAGCTGCTTTATCGGCAGCGACCATTTTACGCCGCCTTCACCGGTTTATCCGGTAATGGGCTTTGTTGAAAACTTTGTCATATAATATCAACGAGATTTGTCATTTTGAGACGAAGCGATCTGTGAAGCATGAAGGGCAGATCCTCTATCTTGTATTTAATCGATGATTTTTAACTGGTACTGTTTTGTTGATACTTTTCCAGGCTTCACTTATGCCGATGTCGTAGCCATATTTCAAGGTGACTTTCAATGAATCCATTTCAGGAAAGCCATGAAAGTTCTTCGCTGCAAGGAGGATGATTTCCGGGACGAGAGCATCACTATTTTCCGGACGGGTTTTGCAGATTGCATTGATTATAAGGTTCTGTGTCTGAGCCTTTGTGCTTTTCCTTTTAAGTGTTGCTGTAACAGACTGGAATTTACCCATATCCAATACAGCTTTTTGTGTTTTTTGCAATTCCTCAAAGGGGTAATTGGGCCAAATATATCTCATCGCAAGTCGTGGTGTACCTATCGCAATCAGGCAGAGCAGGGCAACGATGAGCAAATGGCCTCTCCAGATTTGGAACGATGATGGTGGCGGAGTTCTTGTTATGGGAACGACATATGTGCCGAAGAGCAGGTCATGAAGAGATTGGTGTGTTTTCCTATTGAATAGAAACAGATAGATGACAACAATGATAAGGATAATTACCAGCCGGGAAAATAATGTAGCCCCAATCGGCGTTGAGATCTGAGGCGAATACAGGGCATCAGGGAAGCAATAGGGGATGCCGATTAGTGCACTCCTGAAAAGAGATTTCGACAACGAAACGGATTCTCCTGATCGGCTTATCACCCTGATTCCGCACAATTTTTTCCCTATTGTTTGACCTTTTCCCAAGGAACTGTTCAATATGCCAAAGTAGGTGAGAAATACCAAAAGGCCGGCAAGGCGTCCCCAGGACCCTAAACTCGCAAAAAAATCATAGGCAAAAACCCCAATTGCCGCACCAATGAAGGACAGTATCACGATATCGATAAAAAAGGCTGGCCCCCTTCTCCAGAATCCGCCTGTTCCTCTCGTATTGCTTTTTTCTTCAGCCTGGTCCTGAAGGCAATCTTGACTTTCAATCCGGCAATTGGTGACATTCTCTATCCTTTTTCGGACCATGGGTTTCAACCACCCAAGAAGAAACGGTACGAACAATCCGAGACAAAGAAAATTAAATGCCATAATAAGACGTAAGAGCAAGTGCCCCTTTGAATTTGAATAGGAAGGTCCCAGATTGTCCTGTATGACGATACAAAGAACAACAATGCCGGTCAGAACGATCCACCGGGTGCGACCGGACAAAAGCAGGATCGGCAGAAGAAGAACAACAGCAATACCCATGTGTAAAAGAGATTGAGATCCTAGATTGTTGAAACCGATGGCCCAGATCCATCGCAACAACGCAAGCAATGAGTTGATATTAAGTTGAATCAGGATGATAAAGAGGAGGGTGAAAATCGGCACAATCCAATTCACGCGTATGGGCAGAAGCGCGATTGGTGGAAGAAGTATTACGGTGATACAAAGTGCTTGGAGAATCCCAGGCAGGAATAACAGGACAATCTTTATTACCTGTGGCTTGCCTGCCATGAAGCCGAATAAAGACAGGTTGGAGAGGCAAAAGGCCCATATCAAAAAAGCGATTATGGAACATGTAATTATACATGCACCCTGTGAGAAGAGGTTCAATTTTGCTCGAACTCGTGCAAACCGGATCAAACTCGCACATGAAAGGACATACAGTGCAACGGCAGCCGTTGTCATCCAGCCACCTTTGGGGATGGCATGAGATGTGAGCAGGCAGATCCAAGCTGCTGCTAAAACCGGTGCGAGGATATTTGCTGAAGTCGAGGGTTTTGCTGTTATGGTTTGCATATGCATATCGGCACCGTCCGACGACGGTTCCAAACAAGATCGTGTGTTGCGAAGAGCTTTTCCGATCCCGCCTGCCATCGTTCCCGGTTGAATCGGCCCTGCGGAAACACCCATAGCGCAGGGTCATGTGCTTTCGAGTCGGGTGGCCAGGGCCAAACCATGTCGGGATGGAAGAGATCGACGAGAGCGGAGGCATCACTCCTGTCCCATGCTGCGGTCTCGCGGTCGACCATACTCTGGATTTCTGCTTCGACACTCACAGGCACTCCCTTCCGCAAGAGGTGTCGGCGGAATTCAACTCCCGTTGGAGCAATTGCCGATCCGGTGTCCTCTATACTCGACATGGGTTTGCATCGGCATTTTGTCGTCTTGGACGGTCATGTCGGAATAACCGTGATAACTCGTTGGGCTGTCCAGAAATATTGCCCCCTCACCCTGCATCGCCTGTTCACCATTACAGGTGATTTTCCAGGTTGCGCTTTGATCATTGACCTTGAGGTCAGTATATCTGCAATACGTATTCTTCTGCATATTCTTCCAAGGGTGATCGATCTGTTCACTCGTAACGCATTCATCCATGCTCATTGTCTTGGGGGGTATTGCCATCGGCAACCCTTTCATCGTGGTTGTAGTTTGCACCCGCCACTGACCAGGATCCATCTTAAAACCTGCACCAAATGCCACTGATGTCAATGATAATAAAGCAATAATTGGCAAAACGGTCCATTTCAATATCTTCATCTCTGTCCTCCTTACCATTGTTCGCCTGTTTATTTTTTCCCCCGGTCCGGGCTGGAGAAAGCCCATGATCCAGTCCGTCGTTTATCGGAAAGATGTCTGATTGATTATTCTCAATGTCATAACAATATGTCAACATCGAAAAGTTAAGGGTAATAAAAATATTTCCCTGACAATTCACGTAGGTGTGACCTGCCAAACTATATAAGCCTCTCTTCTGTGGAATAAATGTAGGAAGAAAGCGGGATTCCGGCAGTACCATGGAGCCGCAATAACAATCTTCGGCGCCGCGCCTCGTTTTCCAGGGGTACGATAAATCTCTCATCCGGACGAAGGACAACGACGGCAATCCGGTGATCCGGTCGGATGGCGCCGGTATTTGTGAAAATGTGAACAGAAACCCCGGTCGGAAAGACCGGGCAGCCGGTCCTGACGCGGTACGCAAGGTGGCTTTGGCAGCCTTTCCAGACGATGCCGCCGGGTGTCTTTCATGCAGACTCTTTTGTGAATCAACCTTACGGCTCTTGCCGGGACAAGGCTGCGGAGAAATGGAAACACCGGCCTTACACACCGTTTGGAGCACACATGTAATCGTATCGATCCGTATATGAACCTGATAGGATTTCATATGGCAGGACACAAAACGAAACTCGGAGAGCTCAGTATTTTTCTCTCGTGCATTTTTTTTACCGGTGCCTCGCTGCTGGTGAAATACGCTTCGGTGTGGTGCTCCGGAAATATCATCTCGTTCTTCCGCTTTCTAGTGGGTGGTATTGTCACCTTATTACTGATGGTGACCCTTGAAGGGCGAATCAGTATACATGACCGGGGGGCCTGGTTGGCGCGTGGTGTTCTGGGCGGCATTACCATGTCGGCCACCTACCTGGGAATTCAGATGACCAGCAGCGGCCGCGCCATTCTTCTGATCAACACCTATCCGATTTTCGCGGTCGTGTTCGGCTCCCTTTTTTTCAAAGAAAAAGCAAAGTTGAACAATCTACTGGGATTGGTGCTGTGTATTTCAGGGATACTCTTAGTCTTCTTGGATAACAGTTCGTATTCCTTTTTCGGTAACATGATATGTCTGACCGGGGGGGTGCTGAACGGGTTGGCGATAAATTTCATTAAAAAGGCCCGGATCCGAAACAGCCCGGCCAGCGTGTATCTTTCCGCCTGTATTTTCGGACTTGCCTTCAATTCCATGGCTGTCCGGGGGATGAGCAGCCTTCCTTCGGAACTCTTCGGTCTTCTCGTAGTGACGGCACTGCTCTCGCTTATCGGCCAAATCCTGCTGGGCTACGGTTTCCGTTACGTTTCAGCGACGAAGGGCAGCATTATCGGCTTTTTCGAGACCCAGCTCACGTTCGTCATGAGCTGGTTGTTGATGGGAGAAGAGATACGATTAAGATGCCTGGGCGGAGCCGGGGTGATATTGCTTGGATTGATCATCAACCAGCATGCTTTTGCCAGGAAGAGAGAAGGAGAAAATGAAAGGCACCGAATCTCCGGCTATCTACCATCCTAAGATCCTTCCCCCCCCCCCATCTGAAAAAAATATATCGAAACGGCGCCAGACTTGCCTGACAATTCTTGCAATAATCTCAAAACCTGAGTAACGTAATGTTACGTTAAAAAAATACATTGAAAGAGCAATATACCGCTACATGTTACCCGAAATGTTGTTTTGCCGACCGGAAGAAAGACATGGGGTCAAGTCTTCAGAAGAAAGACATGGGGTCAAGTCTTCATTCTTGACAGATTGTTTCGTCTTAAATTGACAAAGATAATTGATATTATATGACAATATCTTCAACAACGCCTTTCACCAGATGAACTGGTGAAGACTGCGTTAATATTGCCATTTATAAGGTCTGATATTTCTGCAATTGCTATAGGTTGACCTTAACTACTGTATCTTGAAAATTCTACTTGTTCCAGAACCTAACAGCCAAAAAGGAATTTGAGAGTAAAGGTTCTCCATGAACATCTTCACCTCAGTCGTGAGAGGGTGAAGCTGAGCTTGTTGATAAGGTTCCTGACCGATATACGCAACAGACTCCCACCCGGCAAAAGGTCAAGGTATTTCCAAATGATCATAACCGAAAGAAGTGGTGCCAGAAAGGAGATTCTTTTTAGATTATCCCAAACTGTGCGTGTGGCACGCTTCCTTGGAGAAGATGTTCATTGGCAAGCATGTGTTTTGCATGAAATCTAGAATTTGAGACTATCCTGGGAAGGAATGGCCAGTGATAGGCGTTACCTGTCGATCTGTAGGTGTATTGCGAGAGAAAGGCTTTGTTCCTCTCACTACTGGGGAATATAGCGGGTTGGGGGACATTCTTTAACAATTAAATATCATATTAAACTCTGTCTAAGTCTTGTGAAGTTTATTCATAACATCCTGTAACTTCGAAGTAAACATTTTGTATCGTCTGAATTTAAAGCTGAAGAAGAGAAAAGTATAACTTATCCTTTTCTTAAAGGACATCCCCCTAGCAACCAGTTCTAATCTTATTGGGTACCTTGCTTTGATGTTTCTGGGAGGAGTTTTTGCTATTTTCTGAGGAAAAGCCAAAATATCTACTTTGCTCTACAGCCTTCTGGATAAATATTCCGCGTCGCTTGTTATTTTTCTAAAAATGTGCTGCAGTAATTGCATTCCATATCGAAGTATTATTAGCCCCCATAAAGGCATCCAGCTGGAAACGAAGCAAAAAACGAAAGAAATTCAAAGGGACTGAATGGGTACCAGGAACCTACAGCATAAAATTATCGTTAAGCTCTATCAATGCTTGCGCAGGACGGTCTGTAGAGGACATTGGCTTGGCATCAGCGAAAGTTTTCTGTTGATTCTGTTGCTTTTCTTTGTCAGCGCTTTGGCTAACGCGCAACAAGCGGGGCCTGACAAATCAACTCCGGTGGCGAATGTTGTGCGAGTCTCTTTGGCCTCTAAGGAGGGGGTGTCTCTTACTTCTGAGGAGCAGCAATGGCTCTCTCAGCATAATGGACGAATTCGTATCGGAATCACTGTGATTCCTCCGGAAGTTTTGAGTGAAAAGGGGAAGTATGAGGGACTCGCCATCGACTATATCCACCTTATGGAGAGTAAGTTGGGATGTCGGTTTAAACTGGTTCCTTTCGCAACCTGGGACACGGTTATCCAAGCAGCCAGGACGCATCGGATCGACATGATCTTTGCGGCGCAGCAGACTCCCGAGCGTCTTAACTACCTCCTGTTTACTGAACCCTACATCAAACTGTCTAATAAAATCCTGGTTCGCAAAGATCGGCAGGGTGGAACCAACCTGAAGGAGATGAAGGGCTGGAGCGTTGCGGTATCCGAGGGGAGCGCGGTTCAGGAATACTTGAAAAAGCAGTATGGTTACCTGAAGCTACGGCCTGTTCAAGATGAATTGAGCGGACTGATGAAGGTGTCGATCGGTGAAGTCGATGCCATGGTGGTTGAGATTTCCCGAGCATCTTACTATATCGAGCAAGCGGGCATCTCAAACCTGAGAGTTTCAGGTGATGCGGGTTTGATATACCAACTGCGTTTTGCGGTCCGAAACGACTGGCCGGTTCTTCGTGGTATTTTAGACAAGGGGCTTTCTTCCATTACCGACCAAGAGAAGCAGGAGATCACACGGCGATGGATCGTTATCGGCAACAGAAGTATTTTAGCAAGCAGAGTCTTCTGGATTTCTTTTATTGCAGCACTGGGACTGGTCATCCTGGCGTTGGGGGGTGTCATTGTATGGAATCGGGTCCTCCGGAGGAAAGTCAAGGAGCGCACCTCGCAACTGCAACAGGAGCTAGTCCAACGCAAACTGGCTGAAGAGGCTCTTCGTAATAGGGAGGCCCATTATCGCTCGATTTTTGCCAATTCGCTCATTGGTGTGACGGTTACGGATAAGGATTGCATTTTTACAGATGCAAATGACGCTTTTTGCAAGATGCTGGAATACTCAAGAGAAGAACTTATCGGTAAAATGTCGATCTCAGATGTCAGCCATCCTGATGATGTCGCAAAAAGTATGATTATGATCAACAAGCTGATAAAACATGAAATTGATCATTATGCCCTTGAAAAACGATACCTGTCGAAAACAGGGAACATACTGCCTACGTTGGTTTATGTTAGAGGTCATTATAATCTTGAAGGAGAATATGAAGGAACAACTGCCTCGAATTTGGACATAACAGAGCAAAAAGTAACGGAGGAGTTGCTGCGTGAGAATGAAGAAAAGTATCGGACCCTCTTCAATAACTCTGAAATCGCTATGTTTAGGTCAAGGCTTGATGGATCGGAAACCCTGGAAGCAAATCAGAAATTTCTCGACATTGTCGGCAAGACACGAGAGGAGATACGGGGAAATCCTTCAACAATACTCTGGGCAGACCTAATAGAACGTGAAGAAATGGTCAAAAGGCTGATTTCAGAAGGTAGTGTTTCGGACTTTGAATTCAAACTGGTGAATAGGCAAAAAGGTGCAAGGAATTGTATAACATCACTGCGGCTCTATAGAGAACAGGGTATCCTTGAGGGGTCTGTTGTCGATATTACAGAGCGCAAGAAGGACGAAGAGGAAAGGGAAAAACTCCAAGCTCAGTTGATTCAATCCCAGAAGATGGAATCTGTCGGGCAGTTAGCAGGCGGAGTAGCGCATGATTTCAATAATATGCTTGGGGTGATTCTTGGGCATACCGAGATGGCTATGGACCAGGTTGATCCTACTGACAAGCTGTATGCCGATCTCGTGGAGATACGCAAAGCCGCTCAGCGTTCAGCCGAGACTACCCGGCAACTGCTGACCTTTGCCCGAAAACAGGCCATTGCCCCCAAAACAATTGATCTGAATGAGACAGTAGAAGGATTACTCAAGATGTTACGGCGGCTCATCGGTGAGAACATCGATCTCATCTGGAATCCCGGATCCGGTCTCTGGGCGGTCAAAGCAGATCCGACCCAGGCCAGCCAAATCCTGACCAACCTCTGCGTCAACGCCAGGGATGCTATTCCCAATATCGGAGAGATAACCGTCGAGACCGGGAACAGCATGCTTGATGACAATTACTGTTCTGCCCATCCTGGCAGCGTTACCGGGGAATATGTACGGATGTCTGTGCGCGATACCGGTACCGGTATTGAAGATCAGACACTGACCCACATCTTCGAACCCTTTTTTACCACCAAGGGTGTTGGCAAGGGGACAGGCCTGGGCTTGGCTATGGTGTACGGTGCCATGAAACAGAATAACGGCTTTGTTGATGTCTCCAGCGAACCTGGACAGGGTTCAGCCTTTACGGTTTATTTCCCTCGGCATGTGGAGATCAATGCCGTCACGCTTGACGAGAGATCAAAAGAAAGAGCGGTTCCGCCTGATCAAACTGGATATGAGACCATTCTGTTGGTTGAAGATGAGCCGAAAGTTCTGGAAATGACAAAGACAATGCTCCAGCGCCTGGGCTATACCGTGTTGGCAACCGGAACTCCAGGCGAGGCCATACGTTTGGCCAGGGAATACTCGAACCAAATTCACTTGCTCATAACTGATGTGATTATGCCGGGGATGAACGGACGGAGTCTGGCAGAACAGCTTTTGGTTGGTCAGAATGGGATGAAATGCCTGTTCATATCAGGCTATACCTCAGATATCATCGCCAATCAAGGTATCCTGGATACAGGTGTGTATTTCATTCAAAAGCCATTCTCTAAAAATGAATTGGCCACCAAGGTCCGGGAGGTGATTGAAAAGGGTGTTGGTATAATTACAGGTAAGTAAGAATGATTTTCAAACTTCCGTGGTTTTAACAAGAGAAAGATCTTGAACATTGGGATTGGAGGGGACGTTCTCAACATTTAAACTTCACCTGGATTTGAATAGCATGAAAAGAGTTGAGGACGCTATTCCTCAAAATGGGAAATAAAAGTCAGAGAGTAACCCCTTATTCAAAGAAACAGAGAAGCACATCGATAAATCAGATGTTATGCCATGGCAAAAAGAAAGAGCAGGACGCGAATTCGTGTGCTGTTTTAGCGATCGGAAAAAAATTCTATAAAAATCAAATTTACGATAGGACCTCGCATTCTTTAGGAGCCTTTGGAATTACAGGAGATTTTTACAAAACAAAGCGGCATGGAAAATATTTACCCGGAAATTGGTGTAAATTTAGTGCTTGCAATAGGGTTGAGTATCTGGTAGCGGTTAGGCTAATTACCTCCGGGGGGAAATAGATAACAAGAAAAAATCAGGGTTTTTATTAAAGTTGGTCTTATTTTGCAGTCCTATCCGATCGGTAAGATCAAGGATGGCCTTGGTATATTTTTGCAAATGTTCCAGGCGAGGTGATGTAATGGG
>JBJKPM010000049.1:0-19671 GCA_046706325.1 Desulfocapsaceae bacterium | reverse complement strand
CTTCATATAGCTCCATTCACAATGCGAATATTATGAAATATTTTATTACTTAAGGTCCCCATTTACTCGATGGATAAAATCAGAAAAGCCGCCAATGGTAATTTTGCGTTGGAAACCGATAGATTTTTCGAAGAGGTGAGCAAAATGATTGCTCGCCGAGTCTCCCCCGGCAAAGCAGGGCGACCGAGAAAGAGCAGTGGCAATGCGGAATGATATTTAAAATAGTGGTCTGTCCCCTAATTGCTCCTTGTTTTAGCGATATATCAGGACAAATAAATAGCAAGGAATGTCCTTAAAAACCTTTTTTTGACACCGAAAACAAGGGGCTAAGAATTGCCAACCAGCGGGTCAAACGGAGGGACCCGCTTACCCGCGCGTTATGTTTTCTGTCGAGGAATTGCAAAAATGAAAAAGAAATTGATCCTAATAATTCTATTGGCTGTAGTTGCCACATTCCTATCAATAGGGGGCTTCAGACTTATCGAAAGCGGATTTGCCAAATTTACAACTGATTTCAAAGTGTTGCCTTCTGATAATCGAATATTGTACGAAAAGGGTGCTGAGGCTCTTGCAGAGTCAGCAGCCAGATATTTACCCCAGGCGATTACAGATGTTGAATTGAAACAATTCGGATCATTTAAAAATCCAATTAAAGTCTATGTTTTTGGTACATCAAGGAGTTTCTCTAAATTTGCTGGCGTCCCAGAGGCTGTAAAAGGGGCTGGTTTGAAGAACGAAGTTTATCTGTCAGGAAAATTATTAAATATAATGGGCGAAGTGCAAGGAATACTGACCCACGAACTCTCTCATGTACAGCTGATGCAGACACTCGGAGCTATCAAATTCAACCGAACTTTGCCCCAGTGGTTTCGAGAAGGATTAGCTATTTATGTTGCAAACGGCGGCGGTGCCACAAATGCAACTGAGGAGGAGACGATAGCGAAATTCCTCGAAGGAAATCATTTTATCCCAGAAACAGAGGGTGCGCTATTTAATGTAAAGTTTGCTGCAACTGGGAAACTTGAACCCAAGATTTTCTATCGTCAGAGTGGAATGTTTGTTCAATTTTTAGCACATAAATACCCACTCCAATTTGAAAAACTATTGAAAGGCTTGCAGAAAGAAAATACTTTCAAATCTCAATTTATAGAGTCATTTAAAAGTAATGTGGATGAATTGTTAAAAGATTTCATCACAACTTTAAAACGAACATAACATTCTTTTGGAGATACGGGGTCGGGCCACGATAAGTGCTTGCAAATATGAATAATACTTATCAAAAACTGGTCTTATTAAGGCCAATTTTGGCAATTTTAGGGGTTAAAATAGAAGTATAGGATTATAAACACAGAATGGCCAGAGCCAAAAGACACTATATTCCTGGACAAATATGGCACTTGACTCACAGGTGTGAGGAGAAGGAGATGGTAGAGGAGATGGAGGAGATGGGGTCGGACCACGATATGTGTTTAGGCTTTTTATTTTGTACTTCAGTTTTCAGTTGGATAGGATCGTGAGATCTCTCCATCGCCCAAAAGAGATTAATCGCCTTTTTTGCTTGACCCAGCATGAAGGGTTGTTGATTTTTGCTCTGGAGCTCTATCAAAAAGGCAGGTAAAGAATCTTTTTCGCTCCATTTGAAAGAATATTTAGTGCAGAAACCGAGATAAAAGAAATGGGGGTCAAGTCTGCCCTTGGCTCTTTTGGGATTTTATGTTAGCGTGGAGTTATGTCAAGACCATTGCGAATTGAATATCCCGGCGCCTGGTATCATGTGATGAACCGTGGGCGGCGGGGGGAAAAGATATTCTCGGCCCAAACGGACTATGAAACCTTTCTTGCCGTCCTGCAAGAAGCGTCGGAATTGTTTGGTGTCCTGGTTGCAGCCTATTGTCTGATGTCAAACCACTATCATTTGCTCGTGCAGACTCCGGCAGGTAATATTGCCAGAGTAATGCGGCAGGTCAACGGTGTCTATACCCAGCGGTACAACCGCCGCAGGGGACTTGAGGGGCAGCTTTTCAGGGGGCGCTATAAGAGTATACTGGTCGAGGAAGACAGTTATTTGCTTGAACTGTTACGCTATATTCACCGTAATCCAGTTCGGGCCGGTTTTGCCGAACGGGTTGCCGATTATCCCTGGAGCAGTCACCACGGGTATGTGTCCAAAGCAAAGGAATGGGCTTGGCTCTACAAGGATCAACTTTTAGGTATGTTTTCCAGTGCCGCGACCAGGGCCGGAAGGGCTTATAGAGAGTTTGTCGAACTTGAGGATTCGCCTGCTATCACGAACTTTTTCAGTAAGAAGAATCCTGCATCGGTGCTTGGTTCCGAAGATTTTGTCGATTGGATAAAAGGGAAGTATTATCTGGAGAAGAAGCATGATGAGGTTCCGGAATCAAAGGCCCTTGCCCCTGCTATTTCCGAGATCAAACAGAGAGTGTGCGAGACCTACGGAGTTGAAGAGGAAAGTCTTCTGCATGTCAGAAGAGGGCGGGTGAATATCCCGCGCAATGTGGCCATCTACCTCTGTCGCAAACTGGCAGCGTTGCGTCATTCCGAGATAGGCGAGGCATTCGGCGTGGTTAAAAGCAGCAGCGTGAGCAGTGTTATCTCGCGCATGGAACGGTTGCTGACAGAAGACAGGAAGCTGAGCCGAAAGGTTGACAGACTCATCAGGAAGTTTAATAAGGGCTAAGGGCAGACTTGACCCCTCGCCCATTCATCGATCCGACCGGAAAAAAGGGCCATTGCTCCAGCCGGAAGGGTGAAGAGGGTAGCCATGCCCCCTACCCTGTACAGGGAGAAACGGTAACAGAGCAGGGCTGTCCCGGCTCGCTGTTCGATGGATACGCCCCCGCAGGAAACCGGGGCGAATACCTTCCGGTCGAGAACGAAAGGGAAGTATATTTTTCACCGGCGTTCGCTCATGAGCGAGGTTCAGGGCTTTTCGATGACCAAGACCAGGAACGGCCACAACGGAAAGCCGATACGGCGAGCGAAAAGAACCCTGCCGCCTGCGCTCTCCAGGGCGGGAAGGACGCTGACGGGCCGACAGCCCATCGATAGCCGGGGAAACCGCCATGCAATATCTTCAACCCGGTCGGCCAAGTACCTCGCGATCGGAGAGCCCGGTTCCGTTGAGTGGCCGATGCCGATTCTGCCCCCCGGTTTGGTCACCCGGTAGAGTTCCAGTGCCCCTTGAACCGGATCGTACAGGGGACACAGACTATAGGTTGAAAGCACGACGTCGAAACTCTCATCATCGAAGGGCAGATGAACCATGTCCCCGGTGCGAAATACGACGCGTTCTTCCAGGCCCGCTCGAACCACCTTCTCCCGGGCAACCGAAAGCATGGCTTCACTGAGATCAAAAAGCGTGACCGTGCCGCTCCGCCCGACCTTCCCGGCCGCCATGATTCCGGTGGCTCCGGTGCCGGAACCGCAATCCAGGACCGCATCGCCTGCCCGTACGCAATTCTCCACCAGCATCCTTCGGCCTTTTTGATCGGTCCCGAAGGTGATAAGCGCGTGTTGGACATCATAGCGTTTCGCGATCTGTCCGTAGATGCCCTGCAGTTTTTCCGGGTCGATTGCCGTGCGCATTCGATGATTTCCTTCTGTCTCCAACCCGACATGCAAATGGCGGGATATCCGGTTCATCTCGTTAATGTGACAGTGTACTCTATGTTCTAAGCATTTCCTCTTCTCAATGAAAGCGGAGACCATGCTTTTCACCCACTGTGAACCGGGTACGGCAGTGGAGGAGGCAAAAGACCCTGGTGATTTTTAAGACGGTAATAGTGGATGACAACAAGTATGGTTTTAGGATATTCTTTGTTAATATAGAGACTCTTGCATGTACGTTTACCGGCTGGACGGCATCCGTTAAGAGAAGGCCATATTGCAAATTTTCACGGGACGATCATCAATGGCGTTTCGAATAATGACCTACAACATCCTCGACGGTGGAGTCGGTCGCGAACGTCACATTCAGGATGTTGTTCAGGCGGCGGCCCCGGATGTCCTGGTTCTGCAGGAAGCATGCCCTTCCGATCTCGTCCCGACACTGGCCCGATCGCTGCATGCCGATTATTTCATTGCCTCGGGGCACGGCAAACGAAAATCAGCACTCCTGAGCCGACTGCCTATTACCAGACGAAACAGTTTCCACCGGTTTCCCCCCATTCATCGCAGTGTGGTAGAAGCTGAGATTGAATATGCACCCAACCGCTCTGTCGGCATTTTCGGTGTTCATCTCATCCCCTATCCCAGTATCCTCTTCGAACTCTGGCGCTCTTGGGAGGTCAAGGCAATTCTCGGCTGTACCCGGCGACAGCCTTCTCTGCCGACGCTGGTCTTGGGGGATTTCAATACCAATGCACCCGATGACAACGTGCATGTCGCCTCCATGCCCTGGTACCTCAAGTTGATGATTCTGATACAGGGAAATCGCATCTTTCGATTCGCAATTCAAGCAATGCTCATGGCCGGTTTCTCCGATTGCTTCCGCAAGGTACACGCTGACGACGACGGCTTCACCCTGCCGCCGCCCAGGCCCAATGCCCGGCTCGATTACATCTTTGCCGATACACTGCTGAGTCCTCGATTGCGGGAATGCGCGGTGGTTCGTGAGCCGGTGACGGCAGTGGAAAAGGCTTCGGATCATTATCCCGTAATGGCGGTGTTTGATCTGGGTAAAATATAGGGGTAACGTCTTCACTCTTGACACATTGCTTCGTCTTATAACGACAAAGCTTGTTGATATTATATGACTAATTTTCCAACAACGCCTTTCACCAGATGAACTGGTGAAGGCGGCGTTATAAATGAAAAAAATTAAAGGCATTGTCATCATAATTGCTTCATTTGGGCTTGGAGGATATATGCTATGGATTGCATATTCAATTTTACACAGCAATATTTCCCTCTTTGAACCAAATCACACTATAGCTAGAGATAGCCTTCCCGATCACCTCAGAGATGAAAACTTCAGAAGTCTCGTTTGTTCTCTGATTGCTGGAATTGGAGGGTTTGCCAATGGATTTTGGTATTTATTAAAGTTTAAGTCACTTGATGATTTTGAATAAAAATCCCAATAGATAATTTTTTATCTGGATAAGATCAGAAAGGCCACCAATGGTAATTTTGCGTTGGGCACCGATAGATTTTCCAAAGAGGTGAGCAAAATGATTGCTCGCCGAGTCTCCCCCGGCAAAGCAGGGCGGCCGAGGAAGAGTAGTGGCAAAGAGGAGCGACATTTAAAATAGTGTCCCCTGTTTCTCCGGATCGGTAAGTCAGCTTCCTGCTCTCTCCGTACGAACATAAACCGATCAATGAATTTGTCTCGAACCATACTGACATGTACATTTTGATAATCCGATAGACTGCCAGGAAATTTTAAGAGCAATATTTTAAAAGAAATGATAGAGTCCATGCTCATGCTCCCATTGTTTCTTCCCAACGAATGAGGTGGCAATGAGGTTTTTTCAGATAACCTTATAGCGGGGGGCTATGCGGTTTTCTTGAGGTTTTCTTCATTTCATACTCTGCATGCGTAAGCATTTTTGAGTATCGAATCGAATGACTGTCCTGTCTCGGGGGGAGATGGGACAACTGCATTTCTATGACAACTGTCGTTTGCATTTGTTAATCAGCTGAGCTTCAGTAAACGAAGCCCCAAAAAGTATCAGAAATAGTTGTGCATTATCGGATAGTTTTAGTTGCTACTCCACGTGATTATCTGATCCAATAGGCTCTAAGCTAAAGAACAGCCGATTGCTGAAAACATGGACTCAAAAATCTACGTGTGAGTTGCTGTATGGTGCAATAGGTTAGTGTTTATGCTTCGGGTTCCAGTCAGGTGACACACTCATATTCCCAAGAAAGAATAACAGCCTCAATGACCTTGATGCTGTTATATCTACGGCTGCGGCGCTGGGCAGTGCCGTTGGTAACATCTCAACAATATTTAGGATCAAAAGGAGATACAACATGAGCATTAAAAGTGTTAAATCATGGTTACTTATCGGGCTGATCCTTGGTCTATCAAGTTGTAGCGTCAGCAGTTACATCAACCCGTATGGGGTATCGGCCCAAAATGTCATCGAGATCAAAGAACAGCATGTAAATAGGATATCGGTTGCAAATTTTGAATATAAAGAAACGGGGATCAACAGCCTATCCTGCAGAGGTACCGGTATTATATATACCCCGAATCAAGAGCCATTTACAACCTACATCAAAAACGCCTTTGTTGATGAACTTAAACTGGCAGGTGTCTATGACCAAAATTCAGCAATTGTTATTAACGGACGGTTAGAGGAGATTGATTTTGATTCACAGATCGGAATGGCAAAATGGAAGCTGAAATTATCCGTGTCAACGAAATCAAATCCGGGATATACCGTCGAGAGCATTCATAAGTTCTCCACAGATTGGGTAGGTGATAAGGCTTGCCAACAAGTTGCCCAGGCATTCGGACCGGCTGTACAGCAACTGATCGGTCAGGTCATACGGGATCCCCGCTTTAAAAAATTAACCCAGTAACCAACAAGAAGACCTCGTAACAAACTCCACACACTGCAGGGGCAACGGGCTGTCTCGATATGGTACAAGGCTGAACCGTCGGCGGAATGGGGTTTTTACGAGGCCGTCAGTACGACAATAGGGGACACTATTTAAAAACCAATATGCAGAGGTGAAACCGAATCCAAAACGTGTCCCTTATTATTCCTCTCAAAATTTTACCACAGGCCTATTGCTGATATTCCGAGGGTATAATTTTGAGAGCAACGAAGGGTTAGGAGGAAAAGGGCGTTCCTGGACGGCCACTGGTCCGGAGGCAGTTGAACCAGATGAGCCCAAGAGAGAGCAAAATAACACTGGCGGGCTCCGGGACAGGTGGTGTGACAGGTTCGAGTTGCTTCCTGTCTAGAAAAGGACAAAGCCGGACACTGTCAATTTGATGGGCGTCCCGTACTCCCATGATGCATTGAGAAGAAGGAGGTGTGACGTGGATTTAAAAAATATTTTTGTAGGGGTGATCATTGGAGCGATTGTTTCAGGTGTTGGGTACTATTTTGCTCTGTCCAACAAGGTGACTAAGCTGGAGACTGAGATTGAATACCTTAAATCGGCAAGAATTGAGAAGCCTCCTGTTACCCCTCATAACCCTGTGGAAAAAGAACCTTTAACCATTCTCAATATGAATAAAGCGAAAGATAAAGGGAGTATTAAGTTGACTTCAACATTTCACATTGAGTGGGATGAAGGTCCTGCCTCAAAAATCTTTCAGATTTATAAGAATCAGGTAATGGTAAAGGAAGAGCGAGTAGAAAATGGTGCAAATATTTCACTGGACAATAATATAAGAGGGCAATGTGAATTTAGAACTTGGTGGGATGACGGGACTAGAAACCATGAAGAGGTTTGGGTATATGTAGTCAATCCTTAAATCGGAATACCGGCGGATGGTGCCGATCTTTGATAGGAAGAAAACAATGTCGCCGTCTGAACTTGAAAAATACCTTCATGATCACATTCCCCTTTCCAAGGCAATGGAGGTATCCGTATTGATAAAAGATGACAATGAAGTCGTCTTGAGAGCACCTCTAGCCCCGAATATCAATCACCGTGAGACGGTTTTCGGCGGCAGTTCTTCCGCATTGGCTATTCTTTCTGCCTGGGCTTTATTGCATACTCGCATGCAGAATGCGGGAGTTGGAGGTCGACTGGTGATTCAGCGCAATGCGATGGAGTTCGAGAAGCCTATTTGGGGTGAGTTCATCGCACGGTCATCATTACAGCAAAAGGAGGCATGGCCAAAATTCATCCGTACTTTGGTACGAAGGGGAAAAGCCAGAATAACGGTCATATCGGTACTGGAGCACGCGGGAGGCGTTGTCGGAAAACTAACCGGCGAGTTTGTGGCGTTGAGCCGGCAAAATACTGACTGATACGAATTGTTAATCCAGGACATGCAGAGGTCAAACCGAATCTCTAACGTGGGCCCCTGTTGTCCTCTTGGTTGGGGCAGATGTGAAATGTCAGTAATGATATGTTGTGCAATGAGAATTATCTCCTTTATCGAAGCCATTGATTCCCATTGAACGTGGCAAAAGCCTGGGCAGGGATATTGAATGATGAAGGATCTTCTTGATACCCGTTTGCTCTCGGAACTCGCTAAATCAAAACCAGATGAAAAGGTTGGAAACGAGGTCTTAAGTGGAAATGAAACAGGCTTTTATGCCGCTGTTCCTACCTTGGCAGAATTCCACAAAGGTGTTGAAAAATTGCCTGAATCGAATGTATCGAAGGGAAATGCATCTTCACCTTTGATTATTACGACCATGCTGAGATATAGTAGAAATATCGCGGAGGGATCGACTCCGTTAAGAGTCGGCAGGAGTTGAACAACAAAGAGGTCAAACCGTGTCGAGATAGGCAGGGAGTGTATCGATTTTTGAGACCGCGTCCGATTCGTCTGCTGTCCAACCAGGAAAGGTGAAAATATATGTTTGAATCTGCGGAATTAGGGCACAAGATTAAGAAATCCGTTTATGAGCAGGAGGTCCCTCCCCTGCGTGAAGCCCTCCTCAATACCCAGATGGAACTGACGAAATCAGCCAGGTTTCCGGTGATCATCCTGGTGGGCGGATTGGATGGCGCGGGACGTGGTGCAACAGTCAACCTGCTCAACGAATGGATGGATCCACGCCACATTCAAACCCATGGCATGGGTGAGCCCTCCGACGAGGAACTCGATCGCCCGATGATGTGGCGGTTCTGGCGGGCACTGCCGCCAAAGGGGAAAATAGGCGTATTCCTTGGCTCCTGGTACACCTGGCCGATTCTGAACCGGGTGAATGGTATCACCAAACAGGCTGATATCGAACAGAGCCTGGAGCGTGCCAGACTCCTGGAAAAAATGCTGGTGGACGAAGGAGCCCTGCTGATCAAGTTCTGGCTGCATCTGTCAAAGGATAGGCAGGAAAAACGCTTCAAGGCGTTGGAGAAAAACCCCTTGACCCGCTGGAAGGTCACCGACCGGGACTGGCAACACTTCAAGGTCTATGACAAATTCCGGGAAGTCCATGAAAATGTCATCCGTCAGACCAGCACGGCCGAGGCCCCCTGGCTGATCGTGGAAGGTGAAGATGCGAATTACCGCAATCTGACCGTCGGCAAGACCATTCTCAAGGCAATCCAGGATCGGTTGGGACTGGAAAAAACACCGCCGCCCAAGGTCCTGGCACCGCCTTTAATGCCGCCGATCGACAATCTCCACCTGTTGAAAACCCTGGACATGGGGCAAAGGCTGGAGAAAGACAAGTTCAAGGTGAAGCTGGAAAAATATCAGGGCCGTCTGAATTCACTGACGCGAGACCCCAAGTTCAAATATATGTCGGTGATCGCGGTGTTCGAGGGTAACGATGCTGCCGGCAAGGGGGGCGCCATCCGCCGCATTACCTCCGCGTTGGATGCCCGTTATTACCGGGTCATCCCGATCGCCTCCCCGACCGAGGAAGAACGCGCCCAACCGTATCTATGGCGATTCTGGAGACAGCTGCCACGCAAAGGGCGTGTGACTATTTTTGACCGGTCCTGGTATGGCCGAGTACTGGTGGAACGCATTGAAGGCTACTGTGCGGAGGTTGACTGGATGAGGGCGTATAGTGAAATGAACGAGTTCGAGGCACAAATGGTCAGGCATAACATGGTTGTCGTTAAATTCTGGCTGACCATCACCAAGGACGAGCAGCTGCGCAGATTCGAGGATAGGCAGAAGACCGGATTCAAGACCTTCAAGATTACCGAGGAGGACTGGCGCAACCGTGAAAAATGGCCGCAATACGAGCAGGCCGTATGTGACATGGTGGATCGAACCAGCACACTGCTTGCCCCGTGGACGCTGGTCGAAGCCAACAACAAATACTTTGCCCGCATCAAGGTGTTGAAAACCCTGTGCGAAAGGATTGAAGATAAGCTGAAGGAATTGCACAAGGAGGGTGTCGACTACCTGGATAAGCCCGGAAAACCTCACTGATGGGCCGTCGCGCGTGTCGTGAAATCGATGCTGCGCAGAATCCAGGAAACGTGATGGCAATACTGATGTCCAGGGTCAGGGCGGCATCATCTGCCCAGCCCCAACAGGTTCAGGAAACATCAATTCTTTTTTATTTGCTGCAGCGGACCTGTTATTTCTTCTTTTTCAGGATCAATCCTGTAAGGCCGACAAGACCGATGCCAAAGAGGAGCATGGTGGCCGGTTCGGGCGCAGCAGAGGATGTGACCAACCCCTGGTACTGCCGGGTGCCGCCGGCATCGGTTCCCGGATTAATCCAGAGGAAATCGGAGACGACACCCTGCCTGCCGTTGCCTGCGGTCAGCATCGTCTCGTACCAGTTGACAACAGCGGTGTTATGGACACTGTAGTAACCGGTGTCCAGGTGGTAGGTATCGTATCCATTGATGACTTCCCAGATGGCAGCCTGAAGGGCTATCGCCTGCGGGCCTTGCCCCCCGGTGCCGTATGTCTCGAGTAACCAGGCTACCTCTCCGGCGTTGTTGATCGTGGCGCCATGGATATCGGCGGAACTGTTAACGGTGGTGAAAGGATAATCGGCATTTGGATAGACATCGGTAAAGAGATCGACGCAATAGAGGTAGTCGAGCAGCTTCCCGTCCAGATATGAGCCACTTACAGACCCGCCGCCCTCATCTTTATCGATGCCGTTAACCACGGAGGCTATGGTTGAATATTGCCCACCCACATACAGTGAACTCGCCTGGGACATCGTGGCAGCAAGAAGCAGGATGCCTACGGTTAAGACAAGCGTTTTTTTCATCATCTTCCAATCCGGTCTCTGTCGTTAAGTTAGATTCACCCAGGATCTGCGGACCCATCCTTTCTTTGACTGTGTAATACTGCAAGTATGAGTCCATATTAATTACAAACCGGAATTTTATACCTGATTAGATAATTTACTCTATTATTTCAGCGGACTGTTGAGAATAGAAACACCTGGATGCGGGCGTATTTTTATTGCAGAGTATCTGATTTTGTAATTCGAATTACTTCCCGGGCCGACATCCTGGAGTCGGAATGTAATTGAGGCGGCCCCCGATCGGTTGTATCTCGTACTTCTTCTATAAGAAATTCGGTTACGGTCGGCAGGGCCATTCCCGGATCAAGGACCTTGCCGGGTCACCGGAGAAGAAACACCGCAACCCGGCGCATCTCACCCTGACCCGGGAAGAGGGGCTATCTATTTAAAGTCCACCAGCTCCACATCGAAGACCAGGGTGGCATTCGGAGGGATGGGCCCGCGTCCGGACGGTCCGTATGCCAGGTCGGGCGGGATGATCAGGGTCCGTTTCTCGCCACGCTTCATGGACAGCAAGGCCTCGTCCCAGCCTTTGATGACCCGGCCCGTGCCGACCGGAAATTCGATGGGCTGGCCGCGGTCATAGGAGGAGTCGAACTTCGTGCCGTCCAGGAGCATTCCGGTATAATTGGCCGTGACCAGTGTCCCCTTGGCGGGGGTCGTATCGCCGGTGCCTTCATGAAGGACAACGTATTTCAATCCGGAAGAAGTGGTGATCGCACCCGGCCACTGTTTCTTGATCCGGTCCTGCATCTCTTCGGCGGCCTCCTTCTCTTTGCCCTGCGCCCTCTGGTCGACGGAGGCAAGCAGGGCGTCGAAGGCGGCCTGATCACTCTTGAAGGACTCGGCCTCCCTGCCGACACGGATGATGGTCACCGAGACGATCTTGTCACCCTGCCGGATCTTGTCGACGACGTCCTGGCCGCTGACCACATGACCGAAGACCGTATGTTTCCCGTCCAGCCACGGGGTGGCGACATGGGTGATGAAAAACTGGCTGCCGTTGGTGTTGGGACCGGCATTTGCCATCGACAGGACCCCGGGGCCGGAATGCTTGAGGGTCGGGTCGATCTCATCGGGAAAGGTATAGCCCGGGCCACCGGTGCCGGTTCCCAATGGGCAGCCGCCCTGGATCATGAAATCCGGGATGACCCGATGGAAGGTCAGGCCGTCGTAGAATTTATGGCCCTGGGTTCCGGCGCCGCCGCCGAGATTTTTGGTGCCTTCCGCCAGACCGATAAAGTTGGCGACGGTCAGGGGGGTCTTCTTATAATCGAGACTGCAGAGGATATCCCCTTTTTCGGTGGCTATCTTCGCGTATATACCGTCATGAAGCTTTTGTTCGGCCATGCCTGTTTCTCCAAAAAAAAGTGATAGAATGAAAGCGACAACAAAAAAGTACATGATCCTGTGCATAGGACCTCCTCCAACGAAGGGGATAGAGCCGCAAAAACTAGTTGATTACTCAAGGATGGCCGACTTGTCAACCTGAAAAGGCCGGCCGGAACCCTAAGGACGCTATCGGGAGACGGCAACCGGATGATCGGATCGGCTTTCGTGTTGACGGCAGCCGAATTTACGGGTCTATTGGTGTCGGCTGGAGGGATTGCCCCGCCGGTCCCGGACAGGTGACGGCATGCCCGTATCGCAGCGAATTCAACTCCTGGTGACAAGGCCTTGTTGTGCGTTTATCAAATTGTGCTGGGGCTGCTGTTTTATCTCTGTTTTCCGTTCCTGCTCCTCCTCGTGCTGGTGACCGGTAGACACAGACAGGACCTCGGCGAGCGGCTGGGGAGCTATCGAAAAATCCCGCGACGGGACGGTGAGGAGATGCGCATCTGGCTGCATGCGGCCTCCGTCGGCGAGGTCCGGGCAGCCGGGGCGGTTATCGCCGCGCTGCGCAACCGTCTGCCGCAGGCACGATATTTCCTTTCGACGATGACCGTCCACGGCAAAAAGGTCGCCGGCGAACAACTGCCGTCGGATGTCACCTGTTTCCTGGCCCCCCTCGATGTCCCCCTGGTGGTCGACCGTGCCCTTGACACGGTCGATCCGGATATCTATGTCTGTATAGAGACCGAGATCTGGCCGCTGCTGATTCACAGGGCCTGGTCCCGCGGGGTCAGGCCGGTCCTGGTGAACGGACGGATGTCGGAAAAATCCTGTCGCAGGTATAAAAAGATACCATGGCTTATCGGCAGCGTCCTGCGGAAATTCCACGCCGTTGCTGTGATCACGGAAGCCGACCGCAGTCGGTATCTCGCCGCCGGAGCCGACGGCAAGACCTTGAGCGTGGAGGGCAATGCCAAGTATGATCTGAGTCTGCCCGGGGATGCCGGGGCCTTACAACGTCGATACCGATCAGTGGTGCGTCCGGCCGGTGAGGTCCTGATCACCGGTTCGACCCATACCGGCGAAGAGGAGATGCTGCTGCCGCTGTATCGCCGTCTCCGGTCCGAAAAAGAGCTCGTCTGGATCCTGGCGCCGCGGCACCCCGACCGGCTGCCGACGATCGAGGCACTGTTCAGGCAGGAAGGGCAGGAGTTCGACAGGTTCAGCGACATGCTCGGCGGGAAAAGGCGGCAACACGGAGTGGTCATCCTCGATTCCCTGGGGGAACTCGCCGGTCTCTATGCCATTGCGACCTATGTCTTCTGCGGCGGCAGCCTGGTGACAAGGGGCGGGCATAATGTGATGGAGGCGGCCATCTGGGGAAAGCCGGTCTTTTACGGGCCGCACATCGGTGATTTTCGCGATGCCGTCGAGCTGCTCGAGTCCGTCCGCGCCGGGTTTCGGGTGCAGGATGTCCTCGAACTTGAAGAGAAGATCCGCTTCTTCAGAAACGACCCGGCGGCATACGCCGATGCCTGCCAGAGAGCGGGTGCCGTCGCCGCTAGCCAGGCCGGTGCCGCCGGGCGGCAGGCGGAGATCGTCCTGCGATGCCTGGGAGGCAAGAGGCCGTAACCGGCGGGCTGAAGAACCCCGCGGTCGACCTGGCCGGGATCGGAACAATGATCGGGTGACGGGTAAAAACCATCGCCGAACAGGCCTTGACCCGGATCTTTACGGCCTGACCTGCTGCAGGGTGAAGAGATCCTGCCGTATATCCCGGCAGGGTGGTGGAGTCCTTTTTTTGCAAAGAGAACAGAAGTCCCGTCCGGAATGCCTGCCTTACCGGTAGAGGCCGGCTGCCTCCACCGGATCCGGCCGATCGGCCGGAGCAAGGGCCGGGCGGTTGTGACGCCGGCCCGGATATATGCCCGAACGGATGGTCCCTTTTACCAGAATGGAGGTCGCGAAATGGATGATACAATGCGAGTGATGTCCGAAAAACCGTTGAACGCCGAGACACCGGTGGCTCATCTCCAATCGTGGGTCACCGCCAATGCGGTATTCTTTAAACGAAACCAGGGACAGATCATGTCCGCTCCGGTGGGCCTGGAAACCTGGCGCCTCTCCATAGACGGCCTGGTGGAGAAGAAAACGGAACTGGGCTTTCCGGATATCCTCTGCCTGCCCAAGGTCGAGACGGCAGCCACCCTTGAGTGTTCGGGCAACGGCCGCTCCCTTCTTGGGCAAAAGGCTTCCGGTAATCCGTGGACCATCGGCGGCGTCGGCAATGCCGTCTGGGGCGGGGTGCGGCTGTCCGAGGTGCTGGAGAGGGCAGGTGTTGCCGCCGGGGCCCGCCATGTCGGCTTCGAAGGGTTGGATCAGCCGCTCGGATCGGCCGGCATCAGGTTTATCAGAAGCATCCCGCTGCCGAAGGCGATGGATTCGACAATCCTTGCCTATGAGATGAACGGCGAACCCCTGCCCCTGGAGCACGGCTTTCCGCTGCGGGCGGTGGCCTTGGGCTGGACTGGAGCTAACTGTGTAAAATGGTTAAGTAAAATCACAATCCTCGATAAGCCTGTGGCGGGCTTTTTCATGGACAAGGTCTACCGTGTTTTTCAGAAGGACCAGGATCCGGCAACGGGCGTTGTGGTCACCGCCATCCCGCTGAAATCCATCATCACCGCACCGGAAAACGGCGCCGTGCTCTCCGGAGGGGATGTCGTGGTCCGCGGTGCGGCCTATGCCGGGGATGCCGATATTGCCAAGGTCGAAGTCAGTACCGATGACGGCGGCACCTGGCAGGTCGCCGGATTCATCGGTCCCCGCGAACGCTATGCCTGGCGGCGCTTTGAATACCGATGGCCCGCGTCCAAGGGTCGGTACCGGATCCTGGCCCGGGCAACGGATACCGGCGGCGAGATTCAGCCGATGACGGCGCAATGGAATGTGCTCGGATACGGCAACAACGGCGTTCGGGAGCACGGCATAACCGTTACCGTCGATGGCTGAGCAAACGGTCTATCGGGCGAATATGCCTTTCCAGCCGCCCGAGATACGACGGGTGATGGTCATCAGGATAAAGGGGACGGAGAGACCGGCGGGCGCGGCCAGATAGCGGGGCTGCCATTCGGGGTCGAATTTTGCCTTGTAGGCGTAGAGGCCCTCAAAATTGTAAAACTCCTCGCCCAGATCGAATATCGCCGTGCCGATTTTATGCCAGAGAGGGGCCAGCGGATGCCTCTCCAATCCGGCCAGCGGTACCATGCCCAGTGAAAACCAGCGGTAATCCTCGGCCTTTCCCCAGAGCATCAGTTCGACGAAGAGATACTCCATGATGCCGTTCGGGCTTTCCGGATGATACCGCATCAGGTCGACGGCAAGCTCTTCCTTTCCAGCCGTCTTCCAGACGTTGGCGAAGGCCATGATGCTCTCCGACTGGTCATAGACGACGGCAACGTCTGTCCGCCCGACATATGACGTGCTGAAAAAACCCAGAGAGAAGCTTTTCTCATGGGCTTTTTTTCGCTGGAGCCACTGATCCGAGAGGGCCCGCAGGGCATCCATATTATCTATCACCTCCTGACTGGTCAGCATTGCAAAACGGTAGCCGTTCCTGACAAACTTGTTGCGGGCGGTGCGCTGGGAGCTGAATCGGCCGCCCTGCAATGAAAAATTCGCCAGGTCGACCCGCGCCTCTTCGCCGATCTTTAAAAGCGACAGGCCGAGGTCGAGATAATAGGGGAGATACCTGTCACTCACCTGGTAAAAGACTGCCTTGGCGTTATAGAGATCGACCTGCTCGCGAAACTGCCAGAGCAGGCTGTCGGCGGAGTGTGGATTGCCCACCGGATCGCCCATGACCATCCAATACCTGGGGGTCACGTCGAACATCAGGAAGGCCTTTCTGTCCTCGCTCCAGCTGAGATACTTATCGCCCAGGAGTGCCAGGAAGCCACGGGTATCCCTGGACCTTGCGATCAGACGGGCGGCCTCGTCCAGTTCCTCTTGGTCCGGCCGTTTCAGTTCCCGCGGGTGGGCGACGGCCAGCAGGTAGTAGAAGGCGTAGCCGGTTGTCAGCACGGCCGTTATCAGCATCGCCCGCAGAAAACGGGGTGCGTTGGCCCTGTATGAAAATTGCCACCAGAGATCGTTGGCGTATTGGACATTCTGATAGGCGAAGAAACCGAGCCATGTCGCCCCGATCAGAACCACCGCGATCATCACGATCCACGGACCGGAAAACGGCATATCGAACAGGGATGATTTGCGACGGAAGAATTTCTTCGCCGGCAGCAACAGGATCAGCATGCCGGAGAGGACCAGAGAGTCCTGCCAGTCGAAACCCTTGAGCATCGACACGACCATGCCGGTGGCCAGCAGGATCAGGCTGCCGTACCAGGCGGCATCGAGTCGCAGACGGATGCCCCTGGCCAGAAAGAGCAGAAAGAGCCCGGTAATGCTGCCGATAAGGTGCGAAATTTCAACAACGGGCAGCGGAACGAAGTCCTTCAGCCACTGAATGGCCGAGGTCTTGGTCGGTATCGCCCCCGACACCAGGAGTACCCCGCCGGAAAAAAGCAGGAGGATGGAGTAGATCTGCGGGATGGCAACGACGAGCATGCGCCTGAATACCCTGGTGCCTTCCATGAAGGCCCGGCGTCTGGTAAAGGCCTCGTAGCTCAGCAGGCCTATTCCGGCCAAGACCAGCGGCAGAAAATAATAGATGACCCTGAACAGGAAGAGGGAGCCGATCAGCCACAGGTGAGGCCCTGTATGATGGATGTCTGACATCAACCAGAGAAAGGCGCTTTCAAACACCCCGATACCGCCGGGGACCTGGCTGATGACGCCGGATGCCTGGGCGATGACGAAGACCAGCAGAAAGGTCATGAAGCTGATCTTGACATGGCCGACCAGGATGACCCAGAGCACGATCGCGGACAGGATGACATCGATGGCGGCGATAAGGGTCTGGCTCAGCGTTATGCCTGCGGAAGGGAGGCGGAATTCCATCCCCTTGATGACCAGCGGCTTTTTCCAGAAGACGACCGCAAGCCAATACCCGGTGAGCGACACGGCGCAGACGACGGCCAGGAGTCTGATCATATGCAGCTGCCTGATCGGCTGGTGCAGGAATGCGGGGAGGAGCAGGCTGCTGAAAAGCCCCAGGGCCAGAACCCCCAGGAAATACGTGATCGTCAGAAAAATGGAGATCTTCAGGACATCCCATCCCGGGATACCCCAGGCGGAATAAAAACGGTACCGGACCGAGCCGCCGGCCGCCCAGGCATGGCCGGTGTTGTTGCTGATCGGGTAGCTGATCAGCGATGCGGTCAGGACCTTCAGGATCGGCACCTGTTTATGCCCGGTATAGCGCAGGGCCAGCAGGTCGTATCCTCCGAGGACCAGATAATTGATGATGGTAAGAACAATCGCCTCGGCAAGCACACTCGCCGGCACCGCCCTGATGGAGATGACGATATGCTCAAAGTTGTGCGGGCCCATCTCCCGGTGCACGATATAGAGGGCCAGTCCGAAGAGAAGCAGCGGCAGCAGATAACTCAGCTTCTGCAGAGAGGACAGCAGAGATTCACCTTTCATGATGATATTCCGAGGTCATTGGCAAAGTGATGTGAACCCGATGTTCAATTGGTGCCTTTGCTTTCGATTTGGTGATAGACGGTAACCAGTCGCATGGCCAGCTTCGGGTAGTCGTGATCGAAATGGTGACCGCCCGGCAGTTCGAGGATCCTGGCGTCCGGGGCGGACAGCTCGCTGCAGGCGGTGTCGTCCTTTTCGTCCTTGCCGTAGATGCAGAAGATCTTCTGCCCAGGGATCCGTTTCAGTTCCGGCAGGATCGGATATTCGCCGGTGTTCTTCTCCACCCAGCCCGAGACATGGATCTCAAAATCCGCCTTTTTGCCGAGTGCCAGCAGGATCAGCAGATCGACGTCCTTCCTGTCGGATTCCGGCAGGCGGTTGTATACCGCTGGCAGGATATCGGCGCCGAAGGAGTATCCCGCAAGGACGAAGTGTTCGGCCTTCATCGTAATACGATAGTGCTTCATCATCGCCGAGAGATCATCAGCCACGCTCCCCACAGCCTTCTTGCTCCAGAAATAGCGCAAGGCATCGACCCCGACCACCGGGTAGCCCCGGTCGGCCAGCAGTCCGGCCACATCCCGGTCCAGATCGCGCCATCCGCCGTCTCCCGAGTAAAAGAGGGTCAGGGTCCGGTTGGGTCTTTTGGCCGGGACCAGGACCGTCGGTACGGCCCCACCCTGTTTTTGATTCCGTTCGGCCAGGAATTTTTCAATCTGGTTGACCGTGACCGTATCCAGCGGAGTATCGTAGGGCGCGATATCGGTCTTGGCGTTTGTCAGTCCGCGAATGAAGAGCGCGGTGTCCTGGTCCGGTTCGTCGGTCCATACCGCCAGCCATTTTCCCTGCAGGGGCCGGGGCGATGTCAGCTCGCCGTGGCCGTTGGCGCGCTGAGAGGCGAGTGGGGCGCAGACCCGGGTCTTGTCCGGCAGGGACACCGAGAAGCCCACCGACAGGTTCATCGAAGCACCGTCCGGCTTTGTGGCCGCGGCGGCAAAGGGCAGAAGTGCTCCCCCTCCTATCCCCGCAACAATTGAAGGGGTGTCTTTGGCGGCATGGGCCCATTCTGCCAGGGTCGTGAGCGAGTCAGCGATGCGGCCGGGGGCAAGACAGCCGTTTTCCTTATCGGTCAATGCCTGTATGGCATGTTGGTCGTCAATCACCGCCACGGCGACCCCGGTTTTGGCGATGCGTCTCGCCAACATGTCCGGGTGGAACTTCCGGCCATCGGCGAATACAACTGCAAGAGATTGAAAGGAAATTAGCGGCCGGGCCAAGGCGATCGTGCCGTAGGCGCCGTCCGTCACGGTGCCTCCGATGATCGGAAAATGCCGGTACGAAGCATAGCGGACAAGACCGACAGCTACGGCAAATATGGCCAAGGCCGCCGAAAGCATGCCGATGAACCCGTATGTGCGTCGCATTTCTCTTTTCTCCCTTGTTTGTTCCTGGTTACAGTCGGTCGGCCGTGTCGGTGCCCTGGGCGATGGCCCGTTTGGCGTCCAGCTCCCCGGCCTTCAGCGCACCGCCGATGAGGCGATAGGGCATGTTTTCGGCATCGAGCTCCCCTGCCAGGGTCAGCTCGGAGAGCTGTCCTGCACAGAGGATCACATCGTCCACCTGCAACAGCTGCTCCTCGCCGTTATGCCGGATGCGCAGGCCGTGCCGGTCGATGGAAAGATATTCCACCCCGGCAAGCATCTGCACCCCGTTTTTTTTCAGGATCGACCGGTGGATCCAGCCGGTGGTCTTGCCGAGGCCGGCACCCGGCTTGGATTTCTTCCGTTGGAGCAGGGTGATCTTCCGTGCCGGAGGCCGCCTGCACATCTCTTTCAGGCCGCCTTCT
>JBJKPM010000048.1:0-35914 GCA_046706325.1 Desulfocapsaceae bacterium | reverse complement strand
ATCGGCAGGATCCGGGTCGAGTGAATTCCCAGGCTCCTGAGATCCCCTGTCCTATCCCACGACCTCAAAGCCGATCTTGCTGATCGCATTCTTGAGTGTCTGGGCATCGACCTCCCCCCGGTAGGTGGCCTCTCCCTTTTCCAGGTTCACCTGGACTTCCGTTATCCCCGGTATCTTCTCAAGGGCCTGTTTGGTTGACGCTACACAGTGCTGACAGCTCATACCTTTGATTTTCACCGTTGCCATTGTTAATCTCCTGCTGATGACTTATTGTTTTTGCCGAAGAAACGAAAGCGTACAGGTCCGTTTTTCCGGCAGATGCGTGTACACTGTCATAGTAGTACCCCGGGACCGGAAAATCAAGACTCGGCGGGGTTGTATGTAAATATTTCATTAAATAGTTTAAGATATTTCACGGCATAATCTCCAATGAAACAGATACGAACCGATGTCATAGGGATGCACTGCGCCTCCTGTTCCTCCCGGATCGAGCGGGTGGTCTCCGGGATGCCGGGCGTTGCAAAGGTGGCCGTCAATCTGGCCACTGAGACCATGGACCTGTCCTGGGACGACCAGGTCTGCGACCTGGCCGAGGTCGAAGGGAAGGTCAAGGACCTCGGATTTGAACTGCGAATGAAGGATACGAACGAGATCTGTCCTTTGGATCTGGCGATCACCGGGATGCACTGCGCATCCTGCTCGGCCAGGATTGAAAACGTGGTGGGCAGGCTGGACGGCGTCGTCTCGGCCCAGGTCAACCTGGCGGCGGAGACCGGGCATATCGTCTACGACAAAGACCTGTGCAGCCAGCGAAGGATCCGAGACGCCATCGCCGGTCTCGGTTTCGATTCGCGTCCGGTCGGCGGCAGGATCGATGAGTATCATAAGAAAAAGGAAGAGACCGGGGCCAGGCTCCGCTCGATGCGAAGGGATCTTGCCTTCGCAATGGTCCTGATCGTGCCTCTGCTCTATATCTCCATGGGCGAGATGATCGGATTGCCGATCCCGGCGCTGCTGAATCCGCATACCGATCCGCTGGCCTTTTCCCTGGTCCAGTTTTTTCTCGTTTTGCCGATCCTCTGGCTTGGCAGGAATTTTTACCTGAACGGAATCCCGGCGCTTGTCCGCGGAGGCCCCAACATGGATTCGCTTATAGCCGTCGGTACCGGTGCGGCGGTGGTCTACTCGACATGGAACCTCGTCGAGATCGTCCTGGGCGTTGATCCGTCCAAGGCCATGGATCTCTATTTCGAATCGGCAGGCGTGCTGATTGCCCTGGTGTCGCTCGGCAAGTATCTGGAAACCCGTTCGAAATCGCACGCCTCGGATGCGATTGCCCAGCTGATGCAGCTGACCCCGGAAATGGCGATCCTGCTGACACCCGATGGCGGGCAACGGGAGATCGCCTCCGAGGAGATTGAAACGCACGACCTGCTGCTGGTTCGTCCGGGAGAGAGGATTCCGGTGGACGGGGTGATAGAAAAGGGCAGATCCGCAGTCGATGAGTCCATGCTGACCGGAGAAAGCCTGCCGGTGTCCAAGGACGTCGGCGACCGGGTCATCGGCGGGACGCTGAATAAAAACGGGGTGCTCCGGATCAGGACCGAGCAGACCGGCGAGGACACCATGCTTGCCAGGATCATCCGCATGGTCCAGGATGCGCAAGGATCGAAGGCGCCGATCGCCTCGATGGCGGACAGGATCAGCCTGTACTTCGTTCCGATCGTCATGCTGATAGCCGTCTGCACCGGGGCTGCCTGGTACGTTTTCGGCGGCGTGACCTTCACAGTGGCCCTCAGGTTCTTCATCGCCGTGATGGTGATCGCCTGCCCCTGCGCCATGGGTCTGGCGACGCCGACCTCGATCATGGTCGGCACCGGCCGGGGCGCCCAGCTCGGGGTGCTGATAAAAAGCGGTGAGGCCCTGGAGATGGCCGAGAAGATCCGTGCCGTGGTATTCGACAAGACGGGGACCCTGACCTACGGCAGACCGGAGGTGACCGATATCGTCACCTTAACCGACAGTCTGTCGGAGTCCGAGATTCTGCGTCTTGCAGGGTCAGCCGAGCAGTCTTCGGAGCATCCGTTGGCCGAGGCCGTGGTGGCCAGGGCAGAGTCGGCCGGTGTCGATCTGGTCCAGCCCGACTCCTTCGAGCCGTTGCCGGGACGGGGAATACGGGCAGTGGTTGCCGGAAAACCTCTGCTGCTCGGCAATAGGGACCTCCTGGCGGCGGAAGGTGTGGCCGTGCCCCGGGGAGAGGACAGAGAAGAGAGCATGGCCGGTCAGGGAAAGACGGTCCTGTATCTGGCGGTAGACGGGGTCTTTGTCGCGTTGCTGGCAATAGCCGACAGGTTGAAGGACGAGGTCCCAGCCGAGATAGCCCGGATGAAGGAGATGGGCCTGCGGGTGATCATGCTGACCGGCGATCAGGCGATCACCGCCGGGGCCATTGCCGCCCAGGCCGGGATAGATGAGGTCGTCTCGGAGGTATTGCCCGAAAATAAGGCACAAAAGATTCAGGAACTCCAGGACCAGGGGCAGAAAACGGCAATGGTCGGGGACGGCATCAATGATGCCCCGGCCCTGGCCCTCGCCGATGTCGGCATCGCCATGGGGACCGGCATCGATGTCGCCATCGAAACAGGGGACATCGTGCTGATGAAAGGCAACCTCGACGGCGTGATTACCGCCTTGTCCCTGTCGCGGGCGGTAATGAGAAACATCCGGCAGAATCTCTTCTGGGCCTTTGCCTACAATGTTGTCGGTATTCCGGTCGCGGCCGGTGTCCTGGTGATCTTCGGCGGTCCGGCCCTGAATCCGATGATCGCGGGCGCCGCCATGGCCATGAGCTCGGTATCGGTAGTCAGCAATGCCTTGCGGCTGAGATTTTTCAAGGGCTAAGGGCGGCCCGGACAGGCGAAAAACGAGCTGTTGGAATTGCCGTATGTCAGGTAACAGGTTTAAATAACATCTCGTTTTTGTTGCCTGCCGACCCGGATCCACTTCGATTTCCCATCATTTTTTTTCTTGACTTTTTCTCCAAAAATTATGTATATACTCGGATCTGAATGAATGCCGATTCATTAGTTGCCGTCCACTCGTCTGTTGCGGCGTAACCTTTGTTAATATAACGAAAAGAGGGAATCTATGTCTAAATTAGTTGCACCCCATGGTGGAAAAGGTTTGGTATGTTGTCTGTTGGAAGGCAGTGCGCGTGAGGCTGAGCTGAAGAAGGCCGCCGGTCTGAAACAGATCGGGATCTCCGCTCGGGCAAAAGGTGACCTTATTATGATGGGTATCGGTGGCTTCAGCCCTCTGAGCGGCTTTATGACCAAAGCGGATTGGAAAGGCGTTTGCGAGAAATTCCAGATGGCGGACGGTACCTTCTGGCCTGTTCCGATTACCCTCGACATTTCTGCAGACGAGGCCGAAGGTATTGCCATCGGCAGTGAGATCGCGTTGGTGCGGAATGGCGTGACCTATGCCACCATGAAGGTTACCGAGAAGTTTGCGATGACCGCCGACGATAAGAAATGGGAATGCGAGAAGGTCTTCCGCGGCCAGGGCGACGACTCCGTCGGTGACAAGTTCTGGGAGGTTGCCGAGCAGGATCATCCGGGTGTGATCATGGTTATGGCACAAAAAGACGTCAATATCGCCGGTCCGGTCAAGGTCCTCTCCGAAGGCGAATATCCGAAAGAGTATCCGGGAGTGTATCTGAAACCCGCTGAGACCCGCAAGATGTTTGACGAGCGCGGCTGGGCCAACGTTGCCGCCCTGCAGCTGCGTAACCCGATGCACCGCTCCCATGAGTATCTGGCCAAAATCGCCGTAGAGGTATGTGACGGCGTTCTTATCCACTCTCTGATCGGCAATCTGAAGCCGGGCGACATCCCCGCCGATGTTCGCGTCAAGGCGATCGATATCCTGATCAACAAGTATTTCGTCAAAGAGAATATCATCAATGCCGGATACCCTCTCGACATGCGCTATGCCGGTCCTCGTGAAGGTCTTCTCCATGCCACCTTCCGTCAGAACTACGGCGTCAACAATATGCTGATCGGCCGTGACCATGCCGGTGTCGGCGATTTTTACGGTCTGTTCGAGGCCCAGGAGATCTTTGACCGCATTCCGGTAACCGGCAAGCCCGGCAAAGACCTTCTGTGCAAACCGATGAAGATTGACTGGACCTTCTACTGCAAAGAGTGTGACGGTATGGCTTCGCTGCGTACCTGCCCGCACGGCAAGGAATCCCGCGTTATCCTTTCCGGTACCAAATTGCGCAAGGCCCTGTCCGAGGGTGCGGAGATCGTCGATCACTTTGGCCGTAACGAGGTCCTTGATCTGCTGAAAGAATATTACGGCAGTCTGACCGAGAAGGTTGAAGTGAAGATGCAGGGTGCCGCTTCCGGATCCAAGATGTAACAGCTCCTGCCGATCGGTTCCGAATCAAGGGATGCCGCCGACAAGGCGGCATCCCTTTTTTTTTGCAAAAAAGGAGCTGGGGGAAGTGGAATGGATCGTTGTTTCTGCTATACTATCCGGTGAGAGTTTTCCGAGGTTGTCTATCGCCCTCCGGGCGGTGTTCTTTTTCTGGCCTTTACCATGGTGTCTTCATGATAACTCTGCATGTGGGTCTGGGGGACCGCAGCTATCCCATCCTTATCGAAGAGGGCAGTTTAAGCAGGGTCGGCAACGATCTTGCAGAGCGAAAGATTGCCAAGTATTACTGTGTTATTGCCGATGATCGCGTGGCAGGGCTTTACGGCGACAGGCTGCTGCAGGGTCTGGCCGGTGCCGACATCAGGGCGGAGCTGGTTACCTTTCCACGGGGAGAGGCCAGCAAGACGCTGTCTACGGTATCCGCTCTGGCCAGCAGGCTCGCAGGATCCGGTCTGGGAAGAAAAGACGGGCTGATTGCCCTTGGTGGAGGTGTCACAGGGGATATCACCGGTTTTCTCGCGGCCACCTATATGCGGGGGATCCCGTTCGTCCAGATCCCGACCTCCCTGCTGGCCCAGGTCGACAGTTCGGTGGGAGGAAAGACCGGGGTCGATATCCCGGAGGGAAAGAATCTCATCGGTGCCTTTCACCAACCCCGGGTCGTCTATATAGATACCGAGGTCCTGGCTACGCTTCCGCGTCAGGAACTCCTGAGCGGCCTTGCCGAGGTCATCAAGTACGGGGTTATCCGTGACCAGGAGTTTTTGAATTTTCTGGAGAAAAATAAAGAGAATATCCTGGGACTCGAGCCGGGGACAATCGGGCGGATGATCCAGACCTGCTGTCGGATCAAGGCCGAGATCGTCGAGGCCGATGAACGTGAGGAGGACCTGAGACGCATACTCAATTTCGGCCATACCATCGGACACGCCGTGGAGGCGGCATCAAATTTTTCTATTCTGCACGGTCATGCGGTGGCAATCGGAATGGTGGCCGCCACCCGGATTTCCGTCGTCAAAGGGGTGTTGACGGCTACGGAAGCCGACTGGATCTGCTCCATCATCAAGAAATTCGGATTGCCGACGGTGGTCCCGAAGGACCTGGACAGGGTGTCCATCAAAGGGTATCTGTCAACGGATAAAAAGACCGTCGGCGGACATGTCTTTTATGTTCTGCCGACAAGTTTCGATCGGGTCATCATCACCGACGAGGTCTCGGAGCGCCAGGTGGATGAGGTCCTGGGTTAAATCAACCCAGCTGAAGAGAACTGGATAAGTATCTTGGGACGGTTTGACTTCTTCCAAAAAACAAGAAGGCAATCCGTAAGGTACTAAAAAGGAGTCGGGTTTCTTGTCATGCCTATCTATGAATTCTACTGTGATCACTGCAATGTGATCTTCAATTTCTTTTCGCGGCGGATCGACACCTCAACCATTCCTGCCTGCCCCAGGTGCGGCAGCGAGGGGCTGGAGCGCCGGGTGTCGAGCTTTGCCACCATCGGCAAGGCCAGGGAGAAATCCGACGACCCGCTGGCGGGCCTTGACGAGTCGAGAATGGAACGGGCCTTTGAATCGTTGATGCGGGAGGCCGAGGGGATGAATGAGGAGGACCCCAGGCAGATGGCCGCCTTGATGCGTAAGTTCACGGAAAAGACCGGCATAAGCCTCGGCGGATCGATGGAGGAGGCCATTTCCAGACTGGAGGCGGGGGAGGCCCCGGAAGAGGTTGAACGGGACATGGGAGACCTCCTGGGCCAGGATGAGGATTTCAGCCTTGACGCCTTGAAAAGGAAGGTAGCCACCGGCCGGAAAATGCCCGTTCATGATGAAACGCTCTACGAGTTAGGAGGCGGGAGCCGGGAGACTGAGGACTAGCGTCCTGCCGCCTTACCCGCCGCAAATCGGTTGCTCCTTGGGCTTCTGTCCGGCAACCTGCCGCCACATCCCCTCACAGTGCAGTTCTTTTCCGTCTCCTTTCTTCTGATCAATGCACCGTGTAGGTGTCGTCGGGTTCGATGAAATGGCGGATCTGGTGGGCCATTTCCTTTTCGGCAAGGGTCTTATAGGCATCCTGGGCATCAATTCCCAGCGCTTCCGCTATGGCGGCTATATCATAGCAGGGCTGGCCGGCCTCGGTATATTTCTCGGCGGTCAATTCCGGAAAACACTGCTTGGTTGCGGTACCGGAGGCATGGAGCAGGAGCATCTGGATTTCCGGCGGGCCGTAGAGAAGCAACCATTCAACCGCCTCGGCCCAGAGTTTTGCGTCGACCGTAGGATGCTGCAGAACCTTCAATGCGTTTTCCAATGTCCAGTGATCCTTGAATCCCATTTCATTTCTCCAGTGGTGATTTTTTGCTGTTTCTATCCCATCCCGTATACTATAATCGGTCGCAAGATATCTGCAAACAAGATGTTGAAGAGAAACCGGAAAGACGACCGTCGCCCCGGCGGATCTCTACGGGTGGACAGGCAGGAACGGGGAAGCTGGACGGTACGTGCGGCCGGAGGTGCCGCCTTGCGGAGGCCTTCGGAAAACGGGTTCCCAATAAAACGATGAGGTTTGTCTATGAATCGATTCAGCGGTGGTATTTTTCTCGAAAATATTGAGTGGTTTGACGAGACCGGGCAGGAACTTGTCCATCGTTTGCCGGAAAATGGTTCCGGTGAGATCAAATATGGCGCCCAGTTGACCGTTCGCGACAGTCAGGCCGCTGTTCTCTTTTATCGGGGCAAGGCCTGTGACGCCCTGGGGCCCGGCAGGCATACACTGAAGACCGGCAATCTGCCGATGCTGACCAAGATCCTTTCCCTTCCCTGGCGGGGGGACAGTCCCCTTCGGGCCGAGGTCTATATGGCCAACCTCAAGTATTTTACCGACTTGAAGTGGGGGACGCAGGAGCCGGTTGCCTTTCGTGACGCGGAACTGGGTCTGGTCCGGTTGCGGGCCCACGGTATCTACAATATCCAGATTGTTCAACCGGTCCTGTTCATCAACTCCATGGTCGGCACCATGGGCAAATATACCACGGAAGATATTTCAGGTTACCTGAAACAGGTCATTGTCTCCCGACTGAACGATTATCTGGGAGAACATCTCGATTCGCTCTTCAATCTCCCCGGCAAGTTCGATGTCCTCTCCGAGGCGATGCAGAAGAAGCTGGCGGCCGATTTCGCCCATTTCGGCCTGAGTCTCAGGGCGCTCTATATTACCTCGATCACTCCTCCGGAGGAGGTGCAGAAGGCGATAGATGACCGAAGCCGGATGAATGTCATCCCCGATATGGATAAATTCCTGAAGATGAAGGCGGCGATGGCCATGGAGAAGGCGGCCGAGAACCAGGGGGAGGCCGGTGGCGGCATCGGCATGGGCATGGGATTCATGATGCCCGCCATGTTTTCCCGCACCTTTGCCCAGGGACTGGAGAATCAGGATGTCGCGGCAACAACCGTCTGTCCGGACTGCAACAGGACCATCGCCGCCGACGCCAATTTCTGCCCCTACTGCGGTCACCAGCATGTTGTCATGAGCCAATGTGAAAACTGCGGCAAGAACCTGCCGCCTGCAGCCCAATTCTGCTCAAAATGCGGACATGCCACCGGCAGCAGACCCAGTGAGGTGATCTGCCCGCACTGCCGGGAAAAGAACCTGCCGGGGGCCGTGTTCTGTAATAGTTGCGGCAACCGTCTGGGATGAAACCGGATTCATGGATCTGACCATCGAACAGACGTGTCCTTCCTGCGGTGCACCCATCATCCTGCACGAGGCGGACAGACTGATCACATGTCCCTACTGCGATGTCGGCAATTACCTGGCTGCAGGCGGCATAGCGCGCTTCGTCCTGCCCGACAAGGCCCCGGAGGACACGGCCCGCGAAGATCTGATGTACGTGCCGTATCTCCGTTTCAAAGGAAACATGTTCTGCTGCCAGGGAGTCAAGATCGAGCATAAGGTGGTCGATACCACCCATCAGGGAATGGTGGACTCCGCTGTTCCGGTGTCCCTGGGGTTGCGGCCGCAGGCGATGAACCTTGTGCCGGTGACGGGTGCGCTTGTCGGACGTTTTTTCAGGCAGACGGAAAAGCCGGCGGCAGTCCTTGCCAAGGCCGATGCCTCGGCCATGTTTTCCGGGGATGCCGCCGAGCCCCTCTACCATCGTGCCTTCATCGGAGAGACGGTCAGTTGTATCTACCTGCCGGTCTATCTCCGGGATGGATTTCTGGTCGATGCGGTGCTGAACCGGCCGCTGGGTCAGGCGGCGGCTCTGGCGGAGCAGATGGCGAAAATGATGCCGTACAAGGCGGCCTGGTCGCCGCGTTTTCTGTCCGCCCTCTGTCCGCAGTGTGCCGGGGTCCTGATCGGTGAGCGCGACAGCCTGGTGCTCTCCTGCGCCAACTGTGAAACCCTGTGGTCGGAACGTCAGGGGAGATTCGAGAAGGTCCGCCGGCAGGTATTCAAGTCCGTTGGGGAAGGTAACAACGAGCTGAATCTGCCCTTTTGGAGGATACGACCCGGGACGGAAGGGGTTGCACTGGCAAGCTTCGGTGATTTTCTCCGCCTGACCAATCAGCCGGTGGCGGTCACCGGTGAGCACGACAATCAGGACTTTTCGTTCTGGATTCCCGCCTTTAAGATCCGGCCGAATATCTTTCTGCACCTGGCGAAAAGCCTCACGCTTTCCCAACATCGTATCCCTGTCGAAACGACCGACAAGATTGAAAAGCTCTATCCGGTGACCCTGCCGGCCGTCGAGGCCTTTCAGTCCCTGAAAACCGTGCTTGCCGACATGACGTTGGATAAGAGGCATTTCCTGCCGCAGTTGCCGGCCATCGCCTTACAGGCCAGGCAGGTGGATCTGGTCTATCTCCCCTTCGACTACCTCGGACATGATCTGGTGCAGCAGCATACCACCGTCAGTGTCTCGTCCACGGCCCTGCAGTTCGGGCGGAGTCTGTAATGCAACACACAAATCAGGATCGGGCAATGGGGATCAGACGACATGAAGGATTTATGCTCCAGGCCCTGGTGCAGGCGGAGCAGGCCCTGGAAGCAGGCGATTTCCCGGTGGGGTGCGTGATCGTCGATCAGCACCGGGTCGTGGCTGCCGGCAGGCGGATCAACAGTACCGGCAGGCCCAATGAAGTGGATCATGCGGAGATTCTCGCTCTGCGGTCATTTCTGGAGAAAGGCACCGGGACTGATCCTGCCCAACTCACGGTCTACTCGACCATGGAGCCCTGTCTGATGTGTTTTGCCACCTTGATTTTAAACGGGATTCGCACCATTGTTTATGCATATGAAGACGCCATGGGTGGCGGAACGAACGTGCCGTTGCAGGACATGAACCCGCTCTATCGGCAGATGAAGATCGCGGTCATCCCGCATATCCTGCGCCGGGAAAGCCATGCGCTGTTTGTTCGGTTCTTCGGCCGGCCGGAAAACAGCTACTGGCGCAATTCCCTGCTGGCCGAGTATACGCTTGCAGAAGGAACGGTTCGAGGTCGGAGGGGATAAGACTGCGGCCTTTGAGGGTTTTAACGAGGTTATCAAATTTTGGAAATACAATGAGTACGGCACGGACCGTCGGCTTTAAGGCCGGCGAGAGAAACATCTTTTTTCATATCCTGACCGTATGCAATCTTTCCTGCAAACATTGCTATATCAATCCCGACCAGCACGGGAACATGCGGGTCTCCAGGGAGCAGATGGACAGATGGCTCGAGGTGTTCGCCGACCGGCGGAAGAAGAGCAACCTGGTCTTTCTCGGAGGGGAGCCCACGCTCCATCCCGATCTGGTGCATGGCGTCCTCAAGGCCAAAGAACTGGGCTATGCGGTGACCGTCGACTCGAACGGCTATCTTTTCCATGACTTCCTGGAAAGGATGGATCCGGGCAGCCTGGATTATCTCAGTTTCAGCCTTGACGGTCCCGACAGCGCCGTCAACGACCCGATCCGAGGCCGGGGCGTTTTCGATGTCTGCACCGGAAATCTGAAAAAGGCCGTCAAGCTGGGATTCAATGTCAGCATCATCTACACCGTCAGCTGCCGGAACATCGATCATCTGGAGGAGATGGGGCCGTTGCTGGCGGAGATCGGCGTAAAGAGGTTTTTCATCCAGGTCATCGGTCTGCGCGGGAGATCGGCCGGTTCGCAGGACGTGAAGGCCATTGCCGGTGACCGGCACCCGTGGCAGGTCAGCCGTGAAAAATGGCTGGCCGTTGTCCCGGAAGCAGCGGAAAGGATCGCTGCAACAGGGATCCATGTCACCTATCCGAAGGTTTTTCTCGACCGGGATGAAAGCTTTGAATGTGCCGGTATCACGGCTGAAAATTATTTTATTTTCCCCAACGGCCGTGTCTATCGGTGCCCCTTGTGCGAAGATTATCCCGTCAATTCTCTGCACATCGAAGGAGGAAATCTGCGGGTCAATCCGGGACTGACCGAAGACAAATTTTTCCGGTTGACGATCCCGGAGGGCTGCGTGATGAATAAGCTTCTCCAGCCTGACACCATAAGGTACCATCAGGGGCTGCCTGATTACCGGATATCCTGTTGCCTGTTGAAACAGGAAATCGACAGGCGGCAGGCATAGCAGGCCCTTCAATCATGAATACCCTCGTACCAGCCCTCAAAGACCGCAAGGACAACGCATAATTCAACAAATTGCCCGGCTCAATCGTCGGCGAGAGGACCGTTTCCGCTGCCGGTGATCATGGCTTTGCCGCCGGCTTTTCCTCTTTGCGTTTATTGAAAAAGGAGCTTAGAAAAATTCCGGCTTCATAGAGCCCGAAAAGGGGAACAGACAGGAGTCCGGTGGCGGTGACGTCACCGGTGGTGAGCATGAAGGCGAGAACGACGATCACCCCGTAGAAATACCACCGTTTTTTTCTGAAATAGATCGCTTCGACCAGATTGGACTTACCGGCCATAACCATAAGGAACGGGATCTCGAAGGCGATACCGAAGGCAAGCATGGTCCTGGCAACGAAGGTCAGATACATCCCGAATTTCGGCAGGGGTTCAAGGCTTGGACTCGCGTAACTCATAAAATAGGAGAGCATTCTCGGTATCACGAGAAAAAAGGCAAAGGCCGCCCCCGCTGCAAAAAGAAGACTCGCCCAGAAAACGACAATGAGTGCCAGGCTCCTTTCGGTTTTTCTTAGTCCGGGAGAGATAAAGACCCAGATTTGATAGAGAATTACCGGGAAGCTGACGATGATGCCGATGAGCAGGGAGAGCTTGAGGTAGGAAATGAAGGCCTCGGTAAGATTCGTATAGACAAGCTTATGGATATACGGATTGGAATGGAGAAGCGGGGCGATAAAAAAGGCGGCGATCTGCTCGGAAAAGGCGTAGACTGCGGCTGTGGAGATAGCAATCGTCAGAAAGACCTTGATGATCCGATTCCTCAGTTCGAGGTGGTGGGGTCTGAAAAATTCAAGGCTTCTTTCCAGCATCGTCAGGTTGTTTCTCGTCTTTATTTATCGTCTGTGCAGGATCTGCAGCGTCAGGAGTGGAATCTTCGGCAGGACAGGCCGTCTCTTTGTCCGTGTGCGCGGGTGTTGCAGCGGGTTCTTCCGGGTCTGTTTTGTTCTTGGCGACCTCGGGTCCATCCTTGACGCTATACAGGGTATCGATCAGGTCGTCGTTTTGCCAGTCGATGCGTGTTGATTGGATCAGTTCCTGTTTCAGGGTCTTTACCGCATCGATCTCCGGACGCAGATCTTCGAGGACGCCGCCTTCCTGGGTCAGTTCATCTTTCAATCCTTCCGCGGTCTTTTTGAGTTCCAGGATTCCTTTGGCAATGGAACGGGCAAGTTCCGGCAGCTTGTCGGGACCGACAACAATGAGGGCAAGGCCGAGAATCACGATCAATTCCGGCAAACCGATACCAAACATAAGACAGCCCCACTTCTAGAGTAAAAAATCAACACCACGATACCCCGGCGGTCGGCGGCAGTGGCGTCGTATTGTTTTGTATGCATGATACGGGCAAAAAGCAAACCGTATCGACACCGAAAAGCTGCAGCCGTCGATCCGGCCGCATGCCGGGGGGCCTATGCCGTCATGCATTGAAGAAAATGTACGGTATTTGGAGGATTCTGTCAATGTATCCCTTTCCCTCCGGCCGTCTAAAACCGAAGGGTCTGAAGATTATCTCATTTTTCCTGTCTTTTGAGCGATTGACAATGTTGTGTCAGTTTACTATAGTTACAGGTTCGTCTCATTTCGGTTGAGAACCGGGGGGTGTAAGCAGCTGTCGTTAGAGTACTCAACGTATTTTGAACATGTTTTTCAGGAGAGGATATGTCCAGTGTGGTTGTCGTTGGAACCCAGTGGGGTGATGAAGGGAAAGGGAAAATAGTCGATCTTCTGACCCGCTATGCCGATTATATCGTCCGATTCCAGGGTGGAAACAATGCCGGCCACACCTTGGTTGTCCAGGGACAGCAGTACATTTTTCATATCATTCCGTCAGGCATCCTGTACGAAGGCAAGACCTGCATGATCGGCAACGGGGTCATCATTGATCCGGCCGTTCTTCTGAAAGAGATCGAGACCTTGCGGGAAAAAGGGCTGCCGGTGACTCCCGACCGGTTGATGATCAGTGAAAAGGCCCATTTGATCATGCCGTATCACACAAGCATGGACAAGGCCCGTGAATCCTCGCTCGGCAGCGGCAAGAAGCTGGGTACCACCGGCCGCGGCATCGGTCCGTGTTACATGGATAAGATCGGGCGCAGCGGTATACGGATTGGCGACCTGCATGACAGCGCAATGTTTGAGGATAAACTGAGGGCGGTTCTGGAAGAAAAGAATTTCCTGTTGACCAAACGCTATGATTGTCCGCCGCTTTCGGTTGATATGATCCTTACTGATTTTATGAAGTTTGCCGAGAAGCTTCTGCCCTTTGTCGGCAATGTTTCAATAGCCCTTGACGAAGCGAGGAAGAGAGGCGACAATATCCTCTTTGAAGGAGCACAGGGAACCCAGCTCGATATCGACCATGGGACCTATCCTTTTGTGACCTCCTCGAACACCGTTGCCGGGAATGCCTGTACCGGTTCGGGTTTCGGGCCCGCCCACATCGACTCCGTTATCGGCATACTGAAGGCCTACACGACCCGGGTGGGCGAGGGGCCGTTTCCTACGGAACTGTTCGATGACGTCGGAGACGCACTGCAGAAGAAGGGAGGGGAGTTCGGCGCCACCACCGGACGGAAAAGGCGATGCGGCTGGCTGGACGGCGTCGTTGCCTCCGATGCGGTACGCCTGAACGGCCTTACCGGCCTGGCGATTACCAAGCTCGACGTCTTGAGCGGCCGGCAGAAGCTGAAGATTGCGACCGGCTATGAGATTGACGGCAATCTCTGTTCGACATTGCCTGCCGACATCAATGCGGTGGCGGCGATACGCCCCGTTTATGAAAGCTTGAACGGCTGGGATGAGGAGATCGGCGGCATCCGTGAGCTCAAGGACCTGCCCGTCAGGGCAAGAGAGTATATCAAGCGTATCGAGGACCTGACGGGTGTCGCGGCGGTCATCGTCTCGGTCGGCCCCGACAGGGAGGAGACGCTGCTTCTGCGTAATCCGTTCGATAAATAGCGGACAAGAACTGGAGCTGCAGGCATCGTGAAAAATTCCACAGACCGATGGTCCAAAATTGTACCCTGTTGTATTGCCGGATTGCCGCTGCAGTTTCCGAGGATGTTTACGAAGTCATCTTTTTTCGAAATAACGAGGATACCGAATGGCTAGAATTACCGTTGAGGATTGTCTGGAAAAGATCGGCGATCATAACCGTTTCAATTTGATTCATCTTGCCGTCAAACGGGTCAAGCAACATCGTCAGGGGGAACCCTTTCTGGTCAAGGGCAAGAACAAGGAGATCGTCTTATCCCTGCGGGAGATTGCAGCCGGCGAGGTCACCTTGGGAAATATCGACCAATTACCCGATATGTATAAAAAGAACAGAAAGAGCGAGGAACCGCAAAAGGAGAATGAACCCGCTTGATGTTTCTTCCGATTCTGGAGATGAGTAAACCAAGATGCCGAGAGATTATTACGACATACTGTCCGTTGGCCGAAACGTCGGCGGCGGTGAAATAAAAAAGGCCTATCGCAAACTGGCTATGAAATATCATCCGGATCGAAATCCCGGTGATACGGATGCTGAGGCACGATTCAAGGAATGTACCGAGGCCTACGAGGTGCTGAGTGATGCCAAGAAGCGCCAGATTTATGATACCTATGGACATGACGGGCTGAAGAACAGCGGATACAGAGGGCCGGGCAACTTCGAGGATGTTTTTTCCAGTTTCGGCGATATCTTCGGCGACCTTTTCGGTTTCGGCGGAGCAAGGGCGCAGGCCCGCAGGAACAACGGTCCGATAACCGGCAACGACCTGCGCTATGACCTGGCCGTCTCTTTTATGGAGGCCGTCCATGGAGGCACCAGGGAGGTGCAGCTGACTCGCCGTGACACCTGCTGGACCTGTGAGGGGTCCGGCTGCCGTCCGGGACACAAGAAGACGAATTGCCCGACCTGTAATGGACGAGGTCAGGTTATTCGATCACAGAGCTTTTTCCAGGTGAGTTCAACCTGTCCCCAATGCCACGGAGAGGGACAGATTGTGACCGATCCCTGCAACGATTGCCATGGAATCGGACTCATAGAGAAAAGCAAAAAGGTCTCCATCAAGATACCGGCAGGTGTCGATACCGGGGCGAAAATGCGCCTGCGCAATGAAGGCGAAGGCGGTCGTAACGGCGGTGCGGCAGGGGACCTGTACGTGATCATCCATGTGGAAGAGCATAAGTTCTTCAAGAGAGACGGTGATACCATTTATTGCCGTTTCCCCGTCTCCATGGTAAGGGCGGCTCTGGGCGGGAGTGTCGAAGTCCCGACGATCCATGGGAAAAGGGAAATGGATATCCCCGCAGGAAGCCAGAACGGACAGATTTTCACCCTGAAGAAAGAGGGGGTTCAGAGCCTTCGCGGCTATGGGCGGGGAGATATGATCGTCGAACTCCAGGTTGTCGTTCCGACGAATCTCTGTGAAGAGCAGAAGGAACTGCTGAAAAATTTTGAGAGGCTTTCACAGGAGCAAGGTCAACATAAGGAACAGGAAGGCTTCTTTGCCAGGCTTTTCCATGAGGTCGTCGGCAAGAAGACAAAAGAGGCGGGGCAGGATTCATGAGTGAGAAATCAACGCCGACCTTCACCCACTTTGACGACTCGGGAAACGCCGTCATGGTCGACGTGGGACACAAGGCCGTGACCTCGAGGACGGCGGTTGCCTCGGGAAGCATTACCATGAACAAAAGGGCCTACGATTTGGTGAAGGCGGGTTTGATCACCAAGGGGGACGTCCTTGGCGTCGCCCGGACCGCAGGGATCATGGCAGCTAAAAAAGTTCCTGATCTCATCCCGTTGACGCACCTGTTACTGATAGATAAAGTGAACGTTGACTTTATTTTTCACGATGTAAATAGTATGATCGAGATTCGCGCGAGAGTAGGGGTCCAAGGGAAAACAGGCGTGGAAATGGAGGCATTGACGGCGGTTTCCGTCGCGGCCCTGACCATCTATGATATGTGTAAGGCTGTTGATAAGACCATGGTCATAGGCGATATTTGCCTGTTGGAAAAGACTGGTGGAAAAAGCGGAACCTTTCTCCGTCCAGAATGAATTTTCAACGTTGTACATAGAAGAAAAAAGGAGGCCGGATGGAGAAGGAGCTTCTCGGAAGGTTTAAGACTCAACTTGAGGAAAAGCGTGACGATATCCTCAGTGAAGCGGGCAAGACGTTATCCGAAATGACGGATCAGAATTCGAATGTCCCGGATCCAAATGACAGGGCGACCATTGAGTCGGACCGGAGTTTTGAGCTGCGGATCCGGGAAAGAGAACGTAAATTGCTGGGAAAAATCGAAGAGGCCCTGGAACGGGTCGAGGACGGTACTTTCGGTATCTGCGAGGCATGTGGGGAGGAGATCGGTGTCAAGCGTCTGGAGGCCAGGCCGGTGACGACACTTTGTATTGATTGCAAAACGTTGCAGGAAACGAAAGAGAAGGCACAGGGGCAATGACGCCGTATGCCTGAACTCAGAAAAGACCCTATCCTCGGACGTTGGATCATTATCTCCCAGGAACGGCGTAAGCGGCCGACGGACTTCATTGTCGAAGAGGTGCGCGCAACAGGGGGTTTCTGTCCGCTGTGCCCCGGAAACGAAAGCACCACGCCATCGGAGGTCCTGGCGTACCGTTACGATCAAAGAAATGAAAAGAATTCCTCCAACTGGCTGTTGCGGGTAGTCCCCAATAAATACCCGGCCCTGATCATCGAAGGCAATCTCGACAAAGAGGGTGAAGGCCTGTATGACAGAATGAATGGTATCGGCGCCCACGAGGTTATCATCGAAAGTCCGAACCATCAGGACGTCTTTTCATTCCTCCCCGCCGATCGGATGCTCCTGGTATTCAAGGCCTTTCGGGATCGTATCAGGGATCTGGAAAATGATCCCAGGTTCCGGTATGTCATGGTGTTCAAGAACTTCGGCAAAGCGGCGGGGGCCTCCCTCGAGCATTCACACTCGCAACTGATCGCGCTCCCGGTCCTTCCCCGGATGATCGTCTCCGAGCTGGCCGGGGCCCTGTCGTATTATAAATATAAGGAACGTTGCATCTTCTGCGATATTATTCGCCAGGAAATTCAACAAGATGTCAGAGTCGTCTGTCAGAACGACCACTTTATCACCATTACTCCGTTTGCCCCTCGTACACCATTTGAAATGTGGATCCTGCCGAAGATGCACTCGTCCACATTTCAGAAAGAGGATGACCTGCGGTTCACATTTTTAACCGACATCTTTTCAGAGAGCCTGCGGAGACTCGATGCCTGTATTCCCAATGTGCCGTATAATTTTGTCCTCCATACCCAACCCTTGCGTTCCGCGGAGATTGAGCACTTTCATTGGCATTTCGAAATCGTCCCGAAATTGACGTCGATTGCAGGTTTTGAGTGGGGCTCAGGGTTTTATATCAATCCGATGCCTCCTGAAGAAGCAGCTATGTATTTACGTGAATCTCTTGAAAAATAGAAAAGGAGAATTGTGTGAAAAAGATACTGCTGGTAGATGACGAAGAAAGTATTCAGCTTCTTTATCAGGAAGAATTTGAAGACGAAGGATATACGGTGATTTCGGCCTTGAACGGAGAGGAAGCCCTGGGAAAATTCCGGGATGAGGCGCCGGACCTCGTTATCCTGGACATTCAGATGCCTGGAATGAACGGGATTGAAGTCCTGAGACAGATGAAGATGATTGATGCGACCGTCCCGGTTATTTTGAGCAGTGCCTATCATGAGTACAAACAGGATCTCGGAGCCTGGGCCTCCGATGAGTATGTCGTCAAATCAGCCGATATGGATGATTTGAAAAGGGCGGTTCGCCGCCATATCGGCTGACTGTCCAGATGAAGGATATCCAGAGCCAGCTTGATCACCGTCAGGTCGATATCAAGAAAGTCGGTGTCAAGACGATCTGTTATCCCATCACTGTCCTTGATAAAGCAAAAAAGAAGCAGCATACGGTTGCAACCGTAAATATGTATGTCAATCTGCCGCACCGGTTCAAAGGAACGCATATGAGCCGGTTTATCGAGATCCTCAATCATTTTCACGGCGAGATCGATCTCAACAGCTTTCATCACATCCTTGAGGAAATGAAGAAACGCCTGCAGGCGGAAGCAGCGCATATCGAGATTTCTTTTCCCTACTTTCTCCGAAAAGACAACGATTCAGAATCATTACAGACTTGCCGGTATGAGTGCCGGATGCACGGCTCCCTGGAAAACACCGATGAGCTTGAACTGCAGGTAATCGTGCCCATCTCGTTGCCGGTGAGCGTGCAACGGGTCGCCAGTCTTCCGAGTTCGCTCGGCCACTGGGGAAATGCTGTCATTGCGGTGCGATTTCGGCACTTTGTCTGGATTGAAGACCTGATTATGATGATCGAAAAGGCCATACTCGATGTCCACAAGGAAGGTGATGGTCTCAATCACGATATTCCGCTGTCCGTTGAAGAGTTGACCAGCAAACTTTCGGAGGGGCTCTGCACGCGGAAGGAAATAAGATGGTATTCGGTCAGTGTTGAAAACCTCGGCGAAGGGTATTCGACCTTTGCGACAACAGAATCAGGAAATCGATAACTCAAACTTTTACCAATTCACGTTATGAGCACACTACTCTTTGAGATAGGGACCGAGGAGATCCCGGCAGGTTTTCTTGCGCCGGCCCTGAAGCAATTCCAGGAAAATTTTATCAGGAAAGCTGCGTCGTTGGCGCTTTCTCATGGTCCGGTCCGGACCCTTGGAACCCCAAGACGTCTCGTGCTGATGGTGGAAGGGCTGGCGGTCAGGCAGGCCGACATCCGCGAGGAGATAATGGGCCCTTCGGTCAAGGCGGGTCTGGATGCCCCAGGGAGACCTACGAAGGCCGCCGAAGGTTTCGCCCGCTCAAAGGGTGCCGATGTTGCCGATCTCAAAGTGGTCCGGACCGAAAAGGGGGAATACCTTGTGCTGGTCCGCGAGGTCCCCGGCAGGGATGCGCACGAACTCCTGCCCGAGATGCTCGAACAGTTGCTGCTGGAGTTTTCTTTTCCCAAATCCATGAGGTGGGGGAGCAATACCACTCCCTTCGCCCGGCCGATACAGTGGCTGCTGGCGCTCCATAACGATTCCATCGTTTTATTTTCCCATGACGGCATTACCTCTTCAAACACCACCCGCGGTCACCGATTCATGGCCGGCGGGACCTTTGTCGTCGAGAGTTTTGCCGGGTATGAGGAACAGATGCGAAAGGCCTTTATCCTGGTCGATCCTGAAAAGAGACGAGAAGAGGTCCTTGTAACCATTGCGGAGGCGGCTTCCTCCTCAAATGTTCTTGCCGATGCCCATGTCGCCATTGATGAAGATCTGGTCGATACGGTAACCAACCTGGTGGAATATCCCTTCGGGGTATGCGGCAGTTTCGATAAAAAATTTCTCCAGGTACCCGAAGATGTGCTGATCACCTCCATGAGGGAACACCAGAAATACTTTCCGGTCCGCAATGCCCAGGGGTGCCTGCTTCCCGGATTCGTTGCCGTCAACAACACCAGGGTGACTGATACCGCCGTGACCCGAAAAGGGCATGAGCGCGTCCTGCGGGCCCGCCTTGAAGACGCACTGTTCTTTTTTAATACGGACAAAGGCGTTCGCCTTGAACAGCGGATCAAGGACCTGAACGGGATCATCTTTCAGGCAAAGCTCGGGACGATGTTGGAAAAGACCGAACGCATCGTCAAACTTACCAGGAACCTTGCCGAAATACTGGCACCCGAGAGTCTCCGGGATGCCTGTCGTGCCGCCGTGCTGTCCAAGGCCGACCTGTTGACCAATATGGTCGGCGAGTTCCCCTCCCTCCAGGGGGTAATGGGAGAGGCCTATGCGGGGTTGGAGGGGGAAAATCGGACCGTTTCCCTGGCAATCAGGGAACAGTATATGCCGAAGCGGGCGGGAGCGGAACTGCCGAGCTCCGAAGCGGGGGCCCTTATCGGTCTGGCGGACAGGCTCGATACCATTGCCGGATGTTTCGGCATCGGCCAGATCCCCACAGGGACCGCCGATCCGTTTGGACTCAGACGGCTTGCCCTCGCAGTCCTGCATATTATTGCCGACCGCGGCTATGCCGTGTCGCTGCAGGAGATCATATACAAGGCCTTGGCCCTGTATGGAGACAGGGTCGACGGAGGATCGGCAACCGTGGATAGTGTGCTTGCCTTTATCAAAGGCCGGTATAGCAATGATGCGGTAGCAAAGGGTTGCGATGCCGGTGCCGTCGAGGCGGTCACCTCGGTGGTGTTTGACGATGTCAATGACTGTTCGGACCGTATCGCCGCCTTCATCGCCATCGGCAAGGAAGAGGCCTTCAACGTCCTGGCCTCCTCTTTCAAGCGCATACGCAACATCACCAGGGAGAATGCGAGTACCGAGATCGACCCGGCGGTATTTGAAAAAGAGGCGGAGATCGAACTTCACCGGCTTTTTGTCGATATATCGGCCAGGATGCGGGCCTTAATCGCCGATAGACAGTACCTCGGCGCCCTGGAGGTGATGTTGCAGATGAAACAGCCTGTCGATACCTTTTTTGACGAGGTTATGGTCATGGCCGACGATGCGGCGGTGCGCCGGAACAGATTGAACCTTCTGACCGCCATCGGCGAGCTGATCCTGCAGATCGGGGATATCTCAAAGATGCAGCAGGGCTAATTGATCCGCCGCAGCCGGTCATTGTCCGATAGATGACGTCTTTTGTCCAGGTCGACAGGCGTGGGGTAATACTCGTATCACATCCCTAAATAAGGAAGAGGTGTCATCGTGACTTCCCAGCCGACTCTGCCGTTGCGAAGGAAACAGCATACTGATCCGGTGGCGGCGCCCGATGTCAATGTGGTCTTTATCGGAGGAGGAAAGGGCTGCTATGACATTTTGCATCTCCTGAACTCCTATACCCCGGTAAAGCTGCGCCCGCATATCTTGGGTGTTGTCGACCCGAACCCTGAGGCCAAAGGGCGCAAGTACGCCGACGAAATCGGAATTCCGACATCAGAGGATTACCATGATTATCTGATGGACGATCGGGTTGATCTCATCATCGAGCTGACCGGTCGGGATGATGTCCTGGCCGATATCCATGCGGGCAAGAGGACCAGGATCAAGGTCCTGGATCATCTGGCGGCCTTGTTTCTCTGGGAAATCATCGATATCCAGGAAGAAAAGATCCGGCTGGAGAAAAAGATATCGGATCTCGATACGATGGCCGCCATCGGTGAGATCGCCTACAAGTTGACCCATGAGCTCCGCAACCCTCTTCTGATAACCGGCGGGCTGGTACGCAGAATGATGACCCGTATCGACCTGCCGCACGGAATTCGAAAACGGTTCAAACACATCGCCGGGCACGTCCTGCATATGGAGAACGTCATCTCTGATATATGCGATGTGATTCGACCGCTGCGGCCGCATTACAGGTTGACCGACATGAACCAATTTTTCGAACAATGGTATGCAACCGTTCGTACCGAGGCCCGGTTTGTCGGCGCCAGCGTCCAATTCAATGCGGAAAAGGACCTGCCGACCATGTATATCGATCCGCTGTTGATACGGCAGGCTCTTTGGCATATTCTGGAGAATAGTCTGGACGCCATAGCCGAGAGGGAGGGCATCATCTATATAGGCGTTCAGATCTGTTGGGATACCATTGCCATCCAACTGTCGGACAGCGGCGAGGGGTTTTTGTGCATCGCGCCGTCTCAGGCGGTTCAACCGTTTACAACCACCAAGAGCGGTCGGATGGGCCTGGGGCTTGCCCTCTGCAGACAGATTATCCTCGATCATGGCGGTGAATTGAATATAGTGGAAAAAGCAGACGGACACAGTCTGATCTCTCTGGAATTGCCTATCACCTACAACAGGCCTGTCGGTGGCCGGAGGATAGAAAAAAGAGTGCAACCGGATCCCGCTTCAGATAAAGAAAAGGCGGACAAACGCGAGCCTGATACGTTTGAAGCAGGCACAATTCCGGAAAATGAGAATTCCTGAAAGGTTGATGACCTTGTAAAACTCCTCAAGCGCTGCAGGGGAGACTCGATAATTCAACACGTGACAACGCTGAACCGTTGGCGGAGCAGGTTTTTTCACGAGGCCGACAAAGATTGCGCTGACGCTTGAATTCTTTGGTGATTTCCATGACACGGTCATTTGAAAACGCCGCCCTTGCCATGCCGGTGCACAGGGCTTCCCTGTTTCATTTTGACCGGCTGTTCCGGTCCGGATACGCTGGTTTGGTGAACTCGTGCCCGCCGGTTGGTCGACGCAACCCGTGGTCGGCCGTTTTTCTAAGCGTAATCAGCGACAGCTCGCCGGGGCAATGAAAACGGACCGGGATGCTGGACGGACCGGCCCCGCGGCTGGTATACCCCTGCATGTCCTTGTACTGCCATCGTCCCGCTGCGGTAGAGCGCGGGGCCCGGCTGTTGGTGATGATCGGAACGCCTTCAATCAGGCAGACCTGGCCGCCGTGGGTATGCCCGCAGAGATAGAGGCCTGCTCCGACCTCTGCGGCATCGGCGAAGGCCTCCGGCGAGTGGGCAAGAAAGAGGGTGAAGTCCCCGGCCGGGATGCCCCGGGCTGCCTGTCCGGCATCATGCAGCCGGTAGTAGTGGGGATCGTCGACGCCCAGGACCCAGATCCTGGCGCCGTCCTTCTCGAGCGGCCACGAATCGTTGACCAGCATAACGATACCGGCCTCTTCGAAGTCCGGCAGCATCTCGATGCAGTCGTGGTTGCCTAAGACCCCGAAGATGCCGGATGGGGCATGCACACACTGCATCAGCTTCTTTAACCTCCGGATGCATTCGGCACTTGGGCCGTAGGTCTTCATCCGGATATCCCCGCCGACACAACAGAGATCAACCCTCATACCGTCCAGTATCTCCGCGATCCTTCGATCCAGGCCCTCCAGGCCGTCCAGGTGCAGGTCGACCAGGAGCAGGATCCGGAAACCGTCGAAGGCTTCAGGCAGGTTGCTGAAAGAGAATGTCCTTTCCTCTATCCTGACATCCAGGGCGTTCTGCTCTCCGATGCCGTAGAGACCTGTCAGTTTAAAAAACCAGGTCAGGAAGACCTGGTCCGACAGAAAACTGGTGAGGTTGAACCATGTCTGCCATCTGGCCAGAGGCTCGTGGCAGGCCCGCCACTCGCGAAATCGGACGCTCGAGCGAATGGTTCGAGGGTACTTTTTCGGCACAGGTCGACCGGTAATATGGAGCCAGAGGCGGGAAAACAGAAAGGAGGTGGTGATGAAGAGGACAAGGATCAAGAGGTTCTGTTCCGTGCTGAGCGACAGGTGGCGGTTCAGGAAGAGCAGAGGAAAGAGGGCCTCGAACAGCTGATCGAGAACGACCACCTGCCTGCCGCTGTGGAATCTCGATCTGCGCTTGATAAAACTCGAAAAGAGGTCTCCGGCCATGGCCAGAAGGGCGGCGATCCCGGCGACCCACCAGGCCTCGTGCAACCAGGGGAAGGCGGCGATGCCGCCGGCAACGGAGCTGACGAGCCCGCGAATGGTCTTGTGCCTGCCGAACAGCGGCCGCCCGTCAAACCATACTGCCCCGCCGTCAACCTGACGACCGAACCGCTCATGGACGGCCACCGAGACGATCGGCGGCAGACCGTTGACCCAGAGGAGGAAGACCACTATCCTGAAGACGTCGCTCATCTCCGCCGCTCCCAACCGGTTGCGGCGAGACAATCGGGATGAGGCGGCGCCGGCAGGGGTTCCGGAGCTGGTGGAAGAGGTGTCATAGATAAACTATATGCCGAAATCGTTCTGTATTCAAACACCAAACACCGGGCGGCGATATCCTGCACACCCGTGGGATAACGTGCGAAAAAAATGGGCAGACCTTCCCGGCCGACAAAATGTCCTGGAGAGCAAACAAACGCTGCCGCAAGTCAGTTACCGAACTCTATGACGGTATGATCAGGAAACAGCGAAAAAGTTGAGCCGCTGGGCGTAGGAAGGTGTTGCGGGTGTAATCAACGGGATGAAGGCACAGCACCCCGGGGGCATGCACCCCCGGGGCTTCGCTTAGCAGGACGTGCTATTTATCTATCGGAAGACCCTGGTGTTTCCAGTCATAATAGAGGGATTGATAAATGTTTTTATAGCCGAGTTTCATCAGTTTTCGGTAGGCGTTATAGCTCCTGCCCCCGGAGTTGCAATAGACAACGATCTTTTTTTCTTTGTCCAGTATCTCGGACTTTGAAGCGAATACCCCGGAAGGGATGTTGATCGCGCCGGGGATATGGCCTTCCCTGTATTCTTGAGGATCCCGAACATCAACCACAGTGATGCCTGTTCTGTCCTTCTTGATCAAGTCTTGAAGTTCGGTTGGTGAAAGTTTTGTTGTTTCAATATGTTTTTGATAATCCGGTCCGGCATATATCGGATACCCTTTTTCTTCCCAGACGGGCATTCCGGCAGCGTATACCTTGATATTGGTATACCCCTCTTCAGCCGCCTTTTTCGCCGCACGTTTGCTTTTTCCGCATTTTATCCCATTGCAGTAGAAGATGAGTTTGATGGATTTGTCTTTTGGCAGGAGGTGTTTGAATTCCTGGAATTTATTTACAGGAACATTAATAGCTCCCTTGATGTGGACCTCCTGATATTCTTCCGGATTTCTGGCATCGATAACAACAAAAGGATAGCTGGCAGTGTCTAAAATGGCCTTCAGTTCCTCAGCGGTTATACCAGGTGCAGCACTGTTTGCTGAAGCCTGCATGCCGCCGGCGAAAACCCAACAGCCGAGGAGCAAGAGCAAGAGGGAGAATTTTTTCATCAACATGACCTCCAATTAGTAGTCTAGTATTCTTTCATTCGCCTTCGATTTGAGACAAGACAATCACGAGATAACTGCTTCTAACGCAACGGAAAACAAAAGTAAAATCGTTAAAGCCGATCAATAAGACAAAATCGATTGCCGGGAAACATGTGATAGCGGCAATTCCTTTTTGGGTTGAACTAAACAGGAAGTTCTTAAGTTCCTCAACGGGTTTGCAGTCCGCGGGGAGCACCGGCTCCCTAAACCGGCCTTGGAGGTTTGGCATTGCGATCATGCTGAATCTCATCGTATTTTGGGAATACTTAGAAGAAATTGTATGGAATGTCAACTTTTGTTATAGATAAAATCTATTTGACACATACAATAATTCTATTATGATGAATCGGCGCTCTTCACTTGCCTTTCGGCAAGAACGCATGCTATTTCACTCGGAAAACCATAATGAAGGGTTTCGGCATGACCAACTGAAGAGAGCGGAAGACCATAAACAAATACCCCTTTAAGGGTATGAAATAGTCTGAGGGAATTGAAATTTGCTGTCAACTTTCAGGTAATAAGGAGTGGTTATGACTGTGGCTATCCATTTGGGAAGAGATAAAGAATCAAGATTCATGGACAAGGTTAAGGAGATCTTGCCGGAAGGCGGGAACCTGAGTCTCTGTCTGACCTGTGGGGCCTGCGCATCCGGGTGCCCGGCATCGGGACTGGAAGATATGGACCCGAGAAAGTTCATCAGAATGGTCGCTTATGGTCTGGACGATGAGATCACTGAGCACCCCTGGGTATGGATGTGCACCATGTGCGGGCGATGCATGCATGTCTGCCCGATGAAAATCAATATCCCTGCTCTGATCTATGAGGGAAGAAAACTCTGGCCGCGGGAGAAAAGACCCACAGGCATCCTGGGCTCCTGCGACATGGCCCTGCGCAACAAAAGCGGTGCAGCCACAGGGGTCTCCGAGGAGGATTTCCGCTTCGTTGTCGAAGATGTCCTGCAGGAGGTGCGCGACACCCAGCCGGGGTGGGAGGACCTGCAGGCCCCTATCGATAAACAGGGAGCACATTTCTTTTTAAGCCAGAATTCCCGTGAACCGGTGAAGGAGCCGGAGGAAATGGCGCCTCTGTGGAAGATACTGCATCTGGCCGGTGTCGATTGGACCTATGGAAGCGAAGGCTGGGCCGGAGAGAACTACTGCATGTTTCTCGCCGATGACGAAAACTGGGAAAAGATCGCCATGAATACGATCCGGAAGGCTAATTCCCTGGGATGCAAGGTGTATCTGAACACCGAATGCGGGCATTCAACCTTTTCGGTCTGGATGGGGCAAAAGAAATTCGGCATCCCGACGGACATGGAGATTGCCCCTATGGTCAAATACTATGCTCAATGGATCCGTGAAGGGAGGCTCAAGGTCAACGCCGATTGGAATGAGGACCTTAAGATCAAGGTTACCGTCCAGGATCCCTGTAACCATATCCGCAAGAGTTTCGGCGATCCGCTGGCGGAAGAGCTGCGCTATGTCGTCAAGTCCCTGGTGGGCGAAGAAAACATGATCGATATGATACCCAACCGGTCCAACAACTACTGCTGCGGCGGAGGCGGGGGTTTTCTGCAGAACGGATATAGAGAGGCCCGTTTTTATTACGGCCGCCTGAAACATGAACAGGTGATGGCCACAAATGCTGCCTATGTGATCACTCCCTGCCATAACTGCCATGCCCAGATTGAAGAACTGGCCGAGCATAACGGAGCTGCCTACCGCACCGTCCATCTCTGGACCGTCATTGCCTTATCCCTGGGGATCCTCGCCGCCAATGAACGCATCTATCTTGGCCCGGAGCTGCAAGAGGTCAATCTTCCCAAACCCCAACACAAGGGCTAAGAACATCAACGAAAATATGTCATCCTGGAAGCAGGTATAAAATATCTTCTCAGGTACTCAATCAGGAGAACGCAACAATGACACATGAAATAGCAGGTTCCGTTCTGGTGGTCGGCGGCGGCATCGCCGGGATCCAGGCGTCCTTGGATCTGGCCAATTCCGGGTATCTTGTCCACCTGGTCGAAAGCAAGCCCGCCATCGGCGGGGTCATGGCCCAACTCGACAAGACATTTCCTACCAATGACTGCGCGATGTGCGTCATATCCCCCAAGCTGGTCGAGGCCGGCCGTCATCTGAATATCAATCTTCACACCCTGACGGAGGTCGAGAGCATCGACGGCAAGGCCGGGAGTTTCACGGTCAACCTGCTGCAGCATCCCCGTTATGTCAGCCTGGATAAATGCACGAGTTGCGGTGAGTGTGCGAAGGTCTGCCCCATCGATACGAAAAATGAGTTCGACGAAGGCCTGCGCGATCGCAAGGCCGCCTATAAGCTGTATCCGCAAGGCATGCCGGGTGCCTATGCCATCGACAAGGTCGGCACCGCCCCCTGCAAGGCAACCTGCCCGGCGCATGTCGGCATCCAGGGCTATATCGCCCTGATCAATGACGGCCGGTATGATCAGGCCCTTAAGCTCTTCAAGCAGGAACATCCCTTCCCCGGCATCTGCGGCCGTGTCTGTCACCATCCCTGCGAAGGGGAATGTACCAGGAATGAAGTGGATCAACCGCTGGCCATTCGGGAACTGCACCGGTTCCTGGCCGATTATGAAAAGGGCAGGGGCGAATACTGCATCCCCGAGATCAAGGCCGAAAAGCGGACGGAAAAGGTGGCCGTCATCGGCTCCGGTCCTGCCGGAGTGACCGCCGCCTATCAGCTTCTTCAGCAGGGCTATCAGGTCACGATCTTTGAAAAGCTTCCCGAGCCGGGGGGCATGATGCGTTACGGCATCCCCGAGTACCGTTTGCCGCGGGATATCCTGGCAGGAGAGATCGGGGTCGTCGAGGAAATGGGCGCCGAGATCAGATGCGGTGTGACCTTCGGCAAGGATATCACCCTGGACAGCCTGAAAAAAGACGGCTATGCCGCGGTGTTCATGGCCATCGGTCTCCATAACGGCAGAAGACTCGGTATCGAACACGAGGACATTGCAGGCGTCCTGCAGGGTGTCGACTTTCTCCGCGATTCGGCCATGGGCAAACGGCCCGAGATCGGCAACGACATTATCGTGGTCGGCGGCGGCAACGTGGCCATCGACGTGGCCTTGACGGCAAAGCGGCATGGGGCCGAGAACGTCACGCTGCTCTGTCTGGAGAGCCGGGAAGAGATGCCTGCCTGGGAACATGAGATCAAAGAGGCGTTGGAGGGCGACATCAAGATCATCAACAGCTTTGGACCCAAGAGCTTTTTCATCGATAAGGATGACAAACGGGTCTCCGGTATCGAGTTCAAGACCTGCACCAAGGTCTTTGATGAAAACGGCCGGTTCAATCCTCAGTACGATGAACAGGTCTGCCAGCCGTTTTTCTGCGATACGGTGATTATCTCCATAGGTCAGAGCACTAACCTGGAAGGGATCAAGGAGCAGGGCATCGCCATCTCCCGACCGGGCGGTCTGGAGGCCGATTCGGTGACCTTCCAGACCCCCATCGACTGGGTCTTTGCCGGCGGCGACGCCTTTTACGGCCCCAAATCCGTTGTTGACGCGGTGGCCTGCGGCAAGGAGGTGGCCGAGAGCATCCATCGCTTCATCAACGGCCGGGATTTGAGAGCAGGTCGCGACAAGGTCTGGGAATTTGTCCGGCCCGAGACCGCGTTTGAAGTCAAGAAAGACCGGGTCAAGGTGAACTGTCTCGATCCCCAGGCCCGCGAATGCAACTTCCTCGAGGTCTCTTACGGCTATAACGAAGCCGAGGCCAAAAAAGAGGCCGAGCGTTGTCTGAAATGCGGTGTCTGTTCGGAATGCTACCAGTGTGTCGATGCCTGTCTGGCCAAGGCAGTCGATCATGAAATGAAACCGGAGATCCAGACCATCCAGGTCGGATCAGTTATCCTGGCCCCCGGTTTTAAGGCCTTTGATCCGACCCCGCATGAAAATTATGCCTATGCAAACCACCCCAATGTCGTGACCAGTCTGGAGTTCGAGCGCCTGCTCTCGGCATCCGGTCCCTGCCAGGGGCATCTGGTCCGCCCATCCGATCAGAAGGAGCCGGACAAGATCGCCTGGCTCCAGTGTATCGGCTCGCGGGACATCAATCAGTGCGATCACAGCTACTGCTCGTCGGTCTGCTGTATGTATGCGGCGAAGCAGACGGTTATTGCCAAGGAGCACAGTGCAAAACCTCTGGATACCGCCGTCTTTTATATGGACATGCGGACGCATGGCAAGGATTTCGACCGATATCTGATCCGGGCTCAGGAGGAAAAGGATGTCCGGCTTATCCGGGCCCGTGTCCATACCATTGAACCGGGGCCTGAAGATCAGCTGCATCTGCGCTATGTCACCGAATCCGGTGCCATCGTCGCAGAGACCTTTGATATGGTCGTCCTCTCCGTCGGTCTTTCCCCGGTCAAGGATGCCGTGCAGCTGGCCGATAAGCTCGGCATTGAGCTGAACAGCCATAAATTCGCCAAGACCAGTGACCTGACTCCGGTCGCCGGCAGCCGGGAGGGTATCTATGTCTGCGGCGCCTTTCAGGGACCGAAAGACATCCCGCAATCAATCATGGAGGCCTCCGCCTCCGCTGCAGCCGCCGCAAGGAACCTGGCATCCGCCCGCGGGACGCTTATCCGTACCAAGGAATTGCCGCCGGAACTGGATGTCACGGGACAGGCAGCGCGCATCGGCGTCTTTGTCTGCAACTGCGGCATCAATATCGGCGGTGTCGCCGATGTGCCGGCGATTCGGGAATATGCGCGGTCTCTGCCCCATGTCGTTCATGTGGAGGACAATCTCTTTACCTGTTCACAGGACACCCAGGACAAGATGAAGGCCGTGATTCTAGAAACGGGCATCAACCGGGTCGTGGTGGCCTCCTGTTCACCCCGGACCCATGAAGCGCTGTTCCAGGAGACCATCCGGGAGGCAGGTCTGAACAAGTATCTCTTTGAGATGGCCAACATCCGGGACCAGGATACCTGGATCCATATGAACGACCCGAAGGGAGCGACCGAAAAGGCCAAGGATCTGGTGCGGATGGCTGTAGCCAAGGCCGTCTATATTGAACCGTTGCACCAGGTGAGCCTGCCGGTAAAACCCTCCGCCCTGGTTGTGGGCGGCGGTGTCGCCGGCATGGAGGCCGCCCTGGGCATAGCGCTGCAGGGATGTGACGCCTATCTGGTCGAGCGAGGAGACACCTTGGGCGGCAACGCCCGGAGGCTGGGTGAGACCTGGCAGGGTGAAAAGATTGCCCCTTACCTGGAAGATCTCATCCGGCAGGTGGAAAATCATCCCAAGGTCCATCTGTTCAAGAGTACCGAAGTCTATGAAACAACTGGAATTATAGGTAACTTCACCACCCGTCTGCGATCAATCTCGAAATCCGCCCCCGAAACCGTGGTCGATCACGGCGCCACCATCCTGGCCACAGGAGGGTACGAATACCAACCCACCGAGTACCTGTACGGGCAGCATCAGGGTGTTATGACCCACCTGGATTTCGATGCCGCCCTGACTGCGGATGATACCAGAATCATGGATGCCGGCATCATTGTCTTCATCCAGTGTGTCGGCTCCAGGACGGAAGAGAGGCCCTCATGCAGCCGCGTTTGCTGTACGCATAGCCTGAAAAGTGCGATCAAGTTGAAAAAGATCAATCCGGACATGAAGGTATTCGTCCTCTACCGGGATATTCGATCCTACGGATTCAGGGAAGATCTCTATAAAGAGGCCCGTCAGGTCGGGGTGCTCTTTATCCGCTTTGATGCAAAGAAACCGCCGGAGCTGGCAGTCGAGCAAGACCAGAGGCTCATCCTGACCACCCTGGATCCCATCCTCGGCCGAACCTTGGACATGTATCCGGATCTGGTTGTCCTGGCCTCAGCCGTTCTGCCGAACCACAACAAGGAACTCTTTGAACTTTTCAAGGTCCCTGTCAATGCAGAAGGCTTTCTGGTCGAGGCCCACAGTAAACTGCGACCGGTGGATTTCGCCTCCGAGGGTATTTTCATGGCGGGCCTGGCCCATTATCCAAAATCCCTAGACGAGAGCATCGCCCAATCCCAGGCGGCGGTATCACGGGCCATGACCATCCTCTCCAAACCGGAGATCCTGGTCGGCGGGGTAGTGGCGACGGTGGATGCCAGCCGGTGCGCGGTCTGTCTGACCTGCGTCCGGGCCTGTCCGCATGGTGTGCCCCATATCCGAAATGAGGGGCATGCGGTGATTGAGCCGGCCGAATGCCACGGCTGCGGTATCTGTGCCGCCGAGTGTCCCGGCAAGGCCATCACCCTGCAGCATTTTACCGACAGACAGATCGTTGCCAAGACGGATGCGCTGTTCTTTGAACCCGTGCCGGCCTGATCGTGATCGTTATCAAGGAAAGGCAATGTGATTTTTTACGACATTCATTTATAGAATTGGAGAACAGATGGATACTTTCGAACCTCAGATCGTGGCGTTTTGCTGTAAATACTGCGCCTATGCAGCTGCGGACCTTGCCGGCTCCATGCGGCTTTCGTATCCGCCGAATGTGAAGATAGTCCAGCTTCCGTGCACCGGGCGGGTTGATATCTTTCACCTTTTGAAGGCTATTGAAGACGGGGCTGACGGCGTGTATGTGGCCGGATGCCTGGAAGGGGAATGTCATTTCCTGAAAGGGAATTTCCGGGCCCGAAAGAAGGTTGAGTATGTGAAAAAAACCTTGGCGGAAATGGGGATAGAACCCGAACGGGTGGAAATGTTCAATCTCTCTTCGGCGATGGGGCCGAGGTTTGCGGAAATTGCCCAGGAGATGACCGGGCGGATCAAAGAGCTTGGGCCGAGCCCGGTACCTACTGAAACCGTCATTTAATGAGGTGACACATGATAATCGGTGACAGAAAATCTCTTTCCGAGATTTTAGATATGATCAAAGATTGCAAAAACATCCTTATCTCCGGATGCAAAGGCTGCGTGACGGTCTGTAACGTCGGCGGCCTGAAAGAGGTGCAGGTCCTGGCCTCCAGCCTCAAGATCGCCCGCAAAAAGGAGGGCAGGCCCATTACCATTGAAGAACATCTCCTGGAACGGCAGTGTGATCCGGAATATATCGCTGAGCTGGGGGATGTGGTTCATACCTACGATGCCGTCGTATCCATGGCCTGCGGTGTCGGTCCGCAATTTCTCTCCGAGGCCTATCCCACCCAGAAATTTTACCCGGCGATCAACACCAAATTCTTCGGCGGAGCCGTTGCGCATGGCATCTGGGAGGAACGTTGCGCAGGGTGCGGGACGTGCGTCATCCATAAGTATGACGGCCTCTGCCCTGTTTCCCGATGTTCAAAGAGCCTGATGAACGGCCCCTGCGGCGGAAGCGCCGGTGGCCTGTGCGAGATCAGCAAGGATGTCGTCTGCATCTGGGATATGATCGTCAAAAAGAAAATGGAACAGGGGCGATTGGACGATCTTCTTGCAGTTGCACCGGCCAAAGACTGGAGCACCTCAAGGGATGGCGGTCCCCGTACATCCATCAGGGAGGAACTGACTCAATGAACGAGAATAAATCCGGGAGTAATCTTGAAGAGGTACTGCGCGCGGGACATTTTGCCTTTACCGGTGAATGCGGTCCCCCAAAAGGGGCCAATGTTCATCATCTGAAAGAAAAGATAGCCTTCCTGAAGGGTAATGTCGATGCCGTCAACATAACCGACAACCAGACAGCGGTTGTCCGGATGTCCAGCTGGGCCGCCTCCGCCATCGCGGCGCAGGAGGGTGTCGAGCCGAATTTTCAGATGGTGTGCCGGGATCGCAACCGCCTGGCCATGATGAGCGATATCCTGGGGGTCTACTCTCTTGGGGCAAGGAATATGCTGTGTCTTTCAGGCGATCACCAACGGTTCGGCAATCATCCGGATGCCAAGAATGTCTATGATATCGACTCGATTCAGTTGATTGCGCTTGCCAAAAAGATGCGGGACGAGGAAAAATTCCTAAACGGCGAGGCCATTGATGTTGCCCCACGGCTTTTTATCGGTGCGGCCTGCAACCCTTTTGCCGATCCATTTGAATTCCGGGTCTACCGCCTGGCGAAAAAGATTGCTGCCGGCGCTGACTTTGTCCAGACACAGTGTATTTACAATATGGAAAAGTTCCGAAAGTTCATGAAGATGGCAGTTGACATGGGCCTGACGGAAAAGTGTTATATCCTGGCAGGGGTGACCCCCTTAAAGAGCATCGGTATGGCCCAGTATATGGCCAAGCAGGTACCGGGCATGGATGTGCCCTCGGCAATGATCGACCGCCTGAAAGGCGTCGGCAAAGGCAAGGCCGCTGAAGAAGGCATAAAGATTGCGATAGAGCAGATTGAGGAATTCAAAGAAATGGAAGGGGTGGCCGGTGTGCATCTGATGGCCATCGAATGGGAACACCGGGTGGCTGAGATCGCCGAACAGGCCAAGATGCTGCCTCGACCTATGATGGGAGGAGAAAGATGACTGATTTTAATGTAACTGACATAGCGATAACAAAACTCAAGGAATATATGGTGCAGAATAATATTGAATCCCCTCTGCGCGTGGCCCTTCTGCAAGGTGGCTGTTCCGGTCCTTCTCTGGGATTGGCACTGGACGAGCCAAAAGAAAACGATAAAATTTTTGAAAGTCACAGCCTGAAATTTCTTGTAGAAAAAGGCCTCTTGGAAACCTGTGGTTCCATAAAGGTGGAGTATATCGATGCCGGTCCACGGTCCGGGTTCGGTATAACCTCCGCCAATCCGCTGGGCGGCGGCGGAGGTTGCGGAGGCTCCTGCGGTTCAGGCGGATGTGGGTGATCTCCAAGGCTCATCCGGAGATCACATATGAAGTCGGCCTTGGCTCTCCGGAAAAATCTCATGTCCCGGCTTTACAAAGAGGACGTAATTTGAAAATGGAAGGGTAAACAATAGCTCGAAATCGCTTTCAACAGAGGAGGAAAACAGGCTTGGGAGCGAGACGGTCCCCCGCTCTGTTCTCCTCCTCTTCTCGTCTTTGGAGAAGTGAACCTCTGGTTATGGGTATCCGATTCGGCGCCTGCAGCCGAACAGACAGTGTTAATAAACACTCGTTTCTTGCTTTAATCCTAGATGATGATAGACAACCATTCCATAATCTTTTCCTGTTGATGTTATCAGATCGTCAGGTTATGACTTATCGGAAAAATATTGATCATTAAAATGATCGTAAGCGTAGAGGTAAACGACCTTGAGAATATGCGGTTCCTTATGCGCTCATGTCTAACGTACCCAAGAGAGGTGGACATCTCTGTGGCAAGAAAAATACTTGGTTCTTTGATCGGCCTGGTCCTTTTACTTCTGGTAGCAATGGCATTTCTCTTATGGGCTAAATATCTTGGTGGTGATAACCGGCAACCGAGACTAAAAAACCCGATTAAAGATACGGTCTTTCTGCTGCCTTCGTCGGTTGAAAAAGTTACCCGTCCCTCAGAAGGAAAGGAATATATTGTTGGATATCGGATCATCACCGATAAATATATCCTTGCATCGACCCCAATAGTACTTTTAAAAGACGGCGAAGAAACAGTTTTCAGCCCCGGAATGGTTCCCGAAGGAATAATTGCCTCATTTCAACACCTGATAGATGGTGTCGAAAATTACTTTGAATACAAAATGAATGACTCTTCTCTGGAGAAAAGGAAGCCCATGGAAATCTATGGCGATCTCTTATTAGAAAAAGATGGACATGCTCCGCTTGTTTTTGAAGGAAAACAGGCCATCCTTCTATTCAACGCTGATTTTGATGGACAGAATTATGAAATAAATAGGCGGCCAGCCGCCAACAGATAATACGGAATATAGGGGGCAGGTTCTCGCTTTTGACAAAATATGGAGCAAAGGGATGCCCTGGACCTAGATAGTTTCCTTGCCTCTGCTTTTGGTTGCTCACAGTGACAAAAATTGAAATGTTTACCGGTAAGGGAGGAGTTGGCAAGACAACTATGTCGGTGGCAACGGCTCTTCAACATGCCGGAGTCGGGAAAACTCTATTAATTTCAACCGACCCTTCAGGTTCGTTGAGTGAGATCTTCTCTCGGCCGCTGGACCGCAAGGTCCATACCGTTGCTCCCAATCTTGATGCCGTGGAGTTAAGCCGCAAGCTAATTCTTAATTTGTGGCGGGATAAATTTGCGGAGGATATTTACACAGTTCTCTCCTCTTTTCTGCCTGTGGGGAGGGAGATTATCGACTACATAGAAGGGGCTCCGGGAATCGATGAAGAGTTCATGCTTGACTATCTCCTGACAATGGCAGAGTCCGGGGATTACCTGACTATTATCTGGGATACGGCGCCCACCGTCACAACCTTGAATCTGCTTTTTGTTCAGCAGATGTTCTATTCCCATCTCACCCAGGCACATAAGCTCTACTTCAAGGTGAAAAAAGTCTTCAACAACGTCGATCCCCTGGCGCTGATCGACAAGTGGCGATCCTTGACGGAACGGATTATCAGACTCTTACAAACCGAGACCAGTGCCTGGGTGGTTGCCAACCCAGAACCCTTGCCAATTGAACAGGCCTTTGATATAGCAGACTCCTTTGATGATTTCGGGATAGAGGTGAGGGGCTTTATCCTCAACAAGGTATTACCGGCAGAGTTTTGTCAGGACCACCCATTCTGGCAGGCAAAATTTACAGCTCAACAAAAATGCCGCGAAAAAATGCAACAGAAAGCCAACGTTCGCCCGGTAAAGGAAATTCCGGAGTTGATCGGTGATATACAGACTGACGGTTTTCTGCAACAAGTCGCCGGATTGCTCAATGGGAACGGCTAAGACAGCCCATGGCTCGAATGTACAGTCAAGCTACGGGGGTGAAGAACAGGCGCTGGAAAAGAGCAGGCATGGTCAGGTGAATGAACCGCATAATAGTGCGATTTATCTCGCCAGGAAACGCAGCGGCTTGGCATTGGAGATCATCGGCAGAGAATTTGGCCTTCAGAAAT
>JBJKPM010000047.1:0-12289 GCA_046706325.1 Desulfocapsaceae bacterium | reverse complement strand
GGGAGACAGAGCGCCGCCGCCGAGATCCAGGGAATCACCCGCCAGGGACTCTACAACCGCGTCAAGGGAGTTGACAGAAAAAAGGGGGGCGGGAAGGAATGATCCTCCAGCCGTGCGGAGTTGCAATAATGGCCTGTTGCAGTATAAAATGTCATATGGCCAATAACGGGCGGCGTTCCTTTTCCCCCCGGCGAAAGAGGTGAGGATGTATGTCTCAGGACCTGTGCGAGATGTCGTTGCAGCAGACCCAGGAGCTTTTGCGTCTTACCGATAAAACCCTGCAGGATATCCGCAGCAAGAAGTTCACCGATGAAGACCTCTATGCGGTAACCATCCAGAAAGTGCTGGGGGGGAAAGGGAGGCGCGGGCCGGCGAGCATCTTTACCGTTTTCAAGTGGGAAGGGGGGGGAGGCTTCAGCGGAAGGCTTTTCCACCTGAAGAGCGGCGAGCTCGTTGAGAAATCAGAAGAGATACCTATCGATCCGATGTCCCAGTATACCGTTCAGTTGGCCAAGGCCGATGTGGTGGCGTCGAACTGGACTGACAGCTGCGAGAGTGTTGAGGAGTACCAGGCGAATTTCCAGCCGGAGGTGAGAAAACACATAAACGGTGTGATCAGGAATTTCGTCGCCTACCGTATAAGCGGTGAACACCCCGGGGCCATCATTGCGTTCAACTATCCGGGGCAGGCGACCTATTACGATGCGGACGTGCTGCGCAGCCTTGCGGTGGTGATCGGATCGCTGGTGACCATTTCCGATGAGCTGCAGGAGACTGAGAGGGCCTTCATCTATACCATCGAAGCCTTGGCCAGGGCGTGCGAGGCGGCTGAAGAGCAGACCGGAAAGCACATTCTCAGGGTCAACCGCTATGCCGGTGCGCTGGCGGCGAACATAGGGGCGGCCGAGGATTTTGTCAAGGTCATTTCATATTCTGCCCAGATGCATGATGTCGGCAAGATCAAGATCCCGACCAGCATCCTCCTCAAGAAGGGGCCGCTTGACCAGGCGGAGATGGAACTGGTCAAGATGCATCCGGTCTACGGAGAGAATATCCTCGGCGACTCTCCCCGCTTGCAGGTGGCCAGGGAAATTGCCCTGGCACATCATGAAAACTGGGATGGAAGCGGCTATCCATTCGGCCTTAAAGGGGAAAAGATCCCCCTCGCGGGGAGAATCGTCAAAGTGGCTGATGTCTACGATGCATTGCGCTCGGAAAGAAGCTATAAGCCTCCCCTAAGCCATGATGAAGTGCTGCGCATATTCCGGGAAGGGGATGAAAGGGTCAAGCCCGAACTCCATTTCGACCCGGCCCTCAAAAAGACCTTCATTGATATCGAGCATATGTTCGAGGCGATTTACGAAAGCATGGAGGGAATGGAAACGGTATGAGAGATGAAGGCCTCTGTTTCACCCTTCCCTGTTGATCCTGACAACCTGGAGCACTCCGGGCATTTCCCCGATTTCACCGGGATCAAGGGTGTCGGTGTCGCCGATGACGCCGATGATGGTCCGGTTGGCGCCAGTAGACTGATGTATGTCGAAATCCCTGTCGATGAGAAATTCCTTCACCTGATCAAGTGCCGATTCATCGGCGTTCTTCTTCATTATTATCAACACGGGAAAATTCCTCCCCAGCCAGCAGGCAGTTACTCGGCGGGCACTGATTCGGTAGCTGCCGCTTTCCTTAAGGTCATGATCCTCTCCACCCGTCTAGACTCGTCGATCACCCGCTCGAACAGACGAACGATCGCCTCATGGTCGAGGGGACCGGGATTTTCCGCCTCCATCCGCTGGATGATCTGTTTTTCCCGGGCAGGGTCATAGACCGGCACTCCGCTTCCTTTCTTGATCACCCCGATTTGTACCGCCAAATCGGCCCGCTGGTTGAGAATGCGCAACAGTTCGCTGTCGAGGCGGTCAATTTCCTTCCTCAGTTCGTCTATGGTCATCAATCCCTCAGAATCGCTTTCTCATGAAAGTGTCCTTCTTCCAGTGGACGTCGTCATGCTGCGGGTAATCTATATTGTAGTGAAGGCCGCGCGACTCCTTGCGCTGTTGCGCGCAGGAGACGATCAGCTCGGCTACTGTGGCTATGTTGCGTAACTCGATGAGATCGGAGGTAACTATGAAATCCCAGTAGTACTCTTCTATCTCGTCCTGGATCAGGCGAATACGGCGCATGGCCCTTTCGAGCCTCTTGTCGGAGCGGACTATCCCGACATAGTTCCACATGAATCGCCTAATTTCGTCCCAGTTCTGCGAAACCACGACCATTTCGTCACTGTTGGTGGCGGTGCCGGGGTCCCATTCGGGGATCATCGCGCACTCGAAGCCCCCTGCCTCCAGTTGCTGCGCTGCGTGACGGTAGGCCCTCCCTGCATAGGCCCCCGCTTCGAGGAGAGAGTTGCTCGCCAGGCGATTCGCGCCGTGGAGTCCGGTGAAAGAGACTTCGCCGATGGCATAGAGGTGCTGGAGGTCCGTTTCCCCGTGCGCCCCCACGGCGACCCCCCCGCACAGATAATGGGCTGCCGGCACCACCGGCAGGAGTTCGCTGGTCATGTCCAGGCCAAAACCGAGGCAGGTGAGGTAGATGTTGGGAAAGCGATTCCTCACGTAATCGGGATCCTCGTGGGTGATGTCGAGATAGACGCAGTCGTCGCCGTGGGTCTTGATCTCGTTGTCAATGGCGCGGGCGACTATGTCGCGCGGGGCTAGATCCTTGAGAGGATGGTACTTCTCCATGAAAGGAGTGCCGTCGCGCCTGCGCAGGATGGCCCCCTCTCCCCTTACCGATTCAGATATGAGATAGGATTTGGCATGTGGGTGGTAGAGGGTGGTTGGGTGGAACTGCATGAATTCCATATTGGCGACTGTGGCGCCGGCCCGGTAGGCCATGGCGACGCCGTCGCCGGTGGCCACGTCGGGGTTGCACGTATAGAGATAGACTTTGCCCGCCCCCCCCGAGGCGAGTACGGTTATCTTGGCGGCGAAGGTTATAACCTCGCCGCTCTTGATATTGAGTACATGTGCGCCGCAGCAGTGGTTGTGCGTGAGCCTCTTGCGCATGACCTTGGCTGCTGTGATAAGGTCGATGCCGATGTGATGCTCGTAAATATCGATATTGGGGGATTTCCTTGCCGCAGCGACCAGTGCCCGCTCGATTTCGCGGCCGGTTGCGTCGTCCGCGTGGAGGATGCGTCTCTTGCTGTGCCCCCCCTCGCGGGTCAGGTCGTAGCTGTCGCCGCTGGTGGTGAATCTCACCCCCCAATCGATCAGGTTACGGATCACCTCCGGTCCTTCCTCGACCACGGTCCTGACCACGTCTTCGTGGCAGATGCCGGCCCCCGCCACCAGCGTGTCATCAATATGGGCCGCGAAGGTGTCTTCCTGGGAAAATACCGAGGCGATCCCCCCCTGGGCGTAATTGGTGGCCGACTCGGTCATATCCCGCTTGGTGATCAGCGCCACCCTGCCATGTTTGGACGCCTGAAGGGCAAAATAAAGTCCCGCAATACCACTGCCGATAACCAGAAAATCGCTGTCAATTTTCATCCTAGCTCCGCCTGCGGCTATATTGTCTAAAGCCTTGGAATTATTTACCCCCCTTAACCCGTTGTCAAGAAATTTTGCTCAGTTACCCCGAAACAACGGTGAAAAGTTGCACTCGCCGTTACTGCTGTGTTATGATTCGTCCGCTGTTACGGATATTAAAGGAACGCACATGAAGAATAATGAAAAAATCCTTCCTTTTATCGAGCATCTTGTAGAACTGAGGAAGCGCCTGATCGTATGCATAACGGCAATAGTCATCGGCATGGCCGTGGCCTGGAATTTCTCACCTGCTCTGCTCGGGTTTGTCGAGAAACCGCTGACCGGGAAAACCTATCTTACGGAGATGAAGCAGCAGGCCTATGAGATGCTGAAGGAACGCTATCCGGCGATCTACAGTCGGTTCAACCTGGACAAGGTCAGAGAGGTGGATACCGGCAAGGACAGGCGCCTCAACTACAGCGCACCACTCGAACCGTTTTTCATCCAGTGCAAGATCTCCATGATAGCGGGCTTTATCATGGTCCTCCCCATTGTCTTTCACCAGTTCTGGCTCTTCATAGCCCCCGGTCTCACGCGCAAGGAAAAGCGCTTCGTGGTCCCTTTCGTCACGGTAAGTACCATAAGCTTCTGTATTGGCGCGCTATTCTTTCTCATCATCATCTGGCCGGTCATCATCAATTTTTCTCTCTCCTACGAGAGCGAGGGGCTGCGCAGCTGGTTCAACATGAGCTCTTATATCAATTTCTGCATGCGGCTGATTCTGATGTTCGGCCTCATCTTCGAACTGCCGATTATCTCCCTGCTCCTTTCCAGGCTGGGGCTTGTGAACTATCGAATGCTGGCTGACAAACGCAAGTATGCACTCCTGGCGAGCGCCATAATAGCCTCATTCCACGCCGACCTGATCACCATGTTCGTCATCATGATCCCCCTCTATCTGATGTACGAGGTCAGCATATGGGTGGCGTTGGTTTTCGGCAAAAGGCGGGTGAAAGAGGCCGAGGCTCCTTCCTGAGGCGGAAATATTTCTTGACTATTTCTCGCTAAGAGGTAGAAACTCTAATTTTCTGTCTTTCTCATGAGAGGATGGATGGCGCCAACATCATGAAAAAAACATTGCGCGACTTGAGGCCGGAAAGGGTGAAAAAGAAGCTGGGAAGGAGGAGCAAGGTTCTGCTCCTGAACGGCGGCGACGTATTCTCACTACTGAAAAACGAGACGTTGATCATAATGGCATGCAATGCCAGGATAAGGCATGTCATCCCCGGAATAATGAAGGCCGCCGAAGAGCTTGATGCCGTTGTCGCATTCGAGCTGACAAGGAGCGAGGGCGGGGTTGACGGTGGTTATACCGGCCAGCCCCCCGAGATTTTCTTCAACACAATCATCGATTATGCCGATCAGTGCAAATTCAGCAAGCCTTTCATAATCCACGGCGATCATATAACGATCAGGGATACTTCTCAGGGTGAATTGGCGGCAGCCGAAAAACTGCTGCTGGCTGAGATCGAAGCCGGCTATACCTCTTTTGCCGTGGATGCTTCTTTCAATCCGCTACAGGACAATATCAGGATCGTCAGTTCCCTTGCCGGGCATGTAATGGCAACAGGGTACGGGCTTGAGGTGGAATTGGGAGCGGTCGCCCCTGTGGGGAGCGAATCGAATCTCACGACCGTTGCCGAAGCCGCCGAATTTCTCCAATCCCTGGCCGCCTCCGGTGTGACACCGTTACTCCTGGCCATCGATAACGGCTCGAAAAGTGGCAATTATCTCGACGGAGAGAGGATCAACATTGACCTGGTCAGGACCGCTGAGATATTCAGGACCGCCAGGGACCACGGGATAGCCGGACTGGTGCAGCACGGGATAACCGGCACGCCGCTGAACATCGTCGGCAAACTGGCGGACTTCGGCATCAGGAAGGGGAACATCGGCACGCTCTGGCAGAATATCGCCCATGCGGGTCTCCCACTCGAACTGATGAACGAAATGCGCTGCTGGGCCAAGAAGAACCGGAAGGATATTAAGTTTGCCACATCGGTTTTCAAGAGCGAAATAGACACTATTCCCGAAGAGAATGCACGTCTGATTGAGGATATGGCTTATCGCGAGGCAAGGGAGTTCATAACCGCCTTTCGCGCCAAGGGGAGTGCCGGGAAGCTGGCCGATCTGCTGGAGAAGGGGAATTGCGCGTAATCGGCGGTTCTGCCCGCGGACGGCGGCTTATACCCCCATCCGGCGCCAGGGTAAGGCCTACGGCCGACCGGGTTAAAGAGTCCCTGTTCAATATCCTGACTGCCCTTACCGGTGGATTTGAACAGTTGCGCGTACTGGACCTCTTCGCCGGGACCGGCAACCTCGGGATAGAGGCATTGAGCCGGGGCGCGGGGAGCGCGGTTTTTGTCGACAACCACAAGGATTCCGTCACCCTGGTCGCAAGGAATCTGGCGATGCTCGGATTCGCATCGCGGGCTGTTGTGCTGCATAGGGAAGCAATCGCGGCGTTGCGATCCCTGGAAAAGAGTGGAGCGGTTTTCGACCTGGTCTTCATCGATCCCCCTTACGGCCAGGAGCTGGCGCGAGAAGTCATCACCAATCTTGCCGGCTCTGCCCTGATCGATGATCACTCACTGGTGGTCGCCGAGTTTTCTTCCAGGGATATCTTTCCGGAAGAATTCTCCTCGCTTCGGGAATTTGACAGGAGGGTCTACGGTGATACGGCCCTGGCTTTTTTCCGCCGCTGCGCCTCGGAATAGCGAACTAGCCGCTCCTTATCCAGTGTTGCGGGCCGGGCCGAATTAATTTCTACGACAGCATCGTTAATGAGTGAGGACGGATATGTCTGGTAAAATCGCGGTTTATCCCGGCTCTTTCGACCCGGTAACCTTCGGGCATCTGGATATTATCAACCGGGGCCTGAAGATCTTCGATGAAGTGATCATCGCGGTCGCGGAAAACCCCGTAAAGAAGCCCCTTTTCACTATCGGTGAGAGGGTCGACCTGATACGTGAGGTCCTGGCAGGTAACGGCAGGGCAAAAGTTGACACTTTCGGAGGCCTTCTGATAGATTATGTGCTGGCCAAGGGGGCGACGGTCATCATTCGCGGCCTGCGGGCTGTTTCCGATTTTGAGTACGAGTTCCAGATCGCGCAGATGAACCGCGGCATCTCCCAGGAAGTGGAGACCCTCTTCATGATGACATCCGTTCCGTTCAGCTATCTGTCGTCTTCAATAGTCAAGGAAGTGAGCTCACTGAGAGGACCGGTCAACGGGCTGGTCCCACCCATTGTCAAAAGGGCGCTGGACGCCAAATATAACCGCTGATTCTCCAAAGGAGGAGACCATGAAACTTGCAGAGCGAGTAACAAAGATTCAGCCCTCACCGACACTGGCCATCGATGCCAAGGCAAAGGCCCTCAAGGCGCAGGGGGTGGACATAGTCGGCTTCGGCGCCGGCGAACCCGATTTCGATACCCCGTCCAACATAAAGGAAGCGGCGAAGAGAGCAATAGATGCCGGCTTCACAACATACACCCCGGTCGGAGGCACCGACGAACTCAAGGACGCAATCATAGCCAAGATGAAGAGGGACCATGGGCTGGAGTACGCCCGCGAAGAGATTTCCGTCGCCTGCGGCGCCAAGCACTCCCTTTATAATATCTCCCAGGCCCTGATCCAGGAAGGGGACGAGGTGATCATTCCCGCACCCTACTGGGTATCCTATCCTGACCAAGTGGTGCTTGCCGGCGGCAAACCGGTCTTCATCGATACGGATGAAACGAGCGGTTTCAAGATAACCCCGGAGCAGCTGGAAAAGGCGGTAACCGGCAGGACCAGGGCGCTGATTCTCAATTCGCCCTGCAACCCCACCGGGGCGAGCTATTCTGCCGAAGAGCTCAGGGCCATCGGCCAGGTTTGTCTGAAACACGACTTCCTGATTATCTCCGACGATATCTACGAACGTCTCATCTATGACGGGCTGACCTTCGGCAACATCGTCCAGGCTCTTCCCGAACTGAAGGGGCGGACCATCGTAGTCAACGGTGTTTCCAAGACATACGCCATGACCGGTTGGAGGATCGGCTATGCCTGCGGCCCCAAGGAGTTGATGGGGGCCATGACCAAGATGCAGTCCCAGTCGACTTCGAACCCCACGTCAATCGCCCAGAAGGCGGCGATCGAAGCGCTGAACGGCCCCCAGGACGCTGTCGCAGCCATGGCGGTGGAGTTCGACAAGCGTCGTAACTACATCGTCGAGCGACTGAACGCCATGCCGGGGGTGACCTGTTTCAAGGCGACCGGCGCCTTTTATGTCTTTCCCAACTTTTCGGGGGTATACGGCAAGAGCTTCAATGGCCGGGCGATAAATAACTCCTCCGACTTCGCCGCCTATCTCCTCGAGGAAGCGAAGGTCGCCATTGTGCCGGGGGTGGCCTTCGGCGCCGATAAATACGCCCGTCTCTCCTATGCTTCGAGCATGGAAAACATCCGCAAAGGTATGGACCGGATAGAGGCGGCGATCCGGGCCATGGCCTAGCCAACTGCTTATAGCGTGAGGGGCGCGGACCGTCGCGCCCCTCGATCCATTACAAGGTGGCGGCATGATCGACAAAGATATGAAGATCGGCGATATCGTCAGGCTGTATCCCCAGACCCTCGCGGTTTTCGAAAAATACGGGCTTACCTGTTTCGAGTGCCAGATTGCCGATTACGAGGCGCTGGAACATGGTGCGGATGTTCATAAGGTCGATGCGGAACTGCTTCTCAGGGAATTGAACGAAGCCATTAAGGGATCCTCCTAGCGGGCAGGTCTGCAACCTTCCGCTATGCCCCTTGTATGGCGGAGATCCCCAACCTGCTTATCGACCTGCATCTCACCCGGCTGCCTCCCGGTCTTCCCACGAGCCCGGTTCTTCGCGTTCATCTGCGTCTTCCGGAAAAAATCGCGCTTGACCTATGTAGTGTAAAAATGTAAATTAAGCAGAGAAAAATTATACTCAATATCCAAAAACTGTATAATATATTATCATTAATAATATATAAACTCTTGTCGGCTGTTTATCTAGTATGCTTAAAAAACTAGCGATATCAATATAGTCTGCCGGCTTGATAAGAAGGCCGAAGTGTCCGCTGCAGATGTGGCACGTAATTAGCATGCCGCTTCTTACTTTCATGCTAAGTACACAAAATTCGTATCCCCCGCCGTTTAGCAGGAGGTTTAAAGGTGCTCTATAAATCTGTAAACGAATCATTCAACGAATTCATTGTCGATCGGGATGATGCTAAATGCATCCGCTGCAAGGTCTGCGTCCGGCAATGCTCCTATGAGGTCCATTCCTACGTTGCCGCTGACGACTGTCTGGCAGAAGACAGTACAAGCTGCATCGGCTGCCGCCGCTGCTCCGCGTTATGTCCCACAGGTGCAATCACCATCAGGCTCAATGAGGAGAACTTCAAGCGCAACGAATCATGGTCCGGCGCCCACATCAGAAACCTCTACGCCCAGGCAGACAGCGGGGGGATACTGCTGGCGGCCATGGGTAACCCGGCTAACTACCCGATCTACTGGGACCACCTTCTGCTCGACGCCTCGCAGGTGACCAACCCCTCCATTGACCCGCTGCGGGAGCCTATGGAGCTACGCACCTACCTGGGTGCCAAGCCCCACTCGATCGAAGTGGTGACCGACAAGAAGAGCGGCAAGCCGAAACTGGCTACAAAACTTGCGCCGCAACTGAAGCTGGAGTACCCCTTCATCTTTTCGGCAATGAGCTACGGCGCCCTCAACCTCAATGCCCACAGGGCAATGGCCGCTGCCGCCGAAGAGCTGGGGACCCTCTACAATACCGGTGAAGGGGGCCTGCACAAGGATCTCTATCGTTACGGCAAGAACGTCATCGTTCAGGTTGCCTCAGGTCGTTTCGGGGTGAGCGAGCAGTATCTCAATGCCGGCGTCGGCATAGAGATAAAGATCGGACAGGGGGCAAAGCCGGGTATCGGCGGCCATCTCCCCGGTGAAAAGGTGAACGACCAGATATCAGAGACCCGCATGATTCCCATAGGGACCGACGCTCTGTCGCCGGCCCCACACCATGATATATATTCCATAGAAGATCTGCGCCAGCTCATATTTGCCTTGAAGGAGGCCACCAGGTACGAGAAACCGGTGTCGGTAAAGATCGCCGCAGTCCACCATGTGGCGGCCATAGCTTCCGGGATCGCCAGGGCCGGCGCGGACATCATCACCATTGACGGTTTCCGTGGCGGGACCGGGGCCGCTCCGCAGGTGACGCGGGACAATGTCGGTATCCCCATGGAACTTGCCCTGGCGGCGGTTGACTCGAGACTGCGCGACGAGGGGATCAGGAACAAGGTTTCCATAGTTGTCGGCGGAGGAGTGAGAAGCTCCGGCGACGCCATCAAGGCGATAGCATTGGGCGCCGATGCGATCAACCTCGGCACCGCGACCCTGCTGGCCCTCGGCTGCACCCTGTGCCAGCGCTGTTATACCGGCAAATGCCCGTGGGGGATCACCACCAATAACGCCTACCTGGCCAAGCGCCTCAACCCGGAGATCGGCAAGGAAAAGCTGGTGAACCTGATAAAAGCCTGGGGGCACGAGATGCAGGAGATTATCGGCGGCATGGGGCTGAACGCCCTCGAATCGGTGCGCGGTAACCGCTATAAGCTGCGTGCCGTGGGGCTGAAGGAAAAGGATATGAATATCCTGGGAGTGATTCCTGCCGGCGATTGACGGATATCGGCGTTACTTGCCAACGGCTCAAAGTCTACCCCGAACGTTCCATACAAATAGGTTAAAGGAAAGAAGATGAAAAGAATATACACCATCGAAGATGTCTGCATCGGCTGCCACCTCTGCGAAGTCGCCTGCATAACCGAGCATTCGTTGTCGAAGAATCCCGTCAAGGCTTATCTCCACGAACCGCTGCGCCCCATCTCGCGCTGTACGGTGGAAGAGCTGGACGGCGGGATCGTGTCCCTCTCCACCACCTGTCGCCATTGCGATGAACCCGACTGTCTCCGGGCGTGCATCTCCGGTGCCATACAAAAGGATGACAACGATGTTGTCAGGGTGGATATTGAGCAGTGCGTCGGCTGCTGGTCATGCGTTATGGCCTGCCCCTACGGGGCGATTCAGCGAAACCTTGCTAAGAAGAAGGCCAACAAGTGCGACCTCTGTCCAGACAGGAAAAACCCGGCCTGTGTCGATGCGTGCCCCAACCGGGCACTGGTGTTCAGAGAGGGAAGTCAGAAATAACAGAGCTGTTCCCCGGTCTGCTGTCCGCTCACGTCAGGAGAGCGGTCCGGCATGGGGAACGCTGCATGAGAGGTTTACATGAATTACGTCATTATCGGAAACTCCGTCGCTGCAGTCGGCGCCATAAGGGGTATCAGGAAGGTCGACCAGAAGGGGAATATCACTGTCATTTCCCGGGAGAGGCATGTTGCCTACGGCAGGCCCCTCATTTCCTATATGCTCGGCGGCCAGGTCACTGAACAGCGGATGGCCTATCTCCCCGAAGGCTTTTACGAGAAGAACAGGATCAATCTTCTCCTCAACAGTGAAGTGGTCTCCCTCAACAGCAAAAAGAGGGAAGTTCGACTGGCCTCGGGAGATGCCATTCCCTACGACAAACTTCTCATAGCCACCGGCGGCGATCCTTTTGTCCCCCCCATTGTAGGATTGCCGGGGAAAGACAAGGTCTTCACCTTCACCACCTGGGACGATGCGGCCAAGCTCAAGGGGATTGCCCACGATATCGAGCGTGTGGTGGTGATCGGCGGCGGCCTTATCGGATTGAAAGCCGCCGAAGGACTGCACCAACTGGGGAAGAAGATCACCATCGTCGAACTCGCCGACCGGATCCTTTCCACGGCCTTCGACAAGCCGGCAGGACGGATCGTCGCCAAGAAGATGAAGGCAAACGGCATAGACGTCGTCACCGAGGATACTGTTGTGCGGGTTGAGGGCAACGGCGCCGAGATAACCGGAGTATCGCTCAAATCGGATGACTTCATCCCCTGCGATACCGTTATTGTAGCCATCGGTGTCCGCCCGGCAGCCTCCTTTCTCAAGGGGAGCGGGGTCGAGGTCAACCGCGGGGTGGTGGTTGACGATCGGATGGAAACGACTGTGGCCGGCGTCTTTGCCGCCGGCGACGTGGCCGAAGCACGCGATTTCTTCTCCGGCCAGAAAAACCCGATGCCGATCTGGCCCGACGCTTATATCCAGGGAGATATCGCCGGCAGCGCCATGGCCGGCGCCGAAAAAAATTACGGTGGGGGGCTTTCCATGAACTCCCTTGAGCTGTTCAAGGTCCCGACCATATCCATGGGGATAACCAATCCGCTCGATGCAAAGGAGTTCGAAATCCTCACCTTCCAGGATATGGAAAACAGCCAGTATCGCAAGATCGTCATGAAAAAGAAACGGCTGGCCGGTGCCGTCCTGGTGGGGAACGTGGAGCGCGCAGGGATCTTCGCCGGTCTGATTCGGGAGAAGGTCGATATCACTCCATTCCGGGAATCACTGCTGCAGCCAGATTTCGGCATCATATGCCTGCCGAGGGAGTTGCGCAACGCCCTCTTCGCCCCTGAGGGGAAGGTGGCTTAGAAACGTATTCAAAGTTCAGCGTTCAAGGTTCAACGTTGGACCTTGAGCCCTTAACCTTGAACTTTTTGCATAACCGCGAGGAAATATATGATCAACAAGC
>JBJKPM010000046.1:0-69157 GCA_046706325.1 Desulfocapsaceae bacterium | reverse complement strand
ACTGTGTGGGAGAGTAGGTCGCCGCCGAATCCTTATACGGAAGGCCCGGTCAAGATTGCTTGACCGGGCCTTCTGTCTTTCATCATCGAACCGGTGATGCGCTACACAAATGGGTTGTGGGTCTCTTCTCCTACCCGTCACCCTTTACCCATCACCCTCACTCATCACCTTTCCCTCTTCTTCCTGCTTGCTTTATCGGTTGGAAATCTGTAAACACAAGCCAGCCCCTCTACACTATCAAGGAAAAGACAGGAAACCGATGTCGACAAACGCACCTGGTCAGGAAGCCCTGCCTTCTTCATCCTCTTTCTACTGCCTTGCAACCAACAAGGTTTTCTGCAATTTCTGCCCGGCCTATTGCTGTTACCGGCTCAAGGGCTCGACCCTCTTTGTCACGGCGGAAGACATCAACCGCATGGCCAGGCATTTCAGGATTACCGACGGGGACGTCCGCAGACGGTATATCGAAGGAAAAAACACCTTCAAAACCAGGGAAGACGGCTCCTGCATCTTTCTCTCCAACAAACGCATCAGCAAACGGTGTACGATTCATTCGGCAAGGCCTGCACAGTGCGGGGATTTTCCTTACGATAAGCCTTGTCCCTATCTCGAACGCCGTGACCTCCTTGAAACCATCGAGCCGCTCATCGTCAAAAGTCTCGGACTGCCGGAGATGATCAGGGCCACCGGGAAATATGCAAAGGGGGGTAATGAATGCTGCAACAGGAGCTGCGAGGACAACACGTTCGATCCGGGATGGTCTCCTCCTCAAAGGCGCTGACGCATCACAGGACCCTCTTCGTCTGCGGGGTCCGAGTGGAACCTGATGGTTGTGCATTTTTCATTTATTATCATCTTGGTGACAACATGGCCTTGGTATTTGGAAATCCGCATTCGTCGACTGAGCTGATGATTGAGACTCCCGCGCCATCAATCAGTTTTTCTATGGTTTCATTCGAGATTGCCATTTCAATGACCTCCTTGTTTTTGGTGGTCATAGAATAGGCCGTATTCGTCTGCATGTAAATTACCCACTTTTTTGTGGGTATTCCAGCCTTATTCTTCTGATCTTCAGGAACCTATGATTCCACGTTCGGCAAAAACCTCTTTGGCTGTAAACATCCCATTCAATGCCGCCGGAAACCCCGCGTATACCGCCATCTGGATGATCACCTCGACGATTTCCTCCGGCTTGCACCCTACATTCAAGGCGCCATTGACATGAACTTTCAGTTGCGGCTGGCTATGCCCCAGTGCTGTAAGTGCGGCGACGGTCACCAGTTCCCGCGTCGGGAGGTCAAGCCCGGGCCGCTGATAGATGTCTCCAAAAGGAAACTCAATGACATACCTGGCCAGATCCGGAGCGATTGATTGAAGACTATCGATCACCTTCCGTCCCGCCTCTCCGTCTATTTCATGAAGTTTTTCCAATCCGTTTCTGTATCTTTCGTCAGTCGTCATATCTGTCTCCCGTTGAGATTAACCGTTTGTTTCTTCTCTTGGAAAGACCTTACTCCCTGGAGCATACTCGAGGTCAAGCGAATCTTTTCAATCACAGGCGTGGGGAATAAAAATCTATTTTTTCATAGAGCTTCAGCAGATGCTCTCTTTTGTTTCAGGCTCATCATGTATTCAATTTTTCCAAAACGCTGTTCACCTTATCCTCCATACTCTGCGGGCGGTCGATCCGGGTTCCGACCTTGATGGTGGTCGTTATTCTCGGAGCGCCCATCCGGTGAATCTCCTCATGACATTCCCTGACGGCTCTAAAAACCGTATCCCATTCTCCCTCAATGTTGGTTCCATAGGCATGAAGCTGTGTCTTAAGCCCGGCCTTTTTCAATATCTCCTGACAGACCGCCACATGTTTTGAGACCGACACCCCGACACCCATCGGGACGACACAGAGGTCGAGTATCACATTCATCGTTTCCCCCTTTTCATAGGCATTCCCGTATCTGAAGGACAAGGCCTTGCTCCCGGCCTTTTCTTCAGGTCCTCTGTCAGCAGTATAATCATAGTTGCCCTGAACTCAAACCAGGCCCCCGGCACCGGCGTCTTTTTGCTGACTTGCCCCTCGATCGGCCGGTTGAGATCGCTCCCCCTGTCCTTCCGGCGCGAAAATAATCACACAACCTGCCGATTATTATGTGTATATGCTTGAATTTTGTGATATGCCAAGGTACGTTATACTGACAGCGGTGTTGCACGGTTCTTCTTTGTCATCCATAATTTTTTTGACAAACACCAAAGGATGTCATACACTATTTAATAAATTAATTAAATTGTGTCGCTTTATTTCCCTATAATCACTAAGAAACAAGGAACCAATATGAAAAAAATTCTTCTGTTCCCGCTAGTGATCCTCTCAGTTCTCGTCGGGGCGGCCTCAGGAAGGACTGCAGCGTCAGTCGCCGATCGGCAGACCTCCGCAGTCTGGACGGCAAAGGAGGCCGTCCGCTTCGCCCTGAAAAACAACCCGGACCCCCGGATTGCCCTGGAGAGAATCGCCGCGGCCAAGGCCATGACAGCCGGCGCCAAATCCCGGTTTTACCCTGAGCTCAGTCTCGGCTCCGAATACAGCCAGACAGACAATCCCATGTATTCTTTCGGAAATATTCTCAACCAGGGAGAATTCAACAATAGCATCGACTTCAATAATCCCGGCAGAACGGATAACCTGGACATCAAGATCCAGGCCCGGTATCGGCTCTACAACGGCGGCAGGGACCTGGCGGCAGTCGATGCCGCCCGGGCCGGAGAAAGGAGCTCCATCGCCAACCTGAAGGCCGTTCGGCATCAGCTCGGGTTCGAGGTCGTTCGCCTGTTTCTGCTCATCTCCGAACAAACCGAGACGCTGACCGCACGCGAGGCGGCCCTCGCGGCAATACGGGCCTCGGCTGCGGTCGCCAGGGCCCGCTTCGATGAAGGGTCCCTGCTGAAGGCCGATCTGTTGAGCCTGGAAGCCCAGGAGGCCGCAAGCAGTGAGGACCTTATCAAGGCCCGTCATGATCTCGAACTCTCCAAACACGGTTTTCTAAACCTTCTCGGTCTGAAGGAAGGCACAGTCGTCATCGACACCAGAGACGGCATCAGCCAGACGCCGCCCGCAACCTTTGACTCCTCGCATCGGCCCGAACTCCTGGCCCTTGATGACATGATCCGGGCCACCGAACTCCAGGTCCGGATAGCCGAGGGCGGCCGGTATCCCACCATGGATGGTTTTGCCAGCTACCAGGTTGACAGGGGCACCGTCCTCGCCGGCAAGGGCGATTCCTGGATGGCCGGAATCCGCGTTAATTTCACGCTCTTCAACGGAAACAGAACGGCCGCGGACATCGCCGGCGCCAGATCGAAGCTGGCTGAGTTGCAAGAGACAAAGGTCAAGACGGAACTGGCATTGAACCTCGAACTGCAACAGGCCCTTCTTGAATATAAACAGACACAGGAACGGCTCTCGGTGACCAAAAAGATGGAGGCTGTTGCCGAGGAGAGCGCCCGTTTGAACAGGATCCGCTTCCAACAGGGGGTCGTCCTCTCTTCGGAACTGATAGATGCCGAGAAACGCCTGACCGATGCCCGTGTCCGATACTCCACCGCCAGGATGATGAATCAAACGGCAATAGCCAACCTGCGCAGGACCGTCGGCATGCCGCAATTCGATCAGATCACAGATGAACGACAGGAGAAAGAAGAATGAGACGAAATATTCGCCCGACAGTCTATCTGCTCGCATTTTTGCTCTGTACCCCTTCCTTGACAGGCTGCAGGCAAGAAAAGACCAAGGAGACCGGCAGCGGGAATCATACAGCAGCAGCAGTGCATGTCCTTACAATCAAGACGGAAAGATCGACATCCACCATGGAGATCATGGGAACCGTCCAGGCAGACGACCATGCGGTTATTGCGGCCAGGATCAGCGGTCATATCACCGAACTGCCCGTGGCCCTCGGATCACGGGTAAACAAAGGCGATCTGCTGGTGAAAATCAACGCCGCCGAGATCGCGGCCCAACTCCTCCAGGCCAAGGCCCAGCTCGCCCAGGCCGACCGAAATCTCCAAAGGGAGAAGACCCTGTTGCAAAAAGGCGCCTCCACCCCGGAGACGGTCAGGGCCCTGGAAGACACCCATCGCATCGCCGCGGCCTCGGTCAATGAAGTACAGACCATGCTCGGTTATGCGACGATCAGTGCCCCTTTCGCAGGTATCGTTACCCAGAAAAATGCCAATATCGGCGATCTCGCCGTGCCCGGAAAACCGCTCTTGGCCATCGAAAACGAGACCAGGCTCCAGGTCGTCGCCAATATTCCGGAGACAATGGTGTTAAAGATCAAGGTCGGCGACGACATTCCTCTCTCGATCCCGTCCGCGGATTTTACCGCAACGGGTCGCGTCAAGGAGATCTCTCCGGCTGCTGATCCTTTGTCCCGCACGGCTCCGATCAAGTTATCCCTGCCTGCCAATCCCAATGTCAGATCAGGGCAGTTCGCCAGGGTGTCGCTTCCCGAGCACACCGTGGACACCATCTCTGTCCCGCAATCGGCGCTCCTTGCCTTCGGCCAGATGGAACGGGTCTTCACCGTCGTTGACCAAACCGCAAGGCTTCGCCTGGTGCGCACCGGCGGCCTTGTGGACGGCAGGATTGAGATACTGGCCGGTCTCGAGCCGGGAGACAGGGTGGTCATCAGCGGCAATAAGGACCTGGTGGACGGACAATCCGTAACCATAGACCAATAGCCCAGAACACAAACCGAAAAGAACAGAAATGAACGCCGATACCCCGCAGAAAACCGGATTTGCCGGCCTGATCGCCTCGATGTTTATCAATTCGAAGCTGACGCCGCTCGCCATCATCGCCTCTCTTCTTTTGGGCATCATGGCCATCGCCGTGCTGCCAAGAGAAGAAGAGCCGCAGATTAAGGTCCCGATGATCGACGTGATGGTCACCATGCCCGGAGCAACGCCCAAGGAGGTCGAGCAACAACTCACCATCCCGATGGAGAAACTTCTCTATGAGTTGCCGGGAGTCGAATATATCTATTCGACATCGATGGCCGGCCGGAGCCTCCTGATCGTCAGATTCTATGTCGGCTATGACCTGGAAAAAGCCATTGTCAGCCTGAACCAGAAACTGGCGATGAATTACGACCGGATACCCCACTCGGTCTCCCGGCCACTGATCAAACCCCATACAATCGATGATGTGCCGGTGCTGGCCCTGACCTTCCATAGTCGTGATTACAATCATTACATCCTGCGCCGGCTGGCAGCCCAGGTGGACGATGCCGTCAAGAACATCCATGACGTGGCCGAGACGACCTTGATCGGCGGCGACAGGCGGCAGGTCAGGATCCTGTTCGATCCGTTGCTGCTGTCGTCCAGAAACCTGACTGTGGACGATCTTGTGAGCCATCTGAAGGAGGCCAACCTGCAGTCCTTCTCCGGCAATCTCAAGGCAAACAACCGTGAGATTCAACTGCAGACAGGGGTCTTCCTGGCCAATGACAAAGAGATCGGCAAGGTCGTCGTCGGGGTTTACGGCGGCAGACCGGTTTATCTGAGCGAGGTGGCAAAGATCATCGACGGTCCGGAGGAGCCCGACAACTACGTCCTCTACGGCAACGCCGGTTCGAATCAAAAGGAGGCGGCGGTGACGCTGTCCATCGCCAAACGGCCGGGATCCAATGCCGTCAACGTTGTGGACACGGTCCTGAAAAAGGTGGACAGCCTGAAAGGGACTTTGATCCCCGCCGATGTCTCGGTGACCGTCACCCGCAACTATGGACTCACGGCCGCTGAGAAATCGAACGAACTGCTGTTGCATATGGGCATCGCCATCTTCGGCGTGGCCCTGCTGATCCTGTTTTTCCTGGGCTGGCGCGAGTCCGTCGTCGTGATGCTGGCAATCCCCACGACATTGGCCCTGACATTGTTGATCTTCTATCTTTACGGATACACATTAAACCGGATCACCCTCTTTGCGCTGATCTTTTCCATCGGTATTCTGGTCGATGACGCCATAGTCGTGGTCGAAAATATCGTCCGCCACCTGCGTCTGCCCGAAAACACGGGCCGATCGGTCACCAATGTTGCGCTGGAAGCGGTGGCGGAGGTCGGCAATCCGACCATCCTCGCCACCTGGGCGGTGATCGCCGCCATCCTGCCGATGGCCTTTGTCGGCGGTCTGATGGGCCCGTATATGCGACCGATCCCGATCGGCTCATCGGCGGCGATGATCTTCTCGCTGCTGATCGCCTTCACGGTGACCCCCTATGCGGCAGCCCATATCCTGAAACGAAAACATCTGCCGGTCGAAAACGGCAAGACCGGAGAGCCCCCCAGTTTTTTCATCAGGATGTATCATCGCATCATGCAGCCGCTCCTTGCGCACAGGAGTCTGCGAATCCTCTTCTTTTTGGTCATCGTCATCCTGCTGCTGCTGAGCTTTACGCTGGTCGGCCTCGGGCTGGTCAAGGTCAAGATGTTGCCGTTTGACAATAAAAGCGAATTCCAGATCATCCTCAACATGCCCGAGGGTTCCACCCTGGAGCAGACGGCAAATGTTGCGATGGAGATGGCCGAGACCGCGGCAAAGGACCCTGCCGTTGCCAACTATCAGATCTATGCAGGGACCGCCTCTCCCTACAATTTCAACGGCCTTGTCCGCCATTATTTCCTGCGCAGAGGCCCCGACAAAGCCGATATCCAGGTCAATCTCAAACCGAAGGACGAACGTGACGTCCAGAGCCATGACATCGCCAAACGCATCAGACCGGTCGTCGCAAAGATTGCCAGGAAGTATGGGGCTGCGGTAGCCGTTGCCGAAGTCCCCCCCGGTCCGCCGGTGCTGGAGACCCTGGTCGCCGAAATCTACGGCCCGACGGATGCCGACAGGGTCAAACTGGCGAAAAAGGTCAAGCATATCCTTGAGACGACCCAGGGCGTGGTCGACGTGGATTGGTACCGGGAGGCGGACCGGATGCGCAAGGTCATCACCATCGACAAGGAGAAGGCAGCCCTGAGCGGCATCTCCGAAGGTCAGATTACCCGGACCATCCAGATGGCCGTTTCCGGAGCATCCATCGATCTCTTCCACCAGCCGACGGATAAGGAGGCGATCAATATCGTCATTGAACTGCCCCGCGCATTGCGGGCCAGAATAGACAGTCTTCTCGATATCTCCCTGCGCCCCGATATGCGGCCCGATGCCCCGCTGGTCCCGCTCAGGGAACTGGTCCATGTCAGCGAACGTCCGGTCGAACAACCGATCTATCGCAAAAACCTCAAATCCGTCATCTATGTGGTAGGTGACGTCGCAGGGGCAATAGAAAGCCCGATATATGCCATCCTGAAGATGAATAAACGGCTGGCCGCCTTAAACGGGACCGGGTATGGAGGAAAAGAGAAATCGATCGAAGTATACAATATGAATCAACCGTTTACCGAGATCGAACCCAGCATAAAATGGGACGGCGAATGGCATGTCACCCTTGAGGTCTTCCGGGATCTCGGCATCGCCTTCGCCGTTGTCGTGGTCCTGATCTATATGCTGATGGTCGGCTGGTTCAAGGACTACTTCACACCGCTGGTCGTCATGGCCGCTATCCCGTTCTCTCTGATCGGGATCCTGCCGGGCCACTGGCTGCTCCATGCCTTCTTCACCGCAACCTCAATGATCGGTTTCATGGCCGGAGGCGGCATCGTAGTCAGGAACTCCATCATCCTGGTGGATTTTATCGAGCTGCGGCTCGCACACGGCCTGTCGCTCGCGGATGCGGTCATCGAAGCCGGGGCCGTCCGGTTCCGGCCGATGCTGCTGACGGCGCTGGCCGTCATCGTCGGCGCCTCGGTGATACTCACCGATCCGATCTTCCAAGGATTGGCCATATCCTTGATGTTCGGAGAGATAGCCGCGTTGCTGGTCAGCACCATCGCCGTGCCGGTCCTCTACTATATGTTGAAGAATCAGTAGTGATCCTCGACCAGCTCAAAGTAGGATTCCGGGTGGTTGCAGACAGGACAGGTCTTCGGCGCCTTGGTGCCCTGATGGATATGACCGCAGTTGCGGCACCTCCATTTGACAGGCGTGTCCTTAGCAAAGAATGTGCCGGTTTCGACTTCTTCGAGCAGCTTCAGGAACCGTTGTTTATGTCCCTGTTCGATCCTGCCGATGGCCTCAAAGACCGAGGCTATCGCATCGAACCCTTCTTCCCTGGCCTCTCGGGCCATGCGTGGATACATATCCGTATGCTCCTCGCGCTCTCCCGCTGCCGCAGCCTTGAGATTTTCCCGTGTCGAGCCGATGCCGCCGAGGTATTTGAAGTGCAGTTTGGCATGCTCTTTTTCATTTTCGGCCGTCTCCAAAAAATACTCGGCTATCCTTTCATAGCCTTCCTTTTTGGCAACCGAAGCGAAATACGTATACTTGTTGCGGGCCTGTGACTCACCGGCAAAGGCTTCTTGCAGGTTTTTCTCTGTCTTCGTACCGTTGATATCTGGCATGACTCCCTCCTCGATGGAATTGATCGGTTCAACCTGAATTACATGTTTCAGTGCACTGTCGGAAAAGCGGGCCGGGCCGTCGGAGGAAAAAAAGCCGACCCCCTGCAACACCCCGGCAGGTGAAGACGTCTTCGGACTCATCGACACCGAGACCATCAGAAGCATGGTATCGGAACTTTTTCGCTTGGACAAGTATTATTCTTCCTCAAACAGGCAAGAAACCCTCGCTGCCGCAAAAACAAAACGGCGGGTTCATTCTGCGGCATCAACCGCCGGAGGCGGTCCGGACAGCGTCGGTGCGGATCACCAGGACGGCATGCGGCAGGCATTGCATCCCTATCCGGCCGCCGAACACCTTTTGTATCAATCCGTGTCCTCCTGACCAAATCCCTTTTATCCACGCCGAGGCAACAAGACGTTGACAATGAAAAGCTTCTGCTATACCATACTAAATGTAACATTATAACATATCAGTTCAACAAGGCCGGTCATTGATTGAAAAGGACACAACCCACATGTCATCGGCAGGGAGAGTGAAAAACGTTGCCATTGCAGCAGCTGTCCTGTTTCTTGCGGCAACATCCGCCTGGGCGCGGACGGCCGTGAGGCCGGTCACCATCGTTGCCGCCGAGAACTTCTACGGAGACATCGCCGGACAGATCGGGGGGCCGGATGTCGTGGTGATCAGCATCATGAGCAATCCGGACCAGGATCCGCACCTGTTCGAGATAAGCCCGGCCGTGGGCCGGAATGTCTCGAACGGACAGATCGTCATCTTCAACGGCATGGGGTACGACCCGTGGATGAAAAAGCTGCTCGACGCCACACACTCAACCCATCGCCGGACAATCATCGTTGCCGATCTGGTCGGAAAAAAGCCCGGCGACAATCCGCATATCTGGTACGATCCGCAAACGATGCTGAAACTGGCCGGAGTTCTTTCCCAGGCGTTGATCGCGGATGATCCGGCGAACAAGGCCGGATACAACCGGCGTCTGGCCGGGTTCGAAGCCTCACTCAAGCCGCTGCAGACAAAGATCGACGAACTTCGGCTCCGATTGACGGGAACACCCGTCACGGCCACGGAGCCGGTCTTCGGCTATATGTTCGACACACTCGGCATGCAGGTAAGGAATCGGGCCTTTCAACTGGCAATGATGAACAACACCGAGCCGAGTGCTTCGGATATCGCCGCCTTCGAAAGGGACCTCAGGATGGGACGGGTCAGGTTGCTGGTCTGCAACAGTCAGGCCACCAGCCCCACCACCGACCGGTTGAAGACCATAGCCAAGGCGTCCCGGATTCCCGTCATCGGGGCAACCGAAACGGAGCCTCCCGGTATGACCTACCAGGGCTGGATGATGAGCGAACTCGAGGCGATCGACCAGGCGCTTCCCGGGAAGGCCAGATGAGCGCAATAGCCATTCATGATGTCACCCTGAGGCTGGACGGTCATGTCGTGCTGGACAATGTCAGCCTGGAGATCGTGCAGCGCGAATTCGTCGGGGTGCTGGGACCCAATGGTGCCGGCAAGACCACCTTGATGCGGGCCGTCCTCGGCCTGGTCCCGGCAGGCGGCGGCACCATCAGTGTGCTCGGCCGACCCGCCACCCGGGGTAACCCCGATATCGGCTATATGCCTCAAATCCGTAGCGCCCTCGGGACCATGCGACTGAGCGGCTGGGATTTCGTGGCCGGAGTAGTTGACGGTCATCGGCTGGGGATGCCGATCCTGAACAAGGCTGGACGTGCCGAGGTCGACCGGGCTCTTGACCTTGTCGGTGCAGGTCGGCTGGCGCATCGTCCTTTGGCACAGATCTCGGGCGGGGAGCGGCAGCGCCTGTTGCTGGCCCAGGCCCTCATCGGCCGGCCGCGCTTGCTGCTGCTGGATGAACCGTTGAGCAACCTCGACCCGCGTCATCAGCAGGCCGTGGTGGCACTGGTGAAGTCTCTTCAGGCGGAACTCGGGATCACGATCCTCTTCAGTGCCCACGAACTGAATCCTTTGCTGGGAACAATTGACCGTGTTCTTTATCTCGGTCGGGGACACGCGGCCCTGGGCACTGTCGAAGAGGTCATCACCGGGCCCGTATTGTCGCGTATTTATGGTTCCGAAATCGATGTCGTCCGCTTGCAGGATAGGATCTTCGTGATGTCAGGCAGCCACGATGTGGAACGCGACGAGCACCGTCATGATCACCTTTTGGGGCAGAGCACCCTTCAGGGGGCCGGTACAAACGATGCTTGAGTATGGCTTTATGCAAAACGCCTTTGCAGCGGCGACCATCGTCTCGATCGTCGCGGGGCTGGTCGGTTACTTTCTGGTGCTGCGTGGCGAGACTTTCGCCGGCCATGCTCTTGCCCATGTCGGTTTTACCGGCGCCACCGGGGCGGTCCTGGTCGGTATAGCGCCCCTCTGGGGCATGGTCGCGATGACCGTTGCGGCCGGCGTCAGCATGGGCTTTTTGGGCGAACGTCTGGCACGGCGTGACGTGACAATCGGCATCGTCCTCGCCCTGTCGCTGGGTCTTGGTCTGTTGTTCCTGCACTTCTTTACGGCATTTGCATCCCAGGCAACATCCCTGCTGTTCGGTAACGTCCTGGCCGTCGACATGGCCACAGTCTGGATACTCCTGGCCCTTGGCATCATCAGCGTGGCAGCACTCGCGGTCATCTCGAGGCCGCTGCTCTTCGCCAGTCTGCAGCCCGAGCTGGCCGAGGCCAAAGGCGTCTCCCTCCGGCTCTATTCCGTCCTCTTCCTGGCCGTCACGGCGTTAACCATCGCCGAATGTGCCCAGATCGTCGGCGTTTTGCTGGTCTTTGCTCTGATGGTCGGCCCGGCAGCGGCGGCGCAGCAGGTGACGACGGGTATCGTGCGGGGACTGCTGCTCTCCGCGGGTCTTGCTCTGGTCGAGGCCTGGACCGGAATAACCTTGGCCTTCTATACCGATTGGCCCAGCAGCTTCTGGATCACCGCCCTGAGCGCAGGTATCTACCTGATTGCAACTGTATTGCCGCGCACCGAACCGGTCGAAACCAATCGAGTATCGGCACCGGGGATCACATAACCAGGCGATGGCGCTCCCGCGTCGCCTGCATTGTTAACCAGGAGGACAGACAGGCATGACCTCTCCAGCCGAAGGCAAATTCTTAAGCAAGGATCACCCCCACCAAAGCTGCATCGCCGCCGCGATAACGGCGGCTGAAGAACTCTGCCGTCGACGGGGACAGCGGTTGACCTCCATCCGCCGCCGGGTTCTTGAGATAATCTGGATCGGACACAAACCCATCGGGGCCTACCTCATTCTGGAAATATTGCAAAAGGAGCGGCACGCCGCTCCCACCACGGTCTACAGGGCCCTTGATTTCCTGCTGGAGCTGGGGCTCGTCCACAGACTCAACTCGTTGAATGCCTTCGTCGGCTGTTCACAGCCGGGCAAACCCCACGATGGGCAATTTCTGATCTGTGACTCCTGCCATGTGCTGGTGGAGTTAAACGACCGAGAGGTAAATGCGGCCATCGAAGGAAGTGCCCAGTCGGCAGATTTTCATATCCGCCAACAGACCATCGAGATATTGGGGCGTTGTTCCCTTTGCCAGCAGGCAAAGAAATAAACCGCTTCGGATACGCCCTTCCTTGGGTCCTTCCCGCGAGCAAGCCATACCCGCCTCTTTTACCGGTCTTTTGTTATTGCTGGATATTTCCTTCCTCAACCTTCCCCTCAGTTCCCGACGGAGGTTCAGGGACACTTGTATTCGTGAAGACATCCGGCTGTTTCTCCCCGGCCGCATGTCCTTCATCCTGAGCCTGAGCGCCCTCAGCGGCGAGGATCCCCGGCAGCAGATTCGGATCCAGGGTATTCATCTCCGCCTCGACCCTCTTGATATTATCCCGGACCTTGTCGGCAAAGTCGATGTTCGGATATTTGACCAGGATGTCTTCCAACAATCTTCGGGACTCGACCAGAAGCTTTTTCTTCAGATCCGGGTCCGATGTCTTGGTAAAGCGGATGAAGAGTTCCGCCGCCTTCCGACGCTCGGCCTTGGCGGCAATCGTTGAAATTTCCTGCAATTTCTGCTGCGCCTTGGCCGCATATTCCGTATCCTGGAATCCATTGAAGACCGTTACGGCCTGATCAAATTTCCCCTCGTCGATCAAGGACAGGCCGTCGTTCCAACGGCGCTGCAGATCCTGCATCCTGCTGATCTTGATCGTTTCCCGTTGAACGGCATCGGAGAGTGCCAGGGCATCATTCTTATCTCTGATCTTGAGCCGTTGCTCAGGGCTGATGATATCATCCGGAACAGCCTGCAATTTCTTTATCGCCTCCGAATACTGCTTGTCGGCCGCCATCTTGTCAACCTGGGCAAACACACCGTTGAACCAGGCATCCGCACGTTTTTGCGCATCCGCCTTCATCATCGAAACATTGGCGGCAACGGGAGAATCCGGATAGGCCTGCAGAAATTTGTCCGCCTGCCAGACAACCTTGTACCCATCCTGCTCCGGGATAAATCCCATGGAGTTCCTGAGAATCCCGGAATATGCGGTCAGTTCCGGACTGCTCTTGTCATTATGCGCCAGGATATTCAAATGGGTCCTTGACCACCTCTCGACCTCGCCGAGATCCTGGTACTCTTTCAAGATGTCGCTATACTGCTGCTGGGCCGCCGGATAATTTCCGGAGGCGGTATAGAGATCGGCCAGGATCTTTCTGAGGGTAATAAGATCAGTCCTCTGCCGGCTGGAGGCGCCCATCTGGTTGACGATCTGCTGATAGACCCCGGCAGCCTGCTCCTCCTGGTGCAGGAACATCAGGGCGTTGCCGTAGAGCATCTTGGTCTGCACATCGATATTGCCGATCTGGGCATCGGGTATCTTGCTCCACGCCTGCACCACATCCTCGTATTCCTTGTTGTCCCAGTGACGCTTGATCAGCTTTTCCATCTGCGAGAGATCCGTCTGTTGATTGGCCTGAGCGGCACTTTTCCCCTGGGTCACCGCCAGCAACCGGCTGCACTCGCCCTCCATGAAGCCGATATCACTCCGCTGCAACTCCAGGATATCCACCGCATTGATGATGGGCGGAGAAGAAGAATTGAGCTGTTGAATCATATCGTGCATGTTCGTGTATCCGTTCAGGACCCTCCGGATATCCTGGTAACAGTTCACCATCTTTTCCGTATCCTCCCGATTGAGATTGAGAACTGCCGAATTATTCTGCAACTCCCTCCACCTGTCGAGTTTTTTATTGTATTCGGCGATCCGCTCATTGATGAACGCGCTCGACGGCAGCAGAAACTGGACCTTGGTGCTGATCGATTCCGGAGTCGGTCCCCCCGAAACCTGCTGTTCCTTCGTACCGTATTCGGGTTGTTTTGTTCTCTCTTCAGGGGTGACGTCACCGAACGGACCCGCTGCCGGCCTGGATTGTTGCACCTGTCCGGCACCTCCTTGCGGCTGCGCGGGGGGCCTTAGGGATGGAGCACATCCTGTGGCAAGAAGGGCCAAAAGCATAGCACCGATGGTATATTTTTTTAGAATCATTTCATTTTCCGTAACAAAGAGTGAAGTATTTGATATCGGCATCGTACCGGTCAGTCGCCGACGGTTCTGCATTGTCCCCTGGAGCAGTCTTGCCTTGCCCGCACAGGCATTGAGGATTCGTTCAAGGTCATCTTTATTGCTCGGTATCTCCCTCAAACCGGGCCCCCACCTCAAACTCTCCGGGAGTTTCACGACTTTCAAGACACCACATGACGGAGGCGATCATCTCCAACAGACTGCGATTCGGACACTGCCATATCACCGTCAGCTCTTTTCCCCATTCCTCGGACTCGAGCTTGATATAGATCTTGGCATTTTTTCTTATCGGTTCCTTGGCGGTAAAACGCAGGCCTCCGGGACTGTAATCCACCATTGTCCCTTCACAATCCCGGCCGGATTTCTCCTGGGATTCAACAACTTGAAAATGAACAATACTCTGCTTATGCTGTCGTCTGAACTGCCGTCTATCATCTGTTCCCATTCCCGCCCCCTTTGGCGAAAGGATCGTCTCTTCTTCTGTCTATACCTTTTTCCAAATAAAATAACACGACCTGTTATGAAAATTTCTCATTCGACGGCGGAGGAGCCACACGACCGGAATACAGGGCTCACTTGCCCTCAACGGCAGCCTGCCCCTCGGGTTCTGCCGGAGTCCAATAGGGTTTAAAGGATCTCTTCGGCTCAAAATCCCCCGCCTCATCGATCCTGCCGAAGGTCATGACCGACGGGGCATACCTGTCGTGTCCATCAACCGGAGATGCGGGTTTCACAGAAAGTCCCCCGTTGTCGGAGGATACGGCCATATTGACCTGCCCCAGGTCCTTTCGCTGCAGGATAAGACTGCCGGGAGGCTGATCGGACATGTCAAGCTGTTGGCCATAGCCTCGCTCGACAAGCAAGGTATTGACGATATCCGTCCAAATGGGCAGGGCTCCCACCGCTCCGGTCACCCGTGTCGAGGTATGCCGCATGGTCTTATTATCATCATATCCCACATAGGTCCCGATCGTAAATCCTCCGGGCAGCGTCATCACCCCATCCTGGTTCGGGTGCCCGCCCGGAAGATATCCGAGGAATGCGGCGTTGGTATACATATTGGCGGTCCCGGTCTTTCCCAGCAGAGGCACCGGCATATCGATCGGTTTCCCGTCCTTGCCGACCATCCGGACATTTTTATCGGCATAGCGTCCCGTCCCGAATTTGATGACATTTTCAAGAATATCCCCAACAGCCAAGGATGTGTCCGGAGCCACAGCATCAACAACGGTCTTTTTCGGCCGGTACAGAACCTCCCCGTTGGCGTCTTCAATATGATCGATGATGGTCAGCAGGTCCCCGTTGTCTTCCTTTTGCTCGCCATAAAGAAAGACCTTCCCGGTTACCAGACCTTCATACATCCGCGTCTCCTCGAGAAGAGTTACGACGTTTGATCCCAGAGGAAAGGAGAGGACCGGATCGAGGGTGCTCTTGATCCCGAGATCGCCGGCAAACCGTATCAGATATTCCAGTCCGACCAGGACCCGGAAATCCTTTACCGAAGAAAGGACATCCAGGCTGTACGACGGCAGCCTCTGCAGGCGTGCCAATTCGGTGGCCATCTGGCTTTCCAGCATATGGAAGGCGACCGTGCTGACCGTCGATTGAATAGTCACATTATCCCAGAACTTCTGTCTCCCGGCCTCGTCCTGATCCATCAGAAAGCGTTGCAGATTAGAGGTATTTACCGGGATCATATCCACCGGCAGATTGTCTTTTTGTTCGTAACTGTACCGATTTTGAAACCTGTCATAGCAAAGGACACCCTGCCTGGGCCCCGTATCGAAACCCGGTGTCGACCCTGCCTGCAGACCTCCGGTATCGACTGCCGAAGACCCTTGCTCAACCTCTTTTCTGAAGCCGTCCAGTTCATTTCCAAGGGCCTGCAGGGAGAGAAAATTCTTGCCGAGGATCTTTTTCCGCAGGAGCAGTTCCCGTCGCTCCGCATCCCCGATCTTGCCGCTGTTGAGTTCCGAATCGATCTGGGCCCTGAAGCCGTCAAACCCCTCACCATAATGCAAGGCCTTGAGCTTTTTGTATTCCTCTACCCTGTTTTCAAAGATAAAATCAGCCTCACTGTTGGCCAGTGCACTATAAAAAGCGGCCTGCCGCAAGGTCTTCTCGGTAATCACTATGCCGTATTTGTCCCTGATCCTGGCCTTGTAGGTGTTATATGACTCCGGTTCCTGGCCTGCGGTCAGCCGCGGGGCCAATCCCACATGGGCGGCAACCTCCTTGAACTGACTCTCATTGAGTTTGTCGCAGAGATGATAGGTGAGCCACACGGCGGCCAGGTTTTCCGACTCGACCCCGGCCCAACTCATCGAGACGTGGGCATACGGAGAGATGTGATCCGGCCTCGGGAAATAGGGCTGTCCCTGGAAGACAAAGACATCACGGACGTTTGCCAGCGGATCAATGGCGTTCCAACCCAATTGCAGGGCTGCGGTAAAGACAAAGGGTTTGAAGGAAGAGCCCATCGTTCTTTTTGCGAAAACCGCACGGTTATAGAACCTGTTTTCAACTCCGCCGGCCACGGCCTTGATCTGTCCATCCTTCATGATCAAGGCCCCGCCTTCGACCTCGGGAAACTTTTCCAGATCGAGGAGAATCCTGCCTTCGGGTTCCAGGGAGCGGATGCTCACCCAGACCCGATCCCCGACTCTCAACTGGCCAAGCAGGGCCGTATAATCCTTGGGGCCTGCCACAGCCCAGGCCTGTCGCTGCCATTTGACCCGGGCATCAACGATATCCGCAAGGCCCTGCCGGTCAATGACGCCGTCGCCCAGCCTGTCGTCAAAGGCGACACCCACGGCAATATCATCCCTACCGTCCTTGACCCCGGTGATCGTACCTGGAAGGTAGGCGCCTTCCCTGATTGTCTTGTCGCCGTCATAGGCAACCTGCTTCAATTCCTTCTGCACGTCGTTACGTTCATAACCGCTCAACCGGACATCGAGCCGGGACAGCTCGTGCCGAAGCGCAAATAAGGTCCGCCCCTGCAGGTCCTTGTCGACCGTGGTGATGATATGGACCCCTGAGGTGGCAAGATTGGTTATGCCATGGGTCGCAAGGGCATCCAGAACCTCGGAGGAGGATACGGCCTCTCTGACGAGTTCCATAACATAGTCCAGAGAATATCCGACCTTTCCTTTGTCGAAATCGATATCCCGGGTTATCGCCTTATCATAGCGGTCCCGGGTGATCATGCCCAACTCAAGCATCTTGCCGAGGACATATCCGGCCCTGGCTTTGGCCCTTCTCCTGGCAAGGTCGGCCGCTTTTTCGGTCTTTTGAATAAAGGGATTGTAGTAGTTGGGCCTCTTGACGCTGCCGGCAATGAATGCGCATTCGACCAGCGTCAGGTTTTCCGGGAGCTTATTGAAATAGTACCGTGCCGCCACACCTAATCCAAGGGCGTTGCCGCTCACATAAAACTGGTTGGCATAAAATTCAAAGATCTTCTGTTTCGAGTAGCGATGTTCCAGTCGCAGGGCGTAGAGCAACTCTTTTAATTTTGCGGGTATGGACCTCTCTGTCCTCTTAAAGAGGTTTTTCGCCGTCTGCTGCGTCAGAGTGCTTCCACCCTGCACCACCCTTCCGGCAATCAGATTTTTGATGGCGGCCCGTATGATGCCGATGGGATCAAAACCGAAATGGCTGAAGAATTTTTCATCTTCAGCAGCCACCAAGGCGTTGACGAAATCTTTGGGAATGCGGTTGAACGGGACATACTGACGATGGGCCTCATCGAAAAACACGCCGAGACGGGTTTTGCCGTCGCTGTAAAAGACCGGGCTTTCCTTGCCGAGTATGCGATGGATATTTTCCGGCTCGATCTCCTGGCCGGGATGCAGCACCACGAGATAGTACAGGGTTCCTGCTCCGGCCGCACAGGCAAGAAGACCCAGGACAATAAAGAAATAAAAGAGCTTTTTAAACATGGCAAACGGAAGTCAACCGACCCGGCAAAACGAAACGAGATGAAATAATTTCCTGTTTTCCATCGCCGGTGTCTATTTTTTCTTGCATTTCATTCTCTCATCTGGTCTAAAAGTGAGGAGTTTTTCCCGTCCATTGCAATAGTTATATGAATGTACCTTGTTGCTTAAGATATCTCAACAGGCTTCTGTATCCTTTTACTCACTTTTCTTTACTTTATAAGGAAACTTAACTCCAATGGGAAAAGAGCCCAATGATTCAACGACATAAACGATTTCTCCTCCTTATCGCAGCAATTGTCGGCTCCTCTTTACTATCGGCCTGTTCCGGTATCCAATCCCCCCCCTCCTCTGCAGATGTTTCTCCCATTCAGCCCGTGTCCCCGATCAGCGTGGCCAAGGAATATCCCGATCTCGTCCCTATCCCGACGGAGTCGGAGATGTGCCTTCAGCGGGAATTGGAGGCGCTTCGCCATACCGGCGCCTGGGAAAACGGCGTTCAACCTCCTGCCGACAGCACAGTCGGCGGTGCGATACAGTATGATTTCCCGGTGCTGATGAATAAACAGGTTCAGATGTATATCGATCTCTTCCAAAACGAGGAAAGAGGGGCATTCTCCAACTGGCTGAGCAGGTCCAAACGCTATCTGCCTGTGATCCGCAAGGACCTGAAATCGGCCGGCCTTCCTCTTGACCTCGCCTATCTGGCGATGATCGAAAGCGGTTTCAATCAGAGGGCGTACTCCACTGCCCAGGCAACGGGTCTCTGGCAATTTATGTCCGACACGGCCAAACAGTACAACCTGAGAGTGGACAGGTACGTTGATCAAAGAAGAGATGCGGAGAAGTCGACCAAAGCGGCGGTTGCCATGCTCTCGGATCTTTATCACCAATTCGGCGACTGGTACCTGGCGGTAGCGGCGTATAATGCCGGGGCCGGCAAGATAAGCGCCGGCCTGAAGAAATACAATGTCAGTTCATTCTGGGACCTTGCACGAAAACAGTATCTTAATCTCGAAACAATTCGCTACGTTCCGGAACTGATGGCCGCAATCATCGTCGCCAGGGATCCGGAGAAGTACGGCTTCAGCAATATCAACTATTTGCATCCATTACAATATGATACGCTGGAGGTGGGGCCCGGTCTTGGACTCGAAGGACTCGCACTGATCACCCACAGCAGTAAAGAGGAACTGCAGCTGTTAAATGAAGACCTGATTACCGGGAAGACGCCACCAACCAATCATAAATTTGAGGTCAAAATCCCCGCCGGCACACGGGATATCGCCTTGAACAATCTCCCTCACCTGCGCAGTATCGCCAGTTTGGCATATAAAACCCATGTCCTCGGTCGTCATGAGTCCCTGGCTTCGATCTGCAGAAAATTCAATATAAGCAGGACGGAGCTGCTCAAGGTCAACAGGTTCAGGCATGGCCGTCTGCTTGCAGGCCAACACCTGCGGATCCCCGTTACCACCGTCCATTATCGTCTCGTCTCGGGCAACGAAGCACTCGCCCGAAACGACAGCAACCGTATCCTGCATACGATCCGCTCCGGAGAGACAATTGCCCATATCGCCAGGCAGTATCATCTTGACCCCAAACTGATCCTTGCCTGGAACAATATAAAACACCCAAAGGATCTGCAGATCGGCCAGAAACTCACGCTCTTTGTCGCCGATAAAAAAGAGACGGGACGGTATCTCGTGGCCGAGACCCGCCGTTCCCACATCAGTACGGCTCTTGCCACAGGCCGGCATAAGGAAAACGGTCTGATGGTACTGGTGGCCCACAGAAAAAACCAGCCGATGCAAACCGCCCGGGCCGAGTTTAAATATTATAGAATAGAAAACGGCGATACGCTCTGGACGATCTCACAGAAATTCAGGACATCTCCCAAGCAGATCAAAGACTGGAACAATTTGAAGTCAAACGTCATCCATCCGGGCGATAAACTGAAGGTAAAGGAACCGAATCCGATTGTGGCGGAGGAGATCGAGAATACTGTCTTATAGCAGCTCCCGCTCCATCAGAAACCTCTCGGCCTCCATGGCCGCCATGCACCCCGACCCGGCAGCCGTTATGGCCTGACGGTAGACCTTGTCCTGCACATCCCCGCAGGCAAAAACACCGGGGATGTTGGTCCTGGGTGTCCCCGGGATCGTCTTGATATATCCTACCTCATCCATCTCCAGATATTCTTTAAAGATATCCGAATTGGGTTTGTGTCCGATGGCCAGGAAGAATCCGTCTATCCTGATGGTCACCTCCTTTTCCTCCGGTGTGCCCTTCTTCTGCCAGAGAACCGCCCCCTCCACCAGCTTATCACCAATCAAGGCCTTGGTCTGGTGTTCCCAGAGGACCTCGATTTTTTCGGTTTTCAAGACCCGATCCTGCATCACCTTCGAGGCCCGGAGCTCGTTTCGACGAACGACGAGATAGACCTTATTGCAGAAATTGCAGAGAAAAAGTGCCTCCTCAACCGCGGTATCACCACCCCCGACCACCGCCACATCCTTGTTCCGGAAGAAAAACCCGTCGCAGGTGGCGCAGGCGGAAACCCCGGCTCCGGCAAATTTCTTCTCATCAGGAAGCCCGAGATATTTGGCGGATGCCCCGGTGGAGATGATCAGGGTCTCCGCCAGGATCGTCTTGTTGCCGTCGATCGTGATCGTAAACGGCCTGCTGCCGAGATCGACACGGGTTGCCTCCCCCCAGCGAAAATCAGCACCGAACCGTATTGCCTGTTTTTTTAATCCCTCCATTATCACCGGACCGGTCGCCCCCTTCGGGTAGCCGGGATAGTTTTCCACCTCCGTCGTTGTCATCAACTGCCCCCCCGGCTGCAGGCCTTCATAGAGCACCGGCTTAAGGTTCGCCCGGCCGGCATAAATTGCCGCGGTGCAACCGGCAGGTCCTGAACCGATGATCAGGCATTGCACCTTTTCAATCAGTGTTCCACCGGCCTGTTCGACCGGAGATTGAGACGCTTCCATCTGTATTCAACCTTTGGTGTTAAGGTAAATAAATGAGGTAAACCCGCAGTCCGTACCGCCCGCTGCCGGCAATTGTCCGTCTGCCGATCATGACATCAGTTCGACCGGTCTTCTCTCGGGGACGACCCTGCGTTCAAGCTTGCCTGCATTCCAATCGGCTGAAACATAGAGACCGCAGAAACAGGAGCCGTATTCCTTGACATCCGGCTCCCGATAGACGCAGGGACAGAAGATGTCCTTATCGGCCTCCCGATTCCCGGAGGCCAGTCTGCACGGGCAAGCCATATAGCCGTAACGATCCTTATTGACCAGAAGACCGCGAAGCAGTTCAAAGGTTCTTTCCCGGTTGGTATTAAAATAATAGCCTTTTTTTTCGTTGATCCCCTTCAATCTGTCATAGAGTGTGTCGACCTCGGTGCGAACGCCCAACGTTTCCTTGATTTCCTGAATCTTATAGCCAACAATGACCCGATCGTCAATGACCGTGGTCGGAAATGAGCACACGGGATTGGCCTTTTTCAGCTCTTCCAGCATCCGTTTACGCTCCTGCCTGGAAAGCACGTCGACTTCGACGACCTCATGGGGCGGTGCAAGCTCAGCAAGCATTCTCTTAATGGATTGACAATAGTCACAAGTTGTTAAAGCATACAACCTAATTTTTTTTCGGTTCATGACTCCATCCTGATTGATGTTTTTTCTTCAGTCGTCACAGGTGGTGAGCCCCCTGGAAACCTGTCTCGTTGCCGTACAACTGGCACGACTGGTAAACAACCTGCAATTCATCGAGATACCCCTCCGATCGGTCCAGGTAAAAGGACAGCGCCCTGGAAAATCTCTTTCCGAAGACCTGGTCGACAAACAGCTGGCTGATCTGTCGCTGCTGTGTCAAAATAGTTTGGGAAGCGATGAAGATTCTCCGCTCCTGCTGGTTCATCGATCGCATAATGGCCTTCAAAGCGCTGCCGGCCCTGGGTTGATACATCCAGATATAGAGGAGGTCAAGGGCGTTGGTGATCACAACCGTACCCAACTCCGGTTTTTTCTGCTGGACCAGACGAAGAAACTCCTTGGGTTGTTCCAATAAATTTACCACATCGGCCTCGGGGAAAAGGACCTCAAGCTGAGTAAAAACCTCAAATACCTGGGCAATCTTCGTTGAATAATCCATGAAGCGCCTGCGGATATTGCTGAACCGGTCCGCAAATCCCTCAATAACCGCCGCAACGCAGTCGGAGGCAAACTTGGAGATCACGGCGGCCCATTTTTGCAGGATGGAGGAGACGGCAGCCGCACCGGCCACTCCAAGGATCCATCCGAACAGGGCATTCAACAAAACAGCCAGCGGGATTGACAGTACGCTGCGAAAGAGATTTCCAATTGCCGCCTGCCGGGGCAATCCCCTGTAGAGATTATGGCAGGAAATATATATCCCGTTGGATAAGGCCATGACCGCATAGAGCAGTATCGGACCGGTCCTGGTATTGACCCCGAACATCCGATCGAGAATGACGGTCTTGACCAGCAGGTCCAGGAGCGGCACCGAAAATCCTGTAAAGAGAAGCGAATCCGCCAACCTGTCCCAACTGATATAGTCGTTCCAGCGCAGCAGCGGTGACCTGTTGACCCCGCCACCCCCCAGAACCGACTGGATGATATTTCTGCCGCCGGTGATCCCGAACCAGATAAATGCCCCGAAATAGGCCAGGAACCACCAGTCCTTGGTCAAGGCAAAGGTTGCAAAAGCGGGAATGAAGCCACCCAGGATCTTCAACCCGTTTTTCAGGTGCGTGTTGATATACCTGAGTGGAATTCCGGGCCGCCTGTCTTTTTCGTCTTGACGTTCAAAGGAGGCCCAACCGGCATCGGGCCCGATCTGGGTCCCTCCGAGGATGGCAACATTGCCGTTTTGTTCCATATGGGCCGAAAAGGCCTGAACCACCCATTCCCGTTGCTGCTCATATCCGACCCCCATACCGGCGGAGGCCCTGATAAAGGCATGCGACAAAACCCGCCGCAGATTTTCGAACTGGCGAGGAGCACTTCGGTAATCCCTTGGTATATAGGTGACCCGCAAGAGCGTCTTGATCCTGACCGGCACCCTGATGCCGGAACGCAGGGCATTGTTCTCGAGAATCCTCTGTGTCCGCCGGGGAAGTGTATCCTTGACGACCAGGCCCATGCCGAAACGATTACGGGAACTGCCGGTTGAATCGGTGCCGAATTTTGACTTGAGCAGCGAATTTGTGTAGTACCCCTGCAATGTCGGCATATCATGGAGGATCGCGGTAATCTTTTCCGCCCTTTCCGAACCCGCCGCCGGCTCCCTGTCGATAACATCCCGCAGTATCTTTCCGATCACCCGCTTCAGCTTGATCACATTTCCCTGATTGATCGCCAGCTGCAGGCCGTTGATCTCTTGATTATACCCGGCTACGCCCGTCGCATAATCCTTGAGGTTGAAAATCTCCAGATGGGTGATCCTCCCTTTGCAGTCATACAGGAGTTCGAGGACATCGGCCACACGCAGTCCGGTCAGGTTCAGGATAATACGAAAGCCCGTATTCAACGCGGCAAGCCGTTCCAGGAGCTGTACGGGTGCAAGCAACAGCAACTGCGGGACGTCCGGGGCGTCACTCGGTTCGAAGGGGTTCGGAAGAGCGGGATTCCGGCAGGGTTGCAGGAAGCTTTCAATGATTGCATCGGAGTCCAGGGCCTGCATGACCTCGATGGCATGGACGCTTCGCAGCCGCTCTTCTTCATCGGCGTCGCCGGAATGTTTCTTCATCCGTTCGGCGGCGACCCGCATCTCCGGAAGCATCCGGGTGTACAGACATTTGGCGAGGTGAAACAGCGAGGGTTGACCCGAACCGACAAAGCTCAGGAATTCTTCCAGGGCCAACGGCCCAAGGTGCAATCCATAGGCCTCATTGATTACCAACCGGTGTCTGCGGTTGAACTCTTCCAGGACCGCAAAGACATATCCTTGCTGGTACTCCGAGACCTTCCTGCCCAGATCCATGAAATGCCGCGTCGCATCGCAGTTAAGGAAATCGAGGAAGGCCTTCCGGTCGACAAAACCTCTCGGAGCCCAGAAAAATTTGATATACCGCCCTCGGAACCTGGCCAGATACTCAATGCCGATCCGGACGGTAATGCCCATGATCTCGGCGGATTCCAGAAGTTCTTCCGCCACATCGAGGTTGATGTAATTATAGTAGATCACGGTCAGACTCCGGATGCCTTTGATCCAGGCGTCCATGATCATATGGGTCGGCGATTTCCTCCCTTTGGTATTGGCATCATGGACATGGTCGTCAAAGGAGATCTGATTCCATTCCTCAGGCATCTCAATGAGATGGTGTTTTGCCAGCTGACTGCGGATAAAGCCCGGCTTGCCGAAGGTAGCCATGCGGAAGTCACGGGCCAGCTGGAGTTGTGCGGCGTAGTCTCCCGGGGAGCGCACAAGCTCCTTCATTATCTCAAGCAGGATACGGGCGGTATTTTTATGCAAGACCCCGTGCTGTGAGCTGCAATACACCTCATCACGCAACGACCTCAGCGCGTTGAGCCGGTCTACGGCCTTGCCCGCCTCCAGAGATCCGAGGAGATGAATGACGGCGTAGGCGATCCGCAGTCCCGTCGAAGCGGTCATCTCCTTGATTCCGTGCGGATGCAGATAGGATGTCAGAAGATTTTTGATATCCTGGTGCGCCGGCTCTCTGTTCAGCACATCATTGACGATATGCAGGAGATAGTGATCGTTTTTATCAAAGAAGATGCGGGATATACCTGAATTGTCTGTCATCTCGATACGAAGAGCAGCGAAAAAGGCGATAAGGGAGTCCGGTGTACATCCCTGATCCGTTTGGGCAATAGAGTTCTTGAATATACTAGAGCTTTTTTACCAAAGAGTCTACCTACAAGCAGGAAAAAATTAAAGCCCGGATACCGCGCCAGGTCGATGAAGTCAACCGGCATGCACGGACATTTTTCGCCCATTCGCTCCTTCCCCCTTTACAATCAGCCCCTTTATGCCCATTATAGGCCTAGCCCGTATTTCCGATGGAATCCCCGGCGAAGGACAATGCCGGGGCTCCGTAACCCTGTCCATGGACTCTCATCACCTTATTCACCATCGTACATCATGTCACAGAGTGCCCTCCCTGCAGGCGATATCTCCTCCCCCGATGTCCATACCATCAGTGTCGCCGACAGAACAATCCTGTTGATAGGAACGGCACATGTCTCCCAGGAATCGGTTGACCTGGTCAGGGAGGTCATCACCCGTGAAAATCCCGACTGCGTCTGTATCGAACTCGACGACAAAAGATATCATGCCCTGTCGGAGAAAGAACAATGGCGATCGCTCGACCTCAAGGAAATCATCAGAAAAAAGCACCTCTCAACCTTGCTGGTGAGTCTGCTGATGGCCTCCTATCAGAAGAAGTTGGGCAACCGGCTCGGCGTCAGCCCCGGTGCGGAACTCCTCACCGCTGCCCGGACCGCCGAAGACCTGGGCATTCCGATCTCACTTTGCGACCGGGACATCCGTATCACCTTGCGCCGGGCCTGGAAATCCACCTCCTTTTTCAAAAAGAGCACCCTGTTGGCCTCCCTGCTGGCAACCCTTTTCGACACAACGGAGATCAATGTCCAGGATCTTGAGGAACTGAAAAAAAAAGACGTCCTGTCCGAGCTTCTGGAAGAGATGGGAAATGCCTTTCCCTCCGTAAAAAAGGTCCTGATAGATGAACGCGATATCTATCTCGCCGAACAGATCAAGGCCTCCTCCGGGAAGCGTATCGTCGCGGCTGTAGGGGCCGGTCATGTTGAAGGCATCAAACGGAAGATCGGTGAAGACAACGCCTGGATGCTCGATGAAATCCGGACGATCCCTCCCGTTTCCAAGCTGTGGAAGCTGGCAGGCTGGGGTATTCCTGTCCTTATCATCGGCGCCATCGCCGCCATCGGCATCCTCAGGGGCGCAAAAATCGCCGGTGCAAGTTTTGTCTTCTGGTCCCTGGCCCACGGGATACCTGCCGCCATCGGGGCCATCATTGCCCTGGCCCATCCTTATACAACTCTGGGGGCATTTGCTGCGGCTCCTTTTACCAGCCTCACTCCCGTCATCGGGGCCGGGTATGTGACGGCCTTTATCCAGGCCATGATCAGGCCTCCGGTCGTCAGGGAATTTGAAACCGTGGGCGACGACATGGCTACCATCATCGGCTGGTGGAAAAACAAGCTTCTCAGGATATTTCTTGTCTTTTTTCTGACCGGTATCGGCTCCATCATCGGTACCTGGGTCGGAGGATACCGGATTTTCACCAACCTTATCGGATAGGTTCCACCCTGTCTCTCACATTGGACGAAGCTCAATTCATGGATACGACCGAAGAAGTCAAAAGACCACAGCTCAGCAGTAAACAGAAGAAATACCTCAAGGGGCTCGGCCATCACCTCTCGCCGGTGATCCTGATCGGCAAGGAGGGGTTGAGTGAAAGACTGATCGAGGCAACAAGCCGGGAACTGTTCAACCACGAATTGATCAAGGTAAAGATCGGCAATAACAGCGGCATCGACAAAGAGGATGCGCTCCTGACCCTGACCGAGGCCAGCGACAGCGAACTGGTCCAATTGATCGGCAAGACCCTGCTCCTCTACAAGGAAAACACGCAACTCCCCAAAGACCGGCGGATCAGCCTGCCCAGGGGCTGAACCTCCACGGGAACAACGGGCAGGGGATCATGGTCATGGCACCAGAAGCCTGGTGGGACCATCCTGGCGGGCAAGAAGTATCTTTTCCGCATCCCTGCCGGAAATGACGTTTCCCACCTCCTGCAACACCAGTCCGGGTAGATTATTGGTCTCGCTCAGGTGCGCCAGCACCGCATGGGACAGACCGTCGTGCATGAGTTCTTTAAGAAAGGCTGCGGCATCGCCGTTGGCAAGATGTCCCTGACTGGACCGGACCCTTTGCTGCAAGGCCAGGGGATACGGCCCCCGGGAAAGCATCTGCAGATCATGGTTGAACTCCAGAATCAGGCCGTTCACCCCCTGCAGACGCTGCCTCATCAGCAGCGAAACCTTACCGGTATCGGTACAACAGCCGATGCGGGTCGCGCCGTCACCGATCACATAGCCGACCGGATCGCAGGTATCATGGGAGATTGTAAAAGATCTGATCTCCAGATCCTGAAATTCCACCCTGTCCCCGGTGGTAAATTCACGCTCCGCATGCAATCGTCCCAGCCTCTTTCCTGCCCCGCGAAAGGTTCCCGGGTTGGCGAAAACGGGCAGACCCAGACGCCTTGAAAGGACACCGACCCCGCCGATATGGTCGTTGTGCTCATGGGTGACGAAGATCGCATCCAGTTGCCGGATATCCTTGCCGATGGCCTTCAATCTGCCGATGATCTCTTTTCCCGAAAAACCGCAATCGATCAGAATCGAGGTCTTCGCCGACTCGATATAGATGCTGTTGCCGCGGCTGCCGCTGCCCAGGACGGAAAAGCGCATCACCGTCAAAGACCCGTATGACCGAAACCGCCGGCGGCACGCTTGGTCTGATCCAATTCACCGACCCGGTCAAGTTTCATCCGTATCACCGGGGACAGGACCATCTGGGCAATCCGGTCACCACGCCTGATGGTATACGGCCTGGTCCCGAGGTTGATCAACCCGATGCAGACCTCTCCCCGGTAATCGGCATCAATGGTGCCGGGACTGTTGATGATCGTGATCCCGTGCCGAATCGCCAGACCGCTCCTGGGCCTGATCTGCAGTTCATAGCCCGCCGGGACTGCCACGGCAAAACCGGACGGGATGAGGACAATCTGCCCCGGCATCACGACCTGTTCAGCAATGACGGCAGCGGCGACATCCATTCCTGAAGCAGATTCGGATTGATAGGCAGGAAGGGGGAGATCGGCATTTTTCTCGGGTTCGAGCCGACAGAAATGTATACTTTTTTCCTCCATTCCTCCACTCCTCATGGCGATTTTGACCCTCTTGTCCCGTACTTAAAAAAAAAAGCCGGCTCCCGTGGGACCGGCTTTTTCTCGAATTTAGGACAGCGCGTCTTTTCTAGAGCAGGACCTTACGGCTCAGCCGGATGCGACCCCGACTGTCGACATCGAGGACCTTGACCTCGATCTCATCGCCTTCCTGGACGACATCCGTTACCTTGGCCACCCGCTTGACATCGAGCTCGGAGATATGGACAAGCCCGTCGGTCCCCGGAAGAATCTCAACGAACGCGCCGAAATCCTTAATCGTTTTCACAACGCCTTTATATACCTGCCCCACCTCGACCTCGGCGGTGATCTCCTTGACCCGTTTGATCAGGGCCTCAGCCATCAAGCCGTTGACGGTAAACATCTTAATGAGGCCGCTGTCATCCACCTCGATTTTGGCATCATACTCGGCCGACAGTTCCTTGATGACCTTGCCGCCGGGGCCGATAATATCGCGAATTTTGTCGGGATTGATCTTATGGATAAAGTATTTCGGTGCATGTTCCGCCACCTCGTCACGGGCCTTGGCGATGCCCTTGCTCATCTCACCCAGGATATGCAGGCGTCCCGCATGGGCCTGTGCCAGTGCCCGCCCCATGATCTCCCGATCGACCCCGTCGATTTTGATATCCATCTGCAGCGATGTGATGCCGTCCTCAGTCCCCACCACCTTGAAGTCCATATCGCCGAGATGGTCCTCGTCACCCAGGATATCGGAGAGAATTACGACCTTCTCTCCCTCCTTGATCAGGCCCATCGCGATGCCTGAAACCGGTTTCTTCACCGGTACGCCGGCATCCATCAGGGCCATGCTGCCGCCACAGACGGTCGCCATCGACGAAGAACCGTTGGACTCGAGGACCTCTGAGACGACACGGATGGAATACGGAAATTCCTCTTCGCTCGGCAAAACTGCGGCCAGACCGCGCATGGCCAGGTTACCGTGACCGACATCCCGTCGGGAGGGCCCGCGCAAAAACCGCGCCTCACCGACACAGAACGGCGGAAAATTGTAATGGAGCATGAATCGGTTGAATTCTTCTCCCAGCAGGGTCTCAACCCGCTGCTGGTCCCGCTCGCTGCCGAGAGTTGCGGTGACAAGGGCCTGGGTCTCGCCGCGGGTAAACAGGGCGGAGCCGTGGGCCCGCGGCAGGTACCCGGCCTCACAGCTGATCGGACGGACCTGGTCGACGGTCCTGCCGTCTATGCGGATCTGCTCGTTGACAATCTTGTCGCGCATAAATTCTTTCTTATAGGCGGAAAGCTGCGTGCTAATCTCAGCCGTCCTCTCGCCGTCTTTGTCCAGTTCCGTCAGCACGGTCTGTTTCAACTCGTCCGCCAGACGGCCTCTTTCGAGTTTGTCCGCAGTAGATACGACCTCGGCCACTCCGGCAGCGGCAATCTCCCGGACCCGGCGCCTGAGCTCCTCGTCCACCTTCAGAGGCTCGAGGATGCGTTTTTCCTTGCCGTTGGACTGGCGCAGATCATCTTGCAGGTCAATGAGCGGCTGGACCTGTTCGAAGGCAAAGAAGATTGCCGAAAGGATTTCATCTTCACCGAGCGCGTCCGCTCTCCCCTCGACCATTACCACCGCCTTGCGTGTGCAGGCCACCACAATGTCCATGCTGGAACGTTTCAGTTCATCCGTCGTCGGATTAATGATATAGCCGCCGTCGACATACCCTACCCGCGCACCGGCAACAGGTCCGGTAAAAGGGATGTCCGACAGGGTCAGTGCGCATGACGCACCGGTAAGCGCCAGGACATCCGGATTGTTCTGCAGGTCGGCCGACAGCACCGTGGCTATGACCTGGGTCTCGGAGCGGTATCCTTCAGGGAATAAAGGACGTAAAGGACGATCAATAATTCGACAGGTCAAGACTTCGTGTTCACTGGGACGACCGATCTCCCTGCGGAAATAGTTCCCGGGGATTCTGCCGACCGAGGCCAGCTTTTCCTGGTATTCAATGGTGAGCGGCAGAAAATCCGCGTCGTTTCTGACCTCTTTCACTCCGACCGCCGTCACCAGCAACACGGTTTCACCGCTCTTGATGACCACCGACCCCGATGCCTGTTTGGCTAATTTTCCGGTCTCGATCGAGATGGTTTTTCCCCCGATGACCGCTTCTACTTTCTTAAACATAGTTTCTCCAGAGTTTATGCATCAGGGAAATGCCCAGCGCCATTTTATCGACCGGATTATCCACCAGCCCCGTATGCTCTTAATCTTTTTCAAATCCGCGAAAAGACGGCCGCCGGCGAACATGTTTTCTCCGCCGTCCCCGTCTTATGTATAACAAATGGCTCCACAGGTGCGACACCACACGAAGATCGCATTCCCCTGAACAACTCCAGGCCACCTTGCTTCAAGATTGGCTCTACTTACGGATACCAAGTTCCTGTATAAGTGTTCTATATTTGTTTACATCCTTTTTCTTCAGATAATCGAGAAGACGCCTTCTCTGACCGACAAGCTTCAACAGACCCTGCCGAGAGTGATGGTCTTTGGCATGTATCTTGAAATGCTCGGTGAGATACTGAATACGATCCGTGAGAAGGGCAATCTGTACCTCCGACGACCCGGTGTCGGAGGCGTGAACTTTGAATTTTTCAATGATTTCGCTTTTCTTTACTGCTGACTGTGCCACAACAAACCTCCTGAATTTATCTTAAATTACGATTTTTTCGCAAACATGGTGACCTCGTAGAAACCCTCAGGAACTGCAGGATAAATACGACAATTCAACAAGTTACAACCATAAACCATCGACTGGTGCACAGAGGTGACACCGACGGACATGACATGAAATACCAAAGAAACAATCCTCCACTGGACAACCTAGCCAGTAATACGGATTATTGCAACAGTTTACATACATCATCGACAGATAATCCTTTCGCCAGCAGGCGCTCCTGGGCATCATCGTATGCGAATTCCTCGCCGGAGAAGCTGTTTTCAATGGAAAAACAGCCGCTTTTAGTCCTTCTCAACCGGCTCAGATACGCACCGCATCCGAGGCTTTTTCCTATATCGGCCGCCAGGCTGCGGATATAGGTTCCCTTGCTGCAGACAATGCGCAGTGACAGATCTGCCTCTTCGCCTTCGAGATCATGATGACCGTCGGTGCGAACAAGTGTCCTGATCATGATTTTTCGGGGTTCCTTGACAATATCTATCCCTTTTCGAGCATAGAAATACAGGGGTTTACCCCGGTGCTTCAGTGCCGAATATTTCGGCGGCACCTGCTCCAGCTCGCCCCTGAAGCCGTCAAGACATGCCGCAATCTCCTCAGCGGTGATCCTCCCCACCGGAATTCGTGACAGTATCTCTCCTTCCGGATCCTGGGTCCGGGTTTCAACACCCAGACGCAGGGTGGCGAGATACTCCTTTTCCCCTGCCATGATGGCCGAGATGAGCCTCGTCGCCGATCGACCGGCACAGACAATCAGAAGACCGCTGGCAAATGGGTCCAGCGTCCCGGCATGCCCGACTTTTTTCAATCCGAGAAGGCGGCGGACATGATGTACCATCTGGAAGGAAGTCGGTCCGGGCGGCTTATCGACAAGGAATACACCCGAATCAAGTTGCGGCATCTTCTCTCCACCTGTGTGTCGCAATCGTGTTCCTTCTTTTTTGACTCGGTCCGGATCTTGTCATAAGGGATGATCTATCACAGGACGTGACAGTGCAGTGATTTTCTCAGCGCTTCAAGGACCTCATCATGGACCTGATCGACATCCTTGCCGGAAAAACGAAATCCCGCCGCACTCCGATGACCGCCTCCGCCAAAGGACTGGGCGATCTGGGCCACATCACATTCTCCCTTGGACCGCAGGCTGACGGATACCTGGCAGTTCTTCGTTTCTTTAATGAACGCGGCAACCTTTACCGAACGCAACGAACGAGGATAGTCGATAAAGCCCTCGACATCCTGAAAGCTGGCGCCACTTTTGTCAAACATATCGCAGGTTACCCTGATAAAGGCCAACTTCCCGGATTCATAGAGCTTCAAGGTGGCCAGGACCAATTCCATCAATTTGAGACGTTGGATGGTGAAATTATCATGCAGGTGACCGGCGATCACCTCCGGCCGCACCCCGTACTCGATCAATTCGGCCGCTATCCTGTGGGTCCTGGATGTGGTCGATTCGTAACGGAACGAGCCGGTATCGGTAAAAATGGCCACATAGAGGTTGAACGCACATTCCCCGGATATGGGCACGCCGAGACCTACGGCCAGCTCATAGACCATCTCGCCGGTGGAAGAGCAGTTCGGATCTATCCATCGGTAATCGCCATATTTTCTGTGGGCCCTGTGATGGTCGATGGCCACAAAGGGATGGATACCCAGGAGTTCTTCCTGGTGCTCTCCCAACCGATCGCAATCCCCGCAATCGAGCGAAACCGCAGCAACCGGACCGTTGGCCTCTCCCAGAAATCTTCTCAGCTCGGCAAGATCCGTGTGTATCTTTTTCAGATCGGGCAGAAACTGATACAGGTTGGAAACCGGCTCTTCCAGATAGCAGAAGACCCTTTTATCGAGCGCTTCAAGAATTTCGGAAAATCCCAACAGGGAACCGAGGGCATCACCATCGGGATGGATGTGGGTCAGGACTACGAAGTTATGAAAATCTCGAACCGTTTTTTCAAGATTGTCAGGAATTCTTCTCATCACTCTCTCTTTCTCCGGCAATTTCCTGAAAGAGCCTCTCGATCTCCGCAACCTTTTCTTCGGTTGTATCGTAGCGAAACTGCAATTCGGGTGTGTAGCGCATATTCAACGTACCGGCCAGATGGCTCCTGAAAAACCCCTTGGCCCGTTGCAATCCCTTGGCCGCCTCTTTGACGATTGTCTCGTCTCCATGGACTATATAATAAATCCTGGCATATTTCAAATCATCGGTAACCTCGACCCGGGAGATGACCACCTTGCCGATCTTCGGATCCCGCACCCTCTGTAAAAAGAGGACGGCCAGTTCGTTTTTTATCGCATCGGCAACGCGGGTCGATCGTTTCTGCTTATTTCTTCCCAGCCCGACGCTGTCAATCGTCTCTTTGGGAGTCTGTGGCCCCATAGCTATTTCTTATCACTGGAAAGGGTCGCCTCCACCTGCAGCATAACAAAGGCCTCAAGCGAATCACCCACCTTGATATCGTTAAAATTCTCTACACCGATTCCGCATTCATAACCGGAGGCCACCTCTTTGACATCATCTTTGAAACGTCGTAGCGAGCCGATCTTTCCGGTATAGATGACCACGCCGTCACGCAGGACCCTGACCCCTGCATTGCGCTGAATCTTGCCCTCCAAAACCGCGCAGCCGGCAATGGTCCCGACCTTCGGAACGTGGAAAGACTCCCTGACCTGGGCGCTGCCGATCACATCCTCTTCATAGGTCGGTTCGAGCATGCCCACCATGGCCTTGCGGATATCGTCCAGGGCATTATATATGACGTCATAGGCCCGGACATCGACATTTTCCTTGGCGGCAAGCTCCTTGACCTTGGCGGACGGCCGGACATTGAAGCCGATGATGATCGCCTCCGAGGCGGAGGCGAGAAGGATATCGGATTCGGTGATGGTCCCGGTGCCCTCATGCAGCACCCTGACCTTGATCTGGTCGGTGGAAAGTTCCTCGGCCGCCTTGGCAAAGGCCTCCAGGGTCCCCTGCACATCGGCCCGGAGAACGACCCGCAGTTCCTTGACATCGCCCTGATTCATCTTCTCGAAGAGTTTGTCCAGAGAGATCTTCGTACTTGCCCCCAGCTCCGTCTCACGGGCCTTCAAGGACCGGGAATGGCTGACGCTGCGCGCCATCTTTTCATCCGTTACGACGATAAATTCGTCACCGGCCGACGGCACTCCGGCAAGACCCTGGACCTCCACCGGGATCGACGGGCCGGCCTCCTTGATCTGTCGCCCCTTATCATCCAATATGGCACGGACCTTGCCGCTGTACTGGCCGACAACAAAGAAATTTCCAGGTACAAGCGTCCCTTCCTGAACCAGAACAGTGGCCACAGGCCCTCTGCCCTTGTCCAATTGTGCCTCGATAACCCTTCCCTTGGCCTTGCGTTTTGCATCGGCCTTCAACTCCAGCATCTCGGCCATCAACTGGATGTTTTCCATCAGGTTGTCAATACCGATATTCTTCTTGGCCGAAACCTCGCAGAAAATGGTCTGCCCCCCCCACTCTTCGGGGTTAAGACCAAGCTCGGCCAGCTCCCTTTTTATCCGGTCCGGATCGGCGTTGTCCTTATCGATCTTGTTGACGGCAACCAGGATGGGCACCTCGGCTGCCTGGGCATGGTGAATGGCCTCGCGCGTCTGGTCCATTACCCCGTCGTCGGCGGCGACAACCAGAATCACCAGATCCGTGACCTGGGCGCCGCGGGAGCGCATCTCGGTGAATGCCGCGTGGCCCGGTGTATCGATAAAGGTGACGTCCCCGGCATTGGATCTGACATGATAGGCCCCGATATGCTGCGTGATTCCACCGGCCTCACCAAGGGCAACGTCGGTCTTTCGAATGGCATCGAGGATGGATGTCTTGCCGTGATCGACATGGCCCATGACCGTGACCACCGGGGATCGAGGTTTCAGGTCGCCCCCTTCCTCTTTTTCTTCCAGCATCTGGATACCGATCTCCTCGGTGATGCCCTGTTCCACCTCGTAGCCGAAATCGGTGGCGATGATCATTGATGTCTCAACATCAACTGCCTGATTCATCGTCGCCATGACTCCCATTCCCATCAACTTGGCAATCACTTCACTGGCCTTCACCTTCATCCTGCTGGCCAGATCACCGACGGTTATCGTATCGTAGACCTTGATCCGTTTCTTGATCGCCTTCATCTCGATGGTGGATTGCGGGATCTGCTTGTCACGATTCCTGCCGCCCTTTTTTCCTCTTTTCCCGCCGCCTCCCCGTTGATACTCATCGTTGAAATGGGTAAACTTGACGCTTTTTTTCCCTTTTTTCAGAGACTTTCCTTGTTTCCACCCCTTTTCCTGATCCTGGTCCGCATCCGGAACGAGAACAAGCCGCTTGCCCTTCTTTTTACCCTTGCCGCTCTCATCGACATTCGAATCGATCGCCGGAATCGCCGGACCGTCGGCTTGACGATCTTCAAACCCCTTCACACCCTTCTTGCGCGGACGCTGCACCGGGGCCTTGGTCTCCTCCTCCACCGGCATATCGATACTGCCGACGACCCTCGCCAATCCCCTCCTGACAGGTTCTTTCTTTCCCTTTTTGCCGGCGGGAGCTTCCTTCTTCGGGACGGGTTTGAACCTCTCCGCCGTCTCTGCTGCCTGTGGTCTCTCATCGGGTTTGCTGTCGACAACCGGCCTTTCGGCAATACCCGGTTCCATTTTTCCCACGTCCTCCGTGCGATCCTCAAGGCCCTGCTCTTTGACGGACGCCTCCGCAACGGGGGGGCGTTCTTCAGACTTCGCCGCCTGGGCCGGTGCGATCCCTGCCCCGTCCTGCTCTTCCGGTCGGGCGCCTTGAATTTCTGCTGAGGAAGCGGCACCCTGTTGTTCCGGTTTGCCGGCAGATTCGGATTCTCCAGACGCATCATGCGGTCTGCGACGGATGATCGTCGTCGGTCTGCGGCGGATAACCGTCGGCCCCTGGGTGGCGCTTATCCTCTTTTCCACCATGGCAGTGTCGCTCTCTTTCAGGACGGAAGCTCGGATTTTTCCAGCTGTTTCGTCGTCGACCGTTGAACTCGGACCTTTGACATCATACCCTTCTTCTATCAATTTTGAGGCCAATGCCTTACTGCTCATCCCGGCCTCCTTGGCCAATTCGTATATCCTCACCCTGCCCATTCCTTGCCCCCGTATATCCTTCTCCACCGTAATACCCACCCAGAACCATCGACTCTTTTCAGAAAACGTCTCGCGCCCGTCAGCCGCTCAACCATCATTGCAGTTTGAAAGCCGTTTTCCACTTCTTTTCCCGCCCTAGAAAACCGGACACGCACCCCTCCCGTCTGCAGCAATATGCACCCCGGCCGACCATCTGCTTTTTCCCGTCCGCAACCGGCCTGTCATCGCGCCAAACGAAACGGTACAGCATATCCTTATGGGCTTTGCATCCGCATGCCTTGCAGGTTCTGACAGGCCCTCTTTCCCGGGTCTTATTCCCCATCCGCCTTGCCGACTTCCATCTCCCCGGAATCATCGTCAGGCGCTTGCCCATCCCCCGGGCTTTCCCCGGACACCGTGTCCGGCTCATCTTTTGCGGCCATCTCTTGATCATCTCCGGAGGATAATGGGGCCTTTTCGAGAATTTTTCCGGCCTCTTCAATAAGTGATACAGCAAATGCATCATCAATTGCACGAAGAATTGTCAGGTCTTCCACTTTTGCGTCTGCCATGTCGGCCAGTGATTTTATATTTTTCGCAACCAGCTGATCGGCCAGCGGTTCCTCCACCCCTGTGAGCGTCAACAAGGCCTGGTATCCGGGATCCTCGAGATTGGCATACCGCTGCTCGCTCTTGACATCGATGCGCCAACCCAGCAATTTCGAGGCCAAGCGGACATTCTGCCCCTGCCGGCCAATGGCCAGGGACAATTGATCATTGGGGACAACCACCAGAAGCGATCTGTTCTCCTCGTCGACTCTGACCATGCTCACATGGGCCGGGGCCAGTGCATTATAGACATACTTTGCCGGATCGGGACTCCAGGTGACGATATCGATCCGCTCCCCTTGCAGTTCCTGGACCACATTCTGCACTCGAGACCCCTTCATACCGACACAGGCACCGACGGGATCCACATCCGACTCGGTCGAGCTTACGGCGATTTTGGCCCTGAATCCGGGCTCACGGCTGACTCCCATGATCCTTACGATCCCCTCGGAGATCTCGGGGACCTCAAGGTGAAACAATTTGGCCAAAAATTCATCACAGGTCCTGGACAGCATCAACTGGGAATCCCTGCTGGTCTGTTTGACCTCCATCAGATAGGCCCGTATCCTGTCGCCTTGTTTAAACGAGCGTTTCGGTATCTGCTGATCCTTGGGCAGAACGGCATCCGTCCGCCCCAGGTTGACCACCATGTTTCCCCGCTCGAAACGCTGAACGATGCCGCTCACCACCTCTCCCAGCCGGTCCTTGAACATATCGTAGATAACATCCCGTTCGGCATCCTTCATCTTATGAATGATGACCTGTTTGGCCGACTGGGCGGCTATCCTGCCCAGGTCCTCAATATGTTCCATCTTCTCGCCAAGTTCATCGCCTAACTGCACTTCAGGGTCGAGCAGCTTGGCGTCGGCAAAGGAGATCTCGGTCTGCTCATCCTCCGCCTCTTCGACAACGCTTCGAAACTGAAAGACCTCGACCTCTCCGAACTCCTCATTATAGCGGACTTCAATATCGCGTCGACTCCCCAACTTCTTCCGGGCGGCAGACTGGACTGCCTCTTCAATGGCCTCGATCAATAATCTCTTATCAAACCCACGATCCCTGCTGATCTGGTCGATTATTCGTTTCAGATCTGATAACATTATTTTACCCCACCTTTTTTATTTCGACATGACGGTTCGGATACCAGTCGTTTTCCCGTTTTGCTGTTTGGTCGTCCCTTTCAAAGCGACAACCTGGCCGTATGTACCGCCTCGTAGGGAAACCTGAGCGTGTCCCCCTTCTCAAGGATCAGTTCGATGTCCGCATCATCGCCCACCCGGGAAATCACCCCCACGAAAACACGCTGTCCACCTAGGGCCTGACGAAGTTTGACCCGGACCTTTTTCCCACGGAAGCGTTTGAAATCATCCCTATGGCGGAGCGGCCGTTCAAGTCCCGGCGACGACACCTCAAGATGATAGGACTGCTCTATCATATCCTCAACATCAAGATAGTCACTGATTTCCCGGCTTACCACCGAACAGTCATCCAGCGACACCCCCTCTTCCCGGTCGACAACAAGGCGCAGCACCCAGCCGTGCCCTTCCCTGCGGAATTGGATATCGAAGAGCTCCAGCCCGATGGAAGGCAAGAGCTCTTCGGCAAAGGCACGAACTTTTTCCACAACCAGATCCGTCATCTGCGCTTGGTTCCTCATCGTGTGAACGGACATAAAAAAAAAGCGGGCACAGCCCACTTTCTAAAGCCTGCCCGCAACAAAATATACAGGAGGAAAACCGGAGATCTTCGGCTTGCAACGCCTTCCGGAAAATCATCCGATCGGACCCGAATGGAGCGGGCAACGAGGCTCGAACTCGCGACTTCAAGCTTGGGAAGCTTGCGCTCTACCAACTGAGCTATGCCCGCACAATACATCCATTACAACCGAAGCAAGTAAACACAAAAGCACCCTTTTGTCAAGAATGAAGTATGCAATCCCCGGAGATTGCCTCCCCACCATCCCCGGGATCAACCGGCGGAAGCAAGCTCCGTGCAGGGTATTTTTTACGGACACGAAAAATCAGCACGGTCGCCGGAAGGACCTTATCTTTGTATCTTGTTGAAAACTATCATAAAAAACAAAGGAAACCGTCCCTGCCGATGAGACCGCCCTGCCATAAAATGTCTGGAGGACAGTAAGAATACAATTGACAAACGGGAAACAGGCCTATACAACAACTGGCAATTTTCAGCCTCCGGTAGCGAAAAAACAGGATGTGGATACAGTATGCCCTATGAGCGATAAAATATTGATCATTGCCGAAAAACCGAGTGTAGCCGCCGATCTCGTCAAGGTCCTGCCCGATACATTCAAGAAGAGCAAGACCCATTACGAGGGAGACAACTACATCGTGTCTTACGCGATAGGACACCTTGTATCTATTTGTTATCCTGAAGAGATTGATCAAAAATACCAGAAATGGGAGATGAAGAACCTCCCCATACTGCCGGATACCTTCCCGTTAAAAGGCCTGTCAGGGACCAAAAGCCAGCTCAACGCCCTGGAAAAGCTGATCCGGAGACAGGATGTCAAAGAGATCGTCAACGCCTGCGATGCCGGTCGGGAAGGAGAGTTGATCTTTAAATATATCATCAGATACGTCTGGAACCAGTCGGTGGCCAAAAAAACCCTGCGCCGGCTCTGGTTGCAATCGATGACCAATGAGGCCATCAAGAGCGGTTTTGCTCATCTGCGGGACAACGCCGAAATGACGGCCCTCGAGGACACCGCGCTGTGCAGGTCCGAGTCCGATTGGTTGATCGGCATCAATGCGACCCGGGCCCTGACCGGATACAACTCTCGTCGCGGCGGCTTCTTCCTGACCCCGTGCGGCAGGGTCCAGACGCCGACGCTCTCCCTGCTTGTCAAACGGGAGCAGGCACGTCTCAATTTTTCCCCCCGGCCGTACTGCACGCTCCTGGCCGATTTCGTCTTCCCGGACGGATCCTATACCGGCAAATGGATCGATTCGACCTTTGCCAAGGATCCGGCCAATCCCGACGGCAAGGAGGATCGCATCTGGGAGCCGGCCAGGGCCGACCGGATTATTGCCGCCTGCTCACGAAAGCCTGCCGCAGTCGAGGACACGAATAAAAAGTCGAGCCAGCGCGCACCGCAACTCTTCGATCTGACCTCACTGCAGCGTGAGGCCAATTCCCGTTTCGGCTTTTCGGCCAAGAACACCCTGGCGATCGCCCAGGCTCTCTATGAACGGCACAAGGTCCTCACCTATCCCCGGACGGACAGCCGCCATCTCCCGGAAGACTATGTGGCGACCGCCAAAGAGTCGCTGCAGACCCAGACCGGATGGCAGTTCGGCCAATTTGCCGATATCGCCTTGAAGAAAGGGTACATTCGACCCGACAAACGCATCTTCAACAACGCCAAGATCTCCGATCATCATGCAATCATCCCGACCAACAAGCTGCCGGCTTCCCTGTCGGAGGCCGAGCTCAGAATCTACCGAACGGTCGTCCAACGCTTCCTGGCCGTCTTCTTCCCCCCGGCCCTCTTTTTCCTGACCAGACGCGTCTCGACGGTTGCCGGAGAGTCCTTTCTCACCGAAGGCAAGATCATGACCGATCCGGGCTGGAAGATGATCTACGGCAAAAAGGAAGAGGATGATCCGGACAAGGTCCTGACCCCCATCAAGGCCGGAACGAAAGTGGAATGCCGGCGCATCACCAAGGAGGAGACCGAGACCGTCCCGCCCCCCCGGTATAACGAAGCGACGCTGCTGTCGGCCATGGAAAACTCCGACAAACTGGTGGAGGACGACGAACTGGCCGGAGCGATGAAGGATCGGGGACTGGGCACCCCTGCGACCCGGGCCGCCATCATCGAAAAGCTGATCAACGAGAAATATGTGGTCAGAGAAGGCAGGGACCTGGCACCGACCGGCAAGGCATTCGAACTCCTGGCCCTGCTCGAGGCAATGAAGATCGATGTTCTCGCCTCACCGGAGATGACCGGAGAGTGGGAATACAAGCTCAACCGGATCATCCGGGGTGAATTTACCAGGACCCGGTTCATGCAGGAAATCAGGGAGCTGACCGCCCATATAACCTCCCAGATCAAGAATTTTGAGAGCGCCGGGGCTCAAACGGAGGCGCCGTTCAGCCCCATCGACGGCGTCCGTTACTTTGACTCGGCGACGGCCTATGTCTCCGAGGACGCAAAAACCAAGATCCGCAAGGTCCTGGGCGGCAGGGTCATGTCCCCGAAGGAAGTCACCGACCTGGTCAGAGGCGAGACACTGGGCCCCTTCAACGACTTCAGGTCCAAAAAAGGCAAGACCTTCACCGCCTCGATCAGGATGAAAAACAGCAAGATCGAATTTATCTTTGCCGACTCCATGAACGATCTGAACCTCGACGATATCAGGAAATCGCCCCCCTTGGGCCTGTCGCCCATCGACAAGACCCCCGTCTACGACACCCCCGGCGCCTATATGTCCGAATCAGCCTTGACGGGTGATGAGGCCAAAGGCCTGAAGATAAGCAAGGTCATCCTCTCCAGGGCCATTGCCCCCGAGCATATCTCACAGCTTCTGGCTCAGGGGAAAACCGAACTGATCCAAGGATTCATCTCGAAAAAAAAGAGGCCATTTGATGCCTTCCTTCTTCTGGGAAAGAATGGTAAGATCAGTTTTGACTTTCCTCCGAGAAAGGCCAAGAAAAAATCACAGGACAACTGATATCCTGTAAGTTTACCCATGAAAAAACTCAAGACAACACATCAATCCAAGGAAGGATTGGACCTTGCTAAGGCCTGTGCCCGAATCGCACTCGATGCGAAGGCGGAAGATCTGGTGATCCTTGATGTCCGGGGAATCTCTTCCTTTACCGATTATTTCGTTATCATGAACGGCAGGTCGACACGGCACGTCCAGGGAATTGCCGAGACCATCGAGGGTGCGTTCCGGACCAAAAGAATCAAGGCATCGCATACCGAAGGCCTCCAGGAGGGCACATGGGTCCTGCTGGATTTCGACGATGTCATCATCCATATCTTTTACCATGAACAGAGAACGTTTTATAATCTGGAAGGTCTCTGGCACGATGCTCGCCGGATCGATCCTGATGAAATCTGACTCTCGATCACCGGTTATCTGCTGTCCCTTTCAAAGACCTATGGCTGCCTTGAAATAAGTGGATTTTCAGCTCAAGATCAAGGTATGCAAAAAATTTTCCCGCAGGCATAACGCGCTGTTCCGAGGATAAAAATTTAAGCATACCGCTGATATCGGACAAAAGGGCAATTTTTCAGTATAGCCTAATCCGAATAACCTTCAAAAGTATGGACCTATGCAATATCTGAGCACACGAGGTGGGATACCCCCGATCCCGTTCACCCAGGCAGTGATGATGGGACTGGCCACCGACGGAGGTCTTCTTCTGCCCCGGACCATTCCCCGAATCGGCAACAACACTGTAAATTCCTGGCAGGACCTGACCTTCCAGGAGCTGGCCTTCGAGGTGATGTCGCGGTTCATCGATGATATCCCCGACAGCGACCTGCGTGACCTGATCAACACGTCCTACGCGGGCTTTGGCACAAAAGAGGTCACCCCACTGGTCCGCCGCGGCAATCTGTATATCCTGGAACTGTTCCACGGACCCACGCTGGCCTTCAAGGACGTGGCCCTGCAGTTCCTCGGCAATCTCTTCGAATACCTGCTGGAAAAAACCGACGGGGTGATGAATATCCTCGGGGCCACCTCCGGCGACACCGGCAGCGCCGCCATCCATGGGGTTCGCGGCAAGAAGAGGATCACCATCTTCATCCTCCATCCCCATAAACGTGTCAGCCCGATCCAGGAAAAACAGATGACCACGGTTTTGGACCCCAATGTCTTCAACATCGCCATCCGCGGGACCTTCGACGACGGTCAGGCCATCGTCAAATCCATTTTCACCGATATCGAGTTCAAAACCGCCCTTAACCTGGGGGCCATCAATTCCATCAACTGGGCCAGGGTTCTCGCGCAGGTCGTCTACTATATCTATGCCGGTCTGCATATCATGCGGAACGAAAAGGACCGGGCCTTTGACTTTGCCATTCCCACCGGCAATTTCGGTGATATCTTCGCCGGGTATATCGCCAAGCAGATACTGCCCGAAGGGATGATCCACAATCTGGTGCTGGCAACCAATGCCAATGACATCCTGTCCCGTTTTATCACCAACGGCGATTATTCCCTGGCGGAGGTCGTCGCCACCTCCAGTCCGTCCATGGACATCCAGGCTGCCTCCAACTTTGAGCGCTATCTCTTCTACCTGCTGGACAAGGAACCGGAGAGGACCAGGGAGGCCATGGCGGAATTCACCGCCACCGGCCGGTTGGACCTCTCGGATCATCAAGACCAGATACGGCGTGATTTCACGGCCAAGAGCGTCTCCGAAGAGGAGGTCCGGCAGACCATTGCCGATTTTTATACCGAACATGACTACATCCTCGATCCCCACACGGCAGTCGGTGTCAACGCAGCCCTTGCCAACCTGAAGAAGAATGTGCCGATGGTCTGCCTGGCGACGGCCCACCCGGCAAAATTCGCCTCAGCCGTCGAGAAGGCCATCGGGCAGGCACCGGCGATGCCCGAGGCCCTGGCGGGTATCATGGAAAAACCCTCCCGTTGCGAGTTGATGGATGCCGACGGCAAACGGATCAAGGCCTTTATCAAGGAGCATGCCATCTCCAAGTAGGACCCGGAAATCGGAATATGCTGTCGGAGCGACAAAGATAGAGACTATGGACATGAACGGACAAACAGATCGTCATCGGCGGCAGGTGGAGGACTGCGTGGCCTTTCTGCGCGACAGGTTTCCCTTTTTGCCGCAGACGATCCTGCAGTTGGGGACCGGACTGGGCGGCATGACCGAGCGGGTGGATCCCGCCCTGATCCTGCCCTATGCCGAGATCCCGCATTTCCCGCAGTCCACCGTCGAAAGTCACCGGGGCAACCTGATCCTCGGTCATCTGGACGGCCATCCCCTGGCCGTCCTGCAGGGGAGATTCCATTACTATGAAGGGTACTCGACCAAGGAGGTCGCCTTTCCCATCAGGGTCCTGTCCCTGCTGGGGCCAAAAACCCTTGTTTTGACCAATGCCTCCGGGGGTCTCAACCCCCTCTTTGCCCCCGGCTCGATCATGGTCGTCAGGGACCACCTGAACTTCCTGGGAGAAAACCCGCTGCGCGGCGAAAACATCGACGGCTGGGGACCACGCTTCCCTGACCTGTCCTGCCCCTACGATCCGGAATTGATCAGGATCGCTCTGGACTGTGCCCGGCGCTGCAGTCTGAAAAATGTCGTTACCGGGGTCTATGTCTGTATCCCCGGACCGAGCCTGGAGACACCGGCGGAGACACGCTGGCTGCAGGGTTGCGGCGCCGACGCCGTGGGCATGTCTTCGGTGCCGGAGGTGCTGGTGGCCCTGCATGGCGGGCTGACGGTCCTCGGGCTGTCGGTTGTCGCCAACGTCAACGATCCCGATAACTTTCAACCGATCTCCCTGGAGGACGTCATCGACACGGCATCCCAGGCCGCCCCACGACTCGAACGCCTGATTATCGAAATCGTCGGCAGAATGAATAAGACAACGTAAGTATTCAGGATCGTAAAAAATGGCCACAATATGACCACACCGGCAACCCCAATCGATCTTCTCCTCACCGGCCGCTATCTTCTGCCCGCCGCCAGCCAGGCAGGTCTGATGCAGAACGCCGGCATCGCCATCGCCCGAGATACCATCGCCGCAGTCGGTCCGACCGACGAGCTCGTTCGGCTCTACCCGGAGGCAAGGCGTCTGCATGAACCCCACGGTCTGATTATGCCCGGGTTGATAAACACCCATACCCATGCGGCAATGACCTGCTTCCGTGGGCTGGCCGATGACCTGCCGCTGATGACCTGGCTGCAGGACCATATCTTTCCGATCGAGGCGGAGCTGACCGGGGAGACGGTCTATCAGGCAAGCCTGCTCTCCGTCGCCGAGATGATCAAATCCGGAACCACCAGCTTCTGCGATATGTACCTCTTCGCCAAGGATGTCGCCAGGGCCGCCGATACTGCCGGCATGCGGGCCTGGATCGGCGAGGTCCTCTATGATTTCCCCTCCCCCTGCTACGGAGAGCCGGCCAACGGCTTCACCCTTATCAAGGAGATGTTTGCCGAATATCGCAACCACCCGCTGATCACCATCACCTGCGACCCGCACAGCGTCTATACCTGCTCTCCGGATCTTCTCAAGCGGCTGGGCGAGTTGGCCTCCGAGCAGGAAAGCCTCTATGTCATCCATCTCTCCGAAAACCGGGAGGAGGTCGCAACCTGCAGACAGCGCTACGGATGCTCCCCGGTCAACCATCTGCAAAACCTCGGCCTCCTGACAGAACGGACCCTTGCCGACCACTGTGTCGTACTGGACGAGCAGGAGATCGAGCTGTTGGCAAAGCACCGGGTCAAGGTGGCCCATTGTCTGGAATCCAATATGAAGCTCGCCTCCGGCATCGCCCCGGCCGTCGAGATGCTCAAGAAAGGCATCATCCTGTCATTAGGGACCGACGGCAGCGCCAGCAACAACGACGTGGACATGTTCTCCGAGATGAACAGTGTGGCCAAGGTCCACAAGGTCGCCTGCATGGACCCGACCGTGATGACTGCCGAGGCAACACTGCATGCGGCAACCCTGGGCGGGGCGTCGGCCCTGCTGGCCGCAGACAGGATCGGGTCGCTTGCCCCGGGGAAAAAGGCCGATGTCATCGTCCTCGACCTGAAGAAACCCCACCTGACGCCGATCTACAATGTGCCGTCCCACCTGGTATATGCGGCTCGGGGCGCCGATGTCATCCATTCCTTCATCAACGGCCGCCAGGTGATGCACAACCGGCGACTGCTGACCATCGACGAGGAGGAGATCCTGTCGGCGATGACCGAGATCGGCCGAAAAATCCTGCTGAACCACCGTTTCAATCAGAGATGATTTCGGCCCCGGCCATCGCGGGCCTTGACTTTCTGCAACCACTGCTCTACATTCGACCCTAAGATCGGTGTTCATTCTCCACCGAAGAAGGTCGCTCCGGACGGCCCGGTACGGCCGGACCCCACCATGGCTCCGATCGTGACCACTCGGGGAAAAGATGCTGCGGTTGTGGAGTGTAAGCGGTCTTTTCCTCTCAAGAACTTCTACTTCGAGGTACTGCTATGTTCGGACTTGGTATGCCGGAACTCTTGGTTATCCTGGTAATTGTCGTAATAATTTTCGGCGCCGGTAAACTGCCGGATATCGGTGCGGGTATCGGTAAGGGAATCAAGAACTTCAAGGAAGCGACCAAAGATCAGGAGGCCAAGAAGATCGATAACGACAACAAACCGGATTCCGCCGCCTGATCGGCCGTCTCCCCTCAGATCCATTCAACCGTACGGGGCCCATGATGTTCGGACTTGGAACACCTGAATTGCTTGTCATCCTGGCCATCGCCTTTCTGGTATTCGGCGGCAAAAAACTGCCCGAGCTCGGCGCAGGTCTCGGCAAGGCAATCTCTTCATTCAAACAGGGCCTGAAAGAGGTCGAGGAGATTCCCGGAGTCAAGGAAGCTACCGAAATCAAGCAGAAGATCGATCAGGTCAAGAGAGGGAATATCTTCAAATAGCCCCCCGACGATCGGCTCCTTGCGCAGGATGCCCCGTTTCCAGCCGGTGGCGGATCAGCCATCGGCAAAGGCCACGAATCCGCAGCCGGCCAGACCTGCCCTGCCTTCTTTACCGATATTGAAGGAAAATGCGGTTTCGCTGAAGACCTCGGGGCCGCGGTTGAAATCGAGGACCAGAGGCTCATCGCCTCCCGCCCATTGCATGGCCGCCCCCAACGGCGAGACTGCGATTCTCTCCAGTGAGAGTTCCATCAGAATGGGGACCTTCCGCCGGTGGATGATTTTCAGATCCCCTTTGGAGACTATGGTAAGAAGCCGGTTGGCATAATCCAGTCCATGGGAATGGAAGGCTACCTGAAACGGCACCCCATGGATATACCGGCATCTCAACATCGGGCAACACTCCCCCCTGCCCGAATAGAGCGGTGCGAAATCGGCTGACCCCAACAGATCATGGAGAACGACCGGCCAACCGATCACACCGGCAACCAACCCCGCAATAATCGTCTCCATCAGGAGGCCTCCTCTGCCGGAGACCTCCATCACCGCCCCCGATGCGCCGGGATAACTGTCCCGCGGCTGTCCGCCGTCCGGTACCTGAACGGCACCCGTCACGGACGGATATGCCGGACATCTCTTTTTTCCCCCCATCCGCTCATTCCCCCTCTGATGCTTGTCCTGCCATGGCAAACATGCCGCCCGTCATCTCATCCCGCCGGAACCGCCCCGCCGTGTCGTTGCAGAATAGAAAGAGACACTGTCTTTTTGCCGATCATTTTTCTTTTCGGCAGGTTGTCTTCGAATCAATAGCATCATTGCGTACTGAGGCCATTTTTCCGAAATCCTCTTGACTTTACACGACCTTCAGAGTAATAGTTCAGGTCCATCGCAATATTGTCATCATTGTCATTTGTCTAAATATAAATATTACAAAATTGCGATAAAATTAAAATTCTCGCCGGCAGACCTGCGGGCCCAAACGAAGTGGAGCCCTCGGCATCGGCAAGGCCGGCGACACAAAAAACAAGGCAATGACAAGAATCGGGCAGGGGCCGGCAGAGGTTCCGTCCCTGCCGATTGAACCACCTCCGGGTGGTTTGCAACCATCAATCAGGAGAAAAAGATGTGCCGTTTAGCCCTGAAAACAGCCAACGAACCCTTTTCGCCCTATGCGGTTCTGACAGCCATGGAAGCCATGAAGGAAGTCAAAGACGGCACCGGCTTGGGTATTCTACCTAGGGGCATGGAGTTCGAAGATGTCAAATATAATCCTAAATTCCCGATCCTTTCCGGAATAGCCCACAGCGAAAAGGCGTGGCATCGTCTCGACGCCTTCATGGAAGGACGCGGCTACGATTTGAAATATGACCATAAATTTGCGATGCGCCGGGACCTGATCCAGGCCAAGGATCGCTACCGCTATTTTGTTCGGGCCTATCGCATGCCCGATAACTTTTCCAAGAGCTCCCAGGAAGAAAAGGATGAGGAGCTGATGCTCACCCGGCTGGCCCTGAGGAAGGATGGAGAGGACCATGGCGGCGATCTCACGGTCTATTCCTTCTGGCCCGATGTCATGGTCATCAAAGAGGTCGGCTGGCCGCTCGAGGTCGGCGAGATCCTCTGCCTGCACGACGGCCAGATCAAGTCCCGCATCTGCATGGCCCAGGGGAGACAGAACACCAATTACGGTATCAACCTCTATGCCTGCCACCCGTTTTTTCTCCAGGGCATCTCGACCATGACCAACGGCGAGAATACGGCCTTTGTCCCGATCCGCGACTGGCTGCTCGGCAAGGCCTTCCCGGGCTATATGGGCTATCAGAGCGACTCCGAGGTCTTTACCCATATCCTTCACTACACCCTGAAGATGCTGAAACTGCCGTTGCAGGCCTACAAGCATATCATCACTCCGCTCAGTCCCGGCGAGTTGGAAAACCACCCGCAAGGGAATTTTCTGATGGGTCTGCGCAATGCCTGCCGCCGGCTGATCATCGACGGCCCCAACGCCGTGATCGGCACCCTGCCCGACGAGACCTGTCTGCTGGTCATGGACCAGAAGAAGATGCGGCCGGCCATCGTCGGCGGCCGGCCGGGCGAGTGGGCCATCGCCTCCGAGATGTGCGGGGTCGATGCGATGGTGCCCGACCGGGACCCGTCCTTTGACTTCCAACCCATGCGCGAACATACAATCATCATACCTCCAGATAGAAAGGAGCTGACAATATGGTCTCAGTACGATCCGTATCCGTTACCCCAAGCAGCCTGACCTACAGCGATTTCCAGTGGATCGTCGAACACCGTGAAGACAGATGCACCCTGTGCGGCAATTGCACCTCGGTCTGTCCGAAAAATGCGATTTATCTCGCCCACCGGCGTCAGAGGATGCCGAAACTCGATATCCTGAACACCAACCGGGGCAACGAGTACCGGACCTTTGTCGGCATCCGCCAGCGGACCACCATGGCCAATGCCTGCATCGGCTGCGGGATGTGTTCGATGGTCTGCCCCAACGAGGCCATCGGCCCGGTACCGAATGCCAACGAACTCCGCACCCACTTTTTCCAGAACCAGCACGGGGAACCGAGAAAACGCGGCGGGCGCAGAAACGTCAGCGGCCCGACCCTGCTGGACCGGATCCTCTTCGATCGGATCTCCATGCTCACCGACCCGGCCCTCGATGCCGGCAGACACGAGTTCACGGTCACCACCACCCTGGGCAGGGTCCTGCCGCCTGAAGAATTCCTCGCAAGAACATTGAGCGGTGGCTGGATCCCTCCGACCCGGCAGATCTTTCCCTTCGTGGTCGGCTCGATGTCCTTCGGCGCCCTGTCGCCCAATATGTGGCTCGGCCTGTTGCAGGGTGTGGCCTACTGCAACGAGGTCCTGGGACTGCCGGTGGTCATGTGTACCGGCGAGGGGGGTTGTCCGCCCTGGGTGCTCAGGAGCAAGTATCTGAAATACCTTATCCTGCAGATCGCCTCCGGCTACTTCGGCTGGGACGAGATCATCCGTGCCATTCCGGACATGCAGTGTGATCCGGCGGCCATCGAGATCAAATACGGCCAGGGGGCAAAACCCGGCGACGGCGGCCTGCTGATGTGGTTCAAGGTCTCGAAGCTGATCGCCCGTCTGCGCGGCGTCCCGGAAGGAGTCGACCTGCCGTCGCCGCCGGTCCATCAGACCCTCTACTCCATCGAGGAGAGCGTGATGAAGATGATCCAGACCCTGTCCATGGCCTTCGACCACAGGGTTCCGGTCTATCCGAAGATCTCGGCCTCCACCTCTTCGAAATCGGTGCTGAACAATCTGGTCCGCAACCCCTACGCGGGCGGGCTGGTGATCGACGGTATCGACGGCGGGACAGGGGCCGCCTACAATGTGTCCATGGACGCCACCGGACATCCCATCGCCTCAAATGTGCGGGAATGTTATCTCGATCTGGTCGCCCAGGGCAGGCAGAACGAGATCCCGATATTTGCCGCCGGCGGGATCGGCAAAAACGGCAATGTTGCCCAGAACGGCATGGCGCTGATCATGCTCGGGGCCTCCGGGGTCCATATCGGCAAGTACATCATGCAATCGACCGCCGGTTGCCTCGGCAGTGAAAAGAACCGGTGCAACGTCTGCAACCTCGGCATCTGCCCGAAGGGGATCACCAGCCAGAACCCGAAACTCTACCGGCGCCTGGATCCCGATCTGGTCGCCGAGCGGCTTGCCGAGGTCTTCATGGCGATCCATACCGAGGTGAAAAAGATCATGGCACCCCTGGGACGCTCCCAGAGCCTGCCCATCGGCATGTCGGATGCCCTGGGCATCGCCGATAAAGAGGCGGCGGACAGGCTGCAGATAAAATATGTCTGTTGATCCTCTCCGGCCGCGGCTGTACGAGTTCAACCGGTGATGATTGCTCCGCACCCCATTAAACAAACCGGCCGGATCAGATTGAACCTGGTCCGGCCACGAACTGCTCTTTAAGAGAAGGAGTTCTTCGTGACTATGCTAGTTGTAAAAGGCCGTGACGAACAGGGCCGACGAATCACATCCATGGATTTCGAGAAGATGGTGCGCCAGGCCGCATCGGCGTCTTCCCATATCACCCTCGAGTCCTATGGCCAACATAATATCGGTATCAGGCTGCAGCGACCGGACGGACTCCATATCGAGGTCAAAGGGCCCAGCGGCCAACGCCTCGGCTGCATGGGCATGCCGGGAACGACCATCGTCTGTCACGGCGCCACATCGGATGACGTGGGGTATCTGAATATCGGCGCCGAAATCACCGTCCTCGGCAACGCCACCAACGGCGCCTGTAATGCCATGGCCATGGGCAAGGTCTTCATCAGAGGCTCCATCGGCGCCCGGGGACTCACCATGACCAAATGGAACCCGGATTATACCAAACCCGAGCTCTGGGTACTCGGTTCGACCGGCGATTCCTTTGCCGAATTCAACTGCGGCGGCATCGCCGTGGTCTGCGGCATCGACCCGAAAAATCCCGACAACATCCTCGGGTATCGGCCCTGTGTCGGGATGGTCGGAGGCCTGATCTATTTCCGCGGCAGGATCGACGGCTCGCACCCGAAGACCAGCGCCCGGCAGGACCGGCCGGATGATGGGCAATGGCAGTGGCTGATGGAGAGGATGGCAGGCTATCTCGAGCGCATAGGCGCTCCGGAGCTGCTCACCACCCTGTCGGTGCGGGAAGAGTGGCAGGTGCTGGCGGCCATTACCCCGCAGGAGCGGGCATTGATGTTCGCAGGCCCGATGCCGATGGCCGAGTTTCGCGAGAGATTCTGGAAGGATGCCTTCGGCGGCGGCGACCCGTTGCGTGATATCGCCCCCGGCATCGACCGCAGCCCGATCGATGCCGTCGTCACCGATGACCTGCGGCGCAACCGGCCCTACTGGGCCAACTGCGAGTCGGCGGCCCCCTGCACCTTCTTCTGTCCGGTCCATATCCCGACCGTCGACCGTCTGCGTCTGATCCGCGACGGGCGCAGTGACGAGGCCTATGAGATGATCCTGCGCTATACGCCGCTGCCCGCCGTCGTCTGCGGGGCCATCTGCCCCAACCTCTGTGTCGAGAACTGTTCGCGGCAGGGTGTCGACGAGGCCATCGACGTGCAGGTACTCGGTCAGGCCGTCGGCCATTTCAAGGCCCCGACGCCGGCCGACCCGATCGGCAAGAAGGTCGCGGTCATCGGCGCCGGCCCCGGAGGCATGAACGCCGCCTGGCAGCTGGCCCTGGCCGGGGTCGAGGTCCACATGTTCGAAAAGGACAAGAAGATCGGCGGCAAGCTCTCCCAGGTCATCCCCTGGGAACGCCTGCCCCAGGCCATCTGGGACCAGGAGATAGCACGCTTTCTCTCCCTGTCCAATATCCACGTCCACTTAGGCGTCGATATGGATAAGAAGAAATTCGCCGAACTGCGGAAGGACTTCGATTATGTGGTCGTGGCCGTCGGCACCCATGCCCCGAGGCGCCTGCAGTTCCCGGGCCATGAACGGGTCATCGCCGCCCTTGATTTCCTGAAAAGCGCCAAGAGCGACACCCCGCCCGCCGTCGGCAGGCAGGTGGTCGTCATCGGCGCCGGCAACGTCGGCTGCGATGTGGCCTGCGAGGCCTACCGGCTCGGTGCCGAGCAGGTGAGCCTGGTCGATATCCAGAAGCCGCTGGCCTTCGGCAAGGAAAAGGAAAACGCCGAGGCGCTCGGCGCCACCTTCCGCTGGCCGGTGGTCACCAAGGAGGTTACCGCCAAAGGGCTGGTGACGGACGGCGGCGAGACGATCCCGGCCCAGACCGTCATCATCTCCATCGGCGATGTCCCGGCCCTGCCGTTCCTGTCGTCCAGCGTCGATACCGTAACGGTGGGCGGGGCCGCCTGGGTCAAGACCGACAAGGCCCATCTGACCAGCGACCAAAAGGTCCTGGCCATCGGCGATGTGGAAAAGCCGGGTCTGGCCACCCATGCCCTGGGTGCCGGCAAGACGGCCGCCGAGTTTATCCTCGCCAAATTCCAGGGTGTTGCATGGGAGCCGTTTGCCAAGCAATTGATCCCGCAGCAGGCCCTGACGATCACCCATTACATGCCGCAGCAATCCGATCATGACCCGGAAAACCAGGCTGGGCGGTGCCTGTCCTGCGCCTCCTGTCGCGATTGCCATCTCTGCGAGACGATCTGCCCGACCGGGGCCATCAGCAGGCGGGACCTCACCCCCGACGGCTCGGCCATTCCGGTCGCCGGTTTCAAGGCCACCTATGAGTATATCTCCGACGACAAGAAATGCATCGGCTGCGGTTTCTGCGCCGACACCTGTCCCTGCGGCATCTGGACAATGCATCCGTGCTAAGCCGTCTGCACCCCTCAGGAAGAAAGCCCTTCCCTGCCGCAAGGGCTTTCTTTTTTTGGGAAACCTTACAACCGGCGGGGGATGTCTTTTATTTAACGGAGAGGTCGACCGACTTTAATATCGCCTTGAGATCAACCACCCCGGAAAGCTGCTTCCGGGTCCGCATGATATGTTCGGTCTGTTCCCAGCCCTTTTCGTCGATTGTACCGATGGCCAGAGCGGGATCCGGCTGAACCAGCGCCCGCGTGATCTTCAGCTGCTCCTCCAGGATCGGGCGCGGTGTATCGGGATCGAACATCTGCAGGGTCCTGACGGCCTCCGCTTGATTTTTCGGATCAAGGGCCTGCCGCCACCCCGCAAGCAGGGCTGTCAGGAACCGTTTCACCAGGTCGGGCTTTTCCATTACCATACGCGATTCGGTGACCACGGAGTTGGCCACGAATCTGACACCGAACCGGGCTGGATTGAGATAGGCGGTCTTTTCACCCGCCTGTTCGAGTTGAGCACCGATAATCGGACCCTGGGCATTCCGATAGACCGGCCAGAGCTGCACCCGGTGCCGGTAAAACGGTGTATAGTCATAACGGACACTGAACAGCGTTACCTCCGAGCTCCTGATGCCGGCTTCGGCCAGCAGGGTGCGCATGATGGTTTCATCATTTCCCCCGTATGTCACGCCGATGACCTTCCCCTTCAGATCCGAAAGATTCCGGATCCGCACATCCGCCGGGCGGTACATCCATTGCAGCGGGTTGACCTGAAACAGCTGGGCGATCACCACCACCGGCGACCCCTTGGCGCGGGCCCGAAGCACCTGGTCGGCCGATGCCTCCCCGAAATCCGCGTACCCCAGTTCCAGTTCCCGGATCGCATCCCGTTCAGGCCCGCCCGCCTTGACATCCACATCGAGCCCTTCCTTATCGAAGCCATGGTGGGTCTTTGCATACAACGCACCGACCACACTGACATTGCGGAGCCATTTCAGGCGGAGGGTCACTTTTTCATTGGCACGGGCATTGCCCGTGAACAGCAGCACCGCCAGGAACAGCGCCCAGGCAGGCAGCAAGAGAGTTTTGGTCATGGTGTTCATCGTTGCTCCTTGGTCGGCAGGACACAGAGGTTTTGCCCCTTCACCCCGGCTCTTTCTTGGGGAGAGGGAGTTACATTCCGGTCCAGGCCCGTTTTATCGCCAGCCCCAGCAATTCCAGCAATGCCTGGTATACGGCGATGGTGATGCCGATCAGAAAAAGCGCGACCAGAATCTTGCCCAGATCGCTTTGATAGAGGGCGATGCGGATACTGTAGCCGATTCCGGTGTCGGCAGCGATAAATTCGCCGACAATCGTCCCGGCCATGGCCAGCGTGGCACTGCCGGCGATGACGGTGGTCAGTTGGGTCAGGTTTTCAAACGTCCGGATCTTGACCTCCAACTGCCAGCGCATGCGGCCGGTCGCCCTATAGAAGTGTTCGATATCATCAACCGGCTTGGACATGATCCCTAGAACGGAGAGCAGCACAGGGAAATAACAGATCATGGCCGCTATCAGCAAACGGGTGAGAAAGCCGTCGCCGAGCAGGATAAAGAGGATCGGTGCCAACGCGACGATGGGGTACGCCTGGATGTTGTAGGCAGCGACCTTGATGAAGGAGCCGAACCAGGTGGATTGACGGCCGGTGATCCCGATAACGAAGGCCATGATGACGGACAGGACCTGCCCGATGATCGCCACTGTCATGGTGTTCAAGGTGGCAAGGCTGTAGCGGCGGCACTGCGCGATCAGGGTGTGGATCATGCCGGACGGGGCCGGAATGACGTAATCGGAGAGACCCATGCCGTATTTCAGCAGTAGCAGGCCGCCGATAAAAAGGAAGAAAATGATGAAGAATTGCCAGACACGTCTAACCAGCATTCATGATCTCCAGCAGGGTTGCATCCAAGGCCGTGCGCGAAACCTCTTCCCCTGTACGGATGTCGCACCCCTTCACCATGACGGTCTGCCGCGTCTTGCCGTTGCTGCAAAATACCAGAATCGAATCGCAAAATCTGGCAACTTCCATGAGATTATGCGAGATATAAATGATATAGCGTTGGGGAAACATCGCCTTGATGGCCAGGATGATCCTTTCTCGCGAAGGTTCATCGACGTTGGCCAGGCCTTCGTCCATGATCAACAGATCCCAGTCCTGGAGCAGATAGCGGATCAGGTTGACCCGGTTCTGCTGTCCCATGGAGAGCCGGTCGAACCGTGATCTGATGCAGTCGGACAATCCGAAGATCTCCACCAGTTCATCTTTGCCGGAATGCATCGACGACGGGATGACCCGCGTCAGGTGACGGCCCACTCCGGACCACCCGGGAAGCCGCTCCTTGTTATGGGAATAGAGAAGGGTCGTGAGCCCGTCGGTCGAAACCCTGCCTGAGTACCTGTCGATATCGCCGGTGATGATCTTGGCAAGAGACGTTTTCCCCACCCCCGAAGGGCCGAAGAACGAATGGAATCCCGGTGCCGTCAATTGAAACGACACATCCGTAAAAAGCGGGTGTTCCGCTCCGGGATAGGTGAAAGAAATGCAGTCGCAGATAAGGGACATACCATGACCTTTGCATCCGGGGACCGCATGGTTTGGCCCCGGACGGCGTTCCCGCTCTCTTTCTAACCGCGAAATCGGCACTACCGTTTCCGCGGCCGGAAAAAACCGGGCGTTGCCTGGAAACAACATCAGCGGTTCCCGGATCAATTGTTAGTCTATCAACTCCCTCACTCTTTATCATCTTTACTCAAGAGATTAAACCGTAAAATGCCTCTGACACAGTTCCGGGAAAGCCCTGGGGAATGCCTGGAATGTTACGGCTGCCTTCTCCATCTCTTCCAGCCTGACAGGCTCGAAAAACAGGGGCGGCCTTTGTCGGCTGTTACCGAGATCTTTCCGATTGTTTTGACCAGTTTTCAACTACTTCTGACAAGAATAGCGAGAAACAGGGCAGACGACAAGGAAAGCGTGGGGGTGATGGATCTGATTGTGACCAGCGAGGATGGACGGTATAGCATTTCGCGTCTGCAGATTTACCTCTGGACCTTTGCCGTGGTCGTTGGTTTTGGAGCGGTCTTCATGTCCGGGTTCAAGTTTACGATTCCTGATATTCCTGCAGGCCTTATTGCCCTTATGGGTATAAGTCATGGCGCTTATCTGGGAACCAAAGCGGCGGCAAAAAAAGTCGAGTAGTCCGGAAAAACCGCGCGGGTGGGCCTGAATCTCGGCATGATATCAGAGAACGCAACAAGCACCTGAAGGACATAGTCTGCGTTTCAGATGTATCAGCAGGCTGGGTGAAATTTTCTACGCCCTGCACATTTTCCCCCTCAGCGCCCTTGGACCTCTACCGTGACATCATACAAGGTACTTCCTCTGCCGCTGTCGGTCAGACGCTGCGAGGTCAAGGCATTCACTCCCCAATCGCCCGGAACAAATTCCAGCCACCAGACCCCTTCTGAGACGACGGTGCCGGGAGGAGTGCGTTCCGATACCCTGAGAAAGAAGGAAACCTGGCCAAGGGTATTGAAGACATTTACCTCCTGCCCGTCGATCAGGTTGCGTTTATCGGCATCATCCGGATGCATCATCAGGAGCATGCAAGTCTGCTTCGCTCTCAAGGCATCCTGCTCGTAAAAGCTGGAATTCAGTGCATAGCGATTCGGGGCCGACTGGAGGCGCAGCGGGAAACCGTCTTTTTCGGCATGGGTGGGCATCAGACGGGGAAACAGCTCCGCCTGTCCATCATTACGGATTTCTATCTTCCTTGATGGTGTCCGCCAGGCACGTTTTGGATCACCGGGAACTGTCAGCAGAACCGGTTCTCCCGATTTCAATCGGTCATTTTGGGCCGCGTCCCGCCAGGGATTTTCCTCCGCCAACAAGTCATCGATGAGTTCGCTTGCCCGCTTCTTGAAAAACGGCTCATTCCATCCCATTCCTTCTGCCAGCAGCTGAAAGACCTCCCAATTCGACTTGCTCTCTCCCACTCCTGGAATCGTTGCCTTGCCGAGTTGCGCCGAATAGCTTCCATAAGAGCGATACAGATCGTCATGTTCCATGGAGGTCGTGGCCGGGAGGACGATATCCGCATAACGGGCGGTATCGGTCATAAAGCGTTCGTGGACTACCGTAAACAGATCTTCACGTTCCAGTCCTCGCAGAATGGCCTTTTGGTCCGGGGCTATGGCAGCCGGGTTGGAGTGATAGACATACAGAGATTTGATCGGGGGAAAGAGATCGCTTAACGCTGCACCCACTTGGTTCATGTTGACCAACCGGGTCGGCCGCTTCATGAAATCCTCGCGGGTGATCCTGTGCAATGGAAATGCCGCACCGGTGGATGTTCCTGCAAACAGACCTCCTCCGTATCGCTTCCATGCGCCGGTAACGGCAGGCAGACAGGTGATGGTCCTGACGGTCATCGCCCCGTTGCCATACCTGGTCAATCCGTTTCCCAGACGGACAAACGGGGCTCGTGCCGCGGCATATTGATGGGCCATCTGCTCGATAATCCCGGCGGGCAGGCCGCAGATGGCTGACATCTTTTCCGGAGTACGGTCCGGCAGGATCTTTTGAGCAAATTCATCAAAACCAAAGACATTTTCGCGGATGAAATCACTGTCTGTCAGGTGATCGCGGACAATAACATGCATCATTCCCAGAGCCAAGGCACCATCCGAACCCGGAACAACCAGAAAGGCCTTGTCTGCAGCATCGGCGGTAGGTGTCCTGTAGGTATCAACCACCCATAATCCGGCTCCGTTTCGCCTTGCGGCCAGGGCATCCCGCATGCAGTGTATGCTGGTGGCCACGGCGTTAATCCCCCAGAGAATAATTAAATCGCTTTTCAGCATCTCCGAGGGATCCATCGCCGGGGTGTCTCCCATAATCATCTGCCAACCCGCATCCTTGGCTGGTGAGCAAATTGTTCGTTCAAGACGGGACGCCCCCAAATAATGAAAAAACGGGTGCCCGGCATTTCGCTGAACAAGCCCCATGGTTCCTGCGTATGAATAGGGGAGAATGGATTCGGGTCCGTGGTGTTCGATGAGTGAATTCCAGTTTGAGCAGATGCGCCCGATCGCCTCTTCCCATGGTATCGATATGAAAATCCCTTTCCCCTTGGCTCCAGTTCGCAGCAAAGGTGTTGTCAACCGGCGCGATGAATGAACGGTATGCTCATAATGCCGCATCTTGGGGCAAAGAAACCCGGATGTTATGGGATGCTTCGGGTCGCCGGAAACCTGGACTACCTTTCCGTTCTCAATGGTAACCGACAGGCCGCACGTATCAGGACAGTCGTAAGGGCATACGGATCGGGCAATTGTTGTTTTCATGGATGTGGGAGAAAAAGTGGTATTCTTGAAGGCAAAGGACAGGAGGAGACAACCTACGTTTCAGATGGGGTTTTGTCTCTGGATATTTGGTCTAAGTTATGGATGCCCTTATTACCTGCATTGCAATGCATAGGATGAATCTTGTGTTATTTCGACATATAATATAACGCTCTCAACTCCTTAACTGAAAGCTCTTTAATCCTTGCGGTGTTTAAATGGTGAGAACGTCCTTATCAGCCCCTCCCCCATTTATTCAACAACAGTAATGTCAGCGACCGAGCGCATGCGATGTCCGTTGTACTGATTCGTTGGCGGAAAATTGTTCCCTGATTCTTTTCCCGGCGCTGGAATTAGCAAGAGAGAGGCATGCTTTTCGCAATTGGTTTACGGTTTTTAGACGATTTGTAACCGCTTTTTCACTCATATCAATCTTCATCAATTAATTCCTTTAAGTATTCTATATCGTCTATATCTTGGCCGCTATTTCTTAATGATTTAAGCATGATCAGTCCTTTTGGAGATAAAACTTTCAGCGCTCCCCCCTCCCAATCAACGGAAATTTTGCTGTCCCAAGAAGTTTTGATCTGTGGCGTTACAAGTAACAAATCCAGAACCATATGCTCCTCTGATTCTTTATCTATTTTTGTCATTCGCTGAATTTGAACCGCACCATCTTTAAAGGACATGGGCGCTGCAGGAACATTGAACCCAATTTTTTTTACAACTTTCTTAACTGCGGCAAGAATATCAGGCTCGACCATAATATCAATATCAAGAGTGGCTCTCGGCCTTGCATAGACAGCCAAAGCCAACCCGCCACACAAGGCGTAATCTATTTTATTTTTCTCTAATGCTTCAATAAGATTTTTTAATTCAATTAGTAAATCCATTTCCTTAGTCTTTCACCCTTTTAAACCGATCTGCCAACGTTTGGGTCTCTCGCTACAACGAAAGACTGACCTGGCAACGAGTACCTGAGACACTGAACTTTCCATAAAAACAGAGGCAGACATCGGGGCGCATCTTAATTATAAGGACAAGAAGGGACACGTTTTGGATTCGGTTCCACCGCTGCATATTGGATTAACATAGTGGACCCCTGCGTCCTGCTACTCCATTCGAGGGTTGGTGGTTAGGTGCGGCATGCCCTTAGTTTGCCGCTTACGCGATTAAGAAAAAATACGTGGTCTGTCCCCGATAGTTCTTTCCGGGTGTATCAAGTCTGGCTATTCTTGGCATAACGTATATGTCTACTCCGGCGGGGCTCTGCTGTCAATTTGTTTTATTTCTAAAGGACGTCCCTTATTTTACGGGAGACCGTGCCTGATGCAGCGGATCGGGACCAAGTCAAGTTTTAGGACAGGCAAATGCTTGACGCTTCAGGTCCTAAGAGGTAGGGTGAATTGTCTTCATTTGCTGGATTTGCAGGATGGGAGGATGTTTTCCGGACCCGAATTCTCAATCCGAGAAGAAGAGGTAATTCAAACAACACCTTCCTGTTCAAAGATACCAATGCTTTTGAAAGAGGAGGAACCATCGATGTTTGAAGGCGCTCTCATTCTTGATGCAAAGGGGAAACAAGTCACTCAACACCATAAGACGCATTCAGCCGATTGGGATGAGGTTCGTACTTTTTGCACCTCTGTCTACATGCCATACAGTGTCCGGCCCTTGGGGCGATTTCCCCATCCGAACGCAAGCATGTACTCGGCTAAGGTAGGGCGGATCACTGCCACCAGGTTCTGTTACGGCGTCCCGGTACACCTGCAGGATTTTGATCCGGGACCCGGCAACATTCTCGTTCTGACCACACTCCAGGGAAAGTTACGGCACGGAATCGATTCGAACGATTCGACGGTTACCTGTGCTGGAGAAAGTTTTGTCGCAGACTGCAGCAAGACCGACTATTGGCTTGATGGAGATAAGCACCACCTTCAACTCAACCTGACGGTTCCCCACAAGATTATGGAAGAGACAGCCTTGCGCTGGTTTGATTTCATCCCCGACGACAGGCTGTGGAAGGCAAAGTTGAAATTCGGCGGCAAGGGCTCTGCCTGGGTATCGCTTCTCGATTTTATGGTTAAGGCCATCGCCGAGATGCCTGATCGGGCTGAGAGCGGCAGGATCGCTGCCCATCTGCAAGAAACACTTTGTGTGGGGCTTCTGAGCATCTGGGCGAGAAAAGCCGGGGTTGATCTGGAGCATGGAGCGAGGTTCGCTGCGCCGCATTATGTGCGCCGGGCAGAAGCATACATGGAAGAAAATGCACGGTCAAGGCCGACTCTTACAGAGGTGGCAAGTGCCGTAGGAGTGAGTGTCCGGGCATTGTCCGGCGCCTTTATCCGTTTTCGCAACATGACACCGATGGCCTTCCTGCGCGAACAGCGGCTCCGGGGTGCCCGAAAGGAACTTCTGGATGCCAATGGGTCGGCGACGGTCTCCGATGTTGCCGGTAATTGGGGCTATGTCAATTTTGGGATATTTGCCAAATCCTACCAGCAGAGGTTCGGCGAGTTACCGTCTGCAACGCTTCGACGTGCGCGCCATTGGTGCGGCGCTTGTTTTCCTGCCATTTAGAGACAGCCTGTTCCACCCTGAGGCGGCAATAGGGTGACATGTAGAGTAGTCTTGCTCACAAACCGGTTGTGTCATTGTCACGGACACAACAAAAAACAGGAGGAGACTACTATGAGAACAGCTCTAAAGAGTGAAGGTGACGGCATCCTGGCACATGCGTCGAGTTGCGAAAATCGCGTTCCAGGCGTCATTGCAATGGTGACGGATCGTTCGGGAAATGTCTATGAGGGCGCCGCCGGCCAAAGAATGCTCGGCGGTGATGCAATGACGACCGATACCGTTGTCTGCATGTTTTCCTGCACCAAGGGGATAACAGGAACGACGGTCATGCAGCTCGTCGAAGAGGGAAAGCTCGACCTCGATGCACCGGCAAAAAAATACGCCCCGGAGCTTGGGAAAATTCAGGTTCTCGAGGGTTTCGATGCCGAAGGCAATCCGAAACTGCGCCCACCCAGGCGCGATGTGACCACCAGAATGCTGATGCTGCATACGGCGGGATTCGGCTATGACTTTTTCAACGAGAGCTATTTGCGGCTGGCCACCGACCATGGCCTGCCAAGCGTTATCACCTGCTCCAAGGCATCGATTACGGCACCGCTGCTGTTCGATCCCGGCGAACGATGGGAGTATGGCGTAAATCTGGACTGGTGCGGTCAGGTGGTCGAGGGCATCACTGGAAAGCGTCTTGGTGAAGTGATGCAGGAGCGTGTTTTTGCACCGTTGGGAATGGCCGATACGGGGTTTACGATCTCCCCGTCAATGCGCAAACGGCTTGCCCGAATTCACCAGCGTAATACAGACGGTTCATTAACGCCCCTGCCTGATTTGGAGTTACCGCCGGACCCCGAGGTCCATATGGGCGGCCACGGACTCTATTCGACCGTGGGCGATTATATGCGTTTCATTCGGATGCTTCTCAATGACGGACAGGGCGAAAATGGACGCGTGCTTAAGCCAAGCACCGTTGCCCAGATGTCGCATAACGGACTTGGAGCATTGAAGATCAAGGCGTTCAAGGGCGTGATTCCGGCTCTGTCCAACGACGCCGAGTTCTTTCCTGGTATGCCGAAGTCATGGGCCTATACATTCATGGTCAATGATGAGACGGCACCAACCGGCCGCCCGGCCGGTGCCCTTGGGTGGGCGGGACTGGCAAACTCGTTCTACTGGATCGACAGGCAAAACGGAGTAGGCGGACATTGGGCGACACAAATACTCCCCTTTGGCGATGCGACGTCATTTTCAGCATATTTGGATTTCGAGACAGCGGTATATCGTAACCTGTGATCGTGTCTGCCTGTTCGGATTAAGGAATCAAATGCAGGGACAATAGGGGCCACGTTTTCGGTTCGGGTTTACCTCTACATGTTGGGTTTGAAAGAGTGGTCTATCCTGAAGAATGGTGCTCTGGCGCAAGGCGCCGGAGCAAGGCCCGGACGTTGTACATGCCGTGAATCCTGGCAACGCAATCGCCATGATTCGCGGCATTCACCAGCTTGGCAGGTGAAAGCCGTGGTTGGAAAATCCGCCGAATACCATCAGACAGGATTACATCATATTACGAAACCCTGAGGGGCGGGAGAAAAACAGACGTGGGGAAAATGGGGACGTCCTTAAGTAATCAAATATTTCATAATATTCGCATTGTGAATGGAGCTATTTGAAGCAGATTTATATCATCTCATAACATCGAAGTAAACATATTATATCAGCTGAATGCAGCAGAAAGGAAGAAGAATACAACTTATTTTATTTTTTAAGGACGTCCCTCTTTATCATATTTTCGAAAGCTCAATGTGCAAGTGGCTTATCGTGACTACGGGCCTGATCCTCAAAGCGGAATCAACAAGCTTTGTATCGATCGAGTAATCTTGACACAGTAATAATGGGTAAGATTGGGACTATTTCTAGACAAACAGCCGGTTAAGACCTTCCACGAATTTAGCCTTTTTGATTTTTAATAACTTATCCGAGTAGAGACAGAAGTTAATCACGGATTTCAGGGACATCCTTTACGAATTTAAGGATGTCCCCATTTTTTCTCAGGTACCTTTGTCCCGACTTCGTTGACGATGGCTACCCGCCGTTCCTTACGATGTTCGTGACCTTCGTCGCCGCTCCAGTCACGGCGTTTGTGTTCTTTAGGAAGGAGGTGACGGTTTTCATTTTTGCCGCTTCGGTCTTGAGATCTTCACTTGCTTTCGTTATTTTTGCCAGCGCCGCAGCGAGCTGCGCACTATCCAAACCAGCCCTCAGCTCCTGAATGTGCAGGTCTGTCCGACTACCCATCAGCTCACTTATAGCGGTGCTAAGATCGAGCCGCTGCGGATCGCTGATGGCAAGGCCGTTTTTTTTCGTGATGGCCTCACTGATCTTGTCATCCAGCAACTCGACGTCTCTGTCACGCTGATCCGTAATGTCCTTTTCGGTTGCCATGGTTATTCCCTCCATTGTCTATTCATTCGGCGGCGGGCGTCGTCGTCGTCGGCTTTTGGGCGAACGCCTTTTCGACGGCAACGGCCTGGTCGGCGAAATCGGCGATCGAACCGACGAGACTCTGGAACTGTCTGGATTTGTCATTTACCGCCTTCTGCAGGTCGTCATGGGCCTTGACGAGGCTCTTCCCGACTGCTGCCGGGTCGACTCTTTTGATCGCATTCAAGGTCGCGACCAGCGATGCCGAGTCCGTCAAGGGGGTATCGTACCGGTCCAATGATATGTGGGCGGCGCCCGTCGCGTTAAGGTCGGAATTAATCCTATCCGTGCGGGCAGCCAATTGCTTGAAAAGCAACGAGAGACGGGCGGACCGCACCGCGCTCAGCGCGGGCTTTAGAGCCTTATCGGCCACGACCTGAATCGCGCTCTGCTTGCCAGGATCGGCAGACGGCGTCCCGACTGCATTGATCGCTGACCTCAGCATATCGTACCGCGCCGCATCGAGACCCGTACCAATGGTCCAGGTCGTAAGCGTCACGCCTGCTGACAGTGCCGGCCCCGCCGCCGCGCCTCCCGGGGTTACGGCACCAAGAGCGGTCCCAAGCTCTGCGACACTCGATGACAACTGTGAAGCGGCCGCATCAAATTCCTTGCGATCCTGGGCATTTGCAACCGCCGCCAGCCCGTCTGCATACGCTTTCAGCGCGCTGAGTACCCTGAGTACCTCAGGTTTGGAGGGATTGAACTTATCTGCCACAGAAGGATCGGGGACTATCTTAGGGACCACCATCAGCCTGCACCGATCATTCGGACGCTCATTTCCGCATCCCGGGCTCAGATTCACCCCAGCCCGCGCACCAACCACTTGCGCGAGATCCGCCGCAGCCTGATCCTGATCGACATTGTCGAGCCCCTGCGTCACCCCATTCGACACAGCGACAACGCTGGCATTGAAGCTCCCTACTTCCTTTTGATAGAGGTAGGGCGAACATCCGCACAGTGTCCACGTGGCGACAACCAGTGCGATAATCGCACCCTTTGACCGGTTTCCTCCTTGCCCTGTGAGATTACATGCAATGCTCTTCGCTGCGCAGAGGACATATTGAAACCACGGCGCACCCCCGCGGCGGTCGATGGGGATGAATTTCATATCATCTTCAATAAGTACTCGCATGGACCGGCTCCCTCCTTGCTCAATGAGATTTTATCGTTTTCCTTGTAACGGCAAGGTAAGCGCGTCTTATTTCTTTTTGTTCGTGTCTGTCGCTTCGCGAAAACCCGTTGCGCGCACCTGCATGAACCGCTGGAGCAAGTCGAACCAGAACGGAGCTCCGAGTGAGATCGCAAATATGCTGACTACTAACCCGGCAATTTTTGCGAGGATGTCGGTGAAAGTCGGGTTGCCTGCCCACCAATCTTTCCATCCGAAATGCAGTCCGGCGGACTGGGCGATGGACGCCGCTGTTTCAAAGGCATCCTTTGCAGCCTTTGACTTTTCCTCCGCTTCCTTGACCCGGTCCGCCGTAGCCTCAGGATTAGCTTTCACTTGGTCAACATTGTCCTTTGCGTTCGTCAGCAACGTACTGGCGGTGTTCAGCATCGTTGCCCGCGCTTGGTGATTGGCGGAGAGCGAGGTCGCGAGCCCAACCGTATCCACGTTCGCCCCGAGCACCAGTACTGCCGATACTATCAACCCCATGATCTGCTGGCGGCGTTTGACCCAACCCGCCGCGCGATCCATCACGGTGTTGAAATGCGTCTCGAGTGCTTTTCGGAACGCCGCCGCATCTCCGCCGGCTTGCGTCAACACCGCGGCGAGCAGACCCTTGATGCGGTTACTCTCGGGTGTACCAGGCAGGGCCTCCACAGCATCATTAAGTGACGCGATGGTACCGTTTGCAGTAACTATTGCCTGCATTACCCGTCCGACGGTCTCGGCGGGAATATACGATGGTCGCCCGCCCTTGCCCTGGCTGACCGCCTGCACGAGAGGATGGTCGTAGAACGCGTTAATGAACTTCTGATCCTGCTTGAGATCTCCGTGGAGAAACTCGCCTAACGCTGCCTCAAGATTAGCACTCCGCACGTTGAGCCAGGCCGCGAATGCTTCAACGATTGCGGTGCATGCCAGCGCAAAAACGAGATACACGGTTATTAAGCCGATTAATACGTCAAGCGTCTCGAGTCCAAACATTTTATTGCCCTCCGTATGGAGTTAAGTGTGGGAGATATCCCTGTAACAGGCTGATAAAACCGGCTAACGAGAAGTTCTGCAGGCCGCGCTGTTTGCGGATCCGCAGAAACATTTTGTTGTGCAAAATTTTCTTAATGATCGTGTTCTTAGTTAGTGAACACCAAGTTCTTTTTCTATACGCTCAGCAAGAAATATTTTTAAAAGAGATTGATAGGGAACATCTCTTTTATTTGCCAGAAGTTTGAGCTCCTCAATCATTGTTTCTGGAAGGCGTAAAGATATTTTTTTAACTGAAGGCTTGAGGTTTGAAAATGTTATTTTTTCAGCTTTGTCCCAGTTAATGTAGTCAGTGGAGTCATGAGTTGCCCAAAACTCTCTTTCTTCGTCTTCGTTCTTAAATTTTGGTATTTGTTTACTCATTGCTGTATACCTCCATTTCTTTTCGACTCATGTCTCGTGCTGAAATGACACGAATACTCTTATTTCTTACAGTAAAGGCAATGAAGAGCTTTCTTTTTGAGTCGGTTCTGCCAAGTGCATAAAATCTTTCTTCTGCCTCTGAATGTTTTATGTCGTCTTGGATTGCTAGTGGTCTATTAAAAAATATCTGTTCGCACTCTGCAGGGCTGATTTTATGTTTCAGCCAATTTTTATTTATATTCCCAGCATCCCACTCAAAAGCTTCACATTGGCTCAACATTTTCATGTATATCTTATCCATGTATTAAGTATATATTCAGGATGCACATCTTTCAAGCAGGAAGGTTTCTTTTGAGGCACAACGTGCTGTTGTAGGGCGTGCGGTTGTTTGCGCGTCCTTACCAGCAAATTACGTGATTTATTTTATTTTTTTATTTCCTGGATCAAATTTATGCCAGCCATAGCCTAAAACCACAGTGAGTAAAAACCATATGATCAATTGTGGTTTCATATACCTTATTACGACCCACCTGGCACCAACGTCATCTGTGATCATTATATAGATTTTTGGACCAATAGCAGGAAAAACAGAGAGAAATATTAATATAAATAACAGAGTCTTATATTTCTTATTATTCATTTGTCCTTGGTCTTTTATCTACCAATGGGCTTTTTGTTTAAGTTGAGGATTGGGGGTGTGGGGGACATCCTTTAATAAATATCATATTAAACTCTGCCTAAGTCCTGTGAAGTTTATTTATAACATCCTGTAACTTCGAAGTAAACATTTTGTATAACCTGATTTTGCAGCATAATAGGATAGAAAAACTACTTATTTTATTTTTAAAGGACGTCCCTCTTTCCATTTTTGCAACCGAGCCTCTTTTAGCATATCAGCGATTTTAGACAATGTCAGAAGAGAACGGGAAAGCGCATGGAAGCATCGGGCGTTTTTGATTAATCAAGGATCTCTTTTTAGGATTTTGTTCTTGCTGAAAAAAAGGTTAGCATTACTATAAAGGACAGGAAAGAGATATTTGACAGGAGGTTTTTCCATGACAGATAATCAGTTCTGCGGCCTCAAGACTGGTAAGTGAGCACCGCAACCATCTTCTGACAGTTGTCACTCCATAGGCTCGGCGGGCAAAATTCTCGACATTAAAGCCGGAGGGAAAAAATTTACCCCGAAGGAGCAAGAACGGATTCGCAGATCGATTCGGAAGAAGTACGCCAAGGTCTCGATCAAGGCCGCCGGATTATTCAAGTACCAGACCGGCAAGGCCGGTGCCGAAGCACTCGGTTACGATCGTGAAATACTGGAGAGTGTGCCGGAAGATTTGCTCGATGCCTTCTGCGGTGTCGGCAACCCCTTTTCCCTGGGCCGAATCGATGAAGGTGACAACGTTCTCGATATCGGCTGCGGGGCGGGTTTTGATCTGATTGTCGCCCGCCACAAAACAGGTCCCAGTGGCAGGGTTTGCGGCGTGGATCTCACCCTGGAGATGATCGAGCGTGCCCGATACAATTTCGCCCGGCTCGGTGTTGAAGGAATCGAAACCTTTCATATCGAGTCGGAGAATCTGCCCTTTGGGGACGGTGTATTTGATGTTGTGATTTCCAACGGTGTCATCAACCTCTCTTCGGCAAAGTCGGAACTCATGGCCGAGATGTACCGAGTTCTGAAACCCGATGGACGGGCGCAGATCGCCGATATTGTAATGGAAGGCGAACATAAGGCTCGCCCCACCACGACGGCCGATGGTCTGGAAGCGTGGGCACAGTGAATAGGTGGGGCGGTTTCCGTGCGAGACCAGATGACACTTCTTGAAAACGCAGGTTTCACCAAGGTACAACACCTCGGCAACACTCCCATGAAAACCTCGGCGTCCACGATAGGGGCGCACTTTCGCGCCAGACGTGAATAATGGATAACGGGCCTCCCCGCTATTCCGTTTTCCCCATTATCAGGACAGGTTAAGTTCTGACAACCATTTGGATGCAGTTCTGAGTTCAGCTCCGCTCGGATATGTTTTTTCTCTATCCAGCATTTTTGAAACTTGAACCATTCTAATGTCGGGAAAGAATTTTCTAAATGTTTCAAAATTTGGACTGAGGTTGCTGTCTTTCCATTTTACCTCCACTAATAGCGAAGGGGTGCTATTCGCCGTTATATAAAAATCAATCTCTCTACCAACTTTATCCTTGAGATAATACAGTTTCCCTTCTTCTCCCAGACAATCTTCCCGGGGACAGACAGGGGGAGGGGGGGCGCTCTTAACATTTAAACTTGAGGCTTTCAAACAAATAAGAAGTTTAAATAGTAACTACGTCCCCTTTGCTCCCCCTGCTACATTTTTTCCTAACTACAACTGCGGGGATAAGAAGCATTTTCTTGGCAAAATAGCTTGACCGATCATGTAATATCAATAGGTTAGCAAAGAGACCTGCTTCGTTTATTCTTTAATATTCAACACATATCGCGGTCCGACCCCATCTCCGTCCATCTCCCGAAACTGTCAAGAATGAAGGTCTGCCCTTATACTTTTGCGGGGTTTTAAAAATTAAAATCGCTACACTACATCGCGGGGTCTTCTTTGTTCCAATTGATGACTGTTAATCCCGGAATTTTCGAGTAGTGGCGTTCGTTGTTGGTAACCACGCAATAGCCGGTGGTAAGAGCCGAGGCCCCGATTATGAGGTCGAAATCGTCAACAGGTGTGCCTTTATTATAGAGTTGAGCCTTGAGCACGCCGAAAACATCCATGATTGCCGGGGAAACATCCACCAGAGGAAAAATTTCCTTGAGTCGATATACCTTAGCAAGATTTTCGGTTGCCCTTTGCGAGCGATGGGCGCCAAAGACCAGTTCTCCATAAGTGATGACGGAAATCGCCTTGGGGACGCTCGCAAACTTTCGAAAATTGGCCACTACTAATGGATCGCCTTTCAACGAATAGATGAGCGTATCGGTATCGAGTAAATACATTACAGTGTGTTATGAAACCGGGTCGCCGACTGGCGGTGCGCGCGTATCTCGTCGGCGATCTCTTCTGCCGATCGGTCCTCTTGCCACGTGCCGCAAAGGTTGAGAAATTCTTCATTGGTGATGGCGGCGGTGGTATGCCGAAGCGGTTGAGAAAGATGCTCCTTCAAAATGGCGACAACCTCCTGGCTGATAGACCGGTGGTCCCTTGCCGCCAACTTGCCCAGCGCTTCGTATAATTGGTCGTCGATTGACCTGACTTGTAATGTGGCCATAGCGTTCCTCCGTAGATCCTTAGCTGAGGAAAATATAATACATTCCAATGCATGAAATTGCAACCATTTTGCATGAATTAAAGCTAACGGACATAACCCATTTTAAATCAGTTCAACGTCGTCTTCACCAGTTCATCTGATGAAAGACGTTGTTGGTAAATTCCGAGTATTCTCTGGTTTTTCGTTCCGATATTGTTGTTTTGTCAATAATTGATAATTAAGATGCCCCCCGGTCCTTCTCTGTCAAATGTGTAGACCTGACCCCATGTTTTTTCGCGGATCACAGGGACGCCCATTAAATTATAAATTACTCTCCAATTGCAAGTCCTTTTCTCTTACAATACCCTCTCCTCTTTTTACGGAGATGCTCACCGCCGGCTGAGAGATTCCTATTCTTTTAGCAAGCGATGTTGCACTTTCTCCAAGCTCCATTA
>JBJKPM010000045.1:0-46990 GCA_046706325.1 Desulfocapsaceae bacterium | reverse complement strand
AACAAGTAATTCTGCTGATCTGTATATCTCCCCGGTTTGTGCGGGAGTGGTTGCATGTTTCCAATCACGGTAAACAGGGTACGTGTTCCTTGATCCTGAATTTTCTTGTAATGTACCAATTTTTCGTAAAATGTTCTCGAAGAATTTGTTATGATTGGATATTCCCTTTTCTGTATATCATCCCAAATGGAACGATCAACTGTTTCTGGAGAACTTCACATGCTACAGGTCCCAAGTGCAGTAATGGCAAATTTTGAGGCATGCCTCGCGGCAAAAAATATTTCGGAAAATCTTCGTGTCCATTATAAAAAATGGCTGCGTTTCTACCTTGATTCTTGTGCGAAGTATCATCATGATGCCAATAAATCCGATAGCCTCGCCGGCTTTCTGCAAAAGCTATCGGCAAAAGGACAATCGGAAGTACAACGAAAACAGGCGACACATGCGGTCTCCCTTTATCTCGGCATTGAACAAGCAAGCACGTTTAACAGGCTTTCGGTTTCTTCCCATGATTTTCCCAGCAAGACTGAGACAGACAAGACCAAGCTACCTGGCAAATATCCTGCCACGAACAAATCACCTTCAGGCAGAGTGCTTCTCGAACCTGCACCAACAAACGAAATAGTCAAACGGTCAAAGGAAGCAACGAGAGAGTCCATATCAACTGCCTTTTCCACCGGCAATGCGCAACCAACGACTGGTACATCCTGGATGGTACAGTTTACCCGTCTTGGAGAAGAAATAGAGGTGCGACACTATTCTCCAAAAACCTTGAAATCGTATCGGCATTGGTTGCGACAACTGCAGGCGTTTACCCGAAGCAAATCGCCTGAGACGCTCTCGGCTGCAGATGTCAAGGAGTTCCTGACCTGGTTAACTGTTAAAAAGAACGTTTCGGCCTCAACCCGGAATCAGGCATTCAATGCCTTGCTGTTTTTTTATCGATACGTTTTGCAGAAAGAATTTGGCAAACTTGACGGGGTGGTCAGAGCAAAGCGCAGGCCATATATTCCCGTTGTGCTTTCCCGTGAAGAAATAGAGGAGATTCTCTCGCATCTTGCACCACCGGTCAATCTGGTTGTGATGCTACTCTATGGGTGCGGCTTGCGTTTGTCCGAGTGCCTCATTATTCGCGTCCAATGCCTTAATTTTGATGCCGGTAAAATTACCATTCATGACGGCAAGGGGAAGAAGGATAGGACAGCGCCTCTTCCCAACGTCCTTATCCCTGAATTGAAAAACTTCTTCCACTGGACCGGATTGCCATCGATATACACGCGGATCTCCTTCAGATCGGCAATTCAGCAGATAACTAATAACCACCGGACGCGCCGCCTCCCCCGAAGCTGCCACCGCCCGGCTGGAATCCCTCGGTCTTTGGCTCCCCGGCCGCCGGGGTGAGGGGTTGAATCGCTGCCAATGCCTCGGCATTGAGACCATAGAGACGTGGTTCGAGGAGCGGTTCGGCGGTAAAGGCGCCCCGGCATCTCTGCGCCCCGGCACGCAGCCAGCGCAGCAGGCCGAGGGCAAGACCCGCCGACAACAGCCCGGCAGCCGTCAACTCCTCGGCGAGATGCCCGAAATGTATGTAGTACTTGAGGGTGAGGATAGACAGGATGGCGGAGATGATGGCGAACCAGAGGAGGGCCCGGTCGCGGCGGCCGATCCCTATCGCCAGAGCCGCCAGCGGGAGGATGGCGGTAAGCAGGGCGCAGAGGGGATCGCTCCAGGGGAGCTGCCATCCTCCCTGTGTCCGGCCGAGCCATTCCCGCCAGAGGAGGCGGTTGGCAAAGAGGTTCACGTCGAGGTAGATCCCCGCCCAGGCCGCGAGGCGCACGCTCTCCAAAGACCAGACGTATCCCCTGGGCAGGTTCTTGCGGCAGCTGAGCCGCAGCTGCGCCCAGATTGCCGCCGTGCCGAGCAGCAGCAGGAGGACGAGACGGGACAGGTCCGCCTGCTGCCAGTGGAGAATGTCAGCGAGATGGAAAGGGAGACCGGCGAGAGCGAGGATTGCCACGAGCGCAGCCAGGGCGTAGCCGTAGCGGACCGTCAGCAGGATCGCTCCGGCCAGGACGGTACAGTTTGCCGCCAGCCAGGCCAGACGTTCCGCGCCATGCCCCCAGTCGTGAGCGGGGATGGCGACCGACAGGGCGAGCATGCCGATCGCCAGCAGCAGCAGTGCCTCCTCGGCGCCGCAGCGGTAGAGGCGGCGGCCGGCAATGAGCCTGCGATCGGCGACCCAGGCGCAGAGCGGGGCGAAGATCAGGCACAACAGGGCGAAACCGTTTTCCCTGACCTTAAGACTCACGGCCGGCAGCGCCACCAGGGCCACCACTCCGACCGTGGTGAACAGGGCGAGGAGGATGCGGATAAAGAGGTTCACCCGCACCAGTTCCGGCCGATAGCGCTTAGCCACCGCGGCGGCCTGCTCCGTTGTAATCATCCCGGCCTCCTGCCAGCGCCGCGCCTCCTCCACTACCGCCACCCGGCGCTCGCCTTTCTCGTAGAGGGCGATCATTCGGCACTCCGGAAGCGGCGATGCAAGGCCACCAGTGCTGTCAGCAGCGTTGCCGCACTGACTAAAAAGTAGAGTATGATCCCTTCACTGCTCCAGCGACCGCGATCGAGCACAAAGATGGTGATGCCGAGATAGCCGTAAAGGACGGCGTAGAGAAGGAAGGCAAAGCTGCGTTCCCGCAGGGCATAGAGGGCGCTGCCGCTGCCGGCCAGCAGCAGGGCGGCAAGATAGGCCGGGCCGTCGGCGCGGGAGCCGACCCCTGCGACCAGCGAGGCGAGGAGTACGTTGACCCCGAGGTGCAGGTGGACGGGAAGGAAGTGGCGTTTCCAGCCGAGCCGGGTCTGAGTCGCCCCCGCCGCCACTACCAGGGCCCCGAAGAAGAGGGCGTTGTAGTGCAGGGCGCCTTCCCAGAGCCCGGCGCCTAGCAGGCTCGTCTTGACGCCGAGCCAGGCGCCGAGGATGGAGAGGGCCAGGGAGAGGACCAGGCGGTTGTCGAAGTAGTGGGCGCAGAGGAGATAAGTCAGGGCGGAGATCAGCAGCCACCAGTTCCAGTATTGGGCGGAGAGCCGGTAGCGGAGTTCCAGATAGCCCTGTAGCGTCCCGAGGAGGAGGCAACCGAGAAGGAGGATATAATCGTAGGCCGCGTCGGGCGTCGGGAGTCTTTCCGGCGAAAAGCCGCCGCCGTGGCGCAGACAATAGGCAAAACAGGCCGCGATCCCCAGGACGATGGCAGCGAGCAGGATCAGGTGGCCGATGGAGGCGAAGTGTTTGGCGACCAGCAGGCCGAGGCCGGTAGTCAGGATCAGGATGCCGCCATAGAGGAGCAACCGCAGCTCCCAGTGCACCGAAAAAAGCTCCCGGCTGTAGATCCGGCGCAGCAGCGCCGCTTGCTCACGGCTCAGAATTTCGCTACGCTCAAGATCATTCAGTGCCTCTTGCACATCTTGCCTCCCTTCGCAGTGTTCTCTCTGTTTCCTGAGAAAATGACAGGGCGTCTCACGAAATTTTCCCAACCATTTTCCCGCAGCTTTCCAGCAAATTTTCCGGCAGCCTCTACCCAATCACACCGCATTCCGCTTCCCCCGGGCCCGAACCCCCAAAAAAATCTTGCGTTGTCGAAGGGATTCTTGAGTCGTTTATGGCTTAGGTCCCAGGCTAAGTGGAAAATTTCGTTCATATATCTTGAAAGATGCGACCAGAGGCAGCAGCGGCGGCGGCAGCATGAGCCTGGCGATGTTTCTGCGACCGGAGGAGAAGATCAGGGGTGCGGATTTTTCCAACGGTGAATGTGCTCAGACCTCGCACAACGAGTTCGATGGGGGATGAAAATCCTACCGATTTTTCGGCCCTCTCTTCACTCTGTCGGGGGAGCATCATCAGCATAGTTGAATATATCCATGGCGAATGCCATGGCGATCAGGACGACAAAGCCCAGCAATCCCAAACCGATATATTTATCGATGCCCATGAGCTTCTGGTAGGAATCGGCTATGGTGATAAGGACAAAGATGATACCGCCTGACAGGCCGATCCCGACGTATTTGAGTGGGGTCGATGGCAAAGCCGATTTCAGAGGCCATCGGAACACGTACAGGAGCAGAGAGATTGCTATGCCGAATTCAATACCGATGATCGATCGAATAAGGATGGAACCGACAAGAGCAGTTGCATCCTGGAGCTGTCCCTTCAGGAAAAGCGGAATGATTCGTGAGAGCAGGTTCCAGACGATATATCCGCCGAAACCGGCCAGCCCTCCCATGGCGATAACCTTGATAACATCCTGGAATCGTTTTTTTGTCAGCTTTATCAGGGAGAGAATGAATCCGAAAACAGACAGAGAAATGGCACCGTACCAACTGTAGAGGACAGGTGCCATGGCATCCCCCTGCGCTCGCAAACACAGGATCGGACCGAAGAGAAGACCAAAGAAAAACGAAATGGCAAGGCTCCGGTACAGTATATTTGCCGGCAGCGAGGTGTTTTTTTCTAGTTGAGGAGGTTCGATAGCCATATCAACGAGAATATTTTCGATTTCCGATTCCTTCTTGATGTTTTTGAAAATAAACGCACAGAGGTATTTTTTGAGCTGTATCGTAATCCTGTCCTGCAACTCGTGGATCCTCTCGTGGAGAGCGTTTTTGATTTCTTCGATTTTGTTCGGCTGCATATGTACATCGAGATCATTGTTGATTCCGAGGAGATGCGCGACATGTTCATCTATAAGCTTGGTGTCGCTTTGAATATCCTCCCATTTATCCTTGAGAATGTCCCAGTTGCGATTCTCCGCTTTATCGTGGAGATCTTTAATCTTCATGATGAGTTTCTGCTGTTCCGTCTGTGAATTGACAATAGTCTTCCGGATCTTGTCCTCACTCTCAACGCTCCATTTGAAAAGACTCTGAAAGATGGCAATGATCTTCCGATAGAGGTTGAATTCCTTTTCGCCGAATTTAAACGTATACGCTCCTGCGCCGAAATACATGAGCGATACAATGATCGGCTGGGCCAGCTCAAGTCCCGAGTAGTGCATAGTCTTCGATGAGACAACAAGCATGATCGGGTCCTTTCCGAGCACGATGGAAAGCAGGAGCAGATAGAGCGCCATGTTTGTCATGATAAAGAGTATGAAGGCCGTGAAGTAGAGGAAAAAAGATCGTGGACGCATGACCTTATCCTGGAAATCATTCCAGCACAGCAGGACCAGAAGCAACGATCCGATACAGATGGAAGTGATAATGTTCATAGTTTTCCCTCATAAGTTGATGAAAACATATGTACTCCCAAGCTAAACTGCCACTTGCAACCTGATACTTTCTTGCAAGGGCTATGGGGATGCCATTAACAGAGTAATTTAGATTAATTTCGGATCTCGATTACTTACCATTATCAGGTCGATCTCCTTGTTACAAGGAAATACATCCTTGCTTTCAATGTTAGGGGCAGAGGCAAATCGAGCCATAGGGACACCTGCAGCCGGAATACGACTCCTGGATAGGCCGTCAGAGTCGGAGAAGATCACGTACCTCCGGCAGGCCGGTAGTATTCCACGGTGGGAATTGACCCGGGCCCCGACTCCACCCGGGAGGCGGAAGGCGCAGCCTGCGGACGCCTTGCGGAGACCCGCAGGCATCCCTTATCAGGGACGGTCTTTCCGGCAGTCGTGGTGAAAGGCGATGAGGCCGCAGGGCAGCGGCCGGAGGCGATGACCTGCGCCGGGGTGCTTCTGCCGGATTTTTCAAGGTGCGATTACATCCGAAGGGCCAGACGACCTTTGACCGGGGCCGGCCCATAGCATCGCTCAATGAGGAAACCCGTGGGGGCGGGAGCCGTTCCGGATACCTCAAACGGACATGGTCCCGCTCACCTTGCCCCGTTCCTCGGCAAAATCGAAACCGGTCCAGATGCCGATGGAACCGAGGATCGAATCCTGGGGATGATAGCTGCGGAAGATACGAAAATAATAAGCGGCTTCCTTGCTGGTAATCGCTGCCTGGGGAAATTCGTCCTGGATGCGTTTCAATTCATCGTCCGAGATCCGGGCCTCGGCCAGCTTTTCGCCCAGATCCTCGCAGCCGGCTCCCTGGGTATACTGGACCTTCTTGCGCCACAGGATCTCCGGCGGCAGGAGTCCCCGGCCGTCAAAGGCCTGGCGCAGGATCCATTTTTCGACTTCTTCTCCGTTCTCCCCGACGATCTTCAGTTCGGGGGCGATCCGCATCCCGAGCTCGATCATGGCCGTGTCGAAGAACGGCACACGCAGCTCCAGACTGAACAGCATCCCCATGCGGTCGGCCCGTTGCAGATTGATGTTATGGACTCCTGCGATCAGACGCCGTGACTCGTCGTTTATCCGGTCCCGGGGAAATCTCTTCAGATAATGGTAGCCGGCGAAGACCTCGTCGGCACCCTCGCCGGTCAGAACGACCGTCACATAATCGACTGCAAGTTTACAGGTGAAGTAACACGGCACCGCGCAGCGGACAAGCGAGGGATCATAGGTCTCCAGCTTCCGGATCACCGTCGGCAGCACCTGGTAATATTCTTCCTCGGTGATGACATATTGGTGATGAGTGGATCCGATATATTCGGCGGTCTTGCGGCCGGCGATCAGGTCGTCGCTCTCCCTGCCGTCCTCGTCGAGCATCCCTACTGCAAAGGTATGGAGGTGAGGGATTTCCTCGGCGGCCAGCGCGGCTATCAGGCTGCTGTCCAGGCCTCCGCTGCAAAAAGCGCCCACATGAATCTGCCGGTCGGAGAGCAGGCGTTTCCTGACCGCATGCCTCAAGGTGCTGCGGATCAGTTCTGCAGTATGACTCCCGTCGGTCAGGTGAAAATCCTGGACGGCGGGGACCCGGTAATATCTCCTGAATCCGGTCTCCGGCGTAAAATAATGGCCCGGCGGAAATTCATGGACCTCGGAGACGCCGGACAGGGTCATGGATCCCAGCTCGGAACTGAAGTAGAGGCAATCGGCCTTGTGCCCGTAATACAGCGGCTTGATGCCTATCGGATCACGCGCCAACATGTACCTGTCTCCGTCATAGAGGGCAAAGGCGAACATGCCGTCCAGGTCATGGACGCATTCGGGGCCTTTTTCCAGGAACAGGGCGAGTATGACCTCCGAATCGGAATCGGTGACGAATGGGAACTTCCGGGCCAGCCGGGACCGGATGGCCCGGAAGTTATAGATCTCCCCGTTGCAGATAATGCCAGCGCCTCCGTCCTTGGCCGGAATCGGCTGCCTCCCTTTGGCCACATCGACAATGGACAGCCGGGTATGCCCGAAGACCATCGAGCCGTACGTATGGATGCCGCGGTCATCCGGGCCGCGATGGGGCAGGGCATCCAGCATCCGGTTAATGGTCTCGATATCGTTTGCGCCGATACAACCTGCAATGCCGCACATGCTGGTCCTCCTTTTAGAACCTTGAGATATTCTTCACGGTATCCTGTTATCATGCTTTCATTATTTCAAAGATGCCGCAGAGGCTGTGACCGACCCCCATGCCCGGCTGCATTTCCATCTCAAGTTTACGCAGGGAGTAGCCCAGATGGGGTTCGATGACGTTGGCGCGCACATCTCCCCAGGGGAGCCAGCCGACCCCCTGAATTATCCGTCTCATCGAATGCATGGCCTCCTTCAGCGGCTCGGGATAGAAGGATTTGATCTCCGGAATCGATGTGAAATCGCCTTTCTCCGAGTCATAACAGGACAAGAGATTCCTGGTGTAGGAAACCAGGGTGTTGGAGGCCATAAAGAAGGATTCGAAAAAGGTATTGAGATGGTCATACCCCTGACGGCCGACATGATCGACCATCAGGGTTTCCAGATCCGTACGGGTGTATCCCTCGAACAGGGAGTTGACCGCATTGCGCAAGGGGGGACAGTTGGCGTTGTATTCGCCCGTCTCCAGATGACGGCCGACGAGCATCGAACGATCGAAGTACTTGAGCGGCCGGATGCGGCAGCCCGCCTCCTTGGCGGCTCTATCGGTTATGCGCTCGATCTCGTCGCGGCACATCAGACGCAGTGGAAAAACGGCCACGTCCTTCGTGTCGCGTTCCTCCTTCGGGTAGATATAGGAGATGCGATAATCCATCCAGTACTCCCGATCCAGGGGCGCGTCCCAGAGATCCTGCCATTCATATGCCCATCGGCCCAGCCAGTCTCCCACCAGAAGGGCCCTGTCGGAGGACTGACGGCAGATATCGGCGATCAGGGCGACGGCCTGGTCATCGTGGAGATGCGACCAGGTCCCGTAGGAGGAGAAGTAGACATCGAAGGGCTCCATGTCCTTGATCTTTTGCGGCAGGCCGCGGGAGAGGTCCTCACGCATGAACTGCATCTTGGGGTTGCTGCCGTAATAGGCCCTGGCCTGGTTCAGCAGCTCATCGTTGATGTCCAGCCCGACATAGGACTTCAGGCGATCCGGAGTGATGGCGGCGGTGATATATTCATACAGACCGGGGTCCTTGGTAGTGACCCCCATGATCAGGTCGTAGCCGTCGCCGTTTCCACAGCCGAGATCCAGGATGCGGATCCGTTCCAGGGACTCCGCCTTCCGCGATACCAGCTCGTTGAAGGCCGGCCTGAGGAAGATCCCCGTCAGCTGATCTTCCCAAAAGCGCCGCACATTGTCGTATTTGCCCAGAAGCCCCGAAGCCTTGTCGTATTTTCCGGTGGTAGCCGCCTGGGTATAGGCATGTTCTTCCGCCATTGCCGTCTCCTTTTTACGCAGCCATGCGCTTTAGGATATCGATGGCGTGGAAGGCATCGCGGCAATAGGCGTCGGCGCCGATCTCGCGGGCAAAATTTTCCGATGTCGGTGCCCCGCCGATAAATACCCGGACCCGGTCGCGGAGGCCTTCCCTGGTCAGGCCGTCTATGACGGTGCCCATCTCACGCATGGTAGTCGTCAGAAGCGCGGACAGCCCGATATATTCCGCTTTTTTTTCTTTAACTTGGGCAACAATACGATCTGCAGGCACATCGTTGCCGAGATCAAGGACTTCATAACCGGCGCCCTTTATCATGATGCCGACGATGTTCTTGCCGATATCGTGCAGGTCTCCCGCTACCGTGGCCAGGACGAATGTGCCTTTGCTCTCGATGCCTGCACCGGCCAGGTGCGGACCGAGAAGCTCCATTGCCGCTCCGACGCATTCGGCGGATGCCAGCATATCCGGAATCAGGTACTCCCCCTGGTCAAACTTGTGACCGACGGTTTCCATCGAGCCGGTGAGGGCCTCGAGGATAATCTTTTTCGGGCTGATTCCCTGCTCTATGGCCGACTCGATCAATTCGGTCACGGCCGGCCGGCCTTCCAGGCCTTCATCGTATCCTTCATCCTCGGCCGCAACACGGCCCTGGATAACATTATAGGCGATTGACGATATCATTTCTTGTTCGTTCATTGGGATGCTCCTTGGTATTTTTGATGCGCAGCGCCGGCCCGAAAGGTGTCCGACAGCCGACAGGCTAGGTCCATTGCCGCAGGGAGGGCAAAAGACCGGGGATGGTTTCGAAGACAGTGTCAACCACATCCTTGGCGAGATGCGGTGCGGATTGCACCTCCATGCGCTCAAGCTCCAAGAGGGCCATTTCCACGACGCGGTCCTGACGGTCCTTGGCCGCGAAGGCAAACGGCTCGGAGACATCACCCGCATGGATCGCCTTGCGCGCATGGCGTGCGTAGAGCCTGTGGCTCGACGCCATGACCTTTTTCACCATGGCCAGGACCGAGGTGATCTCCTCGCTATCCACCCTGGGGGAGCGCAGGCAATGTTTCACCTTACCGATCAGTTCGTTGTCGATCACGGCCTGAACGGGACAGAAGGTGGTCGTCCGATCCAGCAGGCCGAAGGCATAATGGATATATTGTGCACCGGTCATGGCCATGTACTGATGGGTGAAGAGCTTCTCAAAGATCGCCTGGGCGCCGGGGACCTTGGCATCCCCGACACCTGCCGTGCTGTAGCAGGGGATATGGTACCGTCGGGCCAGCTGGGCGCAGTCGATATTGTACTGGTTGAATTCCGGACAGCCGTACAGGTCATGCAGGTCGTCCATACGCGCCCGCACCGGGACGCTGCCGTAGAGCACCGGAGATCCCGGCCGTATGAGCTGTACCAGGGTGATGCCGGCCAGGATCTCGGCATTGATCTGCGCTACCATTCCGGCCTCCTGGATGGGTGCCGACGAGCCGCCCTGGGGCGAAGACGAGATGACCAGCGGCAGGCCCGCCTCGACGATGGCAAAGACCTTTTCAGCCGTGTCGTTGACCAGCTGCAGGGGACTCTTGAAAACGCAGGCGATAAAGGAGATGATCGGATTGTCGCGCAGGGTCTCGGGGCCGCCTGCAATGATCTCGGCCATGCGGACGACATCCGGCAGACTCTCCAGGCGGGTCAATCCCGCCTGGACATGCTTGGTAATGTTGTTCAGACTGGCAAAGAACTTATTGACATCATGATTGGTCTCATCCACCCCCGGATCCTGGATATTGACCGGTCGGATGAAAAAATCCAGGTTGTCGAGCTGTTCGCAGAGGCCGGCGGCCCGGCACAGCAGTTCGGCGCTGCCGCGAAGCTCGGTGTACTGCGGTACCCGGATGACCTGGTCGGGATTGTCGACACTGCGAAAGGTCTCCATCCGGGTCTCAAGCCAGATGTTGGTTTCGGAGCCGGAGCCGAAATAGACCCTCGGTACCTCGGCGTCAAGGTGCAGACGGTTCTCAGGACGGCGGGCCCCCAATACAAACGACGAGGGGGAATCGGCAATCGCCTTTTCCACCAGGGTTGCCGGCAGGCGGATACGCCAGACGGCCTGTTCGTGTTCGCTGGTCTTTTCAACGCGGGCACCGGCCTCGGCGAAGAGCCCGGCCGCCCGGGAATTGTAGCACCAGATCCCCGGTTCTGCCAGTATCGCCAGCGATGCCCGGTGCAGTCGATCTATGTGGTCGGGTTGCAGCCGTTCATAGGGATGAACGATTGTTCCCTGCCGAAACTCCTTCTTCATTGCGTGCTCCTTTTCATTGCGAAATGGTGATTAACGATTTCTCAAGGCTCTGGTATAACGACGAAAGTGCCGATCCCTGCCCATCAAGGCCTCTCCCCTGCGCACCGCTGCCATCATGACGGTATTGGCCGGGTCCATTATGACGGAATCGAGTCCGGCGAAGATCGCCATCTGCATAAATGCGGCATTGAGTTCGGCCCGAGCGGGTAACCCATACGATATGTTGGAGAGCCCCATGGTGGTATGTGCCTCCGGAAAGGTGTTCTTGATGGCGACCAGTGTGTCCAGGGTGACCCTGCCCTGCGTCTCGTCGGCCGATACAGGCAGTACCAGGGGATCGAAATACACGCGATCCAGGGGGACGGCAAAGTCCTTGCAGGCGGAGGCTATTTTACGGCAGGCGTCGATCCGGCCCTCGACGGTCTTGGGGATGCCGTCGTCATCCATGGCCAGAGATACAACCGGGGCCTGGTATGTGACGGCCAGGGGCAGGACGGCTTGAAGGTACCGGCTGTCCGCCTTGACGGAGTTGATCATGGCCGTGCCGCCGTCCATGGCCGCCAGGCCCGCCGCCATGACACCCGGGTCGGCGCTGTCGATACACAACGGCTTGTCGGTGGCCCGGCGAAGGACGCCGACCGCCCAGGTCATCGCCTTGATTTCATCGTCGCGGGTGCCGTTCCCGGTGGCGACGTTGACATCGATCATTGAAGCGCCGGCAGCCGCCTGCGTCCGGGCAAGACAGGCGAGGTCCGATGCCCGGCGATCGTCGATGATCCCTCGCACCTCGGCACGGGTGGCATTTATTTTTTCTCCTATAATCATCATATGCTGCTCCATCGAGAGAGTGAAACCTTCGGGGGACGACCGTCAGGCCATCAAAAAATCGCACAGACCGGGAATCTCGGCGGCAATCCTTCTGCGGACATCCGCGCCGATTACCGACTGCGGTTCGGCGTTCAGGATGGCAAGGGCCTTTTCCGTGGCGCGGGCCCTGGCATCCTTGCCGCCGGCCGCAAGCCAGATATCCCGATTTTCCCTGTCGCTCAGTGTCGGCATGAAGTGTTCATTGCGCATATGGCTGCGGGTATGCCGCGACGACACATAATGTCCTCCGGGGCCGACCCTTCTGATCTCGTCAAAGGCCAGGGTCGTCTCATCCACCCGTATCCCCTGAACGGCCCGCATCACCATGCCGATAATCTCGTTGTCGATGACGAGCTTGTCAAAGGAAGCGGTCATGCAGAACTCCAGAAAGCCCGCGGCATCGTGGATGAAATTTCCTCCGGCCAGGGCCGTAAGGAGGTTGGTGATCGCCGACTCGTAGCCGGCCTGGACATCGTTGACCTTGGCATCCGACATCCCGGCCGTGGCATAGATGGGCAATTCGTAAAATTGGGCCATCTGGGAGGCGGCGGCATTCAGAAGCCCCATCTCCACGGCCCCGGCCAGGTATTTCATATCGCGCAGATCGGTGATGGAGGAGATACAGCCGAACAGCACCGGCGTGCCGGGGTTGACCAGCTGGGCCAGCATGACCCCGGTCAGGGTGTCCACACAGTCCACGACCAGATTGCCGGCAAGCGTTACCGGGGCGGTGGCGCCGCAGAGGGGCTCGGCGGGGACGACCAGCGGGATGCCGTTGCGGGCGACCTCGATGGCCAGGCGGCCGTAGCTCTCGTCGAGTTTGAAGGGGCTGATGATACAGGCCACCATGGAAATAAACGGACGCCTGCGCAGGGCCTCGGGAGAACCGGCGATCATTTCCGCCATCCGTATCACATTGCGGATGCCCTCGACCGTATAGACCCCTCCCATGATATGCTTTCTGGTCCGGTTCAGGGCGGCGCCGAAACGATTGACATCGATGTCGTCGTTTTCGACGTCGTGAGGGAAGATGTTCAACATATAGAAATGAATATTCTCAAGTTCGTCCACCACCCGTGCCATATTCATGATATCACGGATTTCCGAACGCCGGTTGTCATCCCGTCCGGGATCTTGAACGTTCAACGCCGTCCCGCCCGTCCCCATGTAGACCCGCTTTCCGCCAATCAGACAATCCAGGGATCCGTCTTCCTTCCGACCGCAGAGATTGATCACCGAAGGGGCCGCCCCGATCAGTTCCATTACCATTTTTTCATCAAATCTGACGATCCGGGACCCCTCATCGACCCATGCCCCGGCCTTTTTGAATATCTTCAACGCCTCATCGTGGTTTACCTGAACTCCAACCTCGGAAAAGACGCGCAGTACCGTTTTGTGGATCTTTTCGATATCGGTATCGGCAAGGGGTCGATATCGACCGCTCTCCAGACCTTTTGCCATCATAGATGTTCTCCTTTCGTGCCTTGCTGTTGTGGGTGGTTTGGGGATCTGCTTCAATGACTGCGCCTGGCGATGCAATACCGCCTCCGGCATACCGTGCATGGATTATAGGCGGGCTGTACGCCGGAGGTGCCGGAGGGCAGAATTCCGAAGAGACCGGACACCGATTTCCGGGGTGACATCAGGCAGCTTTGGTTCAGCTTGACATCAAGTGGGGACTGATCGGCAAAGAGGGCAAAGAAAGGCCGCTGCTGATCCAGGGGCCAATCACAATAGCCGGGGCTGAATCGCAATGTTATGCCCCGCTTCTTTTTGGCCGCTTTTTCGGCCGTTCGCTGAAAAAACTGCTCCACGACATTTTCCGCCGAAAGAGATCCTATGGCATCCAGCACATAGGCATCCGCATAACGCCGTTGCTTCATCCGCCTTTGCACTTCCTTGTCGATGGCCGGGCCGACGGTGGCCACAAAGCAGCAGATCTCCTCGGCATTGCCGAGCGCCTCGGCAAGCCGGGAACTTCGAAACCGCGTCCCATTCGCTAATTTGATGCCGCCGGCGTCGGCGGAGGCCAGGGCGAACCTGCGGTAATACAGGTGCGGATCGAGCAATGAGTGCATATCCCGGGTCAGGTTGTCGATCCGGCGCATGGCCGAACCTGCGACCGTTTTTCCAGGCCGGGCACCTAAGAGTCGCAGTACTTTTTGGCTATCGAATGATTTCTCGAAATTAGTGACCATCATGGTTCAATGCGGTTCCTTTAAATAGAATTCAATGCATATTGCCCAATGTTTTACAAAGAGAAAAATACCCTCGATTTTGTCGGTTTTCCCGGCCTGGGAATAGGGAGCAGCTGGCAGATATGCGATATATATTACTGTTTTTATATAAAAATTTAAAAAGACGCGCCGCAAAAATGCCTAAGAAAATTGTGGGCAGCCCTTGAATATTTAACTCAGTACACGATATATTTATATCTCATATACCATAAGTTATCTTACAATACGATGTTTAATGTGAAATTTATGGTAATCGTCTCAAACTTTGTGTAAGAAAGGAATCTTCGGGACGAGGAAAAATTGGCAGAGAACGAGAATCTACCCGACACAAATAAAGGGGTCCTTGGATGGGAAACGAACCAGGCGGCATTGAAACAGTAGCTTCCCAGCAGCGATGCCGGGAGATGCTATTATCACTTCGAAAGATCATCCAGGCGATCTCGCTGGACTCCAAGGATCTCAGTCGCCGTTATGGCCTCACAGGTCCCCAGCTGATCATTCTCAACGAGATTGCCGACCATGACGATCTCTCGGTAACCGAGCTTGCCCGTTTGATCAGTTTGAGTCAGGCCACGGTCACAGACATCCTTAATCGTTTAGAGAAACGGCACCTTATCGAACGAACCCGCGATTCGATCGACCGTCGGCGGGTCAAGATCCATATTACCGAACAATGCCGGGAGCTGCTTGCGACGGTGCCGCCGCCGCTCCAGGAGACCTTCATAGAAAAATACGCCCACCTTTCCGACTGGGAACAGCTGATGATTCTCAGCTCCTTCAAAAGGGTGGTGGACCTGGTGGCGGCAAATAAGATCAAGGCCGCGCCGTTCTTGACCACCGATCCTCTATAACGCGCCGAAACTTATTTCGGATGAGGCGATTCTTGTGAACCGGCATCGGCCGAACAGGGCGTCGGAGGGCCCAGGGCGGCAGAGCGGCCGGCCAGCCAGCCGGTGGAAAAGGCGGCCTGCAGGTTGTAGCCGCCGGTGTCGCCATGGATGTCGAGCAACTCCCCGGCGATATAAAGCCCCTTGGTTTTCAGGGACTCCATGGTCCTGGGGTTGATCTCGCGGATATCGACGCCTCCGGCGGTGACGATCGCCTCGTCGAAGGATCGATGACCGTTGACCGTCAGGCGGAAGTCCTTGATCCAGGAGCGCAGGCACCGGCGTTCCCGGGCACTGACCGAGCCTGCGGGCGTATCCGGTGCGATGCCCGTGGCATCGATGCAGACCGGGACCATCTCACGGGGCAGAAGGGCGCGCAGGACGCTGTCGAAACGCTCCCCGGAGCGCGAGGTGAACTCGCGCAGCAGCCGGGCCTCGAGTTTCCTGTCGTCGAGTGCTGGTTTGAGGTCCAGGGCGAGGACCACCTTCCTCCCCTCCCGCAAGGCATCGACGGCATCACCGCTGAAGGCCAGCGTCAGGGGGCCGCTGAGGCCGAAGTCGGTGAAGGCGATCTCGCCGAAGGCCTGCCGCTTCTTCTTGCCGTCGACCATCATCCGGGCCTCGATATTGCGCAGGCTCAGCGCCGCCATCCTCTGGGCCGAATGTCCGGCGGTCGTCAGGGGGACCAGGGCCGGGCGGATCGGGATGATGGTATGCCCTGCGGCTGCGGCAAGGGTATAGCCGTCGCCGGTCGAGCCGGTGGCCGGATAGGAGGCCCCGCCGGTGGCGAGGATCACCGCATCGCCGGTGAAGCGGTCGTTTTGGCAGCGGACGCCGGCAACACGGTCTGCCTCGATCAGAAGGCCGGTCACCGGCGCAGTGGAGCGGGTCGTGACGGCAAGCGATGCCAGCCACTTCTTCAGGGCCCGCACCACATCGGGGGCCTTGCCGCTTGACGGAAAGACACGGCCGCCTCGCTCCGTCGTCAACGGCAGGCCGAGGCCGGTGAAAAAATCCATCAGATCCGGGGCAAAGAACTGGTTGAAGGCCTGCCTGAGAAAGCGGCCATTTTTCCCGAAATGGGAAAGAAAATCAGGGACTTCGGCGATATTTGTCAGGTTGCACCGGCCCTTGCCGGTGATGCCCAGTTTCAGGCCCGGCCGGGACATCTTCTCCAGCAGCAGGACCTTGGTGCCTGTCGTTGCGGCCTGGCCTGCCGCGATGAGACCGGCGGCGCCGCCGCCGATTATGATTACCTTTTTGCTGGTCATGACCATGCCTGTCCTTGCGGAAGAGGATGAAAGCCGCCGCTGTGATCGGCCGGACCGATCTGAAGCTATAGCCGTTTTCCCTTGAAATTGCCAGGATCATGTCGTCCCGGCTACGGCTCATGTTGCGTTTCGCCCGGCAGTCCGCGGCGGGAGCCCGGGTGCCCTTTGCCAGCCGGCTGCATTCCATCCGGCAGGAAACCCGTGCCGATCGGGGACCTGATGTGGTATAGTGGCCCTTTTTTAATCATGCCCACCCGGCGGCGGCCGTTTTCCTTCAGGTTTGGATTTGCCGGATCCTCAGGCAGCCGCGCCGGCCTGCCTCCGTGTGGGTTGCTCGCAGGGCCTTTCTCGGGCGGAGGCGAGTAAACTAAAGGAGATAGCATGACGGCAGCAAAACAGGGAGATACGGTGAAGATTCATTATACGGGCACGCTTGCCGACGGGAAGGTCTTCGATTCGTCGACCGGGCATGATCCGCTGGAATTCACGATCGGCGGCGGCCAGGTCATCGCCGGGTTCGAGGAGGCGGTCATCGGCATGCGGGTCGGCGAATCGAAACAGGTGACGATCCCGGCGGAAAAGGCCTACGGCAACCGTCAGGAGGACCTGGTGATCAAGGCCCCACGTGAACAGATCCCGCCCGATCTCGATCCCCGGGTCGGCCAGAGGCTGCAGATGGGAGGGGCGGGCGGAGAGTTGATCCAGGTCAGCGTCACCGAGGTCACCGCAACCCATGTCACCCTGGATGCCAACCCGCCGCTTGCCGGGAAGGAACTCAATTTTCAGATCGAGATGGTGGCAATCGGCTGAGACTCTCCCGGCAGCATGGCCGCCGCGGATTCGGGGCTGCTAACGGATGCGGCCGAGGGTGAAGAACGGTGCATGGTTTGAGGTGAAGAACGGGGGATCGTTGCCGAGGATCGGGGCGATCAGCGGATGGCGGCGGAATTCCCGATCGAGGAACCGGCGCACCTCCTTGCGGTCCCAGCCGCGCGGGTGGATGAAATCGGCGTAGAGGGAGAGATCCCCCTCGCGGGAATCGACGATCGCAAGGTTTGCGGTTTCACGGCTGGCGATCGGCAGATTGAAGATGGCCAGGTTCAGAAAGGTGATGGCTGTGTGGTGCTTGGCAACAAAGGACAGGGTCTTTCTTGCCTCATACAGCGATTCCCCCGGCGTTCCGAACAGCAGATAGACATAGGTGGCAATCCCCGCCCTCGCAAGCGTCGTCAGGGCCTTGGATGCCAGTTCGAGGCTGGTTCCCTTGACCATCGCCGCCAGGACACCGTCGTCCCCCGATTCGATGCCCAGTTTCAGCATCCGGCAGCCGGAACCGTAGAGGGCCCGGCAGAACCCGGGATCGGCCAGATCGGCTGTGAGCCTGGCGAAGCCGTACCATCCGATGCCGGGAGGGTTGTCGATCAGGGCCTTCATCAGCCTCGGACTGACGGCGTTGTCAAGAAAATGGAGAAGAACGGGCGAGGTCTCGGCCGCCAGCCGATGGATTTGGGCAACGGTTTTTTCCGGGGGTTCCGGGAGATACGGATTTTCTTCGGCGTTTTCGGGACAAAAGGAGCATTTGCTCCAGGAGCATCCCGACGAGGCGGCATACGGGAGGATATGCCCCGGTGCCAGGTAGGCAGGCAGGGAGAAGCCGGTATAGTCGGGTGACCTGTGGCGGCGGTCCTCACTTTGAACCAGGTGCAGCAGCGGACCTTCGCCCCGGCCGGCAATGCAGTGATCGACCAGGCCTGCAAACGGGTTGTTCCACGCAGGATTGCTCATCCAGGACGTGACCAGGCCGCCTCCAAGGACGATCGACAGCCCCGGATAGCGCTTCCTGACCCAGCCGATCATCGCAAAGGTGGTCAACGCCTGGCTGAGGAAGTTCAACGAAAAACCGACAAAGGCCGGGGCGCAGCCGTCGATCACCTGTGCCAGGCGCAGGGAAAACCAGTGGAAAAAGATGTTGGAATCGGGGTGTTCGGCCGTATCAAGGAGGTCACGGCTCTTTGACGGCGAACGATCCTGTTGCTGGAGGTTGCTGAGACTGATGACGGGCCCGTGGGCCTTGCCGCTCAGTTCCAACAGGTGGTTGATATCGAAAACGGCTCGCCGGTAGCGGGCCGGGGAGGCATAGAGCGCAGAGGAGCGCAGGGCCGAAAGATCGGACTCCCGGTTCCTGCAGGCACGGCGGCTCCAGGGGTCTGCCGACGGTTCGGCGGCGGATATCAGGAAGAGCAGGGCCTCGAGATTGGCGTCAAAGACGGAACAGGGACACCCGTGGGCCTTGAGCGTGCCGGCGAGGCGGGCGATACCCGCGGGCGGTTCGCAGGGTTTGGCTGCCGGAGGATGGATCAGGAGCATCGAGGCGGCTATCTTTCGACGGAGATGACATCATGCGGGAATTTCTGGGCGATATCGGCCGCAGTGACGTCATACATGCCGCTGCCGACCACATATTTCTTGCCGCCGTGTCTGACCAGCTCCACATAGGAGACCTTCGGCGAACTCTCGTGATGGCCCGGCTTCGGCCAGGCATAGCAGACCCATCCCCGGCCTTTCTTCCTGACCAGCCTGTTCATGGCGGCAAACAGACGGAGGCCGTTGGCGTCCTGCATATCAAGGAGGTTTTTTCCTTCGAGGGAGGATTTTATCGGGTGCATCAGCATGACGCCCTGAAGATTATGGACCCAGACGTAGCCTTCCCCCTCCCCGAAGCGGAAGGGGCCTTTCGGGTCTTTCAGTTCGGCAAAGGCGGCTTCCCCTTCGGTTCGTATCAATTTCGCTGCGGCCTCGACCTTCTGTTTGCAGAGTTCGAGGGTCAGAATTTCGCAATATCCCAGGGAAACAAAGGCAAAGAGCAGGATAGGGGCGATGATGAGCGCGAGGATTCGTTTGGTCATGGGACTCTCCTGTTCGGGCGGTACATGATGCGTTGGTGCATCACGTCGCCCGGTTTCAATGCATTATAAGAAAATGATCGTCGGAAGTGAAGAAGTTTGCTGAATTTTTGCATGACATCTGCCTCGAGACTTGCTAGTGTCAGGCCGTAATAAAATATCGTGTTGCGGTATGTATCGCCGACAGAGCACCACCGTGCCGGTCCGGCGTCATGCCTGATTGAATTATCGCCTTGCCCCCTGCAGTTCCTGCAGGTCAAAATGAGGTCTTCTGTTTTGGATATCAGCAATTTTCGACGCGACTACCTGCGGAGCGGTCTGCAGCGCAAGGATCTCGATCCCGATCCGGTCAGACAATTCACCGCCTGGTTCGAACAGGCCCGTAAAACCGATATCGCCGATCCGACCGCGATGATCCTGGCGACGGTCGGCTCCGACGGGCAACCCAGCCAGCGCACGGTGCTGTTGAAGTATTTCGATGCCGACGGCTTTGTCTTCTTCACCAACTACGGCAGCCGGAAGGCCGTCGAGATGGCAGACAATCCCAGGGTCAGCCTGCTCTTCGTCTGGCTGGAACTGGAGCGGCAGATAAGCATCTCCGGGACGGCAGGCCGGATTTCCACCGCCGATTCGGCCAGGTATTTCATGTCCAGGCCCAGGGACAGCCAGGTGGCGGCCTGGGTCTCGAGCCAGAGTCATCCCCTGTCTTCCCGCCAATTCCTGTTGCAGAAATTCAATGAGATGAAGACGAAATTCGGTGAGGGCAGGATCCCTCTGCCCTCCTTCTGGGGCGGCTACCGGGTGGTTCCCGGCTCCATCGAGTTCTGGCAGGGACGCAAGAACCGCCTGCATGACCGCTTCCTCTATACCCCGGAGGGGGGCGGATGGAAGATCGAGCGGCTGGCCCCGTGAGGCGAAGACCTCGGCCTTGCTATCCCTTGATCACGGCCAGCGGCTGAAGAGAGACCACGACATCGACCAGGTCGGTCTGCAGGCCCAGGACCTGGTCGATGTCCTTGTAGGCCCCCGCCGCCTCGTCCAGGTCCCGTCTGCCTCTGATTCCATGGATGATATGCTGGTCGTCCAGCCTCTTGATCTCCCGGTGCAGGTCAAGCCGGCGCTGCGCCTGCCGTCTGCCCATGATCCGGCCGGCGCCGTGGGAACAGGAGGTGAAGCTGTCCCGGTTCCCCTTGCCGCGGACGATGGAGCTTCTGGTCCCCTGGGAACCGGGGATGATGCCGGTCTCGCCGTCGGCGGCGCTGGTGGCCCCCTTGCGATGGACCAGGACGTCTTTATCGAAATGGCGCTCCATCCTGGCGTAATTATGGGCGATATTGATCATCGGCGCAAAGGAGACAGACGGCAGGACCGCTGCCATGATCTCCTTGATCCGTTCCATCATCAACCTGCGGTTGGCCAGGGCGAAATCGACGCAGAACTGCATCTCGGCCTGATAGCGGCGGCCGATCTCGGAGGACAGCGGCAGGTGGGCCAACTGCCACTTCGGAGGTACCGGTGATTTCCATTTGGCATTGAGCTCGATGGCTGCCGTATTGTAATGATTGGCCACCCGGTAACCGATATTGCGGCTGCCCGAGTGGATCATGATCCAGATACGGCCGTCGTCTCCGCTCTGGATCTCGATGAAATGGTTGCCGCCCCCGAGGGTCCCGAGCTGGGTCAGGCCGTTACCGTATTCCCGCTCCACCATGGGCAGATCGGAGAGGGCATAGCCGCCCGGCGGCTGCGGCATCAGACGAGAGTCCTGCGCCTGTTTATGGTGCCTGAAGCCCACCGGGACCTCGCCGCGGATCAGGGACATGATGTTTTTCAGAGACTCGGCCTCGATGGCGCGACAGGAGGTCTGCACCGCGCACATGCCGCAGCCGATATCGACGCCGACCGCGTTCGGGATGATCATGTCCTCGGTGGCCAGCACCCCGCCGATCGGCATCCCGTAGCCCAGGTGGGCATCGGGCATGATCGCCACATGTCTGAAGGCAAAGGGCAGATTGGCGAGGTTCCTGGCCTGGGAAAGCGCCCCTTCCTCGATATCGGTCAGCCACAGCTTGATCGGTTTCTTCTCGGTGAAGATCGTCCTGACCATGGTATCATCCTCCGTTTTCACTGTTTGAAAGAGACAGGAGGGCTTCGGTGATGATCGTGTGCAGCCGTTTTCCTTCGACCTCCCGTTTGCCGTCGTCCCCGTCCCGCACGGCCTGGAAATACTTTCGGCAGACCGTAAGAGAAGAGGCCTGCCATCGGCCGCTGCCGATGTTGCGGGCGGCGACGAGGGACCGTTCGGCCTCGTCGGCAGAGGAGGGTGTTTCGCGCCTGCCGTGCGCCCAGTTGATGGCATGGGCGTAGAAGATCAGGGCGCGGTCGAGCAGTATGTGCAGGAACTGGACCGAGTCGTTGGGGCCGACCTGCATCTGTTCGCCGCCCAGGCCGACGCCGAGGACCCGGGTCTTGGCGGACAGGCTCCTGCCGCCCCAAAGAGCCCCAATGGAGCCGATGGTCCCGCCGATGGCCGTATAGACGGCCAGGCTCAGTCCGGCATGGGCGAGGTCGATTCCGGCCCCGATCGCAGCTCCGCCCAGGCCGCCGGCTATGGCCAGTTGTTTTTTGCCGAGGCCCAGGAATTGCCAGGTCTTGCGATTGAAGAGGTCCTCGTGCAGGATCGAGCAGGGCGGCAGGTCATAGTCGAAGATATTGTGCTTGAACAGCACCCTGATCTGATCGTGGGCCTGCCGTTCCTTTTTCCGGACGGCCTCGGCATAGTCGTGCCGGAGCCTGTCCCGCAGGCTGTCCTGGTCCCGGTCCTGCCGCAGATTGCCGACGATCCTGAAGGACAGACAGTCGGCCAGAAGATCGAGGATGATGTCGGCGGTCCGCTCGCCCCGGGCGGCCCAGTCCCGTTTGAAGGCACAGACGACCAGATCGAGGGGGGCGTGCCAGTCCTGGTCGATGCTTTTCAGGGCCTCGAGCAGCAGGATCCGCTGGGCATAGGTAGCGCGATGGGCGTTGAAGACCCGGTTGGAGTTGAAGGTCTTTCGAAACTCGTTTTTCCAGTCGGCAAGATGGAGATCGTCGTCCTCCTTGCAGTTGATCACCGCCATCCTGGGCCTGCCGGTGAGGCGGAGGATCTCCATCTCCACCCGGTCGATATTGCGCACCGGGCGGGAGCCGTCGACCACATAGATGATCCCGGCCCCGCGGGCCACCGGCAGGAGCAGTTCGCAGTCGTCGCGCAGCTCGGGGTTGGAGACGAAGCTGTCCCGGAACAGACCGACCATATCGGGTCCCCGGTCAACCAAGGCCTGCAGCTCATGGAGGACCCGGCGGGGATTTTGAAACCCCGGGGTGTCGGTGAAGCGAAGGATCTCGACACCGTCGATTACCACCGGGAATGTCCGGCATTCCCTGGTCTCTCCCGGTGTCGGGCTGATCCGGACCGAATCGTCCTCGGCAAGCGTGGAAAGCACCGAGGACTTGCCTTCGTTCGGATGGCCGATAATGGCAAATTCAGGAATCATCGCGTCATGTCCTCCACGGACAGATACGGATCGCCGAGACCGTCTATCTTCTGTTGCCAGATCCTGAAGTCGGCGGGTTTTACCGGGGTGAAGACGGTCGCTTCGGCCGGTCTGCCGACCAGACCGATACGGATCGGCGCAGACGGAGAAAGTACCCGGCGCAGATCATGCAGAAAGACCATGAAATCGGTTATCGGCGGCATCCAGGCCTCCATCAGGATCAGCAGGGGGGCCTTGTCCGTCCCCTGGGAGACGAGGCCGTCCAGGAGATGGCGATCGGCGGCATAGCCTTCGGCGAAACGAATCTTTTGTACCGGAAAGGCCCCATCCCGGGCCAGGACCCGTCTCAGCTCGGCATCCGGGCACAGGTCGAAGATATCATCCGGAACCATGACCGTAAGCCCCGTCCGGGGACCGCCGGCGGCCGGTGTTTGGTGCCCGGGAACGCAGGGTGCGGCTGCCGCCGCCGTTTCCGGTTCCGCCTGGGTGGAGATGACCGGGGTCCGCATCCGGGCAACAAGCCGGTCGAATACGGCCTGGTCGAATCGCAGGGATTTCAGGGAGCGGCCCTTCTTATGAAGGGCGACAAGCAGCAGAACGACCCGGGGCAGCAGACCGTAGGTGCAGAGGGCGAAACAGAGGAAGGGCCACCAGGAGATGAGGTTCTGGGTCGCGAGATGATAGATGCCGTCCTTCAGGATAATCCGGCTGCCTTCGATCTCGGCAAGGGACGGATAGGCGATGCCGCCGCCGACCAGCCAGGACCAGGGAAGGGCCAGTATCCTGACGAAATGTTCTATTGCCTCGGCGCTGAATTGGATGGTGGACTGCCAGCCGAAGGCGATGTCGGTCACCGCCACCTTGTAGAGGGTGACGGCCAGCATGCCGAGGTTGAACGAGGCGGCAAACAGCTGAACGACAAGCAGGCACGGCCAGAAGATCAACGGCGAGTATATCCGCTTTCCTTTGATGATGCCGAGTATCGCGGTAAAACCGTCGCGTTTCTCGGCGGTGATTCCGGAGACGAGCCTCCGGCCGGCGCTCTGAAAGAGGTTGATCAGGCAGCCGGCCACCAGGGAGGAGAGCAGAGAAGGTGTCGGCAGCCGTCTTCCGCTCCGGACGGCAACGGACACGAACAGGATCAGGAGGATGAGAAGCTGCAGGAAGACGAAGGCGGCCAGGTAGTGGAAGACGTTCAGCGGGGCCTTGCCCGAATAGGTGAAAAACGACAGCCCGGCACCGGCGCCTATCAGCAGACCCAGGGCGGAAAAGGACAGGCAGAGCCGCACATAGATCTCTTCGGCCAGCTGGCCCGGCAGAAAGCCGTTGCCGCCCTCCCGTTCGTCCTGCCGGCGGCTTTCCAGCCACCGGCGGAGCAGGATCCGGCGGTCGCCGCCGTTTGCTTCATCCGCCCCATGACGAATGATCTGCCGATAGATCCGCCGGTCCCGCTCCCGAAGGGTCTGTTGTTCCAGGCGGGACGTCCGTTCCTTATCCTGATGGAGAAAGTATTCGAGGTCGATGATGTCCCGATGGCGCCATGTGGATTTCATGGCGCCAGTATAACAGAACATGATCGGAGCATGAAAGAGAAGATATCGATGGAACCCGGGAAATGGAGGCGGCCGGTCTATCGCCCCTCGGGCAGGGCGATGGTGACCGTGGTCCCGGAACGGGTATCGCTCTGCAGGCTGATCGTCCCATCAAGCTTCATCAGGATCTTTTTGACGATGACCAGACCCAGCCCGGTCCCTTTGACCTTGGAGGTGAAAAAAGGCTTGAACACGTTTTTCTGATCGGACTCCGGGATACCGCAACCGTTATCGTCGATTTTGATCTTTACCCACGGAGGTGCACCGGCAACGCTGATGATGATCCGCGGGGACTCTTTTCCCTCGACGGCGTCGGCGGCGTTGGTCAGCAGGTTGAGCAGGATATGCTGCAGGGCACGGGAGTCGGTATGGACATTCTGAACGCCCTGGGCGATGATTGTCCTGATATCGATCGATCTGCTTTTCAGGTCGTCCTGGACCAGCAGGATGAAATTTTTCATGAAACGATCGACGCGGATATCTCTCAGGTTCGGGCTCTCATAGAGACTGAAATTTTTCAAGGCCTTCAGGAGGTCTTCGATGCGGAGGACCTCCTGCAGGGAACGATTGACGAAGTCGGTAATAGCCGTTTTGTCGCAGGTGTCGATATCCTTGTTCAGGACCGTCAGGGCCATTTTGAGGGAATTTACCGGGTTGCCGATTTCATGGTATATCCCGGAGAAGATATAGCCGAGATTTTCATTGAGGTTTTTGGCCTCCAGGATGGCCTCTATCCGTTTCCTCTCGGTGATGTCCGTCAACAGGAGAATCCGGTCCGGGTGGTCTTCTTTGCCGTTCAGCCATTGGGGGATGATGTGCCGGTCATGGAGTTGGAGCGTCCGGTCCTCCTCCATATCCGATGGGACGTCAGGGCCGGTTTCGATAGCGGCGGAGAGCATATTCCAGGTGACGGGCCCCAGAATCCGGTCGAGATATGATCCCAGGCTCTTCTCTTTCGTGGTCTGGAGCAGGGACAAGGCTGCCGGATTGGCATAGGTCACCCGGTTCTCCAGGATCTCGATGACCCCCTGCGACATGCTCTCCAACAGGAGTTGCAGATGTCTGTTTTCCCCCAGCAGTTCTTCGGTAACCTGCCGGGAGAAAAGGTCTTCGACACCACGGATCCTCGGGCTGGGGTTTGTGCGCTGCGGGTTGTCGGATTCGGCCAATGTCTCCAGGATATATCTCGACATCTGGCTGAAAGGCCCTTTGGCGATACAGGCATCGGCCCCGACCCGGAGGAAATCGATATGCTCTTCCACCGCGGCTGCGGAAACAATGACGATGTAACAGTCCTGGAGGCTGGGGATGGTCCGGAATATCTTGCAGAGGATGTCGCCCCCGATCTTCGGCATGACCAGGTCGATATAGATGACCTGCGGCAGGAACTCCTTGATGATATCCAGGGCGGAAAAGGCATCTTCAACGGCGATGACCTCATGCCCCTCCCGTTTCAGGAAGGAGGTCATCAACGCGATGATCAGTTTGCTGTTGTCGACTACCAGGATTTTCTTTTTTCCCGGAGGACCCGGTTGGCGTGATGTCTCCTGCATGGTTGGATCTTGCTCCTCGAATGGAACGCGTATTCCTGTCTCTATGACACCTCGTACGAAGCGATACCTGAAAGGAAGGCACCCTGGTTCGGGAGATCGGGTCTTGGGATGGAGGATGACCTTGCAAAACCTCTCGAAAACCGCTGCGGCTCCACGATAAAACAACACGTTTTCCTGCTGGACCGTCGGCCGGCGGGTCTTGCCGGTGCCGACCTCCCCTGCAGTCTTGAACAACCGATCCCAGGTCGGGAGGTTATATCCATTATCTGTGTTTACCTGAAGAGAGTCAAGATATTGGTGTATCTTCGCAAGGAAAGGCCCGTCGGATCCGTCCATCGACCGGCCATGAACGGATGCTGTCGGCCGCGGCAAGAAGTGGGAAGGCGCCGCAGGCAAAGGCAAGGCGAGAAGATCGCTCCGATACGGGATCCGTTGGCTGCCTTGGCGTCAGAAGGTCTCAACCGTCCCGGAAATCGTATCGTAATACTCCGTTATATTATCTTTCTTTTCAGATTCCATCACGGCCATCGCCGTCCTGGGGTGCTGGTTCATGACCCCGGTGACCATATAGGGGACCGAGTAGCCCCAGTCGATCTTCTGGCGCCAGGGGAAGATCTCCTGCTCGATGCACCTGATGATCGGTCTGACCTTGAATTTCGGATTTTTCAAGAAGGAGATCAGCAGCTCCAGCGGGCAGTTGCCGGCGCCTCTGCCGATGCCGTACAGTGTCGCGTCCAGGAAGTTGACGCCGTTGATGATCGCCGAGATGGTGTTGGCAAAGGCCAGCTGCTGGTTGTTGTGGAAGTGACCGCCTATGGTCTTGCCGGGAAGGCGTTCGAAGTATTTCTGGGTCAGGGTGTCGATGTCTTCCGAATAGAAGGCTCCGAAGGAGTCGACCAGGTAGATGACCGGCACCTGGCTTTTATTCAGGTCCTCCAGGCATTCGTTCAGCTCCCTCAACCCCACGGTGGAGACGGCCATCAGGTTGATGGTGGTCTCATAGCCTTTTTCCATGCAGTGATGAGCAAGGTCGATGGCCGAATCGACCTGATGGGCATAGCAGGCGACCCGCACCATATCCAGTGAGCTTTCTGAGCTCGGTGGGATATCATTGTAGTCGATCCGGCCGATATCGGCCATGGCTGAGAGCTTGATCCGCTTTTCCCTGTCGCCGATGATCTTTTTCAGATCCTTCTCGAAGCAGAACTTCCAGGGACCGAAGACCTTCCGGTCGAAGGCCTCCTTGGAGCTCAGGTAGCCGATCTCCATATAATCCACTCCGGAATCGGCCAGAGCATTGTAGACATTTCTGACAAAATCTTCGCTGAACTGCCATTTATTCATCAAACCGCCGTCACGGACCGTGCAATCGATGACCTTGATCTCTTTTTTGTACATGTGTTCTCCCTTGGCAGGGTTGTCCGCCTGCGCCCCGATATCAGATGGAATGTGTCCGGATCGTCATCCGGCTTATGTGATGCGGCCGATCCGAAGACACAGTACGTACCAATAAAAATGCCAATATGCAAGCCCTTCGTTGAATTGGGGTGGCAAGGAGCGGCAGAAGGGGCTAGAATAGCCGGACTTGAAGAACCGGGCCGCACCGTCCATGAAAGGAAACATCCTATGATTATCGATAGTCACATTCATGCCTTTCCGCGTGTCATCTGCAATGAGCGCGAACGCTTTTTTACCGGCGAACCGGCCTTCCGGCTGCTCTATGCCTCGCCCAAATCCCAGCTGATGGGGGCGGATGATATCATTACGATGATGGATCAGGAAGGGGTGGATCAAAGCGTGATCTTCGGCTTCCCGTGGCAGAATATCGAGACCTGCCGGCTGGGCAACGATTATATCCTCGAGGCCGTCAGCCGCCGGCCCGACCGGTTGCGAGGATTCTGCTGCGTCGATCCGATGCACCTGGAGGCCGCCGCCGAGGTTGAGCGCTGCCTGCAGGCGGGGATGTCGGGGGTGGGCGAACTGGCCTTCTATACCTTCGGCATCGATGCCCGGTGCCTGGACCGCCTCGAGCCGATCATGGCCCGGGCCCGCATGTTCGATTGCCCGGTCATGCTCCATACCAACGAACCGGTCGGACACCGGTATCCGGGCAAGAGCCCGAACACCCTGGCCCAGATCTATGCCCTGATCCAGCGTTTTCCGGAGAACCGGCTGATCCTTGCCCATTGGGGCGGCGGCATCTTTTTTTATACGCTGTTGAAAAAGGAGGTCAGGGAGACGCTGGCCAATGTCTGGTTCGACACGGCGGCCTCCCCGTACCTCTACCGTCCCCAGATCTATGCCCAGGCCCTGGACCAGGCCGGTGCCGACCGGATCCTGTTCGGTTCCGATTACCCGTTGCTTAAGCCCGGGAGGTATTTCAAGGACATGGAGCGGGCCGGTCTGTCAGAATCCCAGATGGCGGCCGTCTGCGGCGGCAACGCCGCCAGGGTCCTGGGTCCGCTGCCGTCACCCCCATCCCCGTCGGGGAAATAGTCCCTACCTGATGTCCCGCCGTCCGGGCCTTCCTGCCCCGGGGCCGGTGACCGGGACCAGGAACAGACCGTTGACCAAGGCCAGAAGGACGATCAGGATGTCGTTGACCTGCCGCAGGGCCAGATCGCCCAGGAAAAAACCTTCCCGGAAGATCGATGCCGGCATGGTGCGCAAGGGACCCGGGGAAAATCCGTAGCCGGCAAGCAGGACCAGCACGAGAAGCAGCTCCAGGCCCAGGAAGGCGGCAGCCGGAACCTGCCGGCCGGAGAAGCTGCCGGCGACGGCGGCGATCCCGGTCGCCGCCGGCAGCAAGAGACCGGTGTCGAGACGCATCTCGAGCCAGACGGATCGGTCGGCCAGCACCGCCAGGATGAAACCGGCCACCAGGCCCAGGAAGGCGAAGCGCAGGATCCTCACGGCATCACCCCTACCCATCGCCTACATCAGCTTCAGGGTAACGATGACCTTGGTTCCATCGGCCGGGAGGACGTCTTTGTTTCCCTTCATCGTCACTTCGCCTCTTTTTTCTATGGCCCCGTAGGTATACTGGGCATTACTGACGATGCCGACCGGGCAGCTGTCGAGACAGAGCAGGCAGCCGGTCTTTATCTTGTCGGCGGTTGCCAGATTGCCGCCGAATCTCATCAGGATGGGCTTTTTGTTCGAATCGATCACCACCTCGTCGATGCCGTAGGATCTGGCGGCCCCCTTCCAGCTGATGCTGACGGTGAAGGGAGACCCCTCGACATGGGTGGTCTCCTTGTTTTTCAAGGTCATATTGTTACCGGGAGAGGCGCCGACGGCGATCAGGGCCCGGTAAAAGTCGTCGACCGGAACGAGTCCGCGCAGAACGGCCTTTTCCCCGTTGCTGCCGTCCTTCCAGACGGCGAAGTGCCGGGTGGGTTGGTAGAAATACTTGCCGTTGACCTCCGCCAGGAACGAGACCGTCTTGGCCGCCTTGTCGTAGGTGATCGGGTGGGCCTCGGTCAGGACGGGCAGGGCCTTCGAAAAGGCGGATTGCAGCGGCAATAAAACGAGAACAGCCAGCATGTACACCAGTTTCTTCATGATGATTCTCCCGGAAAAATGAAAGAGTGGACGGTTATCCCCACCGATCGGTTCCGGCGGGTTCTGTTGCCTTGATTCAAGGGATGACAGCGAAAAAGGATCGTATGCCTGTCCTTGCGCCTGCACCGCACCGCCGCTGCAGGGCTTTTTTCAGCCGCAGCCTGTTGAGATAGATGAACGGGGCGCGCGGGACCCGGATCCTGCCGCTTATGGTCCGTTCCGGCTCAAAGAGCAGATCGATGAGATGATGGGTGGGGGTCGATCGGCCGAGCATCGCCTGACAACCGGCACAGTAGGTGAGGATCGGCCGGCCGCCGGCCTCCTCTTTGCGTCGCCGTCCCCATTGCCCGGAGAGGTCCCGGCTGACGCAGCCGACGGCTCCGCCTTCCCCGCAACAGATCGTGTTCTCCTTTGCATGCCGCATCTCGTATACCTTCAGTCCGTGCGAGCGGATCAATGTCCGCGCGGCATCGTGGAGTGCGGATATGTCCCTGCCGGCACAGGGGTCGTGCACGGTGACCTCCAGGTTGAAACGGCCTGCCGCCTCAAACCCGTCGGCCGCCATCCGTTCGTAAACCGTGGTCACATTCAGCCCCCGGCCGTACCGGGAAAAGACCTTATGGCAATTGGGACAGGCGACGATCACATCGTGTACGCCCGCCGAAAGCAGGCTGTCGTGCAGGCGGGAAAAGGCGGCCTCGAAGTGGTGCTGCCTGCCGAGGTCGTGGGACGGTTTGGAGCAGCAGTCAAGGACGATGCCCATGGCGGGGTCCCGGGCCTGCAGATAGTCGTAGATCTGCAGCGTCCTTTTCGGTCTGCTGCCGGGCAGGGCGCAGCCGGGGAAAAAAACGGTGGTGCATCCTTCGGGCAGGGCATGCCAGGTGTAGCGTCTCGAGGTCCCTCGTTTCTCAAAGCCCAGCAGCCGTCTGTATCGCGCCGGTTCCCAGGTCCCGTCGGCATCCCTTCTGAGTTCGAGAAACATCCGGGCGGGGTCGAGACCGAGCGGGCAGACAGCGGTGCAGAGACCGCAGAGACTGCAGGAAAAGGCGATCTCCCGGCCTGCGGCCGGATCCGTTTGATAATCGGCGGCGATCTCTCCCGGGTGACCGTATTTTTTCAGGAAACTGCAGTCTTTTCGGCAGAGTCCGCACCGTTTGCATGCCTCGGCCATTTTGGCGACCGTCGGGATGTCACCGGGCGAGGCCGCGCAGGCGGCCGGGCTGCCCTGACCGGGCGCATCGGTGTATTGTGGAATCTTCATGGGCCTTGGATCCTATCTGCTCAGACAGCATACTGAAACCATCTCGTTTAATGGAAATTATCAAATAAGTCAAATAGGAAAAATTTATAACTGGCAGGGGAGGGATCGGAAATACCGCATTTTTCGTCCGGTGCTTGACATTGGATGATGTCCTGCCTTACCCTAAGGAATGGACCGGCCTTTCTTACCCCGAGGCAGGATCTTTCCAGCACCTCTTTGAAGGGAAGGCCCTGCAGAGTCTTCGCGCGCACGGCTATCCCGTCCTTTCTCCCGATAGGTATCGCAGGCAAACGGTCTTTTTAGACTCGACGGGAGATCTGACAATTCTATTGGCAGCGTTGAGACGACGCCTCAGCAGACAAGGAGACAACCCATGGCACGTTCACTCTATTGGGCGGACAGCTACAGAGAAAAATTGCGGACCGCCGAGGAGGCCGTGGCGATGATCCGTCCCGGCAGACGGGTCTACGTCGGTTCTGCCTGCGGTGAGCCGCAGGAACTGGTCCGGGCCCTTTCCGAGGCTGCAGCCAGGGTGAGCGGCCTCGAGATTGTCCGGATGATGAGCCGCGAGACGACCTCGCTTTCGGCCATAGCCGACAAGACCAAGGATTACAGCCTTTCGATCCGGACCCTCTATCTTGGTTCCGCCAAGGCCGAGCAGATCGCCCGGCATATGCGCTTCATCACCCCGGTGAACATGTCGGAGATACCGAACCTGTTTTTGAGCCGCAAGATGCCGCTGCATGTGGCGCTGGTCCAGGTATCGCCGCCGGACGACTTCGGCTGGATGAGTCTGGGTATATCCGTCGACGTCACGCTGGCGGCGGCCCAGAGCGCCGACCTGGTGATCGCCCAGGTCAATCCGATGATGCCGCGGATCATGGGGCAGAGCTTCATCCATGTCAACAATGTGCATTGCCTTGTCGAGCACTCCGAGCCGCTGCTGTCAACCACGCTCCGAGAGCAATCGCCGCTGGCCGAATGGATCGGCAGGCATATCGCCCGCTTCGTCGAGGACGGGTCGACCCTGCAGATCGGGCTGGATGCGGCCTCCAAGGCCACGGTCAAGGCCCTTGCCGACAAAAACGACCTGGGGTATCACTCCCAATATATCACCGACGACGTGATGCATCTCTTTTCCTCGGGGGTGATCACCAACCGTAAAAAGGGGATCAACGACGGCAAGCTGGTGGCGTCCTGCGCCATCGGCAGTCCCAATCTCTACGAGTTTTTAAACGATAATCCCGGCGTGGAGTTCCGGCCGTCCGATTATGTCAACGACCCCTTCGTCATCTCGCAGCATAACCGGATGATCAGCCTCAACGTCGCCCATACCATCGATCTGACCGGCCAGGTCTCGGCGGAGGCCTCCGAGCATACCTTCTTTGCCGGGGTCTCCGGTATCCCGGATTTCGTCCGGGGCGCCAAACGCTCCAAGGGAGGGAAATCGATCCTGATGCTCTATTCCGCTTCCGCCGACGGCAAGAAGAGCAATATCGTGACCTCGCTGCAGGATGTCCCGATCGTGGTTCCGCGGGCGGACGTCCATTATGTGGCCACCGAGTACGGGATCGTCAACCTGATGGGCAAGAGTCTGCAGGAGAGGGTGCTGGCGCTGATTGAGATTGCCCACCCGGATCACCGGGAACGACTGTTCGCCGAGGCCAAGGAGGCCCATTTGATCGGCGGCGAGCGCAAACTGGGCGAGGCGATCCGGGGGATCTATCCCGTCCATCTGGAGGAAACCATCATCCGGGACGGCGAAGAGATCACCATCCGGCCGTCCAAACCGATTGATGAGCGCAGGATCCAGGAACATTACTACAATCTGGAGAAGGGCGACGTCCAGCGCCGTTTCTTCCACGACAAGTCCAGTTTCGGCCGCAGCGATGTGGAGCCCGCCTCGCAGACCGACTATATCAAGGACCTGTCCTTGGTGGCCGTGGTCGGGGAATTCGGTTTCGGCAGGATTGTGGGCGTCGGCGAGTATATGCTGCTCGTCGACTGCAACCTGGCCGAGGTGGCCTTCTCGATCTCCACCGATTATCAGGGCAAGGGGATCGGCAAGCTGTTGATGCGAAAGCTGGCCAGGGCCGCCCGGGATAACGGCATCTCCGGCCTGATCGCCTATACCTGGCCCCAGAACAAGGGGATGATCAGCCTGTTCAAGACCCTGCCGTATAAGGTCAAGACCTCCTTCGACGGTGAGTCGCTGACGCTCAGCTGCCGTTTCGAAGAGTTGGTGGATCCCAAGGAAAACAAATAGCAGGGCACGGAGGGACCCGGTCCCGCGGCGGGCCTACTCGACCTCTACCGCCGCCTTGCCCTCGGCCTCTTCCTCAACCGCACCGATGACGGCCGCCTCCGGATAGCCGCAGGCCCTCAGGTCGGCAACCATGGTCGCCGCCTGCGCTGCCGGACAGCAGATAAGCAGTCCGCCGGAGGTCTGGGCGTCCACCAGCAGCATCTTCAGATTATAGTCGACGTCTTCTGCGAACCGGACATGGGGATCGACATAGCGCAGGTTGCGAAACGAGGCGCCGGGGATGCAGCCCATGTCGATCAGGGCACGGGCGCCCGCCAGCAGCGGCACGGCGGTGCTCTTGATCCGGATGCTGACGCCGCTGCCGCAGGCCATCTCATAGGCATGGCCCAGAAGGCCGAAGCCGGTGATGTCGGTGGCGCAGCGGATGGCATGGTTACGCATGACCTCGGCGCCGTTTTTATTCAGGAGCTTCATGCCGTCCAGTGCCGACTGGTAGTGCTCACGCGCCACCTCGCCGATACGCTGTCCGGCGATAACGGCCCCGGTGCCGATGGGCTTGGCCAGAATAAGCTGTTCTCCCGCCGCAGCGCAGCTGTTGGTAATGATCCGGTCCGGATGGACGATGCCGGTGACCGCCAGACCGTATTTGGGCGGGTAGTCGTCGATGGAATGTCCCCCCGCCAATATCGCCTGCGCCTCGGCGACCTTATCGGCGCCGCCCTTCAGGATCTCTTTCAGGACCCCGATATCGATTCTGCTGGATGGAAACATGACCAGATTCAGGGCCATTACCGCGACCCCGCCCATGGCGAAGACGTCGCTCACCGCATTGGCGGCCGCGATCTGGCCGAATTCGTAAGGATCGGAGCAGAGCGGAGGGAAGAAGTCGGTGGTGCTGATGATCGCCGTTTGCTCATCGATCTTCCAGACGGCGGCGTCATCATGGGTATCGGTGCCGACCAGCAGGCGCTTATCCTGCAGGACCGGGATGTCCCTGATGATCGCATCCAGCATCTGGGCCGGCAGTTTGGCGGAGCAGCCTCCCTGTTCCACGGTTTGCAGGAGATCAAAATCGGAAGTCATGTCTCGTCACTGGGTGTGTAGGTGGTGAACCGTTTTTCCTGCGAAGGATCACTGGGAAGAACGGTGGTTTCCAGAAGTTCGATGACTGTCTGGGCATATTCTTTGGCGATATCCAGCGCCATCCCGCATTGGGAGGAGATGGAGCGGGGGACCGGGATCACCCGGCACGGGATCCCGCGGGTGCGGACCGCCCGTTCCGCCAGGATCACATCGTGGGTGGATTGAAAGAGGAAGAGCACGCGGATCAGGCCCCTGTGATTGCAGTCAGGGCGGCGACCACCATCTCGAAATCCTGCCGCCGGTGGTAGATCGAAGGGGAAATACGGACCGTGCCTGACGGAAAGGTGCCGACACGCCGGTGGGCGAGCGGCGCACAATGCAGGCCCAGCCTGGTCTCGATCCCGAACTCCTCATAGAGGCGCGAGCCCAGGGTCGACGGGTCCATGGCGGTGGCGGTCAGGGAGAAGAGCTCCCCCTGGTCCTCGACCGCAGCGGCCGACTGGACCTTGAGGCCGGGCAAGCTTTGACAGGCATGCAGAAGGTCGAGAAAATCCTCTCTGGAATGGGCCGGGGCCGGCCTGTGCAGCAGTGCCGCCCTGAGACCGAAGATCCCGGCGATATTGGGGGTTCCCGCCTCGAGTTTATCCGGGAGGAAATCGGGCATGGCGCTGCTTTCCGAGCGGCTGCCGGTCCCTCCTTCGATAAGCGGAGCAAGGCCTCCGGCCAGGAAGAGGCCGCCTGTACCGGTGGGTCCGAGGAGCCCTTTATGGCCGGTGAAGGCGACAAAGTCGATTCCCCAGTCGCCCGCCTTGATCGGGATGTGACCCAGCGACTGGGCGGCATCGACCAGGACGGGGATCTTCCGGGCGCAGGCCTTGATCTCCCGGATCGGCTGGATGACCCCGTTGACATTGCTTTGATGGTTGACGACGATCAGACCGGTTTTTTGGGAAAAAAGCCCGGCCAGCCGTTCCGGGCGGATCCTGCCGTCGGGATCTGCCGGAAGGATCCGGACCGAGATCTTCCGCTCCTGCTTCAGTCTTCTCAGCGGCCGTGCCACCGCGTTGTGCTCCAACGGGCTTATCCAGACCTCCTTGCCCTGCAGGTCGAGCCCCTTCAGGACGGTATTGACGGCATGGGTGGCGTTATGGGTAAAGATGATCTTCTCCGAGCCGGCTACACCCAGGAGATCGGCGAGAAGGGTCCGGGTCTCCTCGACGATGCCGGAGACCTCGAGCGCCCTGCGGTAAAAGCTCCGGCCGTAGGGACCGCCGATCTCATTGAGATAGCGTGCGATCTCCCGCGCCACTTCTTCAGGCTTCGGGAAGGAGGTGGCGCCGCAGTCGAAGTAGCCGTTCAGCTGTTTTTTGCAAGGGCCTGTCGCCATTACGGATAGATCACATGCCCGGCCTGGGATAAGGTCTCCAGGATATCATACATATTTGAGATGATCCCCACCCTGACCTGCTCCTTGACCTGGAAGAAATTGGCGCAGGTTCCGCAGACCAGGATCTTGACCTGCGCTTTCTCCAGCTCCTGCAGGGCCGCAAGTACCGGCGATCCGTCGACGGCGAGCTTTACCCCGCTGTTGTAGAAGACCAGCGCTGCGGGAGGCGGGGCCAACTCCTTGACGGTATTGATACACCCCTGGATCAGGATCCGGCCGAGTTCGGCAGGTCCCGTTCCCATCAGGTCGCCGGTAAAGCAGAAGGCATATCCGGCTGCGGTCTTCGCTGCCGGCATGCAGTATTCTTCGGCTGCCGGATGGCTGAGTTCCGCCTTGGTTTTCGTCACCGTAATCGCAAAGACCCCGTCCTGTGCACTGGTCTGGAAGACGATCCGATTATCGCTCAGAAAACGCTCAACATTTTCCTTTGAGGTCTCGTTGTCGATCAGAATGAGGAAGGAGGTGCCCACCGTCGTTTCGTTGAGTTGTCTCTTTGTCATGATCAACGGCTTCGGACAAAGTTCTCCTCTTGCGTCAACAGTTATATCGCCCATAGGTTTTTTCTATTTTCTCCCCTCATGTTTTATGTTTAATAACATGTTGTTATGTTGAAATGACGGGATTGCCGACAACAAACCATAAACCATTTTGCCCTAACCTAGCAGGTTCAATTCCAGTTTTCAATCTTTTTTAAGAAGGGCTGATTCCGTCAGGAGAGGTCGACGGTTTTCTCCTCCCCCTCGGCCGATGCCGATCGGAGGGGTCCTCGAGGGTGAATACATTTGTAAAAGGAAAGATCGCATGCTAGGATGTTCAGAAGATGGTTGGTACGTCCCCATCGGCGGCTGGTAATGGTGATCCTGCCCGGCAGGCCGGCATCCGCTTGTCAGCGGTCTCGCCCGGGAGGATACGGAAAATGATTGCCGTCATGGGGCCGGATGATAAAACGCACCTGGTCTTTTGGTACGGTAGATGAGCAATCCCGGCAACTCCCCTCACGTCCCTGGTCTTGAAGACAACCCGTTGATACTGGCCGATTTCGTGAATGCGCTGCAGCGGCTTTTCCGGATCGGGGTCTATTATCCGTCGGGACACACCATACTCGATCAGGCTACGGATAGATTCCTGGCCCTTGTGCGCTCCCTTGCCCATGACAGGCATTTCATCCGCATCGAGGATGATGGAAAATCTCTGTTGCTGGAACAGATCCGCCTCGATCCATCGCAGTCCTTTGTCGGTGAGTTCAGACAGCTCATGGGGATCCTCAGCATAACGGCAATTGAGATCAGCCGGAATATTTCCGGCGAAGATATGCATACATTCATCAGGAAGATGATAGCCGGGCGTTCCCAGGGTGCCAATATCAAACAGTTTTCGTCCGTTGAAATCACTGATCTTCCTGCAACAATCCATATTACTCCGAAGGAATATCTCGCCAGAGAAGGCTCGTCGACCGCCGATCGGCTGGACTCCGCGGCAAAGAACCTGAACGCCTTTTTTGATGCCCTGGAGGGACATGGCCTGACCGGGGAACAGATTGAGCAGTGCCGTTTGCTGCTGGCGTCCCTGCCCGACCGAATGAAAAAGATAGCGCAAAAATCAGGTGAATTGCCGTCCGCAAGCTGGGATGATATTGCCATGCTGCTGGCCAATGCGGTACAGGGAAAGCCCCTGGTGGGCAGGAGCACGTCCCATGGAAACCTCGATATGCTGGCCGCTATTCTCAGTAATCTCGAAGAGGAAACCCAGGATAAGAAATCCCGTGAGGCGATAAATCTGCTGGTGTCGATCCTGAAGAAACCGATTCCGAAGGAAGACGAGGAAGAAAATGGGGAGGAAGTGAAGAGAGGCCATGCAGGTCGGGATGTCCGGTTGGTCTCGGTTGCCGAAATGCAGGATTTTGCCGACGGGAACCGGCTTAATCCGTCCGCCCTGCGGAAGGTCCAGGATATTCCGACGGAAAATGAGACCCTCTCGGTTATGCTGCAGCTGGCCGGGCAGCGGCAATCGCTTCCGGTTCAGGCGCGGATGCAGCAGTTTTTCAACGACATCTTTACCGTCCCGTTGCAGGATAAGACGTGGGATATCCTTGTGCACGGCCTGCTGGCCATTGTCAGGATCGACGACCAGGTGAACCTGGTCATAGCCGTCCGTATAATCACCGAGGCCCTGCGACGCTCGGAACATGCCGAGCCCCTGGAGCTTTTCCACAGGGCCCTGCGGTTGTGCCGGGGAACGGAGGAGAATATCCTCTGGCCCTTTGCGGTCAATGAGCTGCTCGTCAGCGGAAGCGGAGCGGGCGGGGAAACCTTTCACCAGCTCTGCACCCGCTTGGCCCGCTTATCCTGGAAGGATATGATTCAGGCCATGCCGATGCTGCAGAGCCTGGATGCCTTTCAACGAGGAAAAGTCGCTGCCGGTGTCTTCACGGAACTTGCCCCTTCCTGTTACCCGCTTTGCGCCTTTCTTTTGAGGACGGCGATTGCACCTCAGATTGAAGGCCACGTGATAGCCGGCCTGAAAAATGCCCCTGCGGATAGTTTGATGAAGGCCGTGGGGCCTCTTCTTGATGCAGCGCTTCCCGGGCATAAAACGTTTCTCGAACGGTACCTGCGGCAGTCGGTTAAAAGGGAGACCGGAGACGGGCTCAAGGCAGTGGCCGGAGATATCATCATCCAGGGGTTGAGCACCCTGCCCCAAGAACTCCGGGAACAACCATGGGTCCCTGAAACCATCGCCGCGATCGGTGATTTCCAGGGAAACGGCGGCCGGGAGCTCCTGAATCAGATAGTGACCGCCAAACGTCTGCTCCTGCTGCCGGAGTGGCCTGCGGCCTGTCGGACTGCTGCGGAAGGGGCGCTGGGCAGGTTGCAGAAGAGACCGAGAACCATGAGGACATCCACCTGATGCTGGACAGACTGAATACCATCCTGCTCCTGCTATGCAGGAGTATCTCAACGAGAAAACTCTACTTTTCGCAACATCCGAAGGTCGTGGAGTATTCGCGGGATTTTATCAGCTCGCTTGGCGATTTCTGCCGCGAGAACGATCGTGACAGATTGTTTATCGGGATAGTCAACGGGGAGATGGTGTTTGAAGGAAAGGCCCTGGTCGGTCCGTCAATTGTCGGACGGCAGCTTATCGAGTTCGCGGCTCGACTTCATGGCGGCGGGTTTTCCTTTTCCCGTCTGACCACGGCCAACGAGTTCACCGAATTTTTAAACCTTGCCACCGAACTCACCCAACCGGTCGCCGGGCTGGAGCAGGCACGGGAATTGCTGCTCTCTCGATTGATTAAAAATATCGAGGTGGCACGATATTATAAGGGACAATTCGATGTCGGGGACAACATGGAGGTCTGGCAGGGTCAGGATACCGGAGAGGATCTTCAGTCGCCGACCCTGATCTACCAGGCCCTGTTCGACGCCGTGTCAAAAGCGCATACAAATGCGGCAGGCGGCAACAGCATCGACATCGATGCGACCCGGAGCGTCAGCGAATATCTCCTGCATTTCACCGGAGCCAGGTTTTCAGATGTGATGCGGCATATCCACTACCCGGATTACGACAGCTACACCGTCGGTCATTCGGTCCGGGTGGCAACGCTGGCAGTCTTTGCCGCCTGGACATTCGGTTGGAAAAAAGACCTGCTGCTTGCCCTGGGGACAGCGGGCCTGCTCCATGATGTGGGAAAGGGGAGGATGCCTCCGGAGATCCTCTTTAAGAGGGGACGGCTCAATGAAGAGGAGATGAATGTGATAAAGACCCATCCGCGGACCGGCGCCGAACTCCTTTTGGCCCAGCGACAGACAAGCGCACTGGATATCGCCGCGGCCTGGGGACACCATATCCGGCAGGATGGGGGCGGATACCCTGAACAGGCCCCGTGGATGGTCAGGCATCCCATTATCGCCCTGCTTCAGGTCTGCGATGTCTTTGAGGCCTTGACCGCAATCCGGCCGTACAAGCCCCAGCTTTCCCCCCATGCCGCCTTCAGTATCATGCTGGAGGACAGAGTGGCCTTCCAGCCTTCGCTCTTGGCCTCATTTATCGGCATTGTCGGCATCTATCCCCCGGGCAATGCCGTTGTTCTTTCGGACGGCAGAAGCGGGATCGTAACCGCTGCCGGCCCTTTGATCGATCGGCCCATTATTGAAATAACCCATGATGCATCCGGGAGGGAGATCCTGTCCGGCAAGCTGGAGCTGATCGATCTCTCCGAGGATCGTCACCATGGCCTGGCGGTTGCCGAATTAAAGACCTGACCGGGCGTGCCGCCATGGATTTTCATGGCGTTTAACCGGCAGATACCGCCCCTGCCTGAGGATATCGTCGGCGGGGCAGGGAGTGCTCAGGCAAGGGGGGGCGGGGGCATTCCCGCAATCTGGAGAGAGGGACATGCACTTTCTGATTTTTGGGGCCGGTGCCTTGGGGCAGGCGCTCGGCTGTCTGCTGGCCGTGGCCGGCCATACGGTGGACCTGGTCCTGCGGCGCCGGTTTATCGACGGGATAAGAAATACGGGGCTTCGGGTATCGGGTATCTTCGGGGATTTTGCCGCAACTCCGGCGATGCTTGGCCTGATCGAGGATATCTCCGGGCTTACCGGGGACTATGATTACGTGCTGATCACCACCAAGGCCTACGATACCGCGGCGGCCGTTGCCGCCGTCGCCTCTCTTCCCGGCTGCCGGTGCCCGGTCGTATCGATGCAGAACGGGTGCGGCAATGTCGAGCAGATGATACGGGCCTTCGGGGCCGACAGGTGTCTCGGCGGCAGGGTGATTACCGGCTTTGAGATCGCAGCCCCCGGCCATATCAGGATTACCGTGTCCGCCGATGCAATCCACCTGGGCGCGGCCGTCGGCGGTGCCGTCCCGCCGGCCGCAGAAGCACTGGCCGCGGCCGTCGATCGGGCCGGGCTCCCCTGCGTCGCCGTTTCCGACATCCATCAGGATCTCTATGCCAAGCTTGTGTATAACTGTGCGTTGAACCCTCTGGGGGCGATCCTGGGGGTCCATTACGGGGCGTTGGCCGAGGATGAAGAGACCAGGGCCATCATGGACAAGGTGATCGATGAGACCTTTGCGGTCATCCGGGCGATCGGGGGCAGGATGCCGTGGCCGGATGCGGAAAGCTATAAGAAGGTGTTTTATCAGCAGTTGGTGCCGATAACCTATGACCATCGCCCTTCCATGCTGCAGGACCTGGAAAACAACAAGCCGACCGAGGTCGAGGCCCTGGTGGGTTTTGTCTCGGCCAAGGGCAGAACGGTTGCGGTGCCGACCCCCGCCTGTGATCTGTTGGCCGGACTGGTCCGCTTCAAGGAGAACAGCCGACCCGGCAGATAATACGATGGAGATTCCCGGCCTGGGGGCGGATCCATGGTCGGCTCTGTTCCTCATTTTTTTAACCGGGCGATTGTAAACATGAAAAGTATTCCTTTCATTTACCGCCGGTGACCGGGCGGGGATCTGTTCCCGGGGGGTAAAAAGCGATCTCCAGGGGTGTCGGGTTGATGATGGTGTCGCATAAGGGGCACCGGTCGGACAGTTCCCGGAGGAACCGGTTTCGTTTACCGACCGGCGGTTCGGGTTGCAGATCGACCTGTATCGACAGGTGGGAAAATCCCGCCCTGGTGTCCGTCTGCAGGCCGAAGGCCTTTGACGGATCGATGCCGCCGGAGACCGTTACGCCGATATGCTCCTGCGGCAGTTCCATTTCTCCGGCGATGATTCGGGCAAGGTTTATCACACAGCCGCCCAGGGCCATTAGCATACATTCCGGCGGGGTCGGACCGGCATCGTCGCCCCCGCGTTCGGTGCGGACGTCCATTCGAATCTCGTGGCTGCGTGCTCTGGCCACCATCTGGCGGTTGGGGCCTGTCGTGAGTGTTGTCGATATCCCAATGACCCCCATGGGTTTGTCGGTCACAGCCATTGTCTCCTCCTTGGATCTTTTTCATAGAGTTAATCTTGAAATACGATTAGGGTTTTCTCGGCATCATTAGTATGATATATGGAAATATATCGGCAGAGGTCCTGACTGTAAAACGAATTTTTTTCATATGCTTATCATGAAATTCGATTAATCGGAGCGGAATGTGGATCTTCAGCGCCTGCAAACCTTTCGGACGGCTGCAACCCTGATGAACTTCAACAGGGCGGCGGCGGTCTTGAACTACTCTCAGTCGGCAGTTTCAGCCCAGATCAAGTCCCTGGAGGACCAGATCGGTACGTTGCTGTTCAACAGGGTCGGCAGATCCGTCAAGCTGACCGAGGCGGGGGCGAAGATGCTGGTCTATGCCGAGAAACTCCTGGCCATCAGGGAGGAGGCCCTGGCCGAGGTTCGGGGTGACGGCGGAGCCTCAGGTTTATTGACCCTGCGGATGCCGCAGACCGTGGCCACCTGTTACCTGCCGTCCGTCCTTTGCGACTATCAGCCCCGCTATCCGGGAATGCGGCTCGATATCACCAGCTGCGCCTTCTACTCCCTGGAGCATGAATTACGCATCGGCACGGTCGATCTCGCCTTTTTGTTTGCCGACGGGATTGGGACAGGCAGCCTGGAGGCCGAGCTGCTGCGCATCGAGCCCCTGGTGGTCGCAGTTCATCCCGGTCATCCGCTGGCCGGCTGCCGATCGGCACATTTCAAGGATCTCGAAGGCCAGGTCCTGCTGGTACCGAAAAACGATTGCGGCTATCGGATGACGGTTGAGCAGGCATTGGCTGAAGAGAAGGTGACGCCGGCCACCACGATCGAGATGAACAGCATCGAGGCCATCAAGCAGACCCTGGCAGCAGGTCTCGGGGTAGGCCTGCTGCCGGCGATTGCGATACGCTCCGAGGTGGAACGGGGGCTCCTGGCCGGGATCTGCTGGGCGGAGACCCTGGAGACCGGGGTTCTGATGATCTACCACCGGGGGAAATGGCAATCGCCGCCGCTGGCGGACTTTATGGAGACGGTCCGTCGTCATCTCTCAGGAAATCCGGGATGAAGCGATACGTACAACCTTGGCCCAGCCCCGCGGACACCTGTCCCTGAGGGGATGTCTGCCGCGGCCGGACCCTGCGGATCCGCGCCCCTTCCCGCAGATCGAAAAGGGGGGCTTCGGGAAGGCCGGGCGGCTATCTCATCGCCGCGAGGTAATGCTCGTTGACCTTCTCCCAATTGATGACATTGAAGAAGGCGGCGATATAGTCGGGCCTGCGATTCTGATAGAGCAGGTAATAGGCATGCTCCCAGACGTCGAGCCCGAGGACGGGGAGATTCCCCTGACTGCGCGGATTGTCTTGATTGGCGGTGGTTGCGATCTCCAGTCTGCCGTTACTGAGGATCAGCCAGGCCCAGCCGCTGCCGAAGACCTTGGTCGCGGCCTGGGTAAAGAGTTCCCTGAAGCCGTCGAAACTGCCGAACCGCTGTTTAACGGCATCAAGGACCGGGCCCGACGGGGCGACGCCCTTTTTCAGGGTCGGCCAGAAAAAGCTGTGGTTGGCATGACCTCCGCCGTGGTTGCGGACCGCGGCCCGGATATTTTCCGGGATCTCCTGCAGGTTGCGGATGAGCTGCTCGACATTGAGCCGTTCGAGTTGGGGGTGGTCCTTCAGGGCTGCGTTGAGATTATTAACGTAACCCTGGTGATGTTTGCTATGGTGGATCTCCATGGTACGTGCATCGATAAAGGGTTCCAATGCATCGTAGGCATAGGGGAGTTCGGGTAATATATGACTCATGGGAAACCTCCTGATCTACGGGTACGGATGTCGCGACATGAGCATTCCGAGCTCACGGGCCCGTCTGCTTCACATCGCTGATGAAAATTTAAGGATGAACGGGAGATGAGTCAAATGGGTATGTCTATCGGGTCATCCAGGAGCGCGATCGCACGGTTGCCAAGGCATAGGGAAATATCCAGAAGAGAGTGAAAAAGGCGAAATAGGAATAAAGGATACCGTAGATGAAATCCCAGGACTTCTCGATCCGCAGATAATAGATGATATTCACCGTCGAGACGAAACCGATCATGAACAGGACGCGCAGCAGCGTCATCGGGTTCTGGATCGAAAAATAGATCAGGAGTCCCAGGGCCATATAACTTATCGGGAAACGGAGGTTGGTGATAAAGCAGTCGATTATCGAAATCATCCGGGCAGGAAGCGGCCTCTTTCGGATCAGGCCCACCAGCCGTATCTCCTCCTTGATATAGCTTCGATCCCAGCGCAGAAACATCTTGCAGAGCTTGGAATAGGTCTCCGGCACCACGGTGTGCACGACGGCCGTCCTCTGATAGGCGCTGTTATACCCGCAGGAGAAAATGAAATTCGTCATCGAGCGGTCCTCCCCGTAGGTGCATTTCTCGCCCAGGAATGTCTGGTTCAGCCAGGCATCGAGGACCTCGCGAACCACGGATGCCCGATAGGCCGACAGGGCCCCGGGGCAGCAATAGACGGAGCCGTAGGTGGACTGGACTGCGCGCAGGAAGTCGAAGGAGAGGATGAAGCGCACGTGGAGCATCCTGGCGATAAAATTATTCTTGCGGTTTAATGCAACCACCTTGCCGGCAACGGCCCCGATCGACGGGTCCCGGAACGGACCGGCAAGTTCCAGAAGGGCGTTGCGTTCGATGACGCTGTCCGAATCGATGGTCACAAGGATCTCCCCTTTGGCGATGCGGAAGGCCTCGGCAAGAGCGGCACGTTTGCCTTTGTTCTCCTTGAAGCGGATGGTTCGAACCAGGTCGGGGTGTTTCAGGGCCGCCTTTTGCATGTAATCCCAGGTGTCGTCGCGGCTGCCGTCATCGACAACGATGATCTCAATCCGGTCTTTGGGATAGTGGGCCGCTGCAACGGAATAGATCGTCTGCTCGACCATCCTTCCTTCGTTATAGGCGGGGATCACCACCGTCAGAGGCGGTGCCTCATCAAAGGTGCAGCGAGGTTTCTGTTTATATCCGAACCAGAGCAGGGTGCGGAAGATCAGCAGGGTATAGCCCATGGTGGCCCAGAGGATGCCCGGCCGGACAAAAAATTTATTGAAGTGGTGATCGGCATCGAAAAGATGCCGGTAGAAGAGCCCCGAAGCGACCAGGTAGATCACCAGAATGAGGCTGAGAAGTGCCGAAAGGCAGATGATGAAATCCCAGGCGATGGTGGCTGTCTTGGGCGAAATTTCCGTTCGGGTCAGTGATTTGATGGTCTGGTACTCCATGGAGAAGTCCTCTGGTTTAGAGAATAGATAAATGGCGATGGTGTCCTGGTGGCAACGAAACAGTCTGGTGATTGCTTTGCAAAACGGGGGCTTTTTGAACCGGTATGGCGGGCCCATACTACGCGAACGCCGGCTCTTCACTCCCCTTGATAAAGGATTCGATGAAAACTACCCGACAGAACGATGCCCGGCCCCGGGCCGGTTTGAACGGAGATCACCTCGAGTCCGGTGGCGCAGCTGAAAACCAGGCCTGCTTTTATCCCGGCCTGCCGGTCTCGGCGACCCGTTGTCTTTCGTTCCTTTCAATTCTGTTGAGCCAATGATAAGAGCGGGAAAAATTAATACAAGAGGGTCGATAAAATAAAAAATATTTTTCCATCGAGCAGACAAACAGGAGTTTTTGGGGGAGGAGGATAGGCTGGGAAAATTTGTGTAAGGTCTCGTGTTTATTTTATAATAAATGGTGATCGGCGCCCGTCGCGTCGCGTTGTCCGAGCTGGTGTCCGGGCGTGGGCGGCGGCGAGACTCGATCTGCCGGGTCGGATTGAGGAAAGAAGGGATCTCCTCGACGGAGGAGGATGAAAAAAGCGGAATCCGGTTTCACCGGCCTGCAAGAGGAGGGCTTTTCCGGAAAAGAGAAAATCATCGCCAGGGAGGTGCAATGGTGCCGGCCTGAATATCCTCCTTCCCGGCCGGTGAAAAAAAACAGGCGGAGCCCGATGTCCGGGCTCCGCCTGCCTGAATCCTTTTTCCTGTTGCCCTTCTATTTCCGTTTTCTTTTCAGGGCACCGGCAAGACCGACGATGCCCGTGCCGAACAGCAACATGGTGGCCGGTTCGGGAACGGGGTCGGTTGGTCCGTAATGGCCGCTTTGGGATGTGCCGGTTACGTTCATCTTAAAGAGGGCGGAGTATCCTTCTGTCGATGTATCTGCGAAGGCAGTATACGGCAACGACCCTGCATGGTTCAGAGATATTTTATATACCGATTTTTCACCATAATAAAAATCTCCAAGCGAGCCACTTGGATCATAAGAAAAATCGATATCAAACGTCCCTGCGCCGGATACATTGCCAGCGGCTTGGATTTTTTTAGTTTCGACACCTGAAAAATACGTAAAGGTAAGATCAGTAAAAGTTAAGCTGCTGTCCACATTAAACCAGACATCCGTTATCTTCCCGAGATTAGTTGGAATATTTGTTGCGTCAATGGTGAGCACTACCGAATCAGGAGTATCCTGGCTGAATGTCATAACCAAGGCATTATCAGGCAAGGTTCCGGCTCCGCTGCTGTTAATATCATTGCCCCCTAAGTTGATAACCAGTGGTGTCGCCCCTGCTGCAGCAACAAAGCCCTGAAAAATCAGAATCAACACTGCTGATAAGATAATTTTTTTCATACTGTCCCCCGGTAATAGATGTCTATCCCCATTGCATGGTAGTGATAATCGTCCATCCTTTTATTGCAAAATGCGATCCATTATGTATCGTTATCTTTTTGTGGGGTGGAGGCAGGGGCATTCGCGCAATTATCTGACAGAAATTATGAGAAGAAATAGTTTCTTGATCGAGGTGACACGCATGCGGGCGCTCACGATAGGAATCCTTGCGTCAAGCGTCCCGGCAGAAGGATTAGGTAAACAGAACCGAATAATCTATTGGTTTCTGTCAACAAGTAGAGCAGTGCCAACCTCTATCGGCCTCCTAATCGCTTTCTCCGTTTTTCTGGAATTCTGTTTGTTTTTTCTGGAATTAGTTCTGGTTCTTTACGAATACCGGGCTTTGCCCGAACAGATATAAGTCTTTCTCATTCCCGTAAAAGTTACTGTTGAGACTGCTTAAACACCGAAAGGTCGCCATGAGTCGCCGGTATGATCGGGAGTCCTTTATTGGCCGTTGATTCCCTGCAAAAATTCCAATGCAACTGAAAAAACGGACCCCTCTGCTCTTTCCTTGCTAAAAAGTTGAAAAAAATCATAATATGAATAGAATTCAAAGTGGACGGATAGAGAAAACCCTTCCAGTTGAATACCACTTCTTTGCTGGTTTCCATATCGCTCAATCATATCGGAGAAAGGAGCCGGAGTATGCCACGAACACGTATCACCCTTGCAGAGAGCATAGAGTATCTCTCCATCCTCGATCAGAATGGGGATGTGGATGCAGCGCTCGAACCGGATATCTCCGGGGAGATGTTGCTGCGGCTCTATCGGGCCATGTTGCTTGGCCGCCGGTTCGATGAACGCCTTCTCGACCTGCAGCGCCAGGGCCGCATCGGGACCT
>JBJKPM010000044.1:0-6542 GCA_046706325.1 Desulfocapsaceae bacterium | reverse complement strand
GACCGCTGTCCGGTATACATCATGGCTACCTGCGGATCCGCCTCGTTGCAGGCCTGGATGGTCTCGAAATCCCGTAAGGATCCGCCTGCCTGCAGGATGGCACTGATGCCCTGCCTGATGCCGACATCGGCGCCGTCCCGGAACGGGAAAAAGGCGTCTGAGATCATGACCGACCCCGGCAGACCCGCCCTGTCGCGGATCACCCGGGCGTCTATCTCCTGCAGCAGGCTTTTGTCCTTTTTGCCTTTCTCAATATCCAGGGCCAGATCGGCATAGGGTATGCCATAGGCATCGAAGCAGAGGATATCGGCATATTTGATATAGGCCTTATGGACGGCGATCTCGGCCACGCCGACGCGGTCCTGTTCGCCGGTGCCGATGCCGACGGTGCAGCCGTCCTTGACATAGAGGACGGAGTTGGAGGTCACGCCGTGTTCGACGGCCCAGCCGAACAGCATATCGTCAATCTCCCGTTGTGTGGGAGTTCTGCCACAGGTGTAGGTCTCGCCCTTCCAGGTTGCCGTTGCCGGTTTCAGGTCGTCTTTCTTGCGGATGGAGTTGACGGCTGATTGCTGGGCGATGATGCCGCCGTCGATCAGGCTCTTGAAGTCGACGAAACGGTAGCGTTCAAATTCGGCAAGGCGGTCGATTCGTGCGATCTTGATCACCCGGAGATTGGAGCTCTTTTTCAGGATCTCAAGGCTGCCCTCGGCAAAATCGGGGGCGCAGACGACCTCGAGATAGCTTTGGGACAGCAGGTCGGCGGTGTCCCTGTCGCAGGATCGGCTCAGGACCACGGCGCCGCCGAAGGCGGCGATCCGGTCGCAGCGGTTGGCCCTGTCCACCGCATCGACAAGACTCTCTCCATAGGCGGCCCCGCACGGATTATTGTGTTTCAGGATTACCGCCGCCGGCCGGTCCATCAGGTATTTCAGGATATTGAGGCCGTTGTCGATATCGGTCAGATTGATCTTGCCGGGATGTTTGCCGACCTGGAGCATATCCTCGACGGCAATGGCCGAGACCAGGCCGTTTCCCGGTTCGATAAAGGAGCAGGAACCGAGGGCGAGATTGCCGTTGACCAGTTCGTAGAGGGCAGCCTCCTGGTCGGGATTCTCCCCATAGCGGACACCGCGTTCGTCGATCGAGCCGTCGGCCTGTGGGATCTTCCAGGTCCTTTTGCGGTAGACCATCCTTTGATCACCGAAGGTAAGGGTCATCTCCATCGGGAAATGGTCGCCGAGAATGGTGGAGTACATCTTTTTCAGATCGCTCATGGTCCTCTCCTTAGAATGAAAATGGCCGGATAGTCGGTTTCTACCGCTTTTATGACAGATTCTGCCTAAATTGCAAGCAAAACAGTTATGAGTAATGAGAGATCAGTGATGAGTGATGGGAGTTAGGTTATGGTTTTTCTGCTCTTTATCCATAACTCATTACTCATCACTGGTCCTCACCTATCATGGTCTTGAAACACCGCATCCCAGTCTTTGGAAACCGGATCAAAACCATGGGCACGGATCATCCGGCAGACCTCGGGAAGGCTTCGATGGTCGCCGACGCTGAACTGCTCCCCTTCCTGGTCCGGGTTGGCATACCCTCCGGGGGCGGTGCAGGATCCGGCTGAGTATCTGGTGGGGCCGAGTCCCAGCATGCCGTCCCGATAGCGGGGCTCTTCCCTGGTGGAGAGCAGAAGGCCGACATCGGGGTCGAAGATGCGCAGGGCGAAGATCAGGTGGCTGAGATCCCGCTCAGAGACAGGGGCAGGTGGCTCGAATGCACCGGCGGCAGGACGCAGGCGGGGAAAGGAGACGGTGAAGGCCGTCTGCCAGAATCTTTTCCTCAGCCAGGCAAGATGGTGGCCGATTGCCAGGCCCTCAGCCCGCCAATCGCCAAGACCCAGCAGGGCACCGATGCCGATCTCCCGCATTCCGGCCTTACCGGCCCTGGTCGGAGTGTCCAGCCGATGGTCGAAATCACATTTTTTCCCTGCCAGATGAACGCGGTCATAAAGTGGCCGGTCATAGGTTTCCTGATAGACGGCGACCGACGTGATGCCGGCATTGAACAGCCGCGTATATTCCGGGCAGGAGAGAGGCTGGACCTCGATCGAGATGGAGGCGAATCGACGGCGTAAACGATGGGCCAGCGATTCCAGATAGCGGACATCCACCCTGCTCGCCTCTCCGGAGACCAGCAGAATATGACTGAAACCACGGGCATGCAGGATATCGGCCTCATTTTCCGCTTCATCAAGGGTCAGGCATCGTCGTCTGATCCGGTTGTCTGCGGAAAACCCGCAATAGACACAGCGATTTGTACAATAGTTGGACAGGTAGAGAGGGGCATACAGCTGGGTTGTCTTGCCGAATCGTTGCAGGGTCAGTTTTTGAGACAGTGCGGCAAGCTGCGGGAGATACACGTCGGCTGCGGGGGACAGCAGGGCAAAGAGATCCATCTCCGTCGGTCGGTTGGCAATAAGGGCTCGTTCAACATCAGCGGCCCCTGCAGAGGCCAATCCTTCCTGAAGTGTCTGGAAATCCGGGATGATAAGCATAATCAGGCCAGAAACCCAAGATCATCGGTGATGTGCCCGGATTCAGGAGAAGAAGCGTGGGCCTGGGAGGTGGCTTTTGCCATTCCGGCAAGACGGGCGGTCCTTCCGGCCTCCACGGCCTTGGCGAAGGCACCTGCCATGGCAACCGGATCACCGGCGATGGAGATGGCCGTATTGACAAGGACCGCATCCGCTCCGATCTCCATGGCCAGGGCGGCATGGGAAGGGGCGCCGATTCCGGCATCCACAACCACCGGCACACGGGCCTGGTCGATGATTATCTCGATCTGATACCGGGTCAAAAGACCCTGGTTGGTGCCGATCGGAGAGCCGAGCGGCATGACTGCAGAAGCTCCTGCGTCCTGCAATCTTAGGGCGAGGACCGGATCGGCATTGATATAAGGTAAGACGATGAACCCTTCATTTACCAGGATCTCGGTGGCCAGCAGGGTCTCGACCGGGTCGGGAAGCAACGTTCGGGGGTCCGGAGTTACCTCCAGCTTGAGCCATTTCGAGTTCGACGCCGCCCGGGCGAGACGGGCAAGACGTATGGCCTCTCCGGCATTTCTGGCCCCCGACGTATTCGGCAGAAAGGTATACCGGTGTCTATCGAGGACCTGCAGGATATCATCTTCCGGATTGTTGAGATCAACCCGGCGCAGGGCCACCGTCACCATCTGGGTTCCCGATGCCTCCAGTGCCTGTTTCATGATTCCTGCCGAGGAAAATTTGCCGGTACCGACGAACAGTCGGGATTGGAAGCTTGTCCCTGCGATGGTCAACATATCAGCCACCTCCTACAAAACGAATCAATTCCAGCCGGTCGCCCTCGGCCAAGCGGTTGTCGGCATAGGAATCAGGCGGTATAATGACGCCATTGTGCTCAATCACGATGGCTGAGGGAACGATTAGTAAGTGCTCGACGATCCCGGCAACGGTTGCATTGTCAGGAACTGTTTTTGGTTCACCATTTATGGATATGTTCATAGGACGAGATTGTGATTGTGGATACGGAGCCTGTCTTTCCCTTCAGTATAAATGGTATTGGGGATTCCTGCCAGTGTTCCATGCGACCGACCGGCCGTCAGTCAATGGTTTCTTTTGATACTGTGGGGTTCAATGACGGTTTTTGCAGGGCAGGTGACGGACTCGAGATAACTATAGGCGCCTATTACAGCCCCGTCGCCCAGTGAACAATTATGCAGCAGGGCGCCGGCCCCGATCACACAGGAGGCACCGATCGAGCTGTTGCCGGTGATTCGGACCCCGGCCTCCAGAACGGTATCCCGGCCCACGGAGACTGATTGAGCCACCGCAGTGGTATCGGGATCGTGCATCGTCACCCCGTCAAGCATCAATTGGTGATTGCGACGACGTTGCATCTCTTTGTGGGCAAGGGCCTGCTCAACGCGGGAGTTGACGCCCAGGATATCCCGCGGACAGGGGTTGACAAATTGCGTCACATGAAGTCCTGCGGACACCGCGATGGAGACGATATCGGTGAGATAGACCTCGCGCTGACTGTTTTCTGTTCCGACCTTCTTCAGGCTGTCGAAAAGATAGTTCCGGTTGACACAATAGATGCCGGCGTTGATCTCTTTGATTCGCCGCTGCTGTTCGGAGGCATCCTTTTCCTCGACGATGGCCATGACATTTCCGGCTTCATCGCTGATGATGCGGCCGTAATTGGTGGGGTTTTCCAGGACGGTCGTCATCAGGGTCAGGGTGGAGCCGCACTCGATATGGTGGCGGACCATGGATCGCAACGTTTCAGCATTTAGAAGCGGTGCATCGCCGCAGAGGACCATCACCACGCCGTGTTGATCAGCTATTGTCTCCTCGGCGCAGAGAACGGCATGTCCGGTTCCCAGTTGCTTTTCCTGAACCACAAAGCGTGCAGGAAATCCAGCCAGCGACTCCATGACGGCATGCCGCTGGTGTCCGACGATGACGATGGTCTCCTCCGGCTTGACTTCCTGTACCGCCCTCATGACATGGACAATCATCGGGGCAAAAAATATCTCATGCAAGACCTTGGCAAGATCTGATTTCATCCGGGTTCCTTTGCCGGCGGCAAGGATGACCGCGAAGAGGGGCTGCTGATGTTCCATAGCTGACTAGTAAAGGGTAGGTCTGTGTTTAATTTGCTGAAAATAAATGGAATATTTCGATTACCATCTTGTATCGACTCAAGATATAACGAACGGAATAGACTGTCAAGCGGTTATGATTCGCCCGTCTGCCAATTTGACTATGCGATCAGCCAGCAGGAGACTTCCCGGACGATGGGTGATCAAAAGAACCGTTTTGGTGCGCAGGATGTTGCGGCATTCGCGGATAAAGCAGTGCTCGCCCTCAGGGTCGAACATGGCGGTTGCCTCATCGAGGATCAGAATGGTCGGATCTTTGATCAGGGCGCGGGCAAGCGACAACCGCTGCTTCTGACCGCCTGAAAGCCTGATACCTTGGTCGCCGATAACGGTGTCAAATCCCTGGGGGAGTTTGCTGATGAAATCCATGGCATGGGCGTTACGGGCGGCGATTTCCAGCTGCTCCTGCGAGGCATCGGGATTGCCAAAGCGGATATTTTCAGCAACCGTGCTGTTCTGCAGCAGGACCTGTTGCTGCACGAGGCCGATCTGACGTCGCAGACTGGCGAGGCTGACTGTGCGGATGTCACGGCCGTCGATCGATACCGATCCCCTGTCGGGGTCGGCAAAACGCATCAGGAGGTGGACCAGGGTCGTCTTGCCGGCCCCATTTTCGCCGATGATGGCCACGGTCTCTCCCGCCCGGATTGAAAGATCAAGACCAGTGAGAAGCGGCAGCCTTCCGGGATAGCGGAAGTGGATGTCACAGTAGGCTATCGCTCCTAGTAGCTGAGGAAGAACCACGCCTGCTGTCGGAGACTCCGGTGTCAGGGAAAAGACATCCAGAAGATGTTCCGCAGCTCCGATTGCCCTTTGGATCTGGCCGTAGACATTGGCCAGCCTGCTGACGGGCTGGGTCATCATCATCCCATAGAGAATCACTTGGACAATGTCGGCTGGGGACAGATTCCCGGAGGAGAGATCGCCACTAAGCAGCAAGAGAATAAAAAGAATGATCGCAGTGGCCAGAAATTTTATGACCGGGGAGAGGAGGGACTGAATGCGGAGATAGTCGGCGGTGACCGAGAGAAGGTCTTCGTTTATCCGGTTGAATCGTTGCAACTCAATGTCTTCACGGGTAAAGGATTTGATCACCGGCAAGGTCGCGAGGTTTTCCTCGGCTACGCTCAAGGTATCCGAGTACAACTTGATCATCCTTTTGGAAAGAGGCCGGATCTGTCGTCCAAGGAGTTTGGTTGTCAGATAAAAGAAAGGAATGAGCAGACCCGCCAGAACAGCAACCAGTGGTTTGATCAGGAAGATACAGACCAGGGCGCCGCAGACTGTAAGCGTGAGAGGTAGAAGCCCCAACAGGGTATTGGTTACAAAATTGGAGATGACGGCGGCATCATTGGTCAGAAGAGAGAGTGTATCGCCGTGTTTGCGCTCCTGGAAATAGCGTATCGGCAGGGATTGGAGATGATCGTAGAGTTTCACCCGGAGATTGGTCAGCATGCGCTGGCTCGTTGTACCTGAAAGATACCCGTAGGCGAAACCGGTTACTGTCTGCAAGGCAAGAAGGACAAGCCAGAGCAGCAGGATCTGCCGGCCGGAGAGAACCTGAATGGCGGAGTGAGAGAGCACGACCTGTGTGAATCGCCCTGCGAGCCACGGCGTAATCAGGGAAAGGGCGCTTTCCAGGCTCATCAAGGAGACGATGGCGAGAAGGATCTTCTTGCCTGGGGTTATTTCCGATAGGAGTTTTTTATACCTGAGCAGGCCCATTAACTGTCATTAAAGAAAAAGGTTGGCGCTTCTAATGAAACACCTGCATGAAAAGTATCATAAGCTCAAGACAATTGCGAATTGTCTCTGATTGATAAAAGAGGAAATAA
>JBJKPM010000043.1:0-15254 GCA_046706325.1 Desulfocapsaceae bacterium | reverse complement strand
GAAAGTGGATGTGATGCACCTGTTGCGATGTTTCCAGGAGGGGGCCGACGGCGTCTATTGCGTCGGCTGCCTGGAAGGCAATTGTCATTATAATCAGGGAAATCTCCGATGCCGGGAACGCGTCGGCCATATCCATGAACTGTTGGAGGAGATCGGTATCGAAGGTGACCGCGTCAGGATGTATAACCTGTCGTCGGGAGAAGGCCCTACCTTCGCCAAATATGCCCAAGAAATGACCGAGCATATCACTGCACTCGGACCAAACCCTTTGAAGGATAAGTTGAAGAAGGCAGTATGTGCCTAATATGAGGAGTTACCTATGTCTGATGAAGCAATAAAAATTAGCGGGAAAAAGAGAAGCAAGTTTATGGACACGGTCAAAGGGATTTTACCTGAGGGTGGAAATCTCGATCTGTGTCTGACTTGCGGAGCCTGTTCTTCCGGCTGTCCGGCCACCGGACTGGAAGGAATGGATCCAAGGAAATTGTTACGAATGGCGGCCTTGGGCATGGATGATGAACTGCTGGCATCCAACTGGCCCTGGATGTGCACCATGTGTCAACGGTGCATCTATGTCTGTCCGATGAAGATCGACATCCCCCAACTGGTCTTCAACCTGAGAAACAGCAGACCCAGGGATCAGCGGCCTAAAGGAATCCTGGGTTCGTGCGATATGGCACTGCGCAACGATACCTGCAGTGCGATGGGAGCCACCGAAGAGGACTGGCGCTTCGTGGTGGAGGATGTTGCCGAAGAGGTTCGCCAGACCCAGCCGGGATTTGAAGACCTGCAGGTTCCGATGGATAAACAGGGGTCCGAGTTCTTTCTCAACCAGAACTCAAGAGAGCCGGTGACGGAACCGGACGAGATGATCCCGTTGTGGAAGATCCTGAACAAGGTCGGGGCAGACTGGACCTACGGCTCGAAAGGATGGGCCGCGGAAAATTACTGCATGTTCCTCGCGGATAATCCCTCATGGGAACATATCGTGCGCGTCAAGGCCAAGGCCGTTGACGATCTGGGCTGCAAGGTGTGGCTCAACACCGAGTGAGGACACGAACTCTTTGCAGTCCGGGCCGGACTGAAAAAATTCAACATCCCCTACAACTTCAAGATAGCCAGCATCATCCAATATTACGCACAATGGATCCGCGAAGGAAAGCTCCCGGTCAGTTCCGACTGGAACAAGGACCTGAAGGTGACCTTTACCGTACAGGACCCTTGCCAGCTTGTCAGGAAGACCTTTGGCGATCCGGTGGCCGAAGATCTTCGCTATGTGGTGAAAAAGGTCGTCGGCGAGGAGAACTTCATCGACATGGCGCCAAACAGGTCCAACAATTACTGTTGCGGCGGCGGCGGTGGTTTTCTGCAATCAGGTTTGCCGGAAGCCCGACGGGCCTATGGTAAACTGAAGGCGGAACAGATCATCAATACCGGCGCCGACTATGCCATCACTCCGTGTCATAACTGCCATGCCCAGATCCATGATCTGAAGGAGCACTATAAGGGCAGTTGGCACACCGTGCATCTGTGGACCCTGATCTGCCTGTCCATGGGCATGCTGGGTGAAAACGAACGAGCATACCTCGGGCCGGATCTCGCCAGTGTCGGTCTCTAGTATTTTCCAGGACCGGGCATGTCCCGGCCTGTTTTGGAGGAAATTATGATAGTTGCCAAAAGAAAACCCTTCGCCGAAATCAAGGCCATGTTGAAGGGCTATAAGAAGGTGTTGAATGTCGGATGCGGAACCTGCGTCTCGGTCTGTCTGGCCGGTGGCGAAAAAGAGGTTTCCGTCTTGAATACCGAAATCGAGATGACGAGGAGACTGGACGACGACCCCATCGACATCCAGGGTCATACCATCGAACGCCAATGTGATCGCGAATACCTGGCCGAGCTTGATACTATCATCGAGGAGGGGAGATTCGATGCCTTGATGTCTATGGCTTGCGGAGTCGGAATCCAATTTCTTGCCGAAAGATATCCTCTTATCCCGACCTTTCCGGCGGTTGATACTACAGGTCTTGCCGTTAATCAGGCTGTTGGCTGGTATGAAGAGCGGTGCCGCTCCTGCAGCCAATGCGTTCTTGGGATTACCGGCGGAATCTGCCCTGTAACCATGTGCGCAAAGGGACTTTACAACGGTCCCTGCGGCGGAACCAACAAGGGCAATTGTGAAATCAGCAACGAGCAGCCTTGCGCCTGGTTTATGATCTACGAACGTCTCAAAGGACAAAATCGCCTTGATTCCATCAAAAAGCTCAACGCCACTCGGGGATGGAACGATCAGATTCCCAGGAACCTGATTCAACCCGGCTATAAAAAACCCGAGAAGATGGTGAAATGACGGGTTGAGCAATCGATAACTTTTTCATAAATACCCTTACTTACCAAGGATCAGGGGATTACATATGAGCACAGAAAACAACTATAAATCCGGTAGCAATTTGGAAAAAGTCCTGAAGTCAGGTCAGTTCGCCTTTACTGGTGAGCTGGGGCCCCCTCGAGGAACCGATGTCGAGGAGGTCAGAGAAAAGGCAAAGTTTCTGAAAGGAAATGTCGATGCAGTCAATATAACCGATAATCAGACCGCCGTGGTGAGAATGGCCAGTTGGGCTGCATCCCTGGTTGCTATCCAGGAAGGGCTCGAGCCCAATTATCAGATGGTCTGCCGGGACCGAAACCGTCTGGCGATGCAGGCCGATATCCTGGGCGGGTCGGCCCTCGGTATCCGCAACATGCTGTGTCTCTCCGGTGACCATCAGAAGTTCGGTGACCACCCGGATGCAAAGGGCGTCTTTGACATCGACTCCATTCAGCTGATCGCCATGGTCAAGCAGATGCGCGACGAAGGCAGGTTTTTAAGCGGCAATGAAATACACCAACCGCCGAAACTGTTCATCGGTGCCGCCAGCAATCCCTTTGCCGATCCCTTTGAGTGGCGTGTCCATAGATTAGCCAAGAAGCTGGAGGCGGGCGCCGATTTCGTCCAGACCCAGTGCATCTATAATATGCAAAAATTCCGTGAATTCATACGGATTGCCAATGAGGAAGGCCTTACCGAAAAGATCTTTATCCTGGCCGGTGTCACCCCGATGAAGAGCGTTGGTATGGCCAAGTATATGAAAAACAAGGTGCCGGGCATGGATGTACCGGATGAAATCATCACCCGTCTGCAGGGCGTCGATAAAAAGCAGGTTGCCCAGGAAGGGATCAATATCGCCTGCGAGCAGATTGAAGAGTTCAAGGAAATGAAAGGCGTCCACGGTGTGCATATGATGGCAATTGAATGGGAACATATGGTGCCCGAGATTGCCGTGCAGGCCAAGGTGCTGCCCCGGCCGGTATTCAATTGAAGATGCAGTCAGGCCCAAGAGTCAACAGGCCCCGTTTCGACGGGGTCTGTTGACTCATCTCTGCGTTTGATTTTTACGGCAGTTTCTCTGCCGCGGATTTCTCATCAAAGACAAGCTCCGCGCATGCTTTACGCTGAGGAGCGGAAGGGGAATGATCGGGATACCCGAGTGGGATCAGGGCTACAATTTCATATCCTTTCGGCAGGTGAAGCTCTTCTTCTGCCGCTGCATGATCGAATGCGCCGACAATCACTGATCCGAGCCCCAGATTATGGGCTGTCAAACAGATATTCTGCGTCGCCAACCCCAGGTCAAACAGCAGCCAATCCCCATATCGAGTTACCTGTTGTCCGTTATAAAATCCGGATATATTCGATCGGCCACACACCGCAAGGACAAGAGGGGCATCTCTCACCGCATGCGTCGCCGGATTCTTCCTGGTCAGCAGCTGGGAGAGTTTTTCTTTACTCCCCTGCTCTTTAATCACAATAAACCGCCAGCATTGACTGTTGCCCCATGAAGGCGCCCATCGGGCCGCTTCCAACAGTTGCTGCAGTTTCTCTGCTTCCACCTCGCGTGTTGTAAATCTTCTGATACTCCTTCGTCCTCTAACAAGGTCATCAAATGGTTGCATCGCCATCACTGCAGGTATACTTTTATTGTGAAAAGGATCAGGGGAACACTGAAGGCAAAATCACCAGCCGTTGTTCCCCTGATCCGCAAAAAAACCTGAGCCCCCCGCTTCCATCATCTGCCGATGATCTTGCCGGGGAAATACCATTCAGGCAATCACTCGCTAATTGGTAAGCTTCAGTTCAACCCTTCTGTTCTTGGCGCGTCCCTCTTTTGTCTTATTGCTTGCAATCGGCCTGGCTTCGCCGAATCCGACAGCAGTCAGCCGGTCAGGGGCAATGCCGCATTTCTTGATGAAATAATTGCGCACCGCATTGGCCCGTCGTTTGGAAAGGCCCATGTTGTATTTGGCGGAACCGATGCTGTCGGTATGACCTTGGATCTCGACCTTCATTGCCGGATCTTTCTTGATTTGGTCTGCGATTTCATCCAGTTTGCTGTAGTATTTCTTTTTGATCACGGCCTTATCGAAATCAAAGAGGTAATCTGACGGCATGACCACCATTTTATGCATCGGAGCCATTTCTTTGGCCATCGGCATTGCCGGCAGGTTATAACAGGCAAGAATAGCGGCAAGATGTTCCCCGGTGTAGGCCGCTGCCGTATCACTCAGCGTAACCTTCCCATCACTCGACACCGCCAAGGCGTAGGGGATCTCAGGTATCGTCGCGCGGATACAGTTGGCGTCGAGTTGCAACCCATATGCTTTGAAAATAATGTCATAATTCACGGGAGTAAAGCCTGTGGCGGTATCTGAAATTTTAGCTTTCCCATCCTGTACCGTGGCATAATCACCCGGCAGGGTGCCAAGCATGCTGCTCTGCAAAGACAATCCATACCCTTTGAGTATGGTATCAAGGTTTGATGGATCATACCCTGTTGTTACCTCTGTATAGGTTATTTTATTTCCTTCCACACCTGTGACATAGGTTCCGTTCATACTGCTCTTCAGGTTTGTCGCCTCTTGCGGAGACAACTGAATTCCAAATGACAATGTGGTCATGGCAAAGGTCATTGCCATACATCCTGCTGCAATCATGCTCTTCTTCATCTCAATGTCCTCCTTGTGTGTTGTTTGTGCTCTTCTTTTTAAGAAAAATATGTATTAATCCAACGAGTACAACTTCTTTGATTCTTCCTCTGAAAGTTTTTCCGCTGGAAAACACCTCGATAACCATGCAGACTGGTGGTACCGACAGGTGCAGTGCTCCGGCAGATACTTCATTTGAGCGAAAGAGGTGAACAGGTTGAGTATCGGTCCAGGAAATCCATCGAACGCCTCATTATGAGACTGACTTCAATACCTCCATCGAAGTTGACGAGTTCTCTCCTCTAAGAGAATATTTGTGGAAAGTGTAGAGTGCAAGACCTGTTATTTTTTACAGACCCTTGCCGGTGCAGATACCCTTTTGATGATAGGCTCGGTAGAGTTGAACTGGTATGAACTTTAGCCTTAGTATAATCAGTACCGCAAAATGTGTCATCGCTTCAAGAAAAAAAATTACACCATCTGAAAAAAGATCCCGTCGCAAGACCATCAACAGCTGCAAAGACAATTGATAATTCAATACGTTACGACACAGAACCGTCGGCAGGCGGACGTATTACACCAGCGACAATTTGGAAGGCACTTCACCGAGTATTATCTCTTTTCAGCAGTCACCTGATTCGACAGGGTGCCGATCCCCTCTATCGTCGTCTCCAGGAGGTCTCCCGGTTTGAGATATACGGGTGGCGTTCTAGTGAACCCGACACCGTTCGGCGTTCCGGTCAAAATGACGGTCCCAGGCAGCAAGGTCGTGCTTTCTGAAAGATAGGCGATAATCTCTGCAACCGAAAAGATCATATCCGCTGTTGATGCATTCTGCATGATCTGCTTATTAAGCCTGCATTCCATTGCCAGCTTCTGCGGATCTTCAATCTCGTCTCTTGTGACAAGATCCGGCCCCAACGGACAGAACGTATCAAAGCTTTTGCCACGGCACCATTGTTTGCCACCGCCATGTTTCTGCCATACTCTAGCAGAGATGTCATTGGCACAGGTGTAGCCAAGGATATGGTCAAGGGCGTTTTCTCTTTCGACATTTTTTGTCTCTTTCCCGATAATTACGGCAAGCTCAACCTCGAAATCCACCTGGGGTGGCTCAAGGCAGGAAACAGGAATAACAATATCCGAGTTCGGCCCGGTAACGGCGCCCGGATTTTTCAAGAATAGAATCGGATGCTCAGGAAGGCTGAGTCCTGTTTCCGTTGCATGCATCCTGTAATTCACTCCGATGCACAGGATTGAAGTGGGAAGGAGCGGGGGCAGCAGGTCTTTGACCACCACCCTTCTGTTGGTCACCTCCATGCCGGAGTAGATATCACCGTTGATTATAGTGGCTGTGATTCCGTTGTATTGACAGCCGCAATGGACCTGTCCTTCGGTTCCCCTGAATCGAATGATACGCATGTCCCCTCCTTTCCGTGGTTAGCCCGAATGCGAACGTCCTTTAATAGTACCTTTTTTTCACGAAAAATACACGGCTTCTCAACGTTCTCCGGTTGTGTTATTACGAAAGAGAGCATATATTCTTTCTGATGATCCGGTACGGGTTTCCCATAATCCTCCCCATCTCCGACAACGAGAACGTATTGCCGCTGATCTTTCATGCCGAATACACTGTGTCATTTTGCCGTTCAGGGACCAGCCGGCCGGTTCATCACCAACAAGTCGGCGACACTCTGGATTTTGACCGGATGCATCCTCCCGGATATCCCCTGGATGGTGCAGAGAGTCCTGTTGCCGCTCCATCTCTTTAACCCGTACGATGTACGACTCTATGTGACGGTGCAGGCAAGCCTGGTTTTCTGTCTCGTGCTGTCGTTTGCCCTTTCCTTGTTCACCGAGGGACCGGTACGGGTATTTGCCATAGTGGGGGTAAACTGTCTCTGTCACCTGCTCCTCGATACCATCCAGATAAAATGGGGAAACGGTGTCCATCTCTTCGCACCTTTCACCTGGAAGCTGCTGCAATTCAACCTCCTGTGGTCTGAAAATATCATCTTTACAATCTGTTCCGGAATAGGATTCTTATATATCATTCTTATCTGGAAAAAAACGGCAGCCGAAGAGACATCACTCGTTCGGCCTTCATGGATTAGGGCAGCCGGGATCTTCTGCTGTCTGCTGATCTACCTTTTTGCCCCTCTGCACTACATGCCGGACCTGGAAAAAGCCGACAACAGATATATTCACACATTACGCGACATACCGGCCCGTACCGGCAAACCTATCGCATTCGACCGCGTTCATTTTTCCGCAAGCACGCGAACGATCACGACCTTTACGGGTGAAAGGATCTTTGTTCGCGGCCGGGTCCCGAAGCAGTCCGGACTCCTCTCGCTTCAGGGATCATTTGTAACCGACCATGCAATTGGTGTCACAATCTTTCATCGCAACAGCATATTTCGCGCCGTATGCTCTGCTGTCGGTATCTCCCTGTTTCTTCTTCTCTGGGCCCAATCGTTATTCAACAGACTTGCGGTTCGTTTTCGACCTGCCGGTGCCCCGTCCGGTAATCTGCCGCCATGATCGTATCAGCTCAAGAAGCGTCCGGACCCCGGTTCCCGAGGGGCCTTTGGGTATGTAGGATTTTTCGGTAAAGTCCCATGCTGTTCCCGCAATGTCGAGATGGGCCCAGATCGTATCACCGACAAATTTTTCCAGGTAGGCAGCCGCCGTTATCGTACCGCCGTCCCTGCCTCCTGCATTCTTGATATCGGCGATATTCGAGTCTATCTGTTTTGCATAGTCCCTGCCCATGGGCAAACGCCAAAGCGGCTCACCACAGCGTTTGCCCGCCTCTATCAGCCGTTCCACCAGGCGATCGTTGTTGCTGAGCAGTCCGGTGTGATGATGCCCCAGGCCGATAATTGCCGCACCTGTCAAGGTGGCAATATCGACCACGCAATCCGGGATATACTTTTTGATTCCGTAGGCAATCGCGTCGGCCAGGACCATCCGGCCTTCGGCATCGGTGTTCACAATCTCGGAAGTGATTCCGCCGTAATGTCTGATCACATCCCCCGGCTTGACGGCTGAACTGCCGGACATATTGTCCGTTGCCGGGATCATGGCGATGATGTTCATCGCAGGCCGTTCTTCGCCGACTGCCTGCATAATGGCCAGTACGGCTGCCCCGCCGCACATATCAAACTTCATATTCTCCATTCCGGCGGCAGGTTTGAGACTGATGCCGCCGGAATCAAAGGTGATCCCTTTTCCAACCAGGAGTAGAGTCTGTTGCGCCTTTCTTCCTCGATATTCAAGTATCACCAGCTTCGGCGGCTCCGAGGATCCCTGGTTCACCGCCAGAATCCCTCCCATCGCCAGCCGTTTCATGTCCCTCTTCTCCAACACCCGGCATTTCATAGAATATTTTTCCGCCAGAGAGAGGGCAATGATTCCGAATTTGTCGGCCGTCCATTCATTGGCCGGTTCATTGGCCATATCCCGGGCAAGGCAGGTCGCTTTGCCTGCATTCTCTCCCCTCTTCATGCCTCTGGCGGCAGCGGATCGGGCTCTGTCGGCAAAGATTCTTACCTCCTGAAGTCCGGCATAGGCCTTTTCTTTATGATCAGGTTTTTTATATTTTGTAAATCTGTAATCTCCCAGAGAAATTCCTTCGCAGACACACTCCGCCGTCTGGGCGGAGTCGATGATGGTCAGGACCGGCAACACCACCATGATGCGGTTCGCCTTTACCGACTCCGCAGTTTTGGCAATCCAACCGCCCAATTTTCTCAACATTTCTCGAACCTCGGGCAGGGAGGTATCTTGAGTTGCCTTGCCAATGCCGTAGAGGACAACGCGTTTGGCCCGAATTTCAGGTTCAACCTGCCCATGTTCAGGGTAGAAAAGAATCTTCTCACCGGCTTTACCGGAAAAATCCCCCAAGGCGAAGGCGTTCTGTAAAATTTTTCCTGTTGCTCTCTCATAGCCGGGAAATCCCTTCTCCGATTGGGTGAGACAATAGACAAGCATATCCCCATCGAATGTCGCGGGCTCCTCCGAGGCCATGGCAAATTGAGTAAATTCCATCTTTCTTCCTTGAAAAAATTTATACGTAGCATCCGAAAAAAAATCGGGTTTATCCTGCCTGGGTTTTTCAATCAGTACAAGAGCAGCAGATCAAAAGGAATCTCATTCGATACATGCCTATCCCGGCCTCTCTTACGATGCATAACAATTTGATTCTTGCTCTCTCTTTGAGTATGGTTACCTATATTATCTACAGAAGACACCGGAATCAACCTCATGGAGCATTTTGTGTTAAATACCCTTGTTACTGCCTTCATCCTCTCTATTTGCGTATCGGCCCTCTGTTCCATCTGTGAGGCCGTTCTGTATTCGATATCAACAAGCCAAATCGAGATGCTGAAGAAGTCCGGGCATTCTTCAGCCCAGGTCCTGCAGAATCTCAGGGCGGATATCGATGAACCGATCACCGCCATTCTGACGCTCAACACTATTGCCGCCACCATCGGCGCGGCTGTTTTCGGCGCCGCCGCGGCCAAGCTTTTCGGAGACCACAACCTGATCTGGTTCTCAGGCGCCTTCACCCTCTCTATCCTTTTTCTATCGGAGATCATACCGAAAACCCTGGGGGTCACCTTCGCCATCAAACTTGCTCCTATTATAGCCCCTCCTCTGCAGTGGATGGTAATCATCCTTAAACCGATTGTCTGGCTGTGCAGGTCCGTAACCAGACTCCTCCCTCAGCGCAGCGATGAGGGGAACTATACGGCTGAGGAACTGCAGACCATTGCAGCGCTTTCTCTCAAATCAGGCGGGATAGAGGCAGACCAGGAAAGAATTATCGCCAACGTTCTTGAATTGCAGAGCAAAATCGTCCGCCAGGTCATGACTCCCCGGACAGTGACCTTCTCCTTAAACGAGCATCTCACCGTTGCCGAGGCCATGAAACGCGTGGGGGAGTTGAACAGTCACAGCCGTGTCCCGGTCTACGATGACGAACCCGACAATGTCACCGGAGTCATCATGCGCAAGGACGTCCTGTGTGCCGCAGCCGAAAACAACATGAACATCCCCCTGTCAAAATTGATGCATCCCGTTCACTTCGTCCCTGAAACCGCCCCCCTCAATCGCATCCTCATCGATTTTTTCGATCGCCGACAGCACCTGTTCGTGGTGGTTGATGAATACGGGTCAATGACCGGAATCATTTCCATGGAAGATATCCTGGAAGAGATCGTCGGCCGTGAAATCATAGACGAATCGGATAAGACCCGTGATATGCGGGAACTTGCACGAAGACTAACCCTTGAAGCACAAAAGAAAAAGAAGGAACTCTAATCTCAGCTGCGCCTCTCCCGGCGGTCACGACCCGCACTCACGTGTCCGACTTACTCGACCGCCTCCAGTTTCAATTTCACACTGATGGTCTCGTCATCCCGCCTAAGCGTCACTGTCACCTCGTCCCCGACCTTATATCTCTCCAGTTCATTCGCAAGATCATCCGGCGTACTGATCTTCTTGCCGTTGACTGCGGTTATGATATCTCCGAGGACGATGTTGCCCTGATACTGTCGGGTCGGATGCAGCCCGGCCTTTTCCGCCGGACCTCCACGTTCCACCTCGAGAATCAGTGCTCCGTCGATATCGAGAAGTTTGGTTGCGCGTTCGTCGGCAAGAGTCACCCCGATTCCGGGTCGAATCATGCGACCGGTTTTGATTACCTGCGGAACGACCCGATTGATTTCATCCACCGGGACCGCGAATCCGATTCCGGCATAGGCCCCGGAAGGACTGTAGATCGCGGTATTTATCCCGATCAACCGACCGGCACTGTCGAGAAGGGGGCCACCGGAATTTCCCGGATTTATCGCCGCATCGGTCTGGATAACCCCTCTGATGATCCTCCCGGTTATCGCCTTGATCTCCCTGCCCAGGGCCGAGATGATCCCGGCGGTCATGGTATGATCCAAGCCGAAGGGATTGCCGATGGCAAAGACCTTCTGTCCGACCTGGAGATTCGATGATTGCCCGATAAGAATCGGTTTCAACCTCTCCGTTGGTGCGTTGATCTGCAGCACGGCCAGGTCCTTATCGGGGGCGGTACCGACCAGGACCGCCTTCCAGACGCTCTTGTCGGCCATCGTGACCTGAATCCGGTTTGCATCGCTGATCACATGATAATTGGTAACGATCCGCCCCTGTTTATCCCAGATAAATCCCGATCCCGTGCCCTGCGGAATTTCCACGGCGTTCAAGGAAAACAGACTGCGGCGCAACGCAATACTGGTGATATAGACAACCGAAGGTGAGGTGTTCTTAAATATCTCGATGGTGGTCTTTTCATCTGCTGCCAGATCGCCTCGTGCCGTAATGGCTCTGGACTGGGCATTCGGATCGTGCGGTTTTCTCTCCAGGGGATTGAAGAAGAGCCAGAGCCCCATTGCCAGCAGGATGAGTATTGCCAGAGGTGAGATTTTTCTGGTTGACGGCCCGGCCATACGCGTTCCTTGTTGAGGATTATCTAATGATAGAGACCCGCGAGATGATCATACCGCAACTGCCCCGGAAAACCAGATAAGAAATTCCTCGATATCCATTCCATTGTCCGCGAGCAGCTCGAGATTGTAATACGGGTCGCCTTTGCGTAAAACATGTCCCCATGTCCTCTGAAAGGTCTCCTTTTCTTCTCTCCATCCCCCCTGTTCCACCCTTTCTGCAAACCGCTGGGCCAATCCCTGCCGAATCACCCGGCAATACGGTGCATAGACATTCGAAAAACCCTTGTCATGCAGGCGCAGACAGAGATCCAGGTCACCGAACGCGTGGGGAAAAAGCCGGGAATCAAATCCGGTGACCGCAGTAAAAAGATCTCTTTTAATCATACAGAGAATCCAGGAAACCGCGAGTACATTCTGAGGACACTGCAGACCGTTCATATGGGAAGAGGCCTCGATTACAAACCGCGAATAATAAAGGATGGAATCCTTGGTCGGATCAGGAAGCGTCTGAACGGCGGACGCCCCCTCCTCTTGAAAATCGATGCGGGGACCGACCATGCCGCACTCCCCTCCCGTGGCATACTCGAGCAGGGTTTCAATCCAGTCCGCCTCGGTAATGACTATATCACTATGGAGAAAGACCAGATACTCCCCTGTGCAGCGAGCGGCGGCGGCATTGTATATGGAACCAAGGCCTTGTCCCTGTGAGGCGGATTGCCAGGAAACACTCGTTGCGCTCTGCCTTAATTCCGGCTGTGACTGGCGGTTGCCTCGTCCTTTATCCAATGATACGACCAGTTCCTTCACCGGAAAGGAGGTCTTGTCCATGAGGTTTGTTATCCACGGTCCGGGATCATCATCGCGATCATAGCAGATAATCACCGATACACTCGGATTACCCCTGACAATCTTTTTTACCCGATAGAAAAACTTAAAATCGGTACCCTGGATATCGCCCACCATTCCCGTTCTGTGCAGATGTCCGGCCAGGGCGGTACGTCCGGCCTGATCGGCGTATTCCTTTTGACCGTGATTGACACTGGTCGAGGTCGCCGATGCCCGCCAATGATAGAGGATTTTTGGAATATGGATGATTTTTTCTGCCCGTTCCGACAGTTTCAAAAAGAGATCATAATCCTGGGCACCATCGGTTCCCGGGCTGAATCCCCCGACCTCGTTGAAGAGAAGTCGTGTTGTTACCATGAGATGGGTAATATAGTTATGGGACAACAGGAGCGTCCGGTTGAAATCGGGCTTTCGAAAGATGCTGAACCGTCTGCCGTCATCTCCTGTCAGGTCCTCGTCGGTATAGAGAAGATCTGCCCCCGACCTGGAAATCTTGCCGGCCACCTCGTAAAGGCATTCCGATGTCAGCTCATCGTCATTATCGAGAAAACAGAGGTATTCTCCTGTAGCCATGGCAGCAGCTGCATTGCTTGCGGCTACGATTCCCCGGTTGACGGGAAGCATTTTAACCTTGATGCGTCGGTCGGCAGCGGCCCAGCGCTCCAGTAACGGACTGATGTTCGGATCGCTGCTGCTATCATCGGCAATACAGCATTCCCAGCGGGGATAGGACTGATAGAGAAGAGATCGCAGGCAGGTGTTCAGAAAATGTTCGGCTACATTATACACCGGAACAACAACAGATATTAAAGGCTTGGACTGGAGCGACTCGACTCTTGAGTCAGGGAAACGGCCCTGAAAAACCCCCTCTTGCAGATAGTGCTCGATCGGGCTTGTTTCGGCAGTGAGGTCATGGGCATATCTTTGGCGGTAGAATCTCGAATCGAACCAGGAACAGGGACGGCGGTCCTCCGGTATCCCGAAACGAACATAATGGAGGAAAGGGTCGGAATCCTTCTCCCGCAACTCGTGATTATTCGCACGATAGTACTGCGGGTCAAAAACCGGGTTGGGAGATTTGCCTTCCTGCATCCCGTATTCAACATAATGCTGGATAAGATCCATCTCTACAGCCTGCAGAGTGGGGGTCTTGTCCTGATACCAGGCAGTGTCGAAAAAGAGGCTTGGCCTTCTCCTTTCCAGGGCTCCGGTGTGCAGATAATGAATATAGGCACCAAGGTGCGGCGGTTGTGTCGGCTCAATCCCCGGATTGGTCCGCAAATAGTACTCCGGGTCAAAATATGGGGTAGGTCGAACCCCATCGGCCATACCCTTTTCCAGAAAATGAAGAAGGGGGTTGCCGATGGTTTCTGCTGATTTTCCAAGTTGGCAGAGATAGTATTCCGGATCAAACAGATGCGATGGCTGCCTCTTCTCCTTCCAACCTTGGACGATATAATGATACAGCGGAAAGAACAGGGGAAAGACCCCCGGTTCCTTGGTCTCGGGATACCTCCGCTGATAAAAACAAGGATCGAAGAAAGGGTTGGGCCTTCTCCCGTGTTGGACACCTTCCGCCATCAGGTAATGGAGCAAGGGGGGGATCCTCCTTGCCGCCACGTCAGGATTTGCCCACAGATAATAGGCCTTGTCAAACAGCCCCGACCGGGTAACCGCTCTGTATCTTGACGAACCGGGACAAATCGACAGGATGAGTTTTGCTGCTTGCTTGACACGCTGGACCATTTGGCTGTTCCCTGGATTTCCCGATCACTTTCTTCCGATCAGCGATTTCAAACGCCTAATAACAGATCGGCCCAAAGTCTGATCATCTCTTTTTTGCGGTGAGGTCTTTGTCGCTGTTGCATCTCCAGGTTTCCGGCTCCCGGCTGACGGCCTCGGGCCTTTGGTGATCAGTTTATGCTGAAATTGCATGATATTCATGACAGCATCCTCAGCCAAGGCATGAAAGCAGAGCTCTATTTGCACTTCCTTGAGCCTGTCATGCCAGGTCGGATCAAATACGAAAAAGCATTGCGGATCATCGGTTGCAAAGAGCAACCTTTCCCGATCCTCATAGGCCGCATTGCTGTTCAATCGCCGGACTTCAAGTTCGTCTCCATTCTCTTTTTTCAATACAACCTTATGTAGTGATACCACGGCATAGGTATCGACCGGATCGAACCTGAGATCCACGATTGGTTCAAAACAGTCGACGGAGAAGACGAGCCGGAAGGTCTCTCTGTCCACCTTTCGGATCACGCTTTCATCATCGCTGAAACCGGATCCGGTATCAACATACAATCTGGCGGTAAAATACCTCTCCTTTGTGCTTAACAACCGGCCTATCCAGACATCGATATGATCATGGAAAAGACTCGAATGCCTTGTAAAAATACGCCGGAACATAGAGATTTTCTGAGATTTCTCCCTGCTCCTGACCATGGAATCGGCAGCAACCCGATAGAAGAAGAGCGGCTCCGGTATCTTTTTCACCCCAGCTCCCCGTTCGATCAGCGACAGCCAGAATTCATAGTCTTCCCAGCCGTAAATCATCCCGGTGTCATATCCTCCCACCAGGAACCAGTCCCGCCTCCTGAATACGGCAGAGCAGAAGATGATATTGTCGATAAGCATCTCCTCAAGAGAATATTCGGGCAACGACCATTCCGTCTCGACCTCACCGAAGAGCATGGCCCGACAATAGACGATCCCGATTTCCGGCTCACGATCAAGGATATCTACGGCCTTGGCAATGTACGTCGATTCGATCTTGTCGTCGGCATCCAGAGGCAGGATATAGTCGCCGCATGCTTCGGCGATGCCGTTGTTTCGTGCTGCAGCCAGGCCCTGGTTTTCGGTGGTGACGATCCGGGTCTTCGGTCTTTGATACCGCGCGAG
>JBJKPM010000042.1:0-40375 GCA_046706325.1 Desulfocapsaceae bacterium | reverse complement strand
GTTTTATTTCCGGACAACGGATGTGACCGGAGTGGTGACGCTCCCCGAGGGGGTTGAGATGGTAATGCCGGGCGACAACGTGTCGATTTCGGCCGAATTGATCACCCCGATCGCGATGGATGCAGGCCTGAGGTTTGCCATTCGTGAGGGCGGCAGGACGGTGGGAGCAGGCGTAATAAGTGAAATCATTCAGTAAAGGTGTGCGATGATACCTACAGAAAAAATACGTATCCGTTTGAAGGCTTATGATCACAAGCTGCTCGACCAGTCAACATCCGAGATTGTGGAAACGGCCAGGAGGACGGGATCGGCCGTAGCGGGGCCTATTCCTCTACCGACATCGGTGAATAAATTCTGTGTGCTGCGATCGCCGCATGTTGATAAGAAGTCCCGAGAACAGTTTGAAATGAGGACCCATCGTCGTCTCCTTGATATCCTCGAACCGACACAGCAGACGATCGACCTGTTGATGAAACTCGAGCTTTCCGCCGGTGTCGATGTTGAGATCAAGCTGCCCTAGTGCACAAATGCCAATGTAAATTGAAGCGTCAGGTAATATTATGCCAAAGACAATAGGAATTTTGGGTAAGAAGATTGGAATGACCCGCGTTTACGATGAAATAGGTGAGTCAACACCTGTTACTGTGATCGAGGCAGGTCCGTGCAGGATTCTTCAGGTCAAATCTGTTGCCAAGGATGGATACGGTGCCATCCAGGTCGGTTTTGAAAACAAACAGCAATCCAGAATAAATAAGCCGTTGATCGGTCATTTTAAAAAGGCCGGGACGGAAGGTTTTTATCACATCCGTGAGTTCAGGACCGGAGATGGTGAAAACTACAAGGCCGGGGATACCATTGCCTTGGATGCCCTGTTTAAGATCGGTGATTATGTGGATGTTCAGGGTTCCAGCAAGGGCCGGGGTTTTCAGGGTGTTGTGAAAAGGCATGGATTTAAAGGCGGTCGGGATACCCATGGATCGAATTTTCATCGCGCGCCGGGTTCAATCGGCTGCAGTGCATGGCCGTCCAGGGTTGTAAAAGGCAAGAAGCTACCGGGCAGGATGGGAAACGAAAGAGTTGTCAAAAAGAATATCCAGGTGATCGATATTCGATCCGATGAGAACATACTTATTGTAAAAGGACCGGTGCCGGGTGCCAAGAACGGCCTTTTGAAGATCTTTTCCAAATAGGATGGCCACGTAACCACTCCCTGAGGCCGCAGGGGCATAACCGTGATTCAACGCATTGCGGCGCTGGACCTTCGATGAGTGGATTTTTTACGATGCCGACAAATTAGAAACAAGGAACTTGATCCGGTTCAAGGAGATAGTAATGTCGAGTGTAAATATATATAACATCCGAAACGAAAAGGTCGGTGAGGTTGGACTAAACCAGCAGATCTTCAATGTCGAGGTCAAAGAGCATCTGCTTCATGATGTTGTGCGGATGCAGCTTGCGGCCAGGCGTGCAGGGAATGCCTGTACCAAGACCCGTGTCGAAGTGAGCGGCGGGGGCGCCAAACCCTGGCGACAGAAAGGGACGGGAAGGGCACGTTCAGGAAGCAGGCGATCACCGCTCTGGCGTGGGGGTGGCGTCATCTTTGGCCCGAAGCCACGCGATTACAGTTTCAAATTAAACCGTAAGGTAAAGAAGCAGGCACTGGCAATGGCGATGAGTGCCAGACTGCAGGAAGGGAATCTGGTCGTTCTTGATGCCTTCGAAATGGAGGCCATTAAGACCAAGGATTTCATCTCGGTGATGCGGGCGCTGGGTATTGAAAACTGCATTATCGTCACCGACCAAGCCAACGACAAATTACAAAAATCATCACGGAATGTCAATGGTTTCAAGGTCCTCCCAGTTGATGGTCTCAATGTCTATGATATTCTCTTACACAAAAAACTGGTACTGGTTCAACCTGTTATCGATAGCCTTGAAAAGAGGTTGATGTCATGAAAAATCTATATAACGTGCTCGAAGGACCCCGACTCACAGAGAAGGCCTCGGTCTTGCAGGAGACCGATAACAAAGTTGTCCTTAAGGTGAATCCAAAGGCGAACAAGATAGATATAAAGAGGGCGGTTGAAAAGATGTTCAAGGTGAAGGTAAAGGATGTCAGGACCGCCCGCATGCAGGGGAAGCAGAAAAGGGTTGGCCGTCATATCGGTTCAACCAATGATTGGAAAAAGGCATATGTGACGCTTGCGGAGGGTGAGATTAATTTCACCGACGAATTGTAATCCGATGTTTGTCACGCAAACACATTTCAGCAACCTGCTAAAAGACAATCTATCTTAAATTAGAGATGATGGAGCGACTGGGAAATCATGGCAATAAAAACATATAAACCAACATCGGCCGGCAAGCGCCACCATGTATCCATACAGGATCGAACGTTGTCGGATAAGTCGCCGGAAAAGAGCCTTGTTACAAGCCTGTCAAAGACCGGCGGCAGAAACAACTACGGTAGAGTTACCTCCCGGCACATCGGCGGCGGTCATAAAAGAAAATATCGAAGTATTGATTTTAAACGGAATAAGACCGATATTGTGGCCAAGGTTTTGGCGATTGAATACGATCCCAACAGATCGGCAAACATAGCCCTGCTCAGTTACGCGGATGGTGAGAAAACCTATATTCTTGCACCCGACGGGATAACCGTAGGCGATCAGATCATTGCCGGTGACAATGTCGATATCCAGCCGGGTAATTGCCTGCCGCTGATCAATATCCCTCTGGGGACCGTTATCCATAATATCGAGATGAAAATCGGCAAGGGGGCGCAGATGGTACGGAGTGCCGGAACCGCAGCCCAGCTCATGGCAAAAGAAGGCAACTATGTTCAGGTCCGATTGCCGTCCGGTGAGGTAAGAAAATTCAACAAACTCTGCAGGGCCTGTATAGGTCAGGTCGGGAATAGGGAACACGAGAGCGAGAAACTTGGCAAGGCAGGAAGAAAGCGATGGCTTGGGAAAAGACCGCATGTTCGCGGTGTGGCGATGAACCCTGTCGATCATCCCATGGGCGGTGGGGAAGGCAAGAGTTCCGGTGGACGCCATCCATGTACTCCTTGGGGATATCCGACAAAAGGATATAAGACTCGTACCAATAAGTCCACAGACAAGTTTATTGTTAAGAAGAGATCCTAACATGCAAGGAGTAAAGTATGTCTCGTTCAATAAAAAAAGGTCCGTTCATTGATGATCACCTGTTAAAAAAGGTGGGAAAGGCCAATGAGAGCGGCTCGAGAAAGGTTATTAAGACATGGTCCAGACGTTCGGAAATCAGTCCGGAGATGGTGGGGCTGACCTTTGCGGTACATAACGGAAGAAAATTTATACCAGTCTTTGTTTCTGAGAACATGGTAGGCCATAAATTCGGTGAATTTTCACCGACCAGGACATTTTACGGTCACGCATCGGATAAGAAGGGAAAGAAATAATCAGAAACATACTGTTTTATGGAAGGAATTTTTCAGGAGCAAGACCATGGAAACAAAGGCCGTAGGAAAGTATATCCGCATATCACCGCAAAAAGCGAGGCTGGTTGCAGATGTGGTGAGAGGCATGGGAGTCGACAGCGCGCTGACGACGCTTCGATTCATGCCCAAGAAAGGTGCCGGGATAGTGCGAAAGGTTATAGAATCCGCCTTGGCAAATGCCACCCGGAATGACCAGACTGATGTGGATAATCTGTATATAAAAAAGATCTTCATCGACGGTGGGCCATCTTTGAAAAGGATCAGCCCGCGGGCGATGGGTCGAGCTACAGGTATTATAAAGAGAACGAGTCATATTACAGTTGTACTCGATGAAGAGTAAGGACAGGGACTACTCTGAAAGCGATTGTAATACCTAAACAACTTATTATACATATGAAATATGTTGGAGGACTGTTTTGGGGCAAAAGGTTAATCCATTAGGACTGAGACTGAATATCACCCGGACATGGGATTCAATTTGGTATGCGGATAAGGATTATGCCGTGTATATCATTGAGGATCAGAAAATCAGAAAATTTCTGAAAAAACGTCTCCATCACGCCGGCCTCGCCAAGATCATTATCGAACGTACCGGTGATAAGGTACGAGTGAAGCTCTTTACAGCCAGACCAGGGATTGTAATTGGCAAAAAAGGTAATGAAATTGAAGCGTTGAAAGAAGATCTAGAGAAACTTATCACCAGACGGGTGACCCTCGATATACAGGAGGTGCGCAGGCCCGAAGCGGATGCGCAACTGGTTGCCGAAAGCGTGGCCTCTCAGCTCATTCGCAGGGTCGCATTCCGCCGGGCCATGAAGAAGGCGGTAAGTTCCGCCCTTCGTTTCGGGGTGCACGGGATCAAGATCTCATGCTCCGGTCGCCTGGGTGGTGCTGAGATGTCGAGATGTGAGTGGGTGCGCGAAGGCAGGGTTCCGCTGCATACGTTGAGGGCCGATGTCGATTACGCTCTGGCCGAAGCCAATACCACATATGGAATAATCGGCGTCAAAGTGTGGATTTTTAAAGGTGAGGTACTGGACGAGTTGGATGCCGTAGTCAATGGTTGATGCAAGCCAGGGTTGAGGCCCGTATCAGTTTACAAATGTGGAGTAGAAGATGTTAAGTCCGAAGAAAGTCAAACACAGAAAGGTGTTCAAAGGGAGAATGAAAGGGACCTCGACCAATGGGTCAACCATCTCCTTTGGTGAATATGCCTTGAAAGCGGTTGTCTGCGGAAAGATGACGGCTCAGCAGATTGAGGCCGCCCGTATTGCAATCAACAGGAAGATTAAACGCGGGGGAAAGGTCTGGATTCGTGTATTTCCTGATAAGCCCATCACCAAGAAACCTGCCGAAACCCGTATGGGCAAGGGGAAAGGAAATCCGGAGTATTGGGTTGCCCCGATCAAACCGGGCAGGATTCTCTACGAGCTCGGGGGGATCGACGAAGAATTGGCAGTACGGGCATTGACCCTGGCCGGAAACAAGCTTCCCTTTGCTACCAAGGTTATTTCAAAGAGGAACACGCTATGAAAGCAGCAGAACTCAGAAAGTTGTCCGATGATGAATTGGCCAGGAAGGAAAAAGAACTGCGAGAGGAATTAGGCAATCTTGCATTTAAACACCGGATCCGACCCTTGGAGAATCCGGCCCGAATGAGAGAACTCAGGAAGGATATTGCAAGAATTGCAACTTTTTATAGCGAGAAATCTACTAATTAAGATTGGAGTGCGAAATCGGGTCACTTAGATCGCCATACAACACCTCGAATAGATCACATTATGAGTGAAATAAAAAAATCTAAAAAGACTAGAACCGGTTCTGTTGTCAGCAACAGAATGGAAAAAAGCGTTGTCGTCCGGGTTGAGCGCAGGGTACGTCATAAACTGTATGGAAAGTATATGAAAACCAGTGTGAAATACCTTGCTGATGATCCTGAAAATCTTTGTAATATAGGCGATACAGTACTTATTGAAGAATGCCGTCCGCTGAGTAAGAAGAAAAGATGGCGGGTTCGGACTATACTAGAACAGGCAGTATGATCTGGTAGTTTTGGAAAAGATACCGATATATTGCAACTGATGGAACATCAGGTGAAATTATGTTACAGACAGAAACCATACTGAACGTGGCTGATAATTCAGGTGCGAAAAAGGTACAGTGCATCCGTATTCTCGGTGGTACGAGAAAACGGTATGCCCGCATCGGCGATGTAATAGTCGTCAGTGTAAAGGAAGCCATACCGCATGCCAAGGTGAAAAAAGGCGATGTGATGAAGGCCGTTATTGTCCGGACGGCCAAAGAAATGAAAAGGATGGACGACACGTGGGTCAAATTCGATGAAAACGCAGCTGTCGTACTTTCCGGAAGCGGGGAGCCTGTCGGTACCCGCATATTCGGACCAGTGGCAAGAGAGTTGAGGAATCAAGGTTTTATGAAGATAATCTCATTGGCCCCCGAGGTCCTCTAACATTTTTAAAGGCAATGGGACAAAAATAAGCTGGATTGAATAAAGGTATTGAAAATGGGACAGGGTAAAACATACCTGAAGAAAAATGATCAGGTTGAAATCATTGCCGGCAAAGACAAGGGAAGGGTTGGGAAAATCCTGAAAGTTCTTCCGGGATCGTCCAAGGCCATTGTTGAACGAATCAACATGATAAAACGGCACACCAAACCGAGGGAAATGAACCAGCAGGGACAGATAATTGAGAAGGAGGCACCGATTCATGTGTCAAATCTTCAACTCATATGTCCTGAGTGTACCAAGACCGGGCGTATCGGCAGAAAGGTTCTTGAAGATGGCACCAAGGTGCGCTTCTGCAAGAGCTGTGGCGGTGCCATCCAAAGTAAATCATAAGCAATAACTACAAGGCTGAGTTCAGGAGTTATACATGGGTACGCTGAAAGAAATATACAAAGAAGAGTGTGTTCCGGCGCTCATAAAGGAATTTGGTTACAAGAATGCGATGCAGATTCCCAAATTGACGAAGGTTGTGATCAATATGGGCCTTGGGGAGGCCGTGCAGAATCCCAAGATCATCGAAGGGGCTGCCGAAGAGCTGACCAAAATCGCCGGACAACGGGCTGTTGTCAGAAAAGCAAAAAAGTCAATTGCAACCTTTAAGTTGCGGGCAGGAATGCCCATTGGTTGCAGTGTCACCCTACGAGGTGACAGGATGTACGGTTTCTTAAGTAAATTGATCAATATTGCACTTCCTCGGGTGCGTGATTTCAGGGGGCTATCCCCCAAGGGTTTCGATGGGAGAGGAAACTATTCAATGGGAATCAGGGAGCAGATAATATTTCCAGAGATCGATTACGACAAGATTGACAAGATCAAGGGTCTGAATGTCTCCATTGTAACCTCGGCCCCGACCAATGAAGAAGGGAGATCACTGTTGCGTTTGCTTGGCGTTCCCTTTCGAAAATAGCAATTTCATTTACATCTGATTTTTCAAAACTTTAAAGAGTAACTGGAGGCTGGCTTGGCTAAAAAATCGATCATTGCAAAGGCTCAACGCAAACCGAAGTTTGAGGTGAGAAAATATAACAGATGCCCTCTGTGTGGACGGTCGCGTGGGTTTATAAGAAAGTTTGGCGTCTGTAGAATTTGTTTCAGGAAATTAGCATCAAGTGGTGAAATAACAGGTGTGACGAAATCGAGTTGGTAGAGTATGCACACAAAATGTGCTCACCGGATTTTGTCTGACTTTCGCAAAAATAAGGAGTGTTCGCTATGTCGATGAGCGACCCCCTGGCCGATATGATGACCAGGATCAGAAATGCTGTGATGGCAAAATTTGATACCGTTGCAATGCCTAATTCCAAGGAGAAGGCCAGTATTGCAAAGGTGTTGAAAGAGGAAGGGTATATCAGTGATTTCCGGGAGTCTTCCGAGGGAGTCCAGGGGACCTTGACCATCTCTTTGAAATACGGACCGGACAGAGAATCGGTAATAACCGGAATCAAACGGATCAGCAAACCCGGATTACGAAAGTATTCCAAGGCCGGTGCCCTGCCCAAGGTTCTCGATGGTCTCGGAATCTCGATAATCTCGACCTCGAAAGGTATCATAACCGATAAAGCCGCGAGGTCGTTGAACACTGGTGGAGAGATCCTTTGTGAGGTTTGGTAAGACTCACAAAAAACGGAGGAAATAATGTCTCGTATTGGAAAACAACCAATTCCGGTTTCTGCTGGAATCCAGGTCCGGATCGATGGGCAGCATATTGTTGTCAAAGGAAGCAAGGGAAGTCTTGAGCGTGATATTATCCCGGAGATAGAGGTACAGCTCAACGGGAGTGAAATCATTGTCAGCAATCGTCAAGAATCAAAAAAAGTTAATGCCTTTCGCGGCTTGACCCGAACGCTTATCAACAACATGATTATCGGCGTTGACAAAGGGTTTACCAGGATCTTGATTATAGAAGGCGTCGGCTATAAGGCAAGCATGGCTGGAAACAACCTCACCTTGAATTTGGGGTATTCGAATCCTGTGGAATTCACTTTGCCGAAAGGCGTCAATGCGACGGTTGACGGCAACACGAAAATTATTCTTGATTCGATCGACAAAGACCTGCTTGGCTTAACCGCGTCTCGTATTCGAAGCATCAGAAAGCCCGAACCATATAAAGGCAAGGGGATTCGATATGAAGGCGAACACATTGTCAGGAAGGTAGGGAAGGCCGCAGGCAAATAAGATGTTTAATGGATATTATGATCAACGCATTACAATGGTAATACTACAATGACCAAAACGAATTCCAAGATTACGGCAAGGGCTAAACGGATAAGCCGGATTCGAAAAAAGATCAGCGGGACGGACGAACGGCCGCGTCTCAGTGTCTTTAAGAGCAATAAACATATATATGCCCAGATCATTGATGATGTCCGACACCAGACCCTGGTGGCCATGTCGACTGTTGAAAAGGATTTTGCCTTGGGTGAGGAAAAGGGAAAAATCGGAGCTGCAAAGGTTGTTGGAAAGGTCATCGCCGAACGGGCCAAGGCGCAGGGCATTGAAAAGGTTGTTTTTGATCGAGGTGGCTATCTTTATCACGGACGAGTGAAATCTCTTTCCGACGGTGCTCGGGAAGGGGGTCTTCAATTTTAATGAATTTGTTACATATGGGGGTGTCCCTTGTCTGATTTTAAACGTTCTAAAAGTGAAAGCACTGAGGAACTGATCGAAAAAATCGTTTATATCAACCGCGTTGCCAAGGTTGTGAAAGGTGGACGCAGGTTCAGCTTTAGTGCCATTGTCGTTGTCGGCGACGGAAAGGGGAAGGTCGGCTACGGTCTCGGCAAGGCAAATCAGGTTCCCGAGGCGATCCGAAAGGGAGTCGAGCGTGCAAAAAAGGATATGGGAGCGGTTTCCCTTACAGCTCTATCCATACCACATCAGATAATCGGTAAATACGGCGCCGGCAAGGTTCTTCTCAAGCCCGCCTCTGCCGGTACCGGCGTCATTGCCGGTGGTCCGGTGAGGGCGGTACTGGAAGCGGCGGGCGTGTCGAATATCCTGACGAAGTGTCTTGGTTCACATAATCCTCATAATATGGTTAAGGCGACTCTTGACGGGTTGCGGTCCCTGCGTTCTGCCAGGGTTATCGCCGAACTTCGAGATAGAAACGTTGAAGAGATGGCAAGCTGAGAAAGTTGCTCGGAAGTTTCTTTCCGGTTCCGCATGAGTTCTCATAATATTTTTTAATCAATAGGTAGTAAAATGGCCGAGACAATCAAAGTGACTCTGGTCAAGAGTGGCATTGGCAGCATTGAGAAAGTGCGGGCTACCTTGATCGGTCTGGGACTTACCAAAATGAATAAGACTGTTACCCGAAAAGATACTCCGGAAATAAGAGGTATGATTGCCAAAGTGAGTCATCTTGTGCGTATCGAGGAGGTCTGAAATGATAACCTTAGGTAATCTCTCCCCCAAAAAGGGGTCGAATAAGAATAAAAAACGCGTCGGCAGGGGACCCGGATCGGGAAACGGCAAGACGGCAGGTCGAGGCCATAAGGGCGCCAGGGCGCGATCCGGTTTTAAAAGCAAGCCCGGTTTTGAAGGTGGACAAATGCCGTTGCAAAGGCGCCTGCCTAAGATCGGTTTTAAAAATAAATTCGGCAAAGACTTCGCTTTGGTTTCACTTTCACAGCTGAATTCTTTTGAGGAGAATGCCAGTGTGAATACTGAGGTACTCATCAAGGCAGGCATGGTCAAAAAGGATCAATTGGTAAAGGTGCTTGCCAACGGGGAGATCAAAAAAGCGATAAAGGTGACGGTTGATGCCGTCAGTGCCGGGGCCAGAGCCAAGATCGAATCTGCAGGCGGTTCCGTCGAGATAGCTGTTCCCAAGGCAGAAAAGCCCGCTCTCTGATGTTCTTCAGCAGGTTGCACAGATAATTCGTCGACCGGAACCGATGGTCGAGGTGGAGTCGTAAACAGGTATAAAAATGAGCGGATTGCAGAAAGCAGCCAATATCCCCGAACTGCGCAGAAGGATAATATTCACTATCATTATGCTGGCGGTGTACAGGATCGGCGTGCAGATTCCGACGCCTGGCATCAATGCGGAGGCGTTGGCTGCCTTTTTTCAGAAGAACGCATCGACATTGTTCGGGATGTTCAATATGTTTTCGGGCGGAGCACTGACAAAGTTTTCCATCTTTGCCCTCGGAATCATGCCGTATATCAGCGCATCCATTATTATTCAACTCCTGACGGTTGTCATTCCTCAACTTGAAACCTTGAGCAAGGAAGGCGAGGCGGGTCATCGTAAAATCACCCAGTACACACGCTACGGAACGGTTGCCCTATCCCTTATTCAAAGCGCATTCATCGCCAGGGGGCTTGAGAGCATGTCCGGCCCCGGAGGCGCTGCAATCGTCATAACTCCCGGACTGCAGTTTCTCTTTATGACCGTACTTACCTTGACGTCGGGCACGGCTTTTATCATGTGGCTCGGAGAGCAGATGACCGAGAGAGGAATAGGAAACGGTATTTCACTGATCATTTTTGCAGGGATTGTGGCCCGGGGGCCTTCTGCATTGGTTAATTCGATCGAGCTTATAAAAGCAGGGAATATCGCAGTATTTTTTATTCCGATATTCCTGGCCTTTATGTTCGCAATAGTTGCGATCATTGTCTTTTTTGAAACGGCACAGAGGAAGATTCCGATCCAATATGCCAAAAGGGTGGTCGGCAGGAAGATGTACGGCGGCCAGAGCAGCCATCTGCCATTGAAGATCAATATATCGGGCGTTATCCCTCCAATTTTTGCCTCCTCGATAATGATGTTTCCGGCAACGATTGGCAGCTTTGTACAGGTTGACTGGGTGAGAAGGGCATCGGCCGCACTATCACCGGGGAGTCCGTATTATTATGTCCTCTATGTGGGAATGATCGTTTTCTTCTGTTTTTTCTATACGGCTGTTACCTTCAAACCCGATGATGTGGCCGACAATCTGAAGAAGAACGGTGGCTTTATCCCGGGAATACGACCCGGGAAAAAGACCGCGGATTTCATAGACAAGGTTTTAACGAGATTGACGGTTGTTGGTGCGATATACCTGAGCGCAGTGTGTGTACTGCCCACCTTACTTATCTCGAGATTCAATGTCCCTTTCTACTTCGGAGGCACCGCTCTGTTGATTGTCGTAGGTGTTGCAATTGATACAATATCCCAGATTGAATCTCATCTTGTCATGCGCAACTATGAAGGATTTATGAAACAGGGGCGAATACGCGGACGGAATTGATCTGTGACAGCTGCAAAAGGTGATCAGAATAATAAACCGATGATGGTAAAGAAATCAGAAGAAATTCTGATCATGCAGGAAGCGAATCAGATCGTGGCTGAAACCTTGGCCTTGCTGGAAAAGGTTGTCGAGCCTGGGATTACAACCTATGAACTTGATAGATTGTCTGAGGATCTCTGCCTTAAAAGAAAAGCCGTTCCCGCCTTCAAGGGGTATCGGGGGTATCCGGCAAGCCTCTGTGTTTCCATCAATGAAGAGGTGGTTCACGGGATTCCTTCAAGAAAGAGAAAACTGAAGAAAGGCGATATCGTATCGGTGGATTTCGGGGTCAAGTTCAAAGGATATTTTGGCGATTCGGCGATTACCATTCCGGTCGGCAAGGTCGACCACCTCAGGAAAAGATTGATGGAGGTCACCGAGGAGTCATTGCATCGTGCCATCGCCAAGGTCCAGATAGGGAACAGGATAGCGGACATTTCGCGGGCAGTGCAGGAATATGTGGAGGAGAACGGGTTTTCTGTTGTTCGCCAGTTTGTCGGTCACGGGATCGGCACATCACTGCATGAGGGTCCGGAAATTCCCAACTTTGTTCAGGAGGAACCAACACCGAGAATTATTGAAGGATTGGTCCTGGCCATTGAACCCATGGTCAATATGGGGACCTATAAGGTGAAGATTTTACGGGACGGCTGGACGGTTATTACTGCCGACAGAAAACCGTCTGCTCATTTCGAACATTCAGTTGCGGCAACAAAAGACGGTCCTCTTATCCTGAGTTCCAGACAGGGTTTCTAATACCTGTTCGCCAAAAAAGTGCTTCTCTTTTTTGGTGGGTTGTATTATAGTACCTGCCTTTTGAGTCATTGTTTACAATTTTTCGGGAGCCTGTATGGCAAAAGAAGAAGCTATTGAAGTCGAAGGTACTATTATAGAACCGTTGCCGAATGCGATGTTTCGGGTAGAGTTGGATAATGGGCATAAGGTTCTTGCACATATATCCGGTAAGATGAGGATGCATTTCATAAAGATTTTGCCGGGAGATCGAGTAACAATCGAGCTTTCTCCTTATGATCTGAGCCGGGGCAGAGTGACATTTCGGGCCAAAAACACAAAAAAGAAATAAACTGAGAGTCGAATTCCAATGAAAGTGCGATCTTCTGTTAAGAAATTATGCAGTGAATGTAAGGTGTTCAAGCGTAACGGTGTCGTTCGTGTTTCCTGCAAGGTAAAAAAACACAAACAACGACAGGGGTAACTTATTATCGGCATCGCAAAAATTCGCTCACCGACGGTTCGGCGTCATAACCTGTTGCATCCTGGTGTTTCCCCTGCCGTTTCCGAGGGTTTTTACAAGGTCATTATTTTTGTCATAAAACGTAACTTTACTACTCTTTGAAGGAGATGGATCTTGGCACGTATAGCTGGAGTAGACCTTCCCAAAAATAAACATATGGATAGGGCTTTGACCTATATTCACGGCATTGGGTTGACATCTGCGAGACAGATACTTGATAAAGTCGACCTGCCGTATACCATGAGCAGCGATGATCTTAACGGTGATGACGTAAGTCGTATACGCAAAGTCATTGAAGAAGAGTATACGGTTGAGGGGGATCGCAGGCGTGAGGTATCCATGGACATAAAAAGGCTCATGGATCTCGGATGTTATCGTGGGCGTAGACATCGATCAGGACTTCCCTGTCGAGGACAGAATACAAAAACAAACGCCAGAACCCGTAAAGGTCCGCGTCGCGGTGCGGCCCGCCGGAAATAAGGGAATTAAAAAAAAGGTGGAGAAATGGCTGGTCCCAAGCGTGGAGAATCAAGAACAAAAAGAAAGGTAAAGAAGAATATATCCGAAGGCATAGTTTACATATATTCTACATTTAACAATACGATCGTTACAATTTCCGATAAGCAGGGCAACGTCATCTCATGGTGTAGTGCCGGGGTGCTCGGATTCAAAGGATCCAGGAAGAGTACCCCGTTTGCCGCCCAGAATGCAGTTGCCGATGCCGCCAAAAAGGCCTTGGATCAAGGGATGAGGAAGATCGAGGTAAAGGCAAAAGGGCCGGGTCCCGGAAGGGAGGCAGCGTTGCGGGCCCTGATAACCACCGGATTTGAGGTGAGCCGGATATATGATGTTACACCGGTTCCGCACAACGGATGTAAACCTCCAAAACGTCGTCGTGTCTAGGAAATCATCTCAGTTAACTGATTTATTATAAAGAGAACGGAGGCCTACGTTGGCTAGAAATATTGGGGTTGCATGTCGCAGTTGCAGACGCGAAGGGCTGAAACTGTATTTAAAAGGTGATCGATGCTATTCCGACAAATGCGCATTTGAACGACGGGCATTCGGCCCTGGACAACATGGTCAGTCCAAGTTCAGAAAACTTTCTGATTATGCTGTCCAGCTGCGGGAAAAACAGAAAGTGAAGAGCATGTACGGGATGCTGGAAGGTCAGTTCCGGTTGGCCTTCCAAAAAGCCGACAGGCAAAAGGGAGTTACTGGTGAGAATCTCCTGGTGCTTCTTGAAAGGCGACTAGACAATACGGTCTTTCGTCTTGGGATAGCCTCTTCCAGAAAACAGGCCAGGCAACTCGTCAGGCATAAGCATATCCTGGTCAATGGGAAAAAGGCCAATATCCCCTCGTCTCTTATCTCGGTTGGAGATGAAATCACGCTGAAAGATAAGAGCAGAAACAATGCGCTGATCCTGGAGAATATGGATGCTGTTGCCAGACGTGGCGTGCCGAGCTGGCTCGAGCTGGATAAGGACAACCTGAAAGCCAAGGTGAAGGCATTGCCCAACAGAGAAGAATTGACAATGCCGATCCAAGAGCACCTGATTGTTGAACTCTATTCGAAATAACGGATTGATGGGGATCAGTCATAGCGACTGGTTATACTTAAATCATTACTAGACGTGCCTAGTGGTGTTGAGGGAAGATGATCTCTATCCCCTCCCTCACTATCGGCATTACGATCCATTAAGCTGATATTTACTACCCAGAGAAGGAATCATATGACTCAGAGTGCCGATGAAGCAATCCCTTTTTACCGGAACTGGCATGAACTCATTAAGCCTGAAAAGCTTGAAGTGGATAAAGAGTCCCATACCGATTCATATGGGAAATTTATCTGCCAACCTTTAGAGAGAGGTTTTGCTTCCACCATAGGAAATTCCCTGAGACGGGTTCTTCTTTCTTCGATTCAGGGCGCAGCCATCACAACGGTCAAGATCGAAGGCGCCCTTCATGAATTCACCTCACTCAAGGATGTTGTCGAAGATGTCAGTGAGATAATACTGAATATCAAGCAGATCGGCATCAAATTGAATTCCATGGACTCTCAGGTCGTTTCCATTGAAAAGACCGGTCCGGGGATCGTAACTGCCGGAGATATTAAGGGCTCCTCCTTTATAGAGGTGATGAACAAGGACCAGAACATCTGCACGATTACCGGTGAAAGCACGTTCCGGGCGGAAATGACGGTTGAGTGGGGAAAGGGATACCAGCCTGCGGAAAAATACGTAAAGGATGATCTCGCCATAGGGCAGATTCCGATAGATGCTATTTTCTCACCGATAAAGAGAATCCAGTATGTGGTCTCGCAGGCGAGGGTCGGACAACAGACCGATTATGACAGACTGACCCTTGAAATTGAAACAGATGGAAGCATTCGGCCCGAGAATGCGCTGGCGTATGCCGGCAAAATTCTTAAAGAACAGCTTACCATCTTTATCAATTTCGATGAAGAAAAGGCGGAACCCGAGTCAAATGAAGATGAAAACCAGAGGATTGAACCGCTCAATCCTTATCTTGACAAACCGGTTGAAGATCTGGAACTCTCCGTACGATCCGCCAACTGCCTGAAGAATGCAGAGATAAATTTCATCGGTGATCTGGCCCAGAAAACCGATCAAGAGATGTTGAAGACCAAGAACTTCGGCCGGAAATCTCTTAACGAGATAAAGGCCCTTCTTGCTCAAATGGATCTGACCTTGGGCATGAAATTTGATAATTGGACACCGCCGGATATCTCCAAAAGAGAAGAAGAAATGGATTAATCGGGTGCCGGGCCCTGTTTTGATCAGAATACTTAGTTGAGGATAGGTACATGAGACATAAAAAATTCGGTCGGGCTTTAGGGCGTTCGAGTGCCCATCGGTCAGCCATGTTCAGGAATATGGTAACATCGCTTTTTGAACATGAAAGGATTGTGACAACTGCCGAAAAAGCAAAGGAAGTTCGGCCTATTGCAGAGAAAATGATCAGCCTGGCAAAACGGGGTGACCTGCATGCCCGCCGGCAGGCATTGAGTTTCATCCGGAGCAAAAGGATTGTGGCCAAACTTTTCGATGAGATTGGAGAAAAATTTAGGGAAAGAAACGGCGGATATACCCGGGTTCTTCAAACGGGAGTCCGTCGTGGCGACGCCGCATCCATGGCCATTATCGAGCTGGTGGGCTACGTAGAGGATATAGGAAAGAAAGAAAAGGATAACTAAGGCGTATCCGCAAGAGGAAGCAAAAAGCTGACATGAATCTTAAGATTCATGTCAGCTTTTTTATTGGTTGAGGAGGTAAATCATGGAAAAGACCTTTCCTGAGCATATGGTCCCATTGGGGGATCGGAAGTTCAACTTTTCCTGTCATCCGGAACTGCCCTGTTTTACAAAATGCTGCAGAAATGTGGATATGTTTTTGTTTCCGTACGATATTATACGGTTGAAAAATCGGATTAAAATTGATTCAGAGACCTTCATCAAAAAGCATACCCTGCTGGTTCGAGGCAATAACCCCTATTTCCCGTCGCTCATGTTGAAGCTCATGGACGATGAAGCGAGGGCGTGCCCTTTTCTTGCCGGAGAGGGGTGTTCGGTGTATAGCGACCGTCCTTCGTCCTGCAGGACCTATCCCCTTGAGCGGGCTGTGGACAGGAGCCCGGACGCCCGAGGGCCGAGGGATTACTATTTTTTGACTCGCCACCCTTACTGCCAGGGACACGGAGAAGAAAAGATGTTTTCTGCCGGTGAATGGCTGAGAAATCAACAGATTGATAATTTTAATGTCATGAATGATCTCTGGACTGAAGTTGAAAGCATATTTATGTCCAACCCCTGGAAAGGTGAGGGAAGCGGGGGCCCCAAGCAACAGCTGGCCTTTATGGTCTGTTACAATATTGACCTTTTCAGAAATTTTATGACAGACAATGGATTGCAGGATAAATTTCTGCTGGAGAAAAATAGAAAAAAACGCCTGCGGACGGATGATGCCGAGCTATTGAAATTTGGTTTTGAGTGGTTAAAGCTTTTTTTAACGGGGGCATCCAATCTTGTTCCCCGGTAGGAGCATTGAGGTAGCTACGGTTGAATATCTTGAAAACCCCTCAGAGACGACGGAGGCAACACGATTACGTCTCAGGATACGGTACTGGTCTGTCGGCGAGTAAGCTTTGTGTGATGCCGACAAAGTCGGGTTCGGGGCATGGAAAAGTTGCATAATCACTTATCCAGTGGTAGAATCAACAGGTTTCATCTCAGCGGTGAAACGGAAAAAATTCCTTCCGTTTCATAAAAGAGAAAGAGCCGGGTTATTTTTTTTGGCCTGGCCATCGTCCTGCAGACAAAAGGCGGAAGGCAGATGCCGGAAATACGCAGGAAAAATACACACATCCCGGGAGAAACTGGTGTCACCTTCCATGTCCTTGAACGGATAATGGAGGAGATGAAAAAGGCCGGGATGGAGGAAAAACCAGAACGGAGGAAATATGGCGAGTGCAACAGTAAAAGAGATGCTGCAGGCTGGATTACATTTCGGTCACCAGACCCGGAGATGGAACCCCAAGATGAAACCGTATATCTACGGTCCACGAAACGGTATCTATATCATAAACCTTGATATTACCAAACGGATGTTCGATCGGGCCTGTGGCTTTATCATGGATGAAGTGGCCAAGGGCGGCAGTGTCCTGTTTGTCGGAACCAAGAAGCAGGCACAGGCAATTATCAGTGAAGAGGCCAAACGCTGCGGGATGTTTTATGTGGATCATCGCTGGTTGGGCGGTATGATGACCAATTTTCAAACCATAAAAAAGAGTATAGATCGTCTGAAGTCCATCGAAAGCATGCAGGCCGACGGTTCGATCAATCGATTTCCCAAAAAGGAAATTCTGCTGATGGAAAAAGAGAGGGTCAAACTGGAACGCAATATCGGCGGTATCAAAGATATGCGGTCCCTGCCGACGGTGATCTTTGTTGTTGACCCGAAGAAGGAATCCATTGCCATTGATGAGGCCAGAAAACTTGGCATTTCGGTTGTCGCGATCGCAGATACGAACTGCGATCCCGACGGTATCGACTACCTTATCCCAGGCAATGATGATGCGATCCGCTCCATTCGTTTGATCAGTGCCTATATTGCCGATTCGATTCTTGCGGGAATAGTCGCCAAGGAGGGAGAAAATGCCACGGATGAGGCGATTGCGGCGACCATGAATGACGCGGAATTCGAAAAGATGAACGAGGATGCCGGCGCTGTGGAATGATCGGATCCGGCGGACCTGCCGCGGTCCCTTATGGGCCGACTGATTGGCGAAAGACTTTAAAGAGGCGGTATCCAACCGCCTCTTTTACCATGAATATGAAGGGAATGAATGGTCGATGCCTCGATGGTCATGCGCCGTTTTCTTCCTTAATTGATAGTGAATGATCCATATCCTCTGATGTGGAAAAATGGAGGTGCCATGAATATTACAAGTCAGATGGTGAAAGACCTGCGGGATAAGACCAGTGCCGGCATGATGGATTGCAAGAAAGCCCTTACCGAAACCAACGGCGACATGGAAAAAGCCGTTGATCTTCTTCGACAAAAAGGCTTGGCTATTGCCGCAAAACGGGCAGGGCGTGCGACCAGCGAAGGGGTCATCGAGACATATATTCATGCCGGCGGAAAGCTGGGTGTCATGGTGGAGCTCAACTGTGAAACGGATTTTGTCGCCAAGACGGATACGTTCAAGGAGTTTGCCCGGGATCTGGCCATGCATATAGCGGCAACCAACCCGGTGTCCGTGACCCGGGAAGAGGTACCGGAAAATATTATTTCCCGGGAAAAAGAGATTTATATCCAGCAGGCACTTGATTCAGGCAAGCCAAAAGATATCGTTGAAAAGATGGTTACCGGTAAGGTCGAGAAATTTCTGTCGGAGATCTGCCTGCTTGAACAGAAATTCGTCAAGGACCCGGAACGGTCCATACAGGATCTGCTGACCGATATGGTAGGCAAGATCGGGGAGAATATCACCATCAAGCGTTTTGCTCGTTTCCAGGTGGGCGTGGAATAAGGTTTTAACCGTCATCGGCCGGAGCGAAACGTCGTTTATATCCCTGGGCCGTGTCCGTCAGATTACTCAGTCGTGAACGATAGACGAGGATACCGTAATGCAGCCGATGTATAAACGAATTCTGCTGAAGCTCAGTGGTGAGGCCCTGATGGGCAGCGACTCCTTTGGAATAAACACGGATGTCATCGACTATGTTGCCGGAGAAATAAAGGAGATTGTCGAAATGGGCGTCCAGCCCGGTCTGGTGATCGGGGCCGGAAACATCTTCAGGGGGGTGGCCGGAGCCAGCAAAGGCATGGATCGGTCAACCGCCGATAATATGGGGATGCTTGCTACCGTGATGAACAGTCTGGCTCTCCAGGATGCCCTTGAACGTAAAGGTGTCTACACCCGGGTCATGTCCGCCATTCCGATGCAATCGGTTTGTGAGCCGTATATCAGAAGACGGGCAACTCGTCACCTGGAAAAGGGACGGGCGGTTATCTTCGCCGCCGGCACCGGCAATCCGTATTTCACAACGGATTCCGCCGGGGTCCTGAGGGCCTTGGAGATCGATGCGGACCTGATTATTAAAGCAACCAAAGTCGACGGAGTCTACGATAAGGATCCGGTTGTGTGTGCAGATGCCGTAAAATTTGACCGTCTTACCTACGATGATATCCTCTCTAAAGGACTGCGGGTGATGGATGCAACCGGCATTGCGCTTGCCAAGGATGACAAGAAGACGATCATTGTGCTGAACATGACTATTTCTGGAAACATCAAGAAGGCCGTGTGCGGCCTGCGTGTCGGTACGATGATCGCGTCTAATGATACCCCTGAATTGCAACAGGATACGCATAGGTGACCAATGGACGACGTGATTTTTGAGATGGCTGAAAAGATGGAAAAAAGCATCGAGACCTTTAAACATGAACTGTCGAAGATCCGTACAGGCCGGGCATCCCTTGCACTTCTCGACAATATCTTTGTCGATGCCTATGGCAGTTCTCTGCCACTGAATCAGGTGGGGACATTGACGATCCCGGAGAGCCGGATGATCGTCATCCAGCCTTGGGACCCCCAGATGCTGCCCGCCATCGAAAAGTCCATCCTGAAATCGAGCATCGGTCTCACCCCCATTGGTGATGGGAAGATCATTCGCCTGAATATTCCTCAGCTCACCGAGGAAAGAAGAAAAGACCTCGTCAAGCAGGTGAAGAAGACTGCCGAGGAGTTCAGGGTCACCCTGCGCAACATCCGACGTGAGACCAACGACATCCTGAAGAAACAGAAAAAGGACAAGGCAATTTCCGAGGATGAGCTCTTTAAGCTGCAGGAAGAAGCCCAGAATGAAACCGACAACGGCATCAAGCAGATAGATACCATCACCCTGTCCAAGGAAAAAGAGGTATTGGAAGTCTAAAAATCCACTAGTATTCGAGAAGACCTACCTCCCCGCCAAGAATGTATTTTCGGTCTGAACCACCATCAATTCATCCGAGTGATTATGCCCACTGAGCTCAATCTAGATCCACAGTATCTGCCGCGACATGTTGCGATAGTCATGGATGGGAATGGCCGATGGGCGGAAAAAAGGAAAAAGCCGCGTCTCTTCGGTCATAAGGTCGGGGCGGACTCTGTTCGAGATATCGTTGAGGTATCACGACAGGTAGGGATCGAGATTCTGACACTCTATGCCTTTTCTTCGGAGAATTGGAATCGACCGAACAGCGAGGTGAACGGTTTGATGTCCATCCTTAAATCGTATCTGATCTCTGAGCTGTCCCGGATGCTGAAAAATGATATCCGGCTGACCTGTATCGGCGATATGTCCAAGCTCCCGGATGGGGTGCGCGCAGTTCTTTTTGATTCCATCGAAAAAACTTCCGGCAACAGCAGCCTTATCCTGAATCTTGCGTTGAGCTATGGTTCCAGAAACGAACTGGCAAGGGCGGCTCAGGCCTTGGCGGAAAAATGTGCGAGCGGGGCTCTTTCTCCTGCGGAAATAACCATACAGATGGTATCCGATCACCTCTATACCTCAGGTATGGCCGATCCCGATCTCCTGATCCGAACAGGCGGAGAATGCAGATTGTCCAACTTCCTTCTCTGGCAGGCATCCTATGCCGAAATCTATTTTACCGATGTTATGTGGCCGGACTTTCGTAAAAAAGAGTTTCTCCGGGCCATAGCTGAGTTCCAGAGTCGTGAACGCCGTTTCGGCAAGACCGGCGCCCAATTGAGAGCTGGTTGAGCCATGGAACGGACTCTTCCCGGTCTGGCCTTGGCGGCATGTTGGCTTTTGCTTTTGCTGAAAGGTCCGTTTTTCCTTGTCTGGGCGGTCTTGGTCCTGATGGCCTTTATCGGAGGATTGGAATATAGCGCCATGGCGGCGGGCGGGGATCTCGGCTTTTTACAGAAAACGGTTCTGAGCTGCATATTTGTTGCACCGGTTCTGGCGGCAGGTTCCGGATCGGTTGTCGCGACTGCGGGGGGGCTCTTTCTCTCCTTTCTGATGCTTGCCTGTTATGTGCTGACCACGTTCCGCTTTGTCGCCAACAGTTTTGAGACACTGAGCCGATATGCCCTGGGCATTGTCTATATCGGTTTTCTGACCTCCCATCTCGTCTTGATTCTCCGCTTGCCCGACGGTGCGGCATGGCTGCTTATTCTCACCTCGATCACGGCCGGGTCGGATTCAGGTGCCTACTATTGTGGACGGGCCTTCGGGAGCAGGAAGCTCAGTCCCAATGTCAGTCCTAAAAAGACCGTTGAGGGGGCTGTCGGAGGTCTGCTGTTCGGTGTGGTCTTCGCCGTATTTTTTGCCTGGCTGCTATTGCCCGGGGTTCATTGGTGGTTTCTGTGTCCGGTAGCGGCTCTGCTGACCGGTGTTGGAATTGTCGGGGATCTGACCGAGTCGGTAATTAAACGGGGGACGGATACCAAGGATTCCGGCCGGATATTGGCCGGACACGGCGGCATCCTTGATCGAATCGATTCCTTGCTGTTTGCGGGACCGTTTCTTTACTACATTCTTGCATTGGCTGGGCAATAATGAAAAAAATATCGCTGCTCGGAGCAACCGGTTCAATCGGGTCGAACGTACTGGATATCGTTCGCAGGTTTCCTGATTCGTATACCATTGCAGGCCTTGCCGCCGGCCGCAATATCGAGCTTCTGAAGACATTGGTCCTGGAATTCAGACCCGGGCTTGTCTCGGTGGCGGATGCGGAACATGCAGCCCGTCTCTGTTCGATCCTTCCTGATGAATGGCAGGACAGAGTGGTCTGGGGAACAAACGGAAACGAGCTGGTTGCCTCTTTGCCCGAGGCCGATATTACCCTGTCGGCAATTGTCGGTGCGGCCGGGCTTCTCCCTACGCTTGCCGCGATACACGCAGGGAAGGATGTCGGCCTTGCCAACAAGGAATCCCTCGTTATGGCGGGTAAACTCGTCATGGATGCGGTAAGGGAAAAGGAAGTCCGTCTGTTTCCCGTCGACTCCGAACACAGTGCGATCTTCCAGGTGCTGGAGGGCGGAAGAAAGCAGGACCTGGAGAAGATCATCCTGACCGCCTCGGGCGGACCCTTCAGGGAAAAAAGTCGTGCCGAGCTGGAACAGGTCACCTGGGAGCAGGCCCTGGCCCACCCCAATTGGAATATGGGAATGAAAATATCCGTTGATTCCGCAACACTCATGAACAAAGGGCTGGAGGTCATCGAGGCCAAGTGGCTTTTCGACGTCCCGCTTGAGATGATTGAGGTCGTGGTCCATCCGCAATCGATCATCCACTCCCTGGTTGAGTTTCAAGATGGTTCGGTGCTGGCTCAACTCGGAATTCCGGATATGCGCATCCCGATTGCCTACGCTCTGTCGTATCCGGCCCGTCTGCCGTTGAGACTGGAGAGGCTGAAGCTGTCGCAATGCGGTAACCTGCAGTTTCATGAGCCTGATTACGATCGGTTTCCCGCCCTGCGCCTGGCCTTCGATGCCCTTCGGCAGGGCGGGGTTATGCCTGCTGTCTTGAATGGTGCCAATGAGGTGGCTGTCGAGGCCTTCTTACAGTCGCGGATTGAATTTACGGCTATTGCCAAGGTCGTATCCCTGACAATGGAGAAAATACATTCCGGCAGCGAGGACAGGCTCGATGATATCCTGTCGGCGGATGCCGACGCCCGCAGGTGCGCTGCAGGCATCATCAGCAGGATGACCGGCAGGCCTTGATGACGGTTGGCAAGTCGTGAGGTCGTGACTATTATTCTCTTCAGCATGCTGCGTTGGATACGCTCCTGACGTCACCCGGCGAATGCAGGGAGGCGGGCGGGAGCAAAGAGAAGGGTTACCGCACCCCCTGCTGCGGGGATTACTAAAAAAAGCTCCCGACTTTGTTCGAGACCGTTGATTACAGCCTTTATCCATGAATACGATTATTACGTTTATTGTTGTCTTAGGTGTTCTTATCTTTGTTCACGAGCTTGGTCATTTTCTGTTCGCCAAGATGTTTCGTGTGCAGGTCTTGAAATTTTCCCTGGGTTTCGGGCCCAAGGTGATCGGGAAAACCATCGGTGAGACAGAATATCTTGTGTCGGCATTTCCTCTTGGCGGCTATGTGAAGATGCTCGGCGAGTCCCCCGACGAAGAGGGGATCGAGCCGGAACTGCAACAACGGTCCTTTGCCCATAAACCCGTTCTGCAGCGTTTCTGTATCGTACTTGCCGGTCCCCTGTTCAACCTGCTATTCTCCGTGGTTCTGTTCTTTGCGACCTACTCGGCTCTCGGGCTTCCCACAGCGGTCGACAATACCCGGGTCGGTAAGGTCAACGAGAAATCGCCGGCCATGGCTGCCGGCATAAAAGCGGGAGATACAATTCTTCAGATCGATGGCAGGGACACGAAGATTTGGGCCGATGTCCTGCAGGGTGTCAAGGCTGCCGACGGCAAGTCCCTGACCCTTCTGGTGCAACGGGGGGCGGGCCAGGTGACGGTGAGGGTGACTCCGAAAAGAGAGGATGTCAAGGATATCTTCGGGGAGACGGTCGACAAGAGGTACATGATCGGCATCGTGAAGGCCGACGAAATCGCCTATACCCATGTGCATCCGCTGGAGGCCTTCGAGGGGGCATGTACCCAGACCTGGATGTTTATCTATCTGACGGTCCTGGGATTTATAAAGATCGTCGAGAGGATAGTCCCGGCCTCGGAACTCGGGGGCCCGATTTTGATTGCCCAGCTTGCCGGTGAGCAGATGAGGGCCGGGTGGATGAACATCATATCCTTTACAGCGCTTCTCAGCGTCAATCTGGGGATCTTGAACCTCCTGCCGATCCCGGTCCTTGATGGGGGGCACCTGGCTTTTCTGACCATTGAAGCGATTCGCAGGAAACCGTTGAATGAGCGTGCCCAGGTGATCGCCCAACAGATCGGCATCGCCTTTCTCGGGACATTGATGGTGTTTGTGTTCTATAACGATATCCTCAGGCTGTTCAAGCGATGAATCGACAGGGACCCTTGATTCTGGCCCTGGATACCTCCACCGCCTGCTGTACGCTGGCCATAACCTGCGGAACGGCGATCCGAGGAGAGATACTGGCCTCTGTTTCTCTCAACAGCCGGGTTCGCCATTCACGACGACTGCTGACCGCCATCGACTGGATGCTCTCCGAGACCGGGGTGGATTGGCAGATGATCAAGGGGATAGCCATCGGGCTTGGTCCCGGAAGTTTTACCGGACTGCGGATCGGCATGGCCACCGCCAAGGGTCTGGCAGCCACGGCGGAAAAACCTCTTTTCGGCATTCCGACACTCGATGCCCTGGCCTGTCATTGCATGACTGAAAGGTTGATCTGTGCTGTTCTCGACGCTCGAAAAAAACAGGTCTATGTCGCCTTTTATCGTCCGGCCGAATCATCTCTGGCCGAAAGGGTCGGTGCGATTCGGGTGGTCGATCCGGAGGCCTTGATCTCCGAGATCAAGGAACCGGTCATGATGGTGGGCGATGGGGTGCCGGTCTACCGCGAACTGTGGAAAAAAGGCCTTGGTGAAAGGGTTGTCTTTGCCCCGCCCGTTCTGCAGTATCCGTCGGCCGCCGCCGTCGGCCTGCTCGGAGGTCTTGAACTTGCGGGTGATCGAGCCCTCGATCTTGCTTCGGCGGTGCCGCTGTATATACGGGCATCGGATGCGGAACTTAGTCTGGCCCAGAAAAAGCGGCGGTCGTCGGAAGGCAGTCGATGATTATACGACGCAAGACACGGGAGATCCGCATTGGAGAGGTCGGCATCGGCGGTAATCACCCGATCTCGGTGCAGTCCATGACCAACACCGACACCAGAGACATCGAGGGCACCGTTGCCCAGATCAGCGGCCTTGAACGAGCCGGTTGCGAACTGATCCGGGTCGCGGTTGTCGACCGGGAGGCTGCCCGGTCCCTGCGGGCAATCCGCGATGCGATCACCATCCCGCTCATTGCCGATATCCATTTTGATTACCGTCTGGCCATCGCTGCGATGGAAAACGGGGCCCAGGCCATCCGCATCAATCCCGGCAATCTCGGCGGATCGGGGAGGCTGGCCAAGGTCGTTGCCGCTGCAAAACGGCACCGGGTGCCGATCAGGGTCGGGGTGAACAGTGGTTCCATTGAAAAAGACCTGTTGAAGAAATACGGCTACCCGAGCCCCGAGAGGCCGGACGCCCTGATCGACAGTGCCTTGCGTAATATCAGATTGGTTGAGGACCAGGGGTATTCCGAGATCAAGGTGTCGATCAAATCCTCGGACACCCTGACAACCGTCGCCGGCTACCGCAGGCTTGCCGGACTCTGCGACTATCCTTTGCACCTGGGCGTAACAGAAGCGGGCGGCCTGATCGCCGGCACGGTGAAATCCAGTGTGGCCCTGGGGATTCTTCTCTTCGAGGGGATCGGTGATACCTTCCGGATCTCGCTGACCCGGGACCCGGCGGAGGAAGTCCGGGTCGGCTTCGAGTTGTTGCGCTCCCTGAAGATTCGCGAACGCGGCCCGGAATTGATCTCCTGCCCGACCTGCGGCAGGACCCGGATCGATCTGTTTGCGGTAGCGGAAGAGGTCGAGCGCATTATCCAGACCATGACCGCTCCGATCAAAGTGGCCGTAATGGGGTGTGTCGTCAACGGCCCGGGAGAGGCAAGAGAGGCTGATATCGGCATTGCCGGAGGCAATGGGGTCGGGATCATATTCAAGAAAGGGAAACTCCATAAGAAGGTCGCGGAAGAGGACCTTTTACCGACCTTCCTTGAAGAATTGGCGAAGATGGAGGCGCAATGGGGCCGAAAGTCGTAGTTGATCGGGAAAAGGCCTGTCGTCGGGAAACGATGTGTTGCGACCTGTCCGGGTTTGCGTTCAGGCAAACGGTCGGATATGATGGATGTTGAGCGTTTGCACGAATTGCCCTGGCGATTTTCCTTTTAATGGCCTCGCAATGCCCCTACGAGGCTGGACGGGCAATACGAGAATTCAACGGGCAGCAAGGTTAAACCGTCGGTGGGTAAATTATTGCGACACCGGCAATTGTTAATTGCTACCATTACTTTTTCAAATACACGATGCGCTACTCACAAATTCTGTTGCCGACCATAAAAGAGGATCCGGCCGAGGCGGAGGTGGTCAGCCACAAGCTGATGCTGCGGGCCGGCTTCATCAGAAAACTGACCTCCGGAATATATACCTATCTTCCCTACGGCCTTGCCGCCATCAGGAAAGTGGAACAGATCGTGCGCGAGGAGATGAACAGGGCCGGCGCCCAGGAACTGGCCATGCCGATGGTGCAGCCGGCTGATCTCTGGATCGAGACCGGCCGCTATGAGAAGTACGGGCCCGAGTTGCTTCGTTTCAAGGACCGGCACGATCGGGAATCCTGTCTCGGTCCCACCCATGAGGAGGTAATCACCGACCTGATGCGCAGAGAGATCCATTCCTATCGCAATCTTCCGGTCAACTTCTATCAGATCCAGACAAAGTTTCGCGATGAGATCAGACCCCGATTCGGTCTGATGCGCGGACGTGAATTCATCATGAAGGACGCCTACTCCTTTGATGCAAGCGATGAAATGGCTGAAATATCATATAAAAAAATGTATGAGGCCTATAAGAGGATTTTCACCCGCTGCGGTTTTGAATTTCGAGCCGTAGAGGCCGATTCCGGGACCATCGGCGGGAGCTTCTCCCATGAATTCATGGTCCTGGCCAAGACCGGCGAGGATACCATCGTCGTCTGCCGAGACTGCGATTATGCCGCCAATATGGAAAAAGCGGCGGTGCGTTTGCCGGACGTTGCCGCGGCCTGTGAGCTGCAGGAGATGGTCAAGGTGGAGACCCCGGGCAAGCGCAAGGTCGAATCTGTCTGCGAGTTCCTGCATATCGAAGCCAAAGACCTGGTGAAGACCCTGGTCTATATGGCGGACGGCAGGCCGGTGGCCGTGCTGATCCGGGGAGACAGGGAGGTCGAGGGAGTGAAATTGAAGAATCTTCTCGGAGCAACCGATATCGAGCTGGCCGACGATAAACAGGTCTTCGATGCTACCGGTGTTCCGACCGGCTATCTCGGGCCCCGGGGGATCGGTATACAGATGGTCGCCGACCAGGAGGTTGCTGTTTTGCGCAATGTTGTGGTCGGGGCCAACGAGAAGAATTACCACCTGAAAAACGTCAGTATGGGACGGGATTTCCAGGTTTCGGCCGTCGGCGATCTACGAAAGATCACCCCCGATGATCCATGTCCGAACTGTGGCGGCAGGCTGGAGTTGGCCGAAGGGATCGAGGTTGGGCATGTCTTCAAGCTGGGGACCAAGTACTCGGAGGCGATGCAGGCCGTCTTTCAAGACAGTGACGGCAAGGAAAGACCTTTCGTGATGGGATGCTACGGCATCGGCATTACTCGGGTAGTGGCAGCGGCTATCGAGCAGAACCATGACCAGAACGGGATCATTCTTCCGGTGCCTCTGGCCCCATACAAGGTCATCATTCTGAATCTCGATCCGAAGGATGCTGCTGTTACAGCCGCCGCCGAGACCGTCTATGCCGGACTGAAGGGGCTCGGGGTGGAGACCCTGCTCGATGATCGCGACGAACGACCCGGCTCCAAGTTCAAGGATGCCGATCTGCTCGGGATCCCTTTCCGGGTCATGATCGGAAAACGTTTTGCCAATGACGGCCTTGTTGAAATACGGCGCCGGCGTGACGGATTTACCGAGGAGGCGGGTGTCGATGCCGTGGCGGATATCCTGCGGAACAGCATAGACGCGGAGATGGCAAAGACCATGACCCCAGTTGCTGCAGGGAAAACGCAATAAAGCACACGTTACGATGCTAAACCGTCGGTGGGCGACCGGTGGCAATGCCGACAAAAAGAGTTGAAGGACCGCAGATGACCGTATCATCAACAATCGACCTTGAATGCCTGACATCCATTGTTGAGGGCTATCTTCATGATATCGACTTGTCCGTAATCGATCGCGCCTGGTCATTTGTTCTGGAGGTGCATCAGGGCAAAAGCCACTTCTCCGGCGAACCGTACGTGATACATTCCCTGGAGGTGGCCAGGACCCTGGCATCGATGCATCTCGATCTCAACACGGTCCTTGCCGGGCTGTTGCACGGGGTGTTGAAAGAGGGCGTATCGGTTAATGAGCTCAAGGAAAAATTCGGCGACAATGTCGCCGCCATCGTCAACGGTTCCACCCGGATAACCAACGTCCACTATAACAACAAGCTTGCCCATCAGGCGGAAAATGTACGCAAGATGCTCCTGGCTATCGCCGCCGATATCCGGGTCCTGCTGGTCAAACTGGCCGATCGTCTCCAGGATCTGTGCCTTCTCGACCATGTTGAGCGCGAGAGCCAGCTCGAGATCGCCAGGGAAACCATGGATCTTTATGCCCCGCTGGCAAGCAGGCTCGGGATAGACTGGCTGAAGCGGGAGCTGGAGGACATGGCCTTCAAATTCCTGTATCCGGTTGAGTTTGAGGAATTGTCGAGAAAACTGGAGAGTTCCTTGGCAGAGCGCCAGCGATATGTCGAGGAGGTCATCTCCATCCTGCAGAACAAGCTTGCCGCCAGCGATGTCCGGCCGATCCGCATCATCGGCCGGCCCAAGCATCTCTACTCCATCTACAAGAAGATCATGGTCCAGGGCATCTCGCTGGACAAGGTCTACGACAAGGTCGCCTTTCGGATAATCGTCGCCAACGTCAAGGAATGCTATGAGGCCTTGGGGGTCGTGCATGCCAATTGGGCGCCGGTTCCCGGGCGGATCAAGGATTTTATCTCTGCGCCGAAGGCCAATAATTACCAGTCGATGCATACGACGGTTGCCGGTCCGCATGATAATTTTATCGAGATCCAGATCCGTACCGAAGAGATGGACCGGATTGCCCAGGAGGGGGTTGCCGCCCATTGGGCGTATAAAGAGGGGCAGAAGATCGGCAACCATGATGCCAGGCTTTTCAAAGAGTTGAAAAAACTGGTTAAATCACTGCAGGAGGTTGAGGATCCCCGGGAGTTTCTTGAGAATGTCAGAGGAGAGCTGTATGAACCGGATGTCTATGCCCTGACCCCCGGGGGTGAGGTCAAGGAATTCCCGCAGAAGAGCTGCCCTATTGATTTTGCCTATGCCATCCATTCGGAGGTTGGGGATCATTGCGTCGGCGCCAAGGTAAACAGTCGGCTTGTTCCACTTAAATACCAGCTGCAGAACGGCGATATCGTCGAGATCGTGACCTCCCCGAATCAGACTCCCAGGAGGGGGTGGCTGGAGATTGTCAAGACCAGTCGGGCCAGGGCACGGATACGGTCATGGCTCAGGCGGGAAGAGAAGGAAAAGGCCTTGAAGCTCGGCCGCGAGATCTGCGAGCGGGAGCTGAAAAAACACGAGACCACCCTGAAGAAGATGGTCAAGGGCGGGCATATCCGCCTGCTGCTCAAACAGCTGCACTGTAATTCGCTGGACGATATGCTGGCCAAGGTCGGCAGCGGCATAATCACGGTGCAGACCCTGATACGGTATCTGCAACCTCCCGAACTCCTGCAGGAAAAGGAATCCCTGTCCCAGGAGCCTCCCGCCGAGCAGTCGGCCCAGCAGCTGGTAACGCCGCCGCCGGGAGGTGACCGGCAGGGAGGGTCTGCGATCCGAATCGATGGAATCGATAACATGTTGATCAAGATAAGCAGGTGCTGTAAACCGGTCCCCGGGGATCCGATCGTCGGTTTCATTACCACGGGTCGCGGCGTTTCGATACACAAGGCGGAATGCGCCAACCTCCTGACCACCGATCCTCGTCGTTGGCTGGATGTTTCCTGGTCGGGAAAAGATCACGGCCAACACCGTGTCGAACTCCATGTCAGCGCTGAAAACCGTCGCGGCATCTTCACCGATATCAGCTCCACCATTAATTCCGATAATGCCAATATCGTTGAGATTTCTGCCCGGACAACACCCGATGAAACCGCCGATCTCCGTATCGCCATCGAGGTGGAGAACCTGGGACATCTGCAGGTTGTAATCCAGCATCTTCGCCAGATGGAACATGTTCACACCGTGCACAGGATATGATGCGAAAATGGCGGAATCCGGGCGCCGGAAGCCGGTATCGGGAAGGAAAATGACGATGAGGACATTCAAGACAGCGCATGGTCTTGTCGGCGGGGCCCCAGAGGAGTACAGATTGCCGTTTTCTTCGTGCGCTTGAGGGGATTGTTATGGCCCTGTGTACCGTCTGCGGCAATGAAAGTGAGACGGGAGGCGGCATCTGCAGATTCTGCGGAGCAACGCTTGCGCCTGCAACCACCAGGAAGAGCGGAACGCTTCATAGGACCGTCAATCTGAAAAAGGGGCTGCCCTTTGTCGAGGAAGCCGTCAAAAGGCTCGTCAGCGAACTGGCGATTGCCAAAAACGATCGGGTAATGGTCGTTACTTTTATTCACGGCTATGGTTCCAGCGGCAAAGGAGGGGCCATCAGAGACGAATGCAGGAAATGCCTGGACTATCTCTGCAGTGTCGGAGAGATTAAAGGATATATTGCCGGAGAGGAATTTTCGAAAAGATCGGCACCTATTACGGCACTGCGGAAACGATTTCCCGGACTTACAGGACATAGAGACCTTGACAGGCCTAATCCCGGAGTTACACTTGTCATCATGCAATGAATCGTAGTCTTGTCAGGTCTTATTTTCCATATGTGACACAAAGGGCATGAAGTGGTGAAGAGAGGAGCCGGAGGAAGATGGTTGGGACTTGTCTTCTGTACAAAGCGGGCCTGGTCTTTGTGGACAGGATGGCATGGGTTGCGGGCCCCTGCAGGCGGGAGCGTGGAAGAAACAATCAACGTTTGTTAAGATACGAAGATTCTAACATGGGGGAGTGGAGATGAAGAGAACAATCGGTTTGGTAATGGCCTGTCTGTTTTTGGTCCCAAGCGGACTGTTGGCGGCTGGACAGGGGAAGAAGACTGAGGAGCTGAAGACATTTCAGGAAAAACTCGGCTACAGCATGGGCTTGGAAATCGGAACCAATTTTAAAGGAATCGGCAATGAGATCAATTTCGAGTCCCTGATTCGTGGGATTGAGGATGGATTCAAGGGGAACAAGAAACTCCTGACTGCGGAAGAAATGGCCGCGGTGGAAAAGGAATTTTCTCTGAAGATGAAGGCCCGCCAGGAAGAAAAACTGAAAAAGGTCAAGGAGACCAACAAAAAGCTGGGAGATGCCTATCTTGCCGCAAACAAGAAAAAACCTGGTGTCGTGACCACGAAGAGCGGTTTGCAGTATGAGATATTGAAGAAAGGAAACGGCATACGGCCGAAGGCAACCGACAAGGTCAAGGTGGATTATGTCGGCAAGCTGATCGACGGCACTGAGTTCGACAATTCAGTCAAGAGGGGAGAACCGGCAGTATTCGGTGTCGATCAGGTCATTCCCGGTTGGAGCGAGGCCCTGCAATTGATGGATGTCGGTTCGAAATATCGTCTGGTCATTCCCCCCGATCTTGCCTATGGCGAGCAAGGGGCACTGCCGGTTATTGAGCCCAATTCCGTTCTGATCTTTGAAGTGGAACTCCGTTCCATCGAAACGGAGAAGAAGTAGGAGTCCGGTATGGTCCGGGCAGCCCGGGGCGTGTCATGCCCCGGGCCCGCTTGCTTGTTCCCTCTGACCGGGCCCGGCAAAGCCTGATTTGATAAGGGATTTCAGGCCTTCGAGAAGGACAAACCGTCCGAGTACGACAACCTCGCAGGGGAAGGACTTGACAAACAGGGGGTTGTCGCAGAGCCCCCCCGAGAGATGGAGTACCTGGGGTTTTCCTGCAAAATTGTAGGCATTCAAGGCAATGCCTCTAACAAAGCGGGCGACAGCCGATGCCTCGCTTTCACCGCCCACCACCGCATCAAAAATGTGGCTCATCCCCAGGACCCCGCAGGTGACCGAGAAGGAGGATGGCGGGACCTCCAGCCGGGAAAAATCCAGGCAATAATATCGTTCGAGGAGCTCGATGGTAAACCCCATCGAGGCACCGCATTCGGCATTCCATCCCATGTCTTTCACCTTCCCCTCCCCGTAGCGGATAAATTTGATATCCCTGCTGCCGCAATCGAGAAGGGTAAAGCCGTTTTCAGAAATCAGGGCCTCCCCCCCCTTTGCCAGGGCGGTCAGCTCGTTGACATAGTGGTCGGTGTAGCGTCTGCCGTTATGGCCTGTGGCGACATCGACGCGCAGGGACCGATCAAGGTCACGCGTCGGGATCAGGCTGGAGACGTTGGCCTCAAGGTCCAGAAACTTGCAATACGATGTCCCGAAATCAGCCAAGAGCATCGGTGACTCCCGAGAGTTCGAGAAAGGCCTGGATCTTCGCCTTGGTACTGCTGCCCGCGTGAACGTCGCAGTCCAGATAGATGCCGCGCGGATGGCGATTGGCCAGGTGTCTGGCCAGGGCGGTCTTGGCGCAGAATGATTGAGCAAAAAAGACGGTTGGGATGTCGGGATTGACGTGCTCTTCCAGTGCTTTGTTGTCCGGCGTCTTGTTTTCCATGCATCGTGCCCAACCGTAGATATGGGTGGTCGCCGGAAAGAGGGAGAGAAAGGAAAAATCTCTGGGAGGGACCCCCCAGAAACCGGCTGTCGGTCGGCAGGGGGGCAGTTTCTTATGGGGCTGTGTAGTTTTTACCGATGCGGTTATGGCCGTCATCTTGTCGAGAAGCGGCATTTGTGCCGTACAGACGGGGGTTCCGAAATCCTCCCTATCCTGGTTGACCGTCCGAATGATCTCGGAACCCGGCAGGATACTCTCGAGGATTGTTGCGGTATGCATTGCACAGTCACATTTCCCGGGCCCGACATCGATATAGACGACATCCGGTTTCAAGGTGATGCTGTTGACGATCGCTGTGCGGAGGATGGCACAATAGACCGGGGGGAGAAAAGGGGCGGCGCACTCGATATCCTTCGAAACCAGGGGCTCATCCAGGTCGTAGATCGTATTGCCTTCAATTTTTCTGATGATCGCAAGTGGCGGAATCCCGATGATCCCAACGGTTTTTCCGGTATTCTTCTTCATCGTTGCCGGGTCTAATTGTCCTGTTTGCGAAGCAGAAAAAACCCTACTCCGGCAAAGACGATATGGACGATAACCGCTGCAAACAGGGGAGATACATAATCCGCCCTGGCCAGTGATTGCAGTGCTCCCCAGAACCCCCAGGCAATAAAGGCCATTCCACAACTTACCGGTATGGCGATGGCCAGGTCACGTCCCCATTTCTGATACGAGAGGATCAGGATCGGCAGACCAAGAAGGATCAGCGGCAGACCGAGCAGGACGTAGGAGATACGACCGAAAAATTCCGCCCAGGCCGCCGTTCTTTCTCTTTCCGTGTCTTTCTTGAAAATATCTCTATACAGGTCGGTTATCGACAACTCGCCTTCCTTGTATTCCGGTACAAAGAAAATTTCCGGCGATTCCGGTAAATTGAATGTTTCGTCGGTAAATGCCCGGATATCGTAATTTTTCCCGATCAGCTTCTGTATCTGCCCATCATGTAACTGCCAGGCCTTGTGCTTGTATTCCGCCTTCTTACAGGTTATCAGGGTATCGAGATTGTACTCGCTGTTCCAGGCTGAATAGGAGAAATTCCGAAAGATGAATTTGCCCGGATCATGCCATTCGAAGGAATAAAAGCCCTGACTTCCCTTATAATAATACCGGCCGTTTCTATGGGCACCGAGCGGGACCTTGCCCTGGACGTCTTCGTACCATATCTTGTCGCTGGCCGAGATGGTGAGCGGCAGAACCCATTGGGCCATGGCCATATAGATCACGGATGTGCAGACACTGGCGAAAAGTATGGGCCTGACGATGGTTCTCAGTGGAATTCCGCTTGCCTTCAGGGCAAGAAGTTCATGGTTGTGATTCAGAAGGCCGAGGGTGATGATCCCGGAGAGAAGGATAAGAACGGGTCCGAGCTGGTCGAGGATAAAGGGGACATTCAGCGAAAAATAGGAAAGCGCAACGGTGAATGATTTGCCGGCACTCGTGAAGTGATCGATTTTATCAAAAAAATCTATCAGAAAATAGATGGCGATAAAGCCGATTGCAACCGTCAGGAAATTCCTGACGTACTGACCTAGGAGATAACGGTTGAGTAAAATCAAATTCTGATGACCTTGTAAAAATCCTAAGAGACTGCAAGGGCAACTCGATGACCCGGCAAAGGACAATGCCGAACCGTCTAGAGGTGAAGGGTAACGATGCCGACAAAATTTGTCTCTTCTAGATATTCCAGGGAAGACTGCTTATTGTCTCTTTAACAGTCTGTATCTGGTACCATCATCGGCGGATTACGTCAAGTGGAAGCTGAGTGGAAAGCAGCTGACGGCGGGCGTTGCGGACTTGAGATGTCGAGAGTTCCGACTGGTTGTTTTGGAAAAACGAGAACAGGTGCCGCATTCGGATTAGGAGTGAAACCGGCTGATGTCTTCCAAGGCTTGCCTTTTTATAAAAAAATATGCTATATTGAAAAATCGTGTTGTATCAGGACACTGAGCAGGCCTTAGACAAGCCGCTCGTGGTGTTGTATTACTGCCCCCAGGAACTGCCGGTTACGAGGAGCGGGGCTGAATTTTACAGGAGGTGGATGGTGATCCAGCGGTGAAGCGACGGGCCGAAGGGAGACGAGGCCCCGCGCCATCTGCACACGGAGAACCGAACAGACAACTGTGATGCAGAATGATTACCACGTACAGTTACGGCTGCCACATCTTTATCTTATGAAAATTCAGATCGCCACTCTTACCGTTCATGGCTCCGAATCATAGAGGCCGCCATGCCGTTCATTGCGAGCAGTCGTATCGCAAATCGGCTAAGGAAAGGCTGCAGGAATTCTGGAACGTCTTTGATAAGGAAGACGAGGTCCTTGTCTGCATCAATGCGGACCCGGATGCCTTGGGCTGCGCAATGGCCATCAAGCGGCTTCTCCGTTATCGGGTGAAAAATGTCGTTATTGCTCATCCGAATGAGATCAGACGCTTGAACAACGTCTCCATGGTATCGTCGTTACGGATCCACCTGGAACGTCTGAGCGCGGTCAAGATCAAGGATTTTACTAAAAAAGTTCTTGTTGACTCCCAACCCAATCACCTGCCGTGCTTTGAAAAAATCGATTTCAACGTGATCATAGACCACCATCCCCAGAGTGGGGATTGGCAGGCTCAGCATGTGGATATCCGACCGGATTACGGTGCCGCATCCACCATGTTGGTAGAGTATCTGCGTGCCGCCGGGATGAAACCTTCCGTCTCGCTGGCCACGGCCCTGTTTTACGGGATAAAGGTGGATACGACCAATTTCGAGAAGCTGTCACGGCTGGCCGATGGTATCTCCTTTCGTTACCTTTTCAGCATTGCCAACCGGAACCTGGTTCGTAAATTTGAGTTGACCGACCTGCGGCGTTCCGAACTCAGGTATTTCAATATCGCACTTGCCGAGTTGAAATACTCCAAAAGGCGGTACTACAGCCACATCGGCAAGGTGAGAAGCCCGGACGTCCTTGTTATTATTGCTGATTTTCTTAATCATGTCGGTGAAATAGACTGGGTTTTCGTCTCAGGCATCTATGGCGACAAGCTGGTGGTGATATTCCGGTGTGACGGATATCGCAAGAGCGCCGGGAAACTGGCGGCCAGGACCTTCGGGGCGATCGGCTCCGCCGGCGGCCACAAAGAATCCGCCAGAGCAGAAGTTCCTCTGAAAAACCTTTCGATCACCGAAAACGATTTCAACTCTCAGACATTGATGCGGTTGACAATGCGCCACATGTAGTGGACAATCATAGGTGTTCGGGGTCGGGATCTTTCTCGGGTCGAGGTCGAATACCGGCTTGTCATCCCGGGCGGGTCCATCGAAATCTTCATGTCATTTTTCTCCACAGGAAACGTCATGCTGAAACCCACAACGCTGGCAATGATCCTGGCAGGGGGCCGGGTCGATGAGCTGAACGTCTTGACCTATTATCGTCCCAAGTCGGCCGTTCCCTTCGGCGGTTTTTGCCGGGTCATCGATTTCCCGCTCAGCAATCTGATGAACTCGGGGATAGAACAGGTTGCAATTCTCAGTCAGTATCATAGCTATTCGCTGGTGAATCACATCGGCACCGGTGCGGCCTGGGATATGATCGGCAGGAATCGCCGGGTCTCGATCCTGCCCCCGTTTACGGCCTCCGAGGGCGGCAGCTGGTATCGGGGATCGGCGGATGCGATCTTCAAGAATCTCGACTTTGTTCAATACCATGAGCCGGAAGATATCCTGATCCTTTCCGGTGATCATATCTATAAGATGGAATATCAGGATATGATTACCTATCATCATGAAAAGAATGCCGATCTGACGGTTGCCTTTACCAGGGTCGGTAAAAACAAGGCCCACCGCTTCGGTGTGGCGGTCATCGACGATGAGGACGGGGATCGAGGCGGACGTATCGGAAGGTATTGGGAGAAGCCGGGCGCACCGGAGTCCGATTGGGTGTCCCTGACGGTCCTCTGTTTTAAACCCGAGGTACTTTATCGTGCCCTGGAAGAGAACCAGGCGGGAGAGTCCTTTGAATTCGGGCGTGACATCATCCCGCTGTTGCTTGAGCAGAATTGCCGGGTCTACGGGTACAAATTCTGTGGGTACTGGGGGTATACGCGGACGGTTGAGGAGTATTGGCAGTCCAATATGGACCTGCTGGGCGATAGTCCGCTCATCGATATGGAGCGATGGGGGATTCGGACCAATCTGGAGCATCGGGGGATCAGGGACTTTCAACCGGCCCTTATCGGTGACGGTGCCCAGATAGAGAACAGCATGATCTATAACGGCTGTATTGTTGACGGCAAGGTCAAGAACTCCCTTCTTTTCCCGGGCGTTCAGATCGGCAAAGGGTCTGTCATTGAGAACTCCGTGCTTTTTTTTGATAATACCGTAGGTTGCAACTGTCGGCTCAACAAGGTGGTGGCCGATGTCAACTCGACTTACGGTGAGGGGACGGTGATCGGCCCGGAACCGGAAGGGGATGCCGCCAAGGTGACGGTCGTCGGCTGGAATAATCACATTCCCGAGCAGACGATCATCGAAGACGGGGTGACCATCTATCCCCATCTGAAAATCGGGAAGTGGCTGCGGCATGTGAAAGCCGGGGAGGTGCTGCGATGATCCGGACGAAAGAGGTGCTGGTCCTCCTGCTGGCGGGAGGGGTCGGGAGCCGGTTGAATATCCTGGTCCAGAACCGCGCCAAACCGGCGGTACCCTTTGCCGGGCTGTACCGGATCATAGATTTCAGTCTCAGCAATGTGATGAATTCCGGGTTGACCAAGGTCGGTGTCCTGACCCAGTATAAGCCCCTTTCTCTCATGAGCCATATCGGCACCGGCGAGGCATGGGATTTCACCGGTCGCAGCCGGGGGGTCAAAATCCTGCCGCCGCGGACCGGTTCCAGGGATTCGGATTGGTACAAAGGAACGGCCGATGCCGTCAGGCGCAATATTGATTTTATCAACGCCAATCCCACGGATGAGGTCCTGATCCTGTCCGGCGACCATATCTACCATATGGATTTTGATGCGATGATTGAATATCATCGTTCGAAAAAGGCGGATGTGACCGTCGGCATGATGGTGGTGCCGAAGAGCGAAATCCATCAGTTCGGATCCGGGATCACCGATAGGTACAACCGGATAGTTGAGTGGGAAGAAAAACCGAAGGTCCCGAGGACAAATCTCGCCTCAATGGGGATTTATGTCTTTGATCGCAGGTATCTTCTCAATGCGCTGGCAAGGAACAAGGAGGATGTCGATTTCGGCATGCACATCCTGCCGTGGGCCATCGATAACGATAATGTCTTCGCCTACCCCTTCTACGGCTACTGGCGGGATGTCGGAACCATCCAGGCCTATTGGGAGGCCAATATGGACGTCATTCGCCGGGACAGCGGCATCTCACCGCAGAAATGGAAGATCCGCACCAATGTCGAGGCGGAGGGCAGGGTTGCCGATCGGGCCCCGGCCCGGTTCGGCAGCAAGTGCCGCCTGATCAACGCGATGGTATCGGCGGGCTGTGATATCAAGGGACGAGTGGAAAATTCGCTCCTGGCTCCGGGGGTGATCATCGAGGAAGGAGCGGTGGTCAAAAACTCCATCCTCTTCACGGACTGCCGGGTAAGCCGACACGCCACCGTCGATCTGGCCATCCTGGACAAGCGGGTCAGCGTCGGCGAACATGCGGTGATAGGTTCCGGAAGAAACTTCAAGGTCGTCAACCGCTTGAAACCCACGCATCTCTATACCGGCATCACCCTGGTCGGCAAAGGGGCCCAGGTCCCTGCCGGGCAGAAGATAGGTAGAAACTGCGTCATCAATTCCTATATCCAGGAAGAGGCGTACCCGGGAACAGTGATCGAGGACGGGGAGTCTCTTTTTCCGGATGGGGAGATGTCATAGAAAGGGTCTGTAGACAGGGCGGAGAAGCGAGGACGACCCGGGAAAAAAAGCATTCATTTTTTTAGCATGATATGGTATGTATCTCCCACTCCACCGGGAGATGCTTCCGGTTTCTTCGCCTGACGGCGGAGTTTGGCATGTTGTCGATTATCGAGCCCCCGTAGCTCAGTGGATAGAGCACAGGATTCCTAATCCTGGTGCCGCGCGTCCGATTCGCGCCGGGGGCACCACCACACAAGGGGTTAACCAGATAAGTCAGCTGGTTAACCCCTTTCTTTTTTGCTTTTTGTTCCATTTTGGGTTGCCATTTTTTGCTTTATTTCCCCATGAATTGACAGTACACTGGAACAAAAATGGAACAAGAATCCTTACGAACAAACTGCAGGGAGTCACGGCTATGGCGCGAATTCAGACCTGCAAAGGAAAAAAGAGGACGACCTATACGGCGACGGTTCGCGTGAAAGGTTTTGATCCGCTGGCCCGGACCTTCGATACCAAAGGAGAGGCGAAAAATTGGGCTGTCGAAATAGAGCGGGAGATGCGGATGGGACGCTATCAAGACGCTCGTCCTGCCGAAAAAATCACCTTTGCCGAATCATTGGATCGGTACCTCGAACACATATCTCCCGCAAAGCGGATCAATTCCGAACGGCGGGACAGGATTGCGGCAATCGCACTTCTCGGCGGATTCGGCAAGGAAATCTCACTTGCCTCAGTAACTCCGCAATGGCTGGCGGTCTACCGAGATACCCGTTTGAAAACGGTCTCTCCATCAACAATCCAAAAAGAATTCGCCTTACTCTCCCATCTGTTCAATATTGCCCGCAAGGAATGGGGGCTGTCGGTTGACAACCCGGTTGCAGGGATTAGTCGGCCAAGGGTGAATAACAGCCGTACCCGCTTTCTTACCAAAGAAGAGGCACAAAGACTGTTGGATTGTGCCAAGGAAAGTCGGAACCAGAAACTTTATCCCTATCTCCTGCTTCTGCTGCATACCGGCATGCGTCCCAGCGAAGCTGCCGGCTTAACTTGGGGGGATGTCGATCTGGAGGCACGTCTCGTCAAGCTTATGGTAACCAAAACCGATATGCGCTATGTCCCGCTTACCGAGGTGGCTATAAAAGCACTCCGTTCCATTAAACCTTTAGAAATTGAAAAGGACATGCATGTCTTCCTTCCGCCAAGAAGATTGCTGTCACAACAGGTTCTTGACGTTCCGTGCAACTATTTTAAAAAATCCTTTGGCACTGCTAAAGCAAGGGCCGGACTCGACGATGTCCATCTCCACGATCTACGCCATACAGCAGCCAGTCATCTTCTTATGGCCGGGGTGGACATCAGGACATTGGCTGAAATTTTAGGGCATAAGACAATGCAGATGGTGCAGCGATACACTCATCTTCTCAATGAGCATAAATTGAAAGCAGTGGAGATGATTAGCTCGTTGGGGGTGAAATAGAACGAGTCTGAAGAGCTAAATTGCATAGAGAATGGTGTAAAACGGGTTTAAAATGTAAATTTGCGTCAGATAACGTGGCGCGATTTCAATAATCGCTCCGGTAAAATTACGCGATGCCCAAAACAATTCTACTGGCAAGAAGGATACATTATCTGGAAATGATATCTGCTTTAGCTCAGGCTGAGACTAATAGGAGATCCAATCAGATTACCTGACGAATGTTTCATAGTTAGTGCAAGCAAATATAGGAGCATATCTACATTCGCCCCTTTTGGGGTCATTCAGTCCAGTTCGGAGCCGTTTGTTCAAAAAAGACCCTATTTTCTCAAGTTCCTGTTTATTTTCGAACTAGTTGAAAT
>JBJKPM010000041.1:0-42824 GCA_046706325.1 Desulfocapsaceae bacterium | reverse complement strand
CGGAGTGGTCAGGGATATCGCAGGAAGGAAAAACCTGGAAATTCAACTCAGACAGGCGCAAAAGATGGAGGCCATGGGAACTTTTGCTGGAGGTGTTGCCCATGATTTCAACAACATACTTACGGTAATTATCGGTCACGCGACCCTCGTTACAATGAAAATGGCTGAAGAGGACCCTCTGGTGCACAATGTACAACAGATCTTGGCCACTGCGGACCGTGCCGTTAGTCTGACCCAGTCGCTTCTCACCTTCAGCAGGAAAACACCTCTCGAAACAAGGCCTGTTAACCTGAACAACATAATAGAAAATGTTGAAAAACTGCTGGCCAGACTTTTACGGGAGGATATTGAGTACAAGAGCAAACTTACAGAAGATGTCCTGACGATAATGGCAGATCCGGTACAGATGGAGCAAGTCTTGATGAACCTTGCCACCAATGCCAGGGATGCTCTTCCTAAAGGGGGCAAATTCAGGATTAGCACTGAGGTTGTGGAACTGGACCGGGAGTTCATGAAAGTCCATGGTTTCGGGCCCCCCGGCCGTTATGCCTTTCTCACTTGCAGCGACGATGGTGGTGGCATGGATAGAGAGACGGCGCAAAGAGTATTCGAGCCGTTTTTCACGACCAAGAAGGTGGGAAAAGGAACCGGTCTCGGACTGGCCATTGTGTATGGCATTATTCAACAGCATAACGGCCTTATCAACTGTTATAGTGAACCGGGCAAGGGCACTACCTTCCGGATCTATCTGCCCTTGATCCAAACCGTGGCAACAAAAGAAGCAAGTGTGCCGGAGATGCCGTTGACAGGTGGAACCGAGACAATCCTTCTTGCTGAAGACGATGCCGCCACAAGAGATCTTACCAGACAGATACTCGAAACATACGGCTATACGGTCATCGAAGCCGTAAACGGTAAAAATGCCGTCAAAAAGTTCATCGTGCATAAGGATCAGATTGATCTGGTGATTCTGGATATTATCATGCCCAAGAAAAACGGCAAAGAGGCTTGTCGTGACATCCGGAAAGTACGACCGGATATCGAGTGTCTATTTACAAGTGGTTATACCGCGGACATCCTTGATGAAAGAGAAAAAAAAGGTATGTATTTCTTACCCAAACCGATTATCCCGAGTATTCTGTTAAAGAAGATCAGAAAGATCCTGGATAAGCAGTAAAGACCAAAATACAGGGATGATATCCAACAATGCAGTTTGAGCAGACAAGCTGCTCAACATTGTTGTTGGTTTTGAGAATATGGGAGGCAGGGCCCATAAAATTATTGATGAATTCGCAGGAATTTCTATTGCGCAGTATTTTATGATTACTGGATGTGCCTCTCTTTGGCCGCGAACTCTAGGGAACATCGACCAGCATCGAATCAATGAGGAGGTTGATGGCATCAACAGAGAACTCCATATATTTTCGTTCTTCCTGTGTCTTGGCCAAAAGCATCCCCCCTTCAATCAGCGTAATAAAATTTGCCGCGAAGGCATCCGCATCTGCATCAGGACGGACTTCCACAATGGTTTTCCCAAGATTGACCAGCCTGACGATATTTTCTTCCCATACAGTCAATACCCGGCGGACCTCGTTGAGCAGGAGCGGATGGGTATCATCCGAATCGGCGGCGGTGTTGAGAAGAGGACAACCTCCCGTTTTGCCTATCTCATCGAAAAAAATGAGAAAGCTCTGTGCAAGTGCCCGAATACTGCTCAACGCGCCTTCATTCCCCTGCACCTGCCCGGCAATCCTCTCGATGATCTTCCCTGTGTTATAGCGGAAGGCCTCGACGGCCAATTCGTCCTTGTTGGTGAAATGGCCGTAAATGGCCCCCTTGGTGAGGCCAAGGGCCCTGGTAAGAGTGGACATGGATGTGCGTTGGTATCCGTTTTTGTTGAACAAAACTGCTGCATTTTCAATAATTGTTTGTCTGGTTGCTTCTGCTTTTCCCATACTTCACCAACTGTTTAATGTTATATAAATAATTATACCGATCGGCATATTTTGTCAAGGAGAAATATTCCGATCGGTATATTTTTTTAAAAAACTCTATGACCTCCGGCAGTATCGACACACGGCTCGGTTGCGAAAAAGGCCACGGATCCGTACAGGAGTGATTATGTATCTGAAATGTAATGACAGAAAGGAACTCAATGACCGAAGATCACCCGTGCAGATGTGGTCGCTTCGAAGGTGAAATTATCCTGCCGTGGTTCGGTGGTCCCGTCGCTGTTCTCTTGGCCGGCGGGCCCCGGAAGAAATGATGATTGAACGGGGAGTGACTGTTGACTGACCACGCATCCATCTCAGGAGGGTTCGGCGCTACGCTCCGTAGTAAAGAAAACAGGATTCCACTATCCGGATAGGTTGCAGCTGAACATATTCGCTTTAAATCAGCTGCCCGGCAGACTGCTACTTCCTTGCCGTTTTGGCGAACATGGCCTGTGCGCCTTGCCGGATTTCCTCCATCGTCAGGTCCTTGGTATGACTGGCAAGACTCCAGGAGTATCCGAATGGATCAAGCACCGTACCCATTCGATCTCCCCAGAACATGTCCTCGACAGGCATCTGGATTCTGGATCCTGCCTCAACGGCTCTTGCAAAGGCCTCATCGACATTTTCGAGATAAATGTAAAAACTGACCGGGGACCCGCCAACAGTCTCGGCACTTTTGCTTGGACAATCAGGGTTCTCTTCACCCATCATGATGATTGAGGTCCCGATCCGGACCTCAGCGTGCATCACACCCTTTCCGTCCGGCCCCGGCATGACGAAACGTTCTTCCGCGCCAAAGGCCCTTTTGTAAAAATCCATAGCCTTACCGGCGTCCTTGAATATGAACATTGGAGTTAGACTCTGATATCCTTCCGGGATTGCTTGTATCATGGTGCACCTCCTGGTTGACGAATCAACCAATTTGTTAGTGCTGCGGCTTTTTACACCGTTTCGATTTCCAATCGAAAGAACGCGGTTAAAATAACCACCTCTTTGTTCCTGCAGGGCAGGTAAATTCACACCCTCACATCGCAACAAGGAGGGTAATCATCCTGCCTCCTGCAGTATGGCGGGACCTGCCCATAGTGGGAATAGAGGTGCAGCCATCGCATGCCCTCCGTCGGCGATCCTTAACCTTATGTCGTTCACGACCTGCAGCGGGCTTTTTCGAAGAAGTTGTGCGTTCGTGGGCGGAAACTATCTTCTTCATTGCTTTTTTTGCTCTCCGGTGAAATCTGCGGCATGCCGCATCCGTCATCAATCCGGTTAGTCTGGCAATCATGCTCCTCACGCCAATCGGAAAGTATGGCGCTGTGAGGTCGGAAATTAAATATAGGACAGAAGCATCCGGTCTTCAAGGCCGATTGAAAGAACATGTTTTCTCCTTCGCATCCTGCCCATCGAGCGGCGGGAGGTCGGATATCCCGTTCGGCCTTCCGCAAAAGGCAGTCCGGAAGCCGCTCTTTTTTATCGTCAACCCAACCGCTAAACCATCTCCATCCGCCCTTACGACCCTGGACGTCAATGTGAGTTGTACCGGGGCAATTTTATACTTGAAATGTCACGATGCGGGGATATACAATGAGTCATAAGCTGGTTTTCCTTCGAACACCGGGAACGTCGTATCCATAAACGTTGCCAACACGGTCTGTATCCTCCTCGTTTGAATCCGAGAAACTGAAAAATCCAAAAATGGAGAGAGACCAATGCAGAAGAAATCACTCCAAAGGAAGAAAGAGCCGCCTCCGCCTGAGACCAAGTCTGATGAATCACCGGATAGGAGAAATCAAGATCGCAGAAAGGTCAAATCTCATGGATACATTCACATTCCAGTGGTTGGCTGGTATTGTCGGCGGGAGAAGATGCGCCGGGATGACGATGGTATCACGTGAGTTTTATTATGCCGTATGATTCGGCCCCTGATCGCTTTGTAGGCCGCTATCCCTTTGAACCAAGTCGTAAGCCGCCGTGAATGTAGAAGGTCTCGCCTGCCAGTGCTTCGTTTTTATAAATATCGCAGGCGAAGGTGGCAACCTCTTCCGGCTCGATGAGGCGACCGATCGGGACCTCGGAGAGGATGTTGTCCAGGGCCTTCTGGTTCATGTTTCTCACCATGGCGGTTCCCACATAGCCGGGAGCAATGGCGACACAGCGGATCTTATCGGCAAGGCCGCGCCTGAAAAACTCAGCGGTGACGACTTTGGGCATGACGCTCATCGCCGCCTTGGTCGAAGAGTAGTTGATCTGGCCGGCGGTGCCCAGTGAGCCGGTTGAAGAGATCAGACAGATAAGCCCCTTGCAGCCATGATTGATCATCTGCTCGGAGCATTCGCGGATGGTCAGAAAGACTCCGGTAAGGTTTATATCGACCACCTTTTGAAAATCCTCAAGCGGCATCTTCTTTGTCACTTTGCCGGTTTCCCTGTCAGGGGAGACCAACATGGCATCTTTGATAATCCCGGCAAAGGGAGCGACGAGATTGATCCGGCCCATTTTTTCGATGGCAAAGGAGGCCAGCTCTGAGCAATCGTCTTCTCTCGTGACATTGCAGACAAAGGTTTCCACGCCCTGACCCAGCTGCCTCTTTGCAGATGCCAAGGCATTTTCGTCAATATCGGCGATGACGGTCCTGCCTCCCAGCTCAAGCCACTTCCGGGCTAAGGCCATGCCGATGCCGCCACTTCCGCCGGTGATGACCGCAACCGCTCCTCTGATATCCAACATCTTGTTTATCTCCCTTATTACCGGTTTTTCCCCTCATTCTAAAAGAACAAGCTGGATCACGGGCAATGGTACCGACCCGACCACAGAGCACACTGCCTGGCCGTTACATTAACCGAAGTGCTTTTCACGGAGTTTCCTTGTCCTCTAAGACCGGGGTCGGGTCTTGCGGAACGGTGGTCATTGAATTCACTTTGAAGGCAGCCGATGTGTCTGCTGCGCTTTTTAGGGCAGTGCTCTTGTTTGGGGCAGCCTTTTTTTCATCAGGCTTCTCCTGGAGAGCCGTCTTTTTGATAGGTGCCGTCCTTCTGGCAGAGGACGTCTTTTTGGCAGGAAGAGGGTCCGGACGTTGTGCCTTGGTCGCCGTTTGCTGCTGCACTTCTTTGTCCTGTTTCGGGCTCGGTGTAAAGATCCGATCCATTTCGGCAAGTCCCTGATCGACCAGGTCCTTCATGCTTTCAAAATTTTTCACACAAACCTCGGTCCAATCACAACAGGCCTTTCTGTTGCTCTCGGATATCCAGGGGTTTTGTTCCAGCGTCGTCTTTAGAAGAGCCTCTCCATGGTGCTGCAGGCTGGAGATTACCCCCAGGGTACCGGCAATAGCCGTCTTTTGAAAGCCTATTGATCTGGAAAACATGTTTTGATATTTCATCCTTATCTCCCTCTTCCGGCAGCGCGATCTTATTTGGTGTCAACCAGTTCTTCCAGTTTGTCGAATCCCTGTTCAACGGCCTTTTTGTAATCGTCTCTTGCCTTTTTGATAAAGGCGATGGATTCATTGAGCGGTTTTTTTGCCTCCTCGGTGACCCATGGGAATTGTTTGATGAAACCGTTCAGCATCTGCTCGGAATTATCTTGCATAACGGTGACGGCATTATAGGTATTCTCGAACAGCGTTTTCTGAAAACCAATCATTTGTTTGGCGATTTTCGGTGTTTCCATTTTTTTCCTCCAAAATTTTGCAATGAAAAAAGCGGTCATTTGCGGCAGGCTGGCATCACATCAACCGTAGAGATGGGTAACCGGCATGGTGCTTCAGTTATTAAATAATCTGTGGCACTCTTTTGTCAAGAGAAATTGGTGCATCGCACAATTTTAATGGATGTGAGAAATATCAAATTATGATGAAAAGGACTCCAGTAATATATGATAAGATAGATTTTATCAAGGTATACGTCCTAATAAATTGACAGTGACTATGCTGCAGTGTAACATAATCTGAATAGTCTGTTAATCGGATTTTATCGAAAAACAAACAGACAAATAGCCGCCTGGCGGGTTATGCATTGAAAAGAATGCATGTCTTTTCCGTTTCTCTTGCCACGGCGATTTTCGCGATGCCTGAGGCATGGCCATAAACAGTCCAGGGAGAACCCGGATGGACAACCAGATTCGTATCAAGAAGTATCCTAACCGCCGCCTCTATAACACTCAGACGAGCAGCTATATTACAATCAAAGATGTTGCTGAATTTATTAAGTCGGGGAACAGAGTGGAGGTCCAGGATGCAGAAAATGGAGATGATGTGACGGCCCTGGTGCTGACCCAGATCATCATGGACAAGGCCAAGAATAACCAAGGGCTTCTTCCTGTATCGCTCTTGCATCTTGTTATTCAGTTCGGAGAAAACCTTCTCCATGATTTTTTTGAAAAGTACCTGGAAAAAACCATGGAAAGTTATCTGGTCTACAGAAAATCGATGGATGACCAGTTCAACGCCTATCTGGGGTTGGGCATGGATTTTTCAAGTCTGGCAGGGAAGACTTTCAAGGATATGGAATCGTTCAGTATATTTCCAGAGGCCTTTCAGCGCAACAAAGAGAAGAAATAACCTTCGTTCAATTTTTCCAGGCCATCGTTTCATTGCATAAATCCCGTCACGATAAGGAATTTCTCATGATGAACACTCCCCCGTACACTACCGACATCGGCAAACTCATCAAGACATGGCTGGACATGGCAAAGATTTTCTGGCCGAATAGCGAGACCGGGAGTGAGGAAAAACCGGAAGGTGAAGGTCTGGAATTCAACTTCGGCACTGCAGATGATGGTGAGGCCGGTGACGACAGATACAAGACCTATAAAACCTGGGAGGGGTCGGTCAATAATCTCGCCTCCATTTTGAAAATAATGACTGCTCCTGAAAATCAGGAGCACTTCGCAGGCAGCGTCACGGCCTTAGCCGATGCCCTGACCCAGGCGATTGGAGATTCTCTGGAGAATTTCACCGAGTTTCAGAGCCAGGTGGTGAAGAGTCTGGCCAAGGTGGGAGAACACACCAAGGCCTATAATTTTGATGATCTTAACCATGATGCCTTCGAGTCATTCCGGGAACTTTACCGGTCAGAGCTGCAGAAATATCTCCAGATGCCCAAGATCGGCCTGCCAAGGGAGTTCCAGGAACGGTTGAGCAGGTTGACCGACAAATCCAACATCTTTTCGTCGTATCTTATCGAACTCATCTATCTTTTTTCCTTGCCGTTTGAAAAAACCAACCGGGTGATGCAGAAAAAAATCAAACACCTGTTGGATGTCGGCGAATATGCCGAGAGTTCCAAGCAGATCTACAATGACTGGATCAAGGCCCTTGAAGGCAACTACATGGAACTTCTCAGGTCAAAAGAATACACTGATGTTCTGAATGAGACCATTACCTCGCTTGCCGACTATAGAAGTGTAAAAACCGACGTGACGGATGTCTTTTTAAAGGAGATGCGGATCCCGACCAGCAGAGAGATGGATGATGTGTATAAGGAACTGTATCAGATGAAGAAGAAAATAAAAGAGCTGACCCGGAAGGTGGAAAGGCTGGAAAATGAGCTGAAAAACGCAAGTAGAGTGAACCTCAAGAAATATCAGGGGAAGGAGAAGATCCATGAATCCACCAAAGATTCCCGTTGATCTCATTCTTAAGAATATCTCGGAAGACCGTAAGACGACACAAACGAAACTCAGGAAGGCCTCAACGATCCTGACAAGTGAGCTGGATACGGCCATCTCAACGACCCCGTACGATATCGTTTATGAGGAGGACAGAGTCAGACTGAAGCACTACGGACCGGGGAAGGCGCGGCTGAAGACACCGCTTCTGGTCATCTATGCCCTGATCAATCGGGAGACCATGCTCGATCTGCAGCCGAAAAGAAGCGTCGTCGAGACGCTGCTTAATCAGGGGGTGGAGATTTTCATGATCGACTGGGGATATCCGACCCGGAAGGATCAATTCGTCACCATCGGCGACCACGTTAATGGCTACATTGCTGACATTGTAGATTTTATCTGCAGCAGAAACGGAGTGTCCCAGGTGAACATCATGGGCATCTGCATGGGCGGAGTTTTTTCCGTTATTTATGCCGCCCTGCATCCGGATCGGGTGAAGAACCTGATTACCACCGTAACGCCGACTAATTTTGCAACGGACCAAGGGCTTCTGAACATCTGGATGCAGAATACCGACGCCGAGGTTTTGGGCGATGTCTATGCCAACATGCCCGGCGACATTATGAACTTGGGCTTTCTCCTGCTCAATCCGGCCAGACTTATGATCGATAAGTATGTCGGTCTTTTGCAGAACATGGACGATAAAAGTTATGTTGAAAACTTTATCAGGATGGAAAAATGGATCTTTGATAGTCCCGATGTTCCCGCTGCCACCTTCAGGCAATTCATTACCGATCTGTATAAAAAAAACCTGCTGATTCAATCGAAGCTGGAGATTGACGGCCAGCTTGTGGACCTGCAGAACATCACCATGCCGGTGCTTAACTTCTATGGGAAATTCGACCACCTTGTGCCGCCTGAAGCCTGTAATCTCTTTACTTCCAGAGTCGGTTCCAGGGATAAGGAAGACGTCTGTTTCGAGACCGGCCATATCGGCATCTATGTAAGTTCAAAATGCCAGAGAGAATTCGCCCCCAAAATTGCCGATTGGCTTATGCAGAGGGACGGACAAAAGCGTAAATCATCAGAGGTGAGGAGTTCATGACCCAGAGCGAAGAATATTTTAAGATTTTCTGCAAGATTATTAAATCGATACAGATTACCTCCGACCGGGAGGAGATACTCAAGCTGATAGTCGAAAGCGCGGTTGAGGTGATGAAAGCCAAGGCCTGTTCGCTCTTTCTGATCCGGAGCCGAAGGGATACGGATAGTTATTTCTATCCTGCGGCCCAGATTGGTCTTTCGGAGAAATATATCCATTCCGGTCCGGCCAATGGGCGGGATATTACCCGTGATATTCTGATGCAGGGCGGCTATCTTGCGGCCCGTGATGCCACCACCGATCCGCGATTGGAAAACCATGGAGCCAAGAAAAATGAGGGGATTGCCTCGCTGTTGGTGGTCCCGGTGATTGCCGACAAAGACCCCATCGGTATTCTCGCCCTCTATACAGCCGAGCCTCGGGATTTTAGCAGAGAAGAGATCGATTTCTTAAGAAGCCTGGCCGACCAGGGGGGGATTGCCATCCTCAGGGCCCACCATGATTACCGGATGAAAAAGTATCTCGAGTTCTTCTCATCGGTTGCGGAAAACCTCGGCTCTTCCCTGGATATCAAGGTTGTCCTTCATCTGATGACTTCGGAGATTGCGCTGGCCATGGATCTGCTCGGGGTAACCATCCGCTTGATAGACGACAATTCCGGGGAGCTCAGGCTTGTCGCCAGCTATGGGCTCAGTGAAAAATATCTCAACAAGGGACCTCTCAGTGCGAAAAGGCTCAGAACCCTCCTCAGCAACAAGCTCGAGCTCATAGATGATATTGCTGCCCACGATATCGAATATCAGGCAGAACGTCGAGCGGAAGGAATCGTTTCCATGCTTCATCTGCCTATATCCATCAAGGACAAGACGATTGGAGTAATGGGGATGTACAGTGATAAAAAGCGGGGGGTATCCGATACTGATATCAGTCTGATGACCTCCATCGCCAGGTTATGCGGCCTGGCGATTCAGAACGCCTCCCTGTACCTGAAGCTGAAGCAGGATAAAAAGGAACTGGAAGAGGAGATATGGGGGCATAAGGCCTGGTTCTAGGCCTTCTCCATCAGGTCGAGATGGAAACGGACCGGCCCACGAAATTTCTCCGGCCCGAATACCGAGTCGAGGGCATAACTTGATTTGGGATGTGACCAGGAAGTGGCGATAGCGACGTGTCCTTTGGGAAACGGAGTCACCTCTATGTCAACGAAGTCGAGCGGTGCCAGAGCGACCTCTTTTTCAACGAGATCGTCGGTTTCCCCGTAGCAAAGCAACCAGGGGATATTTTTCTCCTTAATCCCGTGAAAGTTGAGCTTGCGGCCGAAAATGGTAATAGGCAGGGTGCCGTCTTTTGTGACCGGAATCGTGTAGGAGGCAAAACTCATCCCGGTGACCGACAGGGGGATATCCGAGCGTTCGTTCTGTAGCCAGTAGTTGAGAGCCGCCACTGTTTTGTTGATCTGGACAGGAACACCGTTCCGTCCGTTCAGCATCATCATATCCTTGACGAATGCTACCATAGGGCCGGAATCTTCGATGCTTTTCAACTTGTACACCCAGCCCATCAAATCCCCGCTGGCAATCTTATTCCCGTTGGCAAGTGTCTTGGTGCCGTAAGCCAGGTCGTTGAACTGCTTGGGCAGGCCGCGCAGAAAACCGCCGAGTCCCTTGCTGCGGGTGCCGTCCATCGGCGCTACACAGGTGATGAGGGCATCGACCAGGCCGTCAAGCTCTCCCGACAGGATGTTGCAGACGGACGAAAAGCCGCCCTGGCAATAGCCGTTCAAGGTAATACTGTGCCCGTGCTTCTCTTTTACCTTTGCACAGAAAAACCGGGTGTCACGGGCATCATCCTCGAGCGTCATGGTCTGCAACGCCGGGGTGGCGTGAATATCCTTCATAATGCGGATATACGTTGGAATGGACGTGTTGGCAAAGCTATGCGCGTAGCTCTTTTTTTCTCCGGGCAGGAAAGAGAGAATGTTGGCGCCGAGGACAAAAGGCGGGATAATGACCACGGGTTTCAGGCTGTCGTCGGTGACAACGCCAGGTTCGTTCGGCAGGACCTGACGAAGGACGAATCGCTCTGTTTCGGCGAAGAAACTTTCCGGCTGGCTTTCGAAGTGAAAACCGTACTCAGGCTCTATGGCCTTGATCGTTCGGGGATATTCCTTTATGACCCGATGCAGGATATCCTTTTGCCGGATGAGAAAATCATCGATTTTTTCACCTTCCCGGCAGAAGAGGGTGGCAAACCAGGCTGCGAGAAATTTGTCGAGTTCTCTATGGTTATACTGGTCCAGAACTTTTAGTGTCCCCAGCGTGTACCTGGTCAACAGGTCTGCGTTGAGATCGAGCAGTTTCAGATAGGAGTTGACATTGTCGAGGGGAGTTCGACGCCAGATCCTAGTCGATTCGACGGCGTTGAAGATCTCTGAGGCCATGAACAATGGGCGAAGAAAGTCATTGCCGTAGGCGGCTATCCCGTCTGTAAAGTATCTGGCAATATCGGCTTCGGCCGTAAAGGCCGTGTTCCAGGTTTCGAATAGGGTAAATAGATCGTGCATCGGCCGCCTCCTTCAGCGGTGGTCGTTTTCCTTAAAGCAAAAATGCCGCCAGGGAATCCCCGGCGGCATTTTCAATGAACGCGGACCTTTTTGGCTACTCCTTTTCTTCCAGGAGTTCCTCCATCTTATGGAAGCCGTCGTCGACCGCCTTTTTGAAATCGTCCCGAGCTTTTTTGGCTATGTCGATGGAGGCCTGCAGGGATTTTTTCCCTTCGACGGTGACCCATGGCAGCTGATCGAGGTAGCCGTTGACCATCTTCTCCGTCTGATCCTGAATCATGATCATGGCGTTGAAGCTGTTCTCGAGGATGGTTTTCTGGAACCCCAGGGTCTGCTTGGCAAATTTTGTTGTTTCCATGAAGTATGCTCCTTTGAGGCAAATGATTTTTCTTGCAGGGGTGAGGGCGGGGTGATTGGCTCGTCCACCCAGTTCGGTACCTTCTTCAAGTATAGCGACGAAAGGGTGCTTGTCAAGGAAAATATTGCAATGCACAAAATCGGAATTGCCGGCTTGCAGGTGAAGAGACAACTGATTAAGCATAATAATAATAGGTTGATATAAATATTTTATTTCGATTTACTATTTTTCCATCATATATTTTGTTGCACTGTGTCATCGAGCATCCGTCCTCTGGCGCCTGATATTGCTCCGCTAAGCAAATATCCGAGACGATCGCTGGTCGCGTATGTCCAACCCGCGAATAAAGTCTGAGATGCGGACATAGGCCTTGCCCAGGCCCAGGTCATCCATTCCTTCGGCCGTCGAGATCAGCTTGACGCCGAGGCATTGAATCGACTCGTCATGCGCATGATCCGTTTTCTCGATCTGGAAGATGACCTGCAGATTGCAGCATCGGGACGAGCAGTTGAAACGACTCGGCAGCCGTCCTTCCGGGGCCCTTTCCTAATCAAGAGATGACCTTTGCCGGGTTGTTCCTTACTGCTTTCAAAATGCATGCCTCGGAGGAGCCATTTTTACCGTTTAGGAGTGTGCGCCTTACCGCAGCTCTTTCATGGTAAAAAGGCGGCCCAGGATTGCCTGTACCGCCCCTCTCTCCGGTGCCTTGAGCCCGTCCTTCGTCAAGGCCTGTTCCCCTTTACTTCAAGGGCATAAGGACTTTTGGAATAGTATATCGGACTCTACGACTTTATTTCTTTGATCCTTTTCAGGAAAACTCATCCTTCTCCCGATTGCGCCGACGCCGTAGTCGCATTCAACAGTGTGATCATGGCCGGGGCCGTTACGGCGGCGATGCCGATGGCTCCCATCTTTTTCAATGCCTCTCGCCGTTCCGGGTCACGCACATCATCAGGTTGAACCTTCTTGTCTTGCTCAATATCGTCGTTTGCCATGTTGCCCTCCAGAAAGGGTAGAGATTGTACCGACAGCAGGTTTCATATTGTCAATAGGCTACTATTTTTATGTATGAAACAAAAGACAATTCATATTAATGAGCAAAAATGCTCCCGGCATGCCGAAGAAAACGAAGTGTTGCCGTCTCTATAACGAATCCGATCGGGGACGGATCCACCGGTTATAGGTTTGGTATATCCTGTCCTGCCAGGATTTGCTGCATCGCCGGTTGATGAGGGTGCAGGTGTTCCATCGGCATCGCAGGCCGATTATCTTCAATGTCAGACAGCCGACTTCGGAGGGCGGCATCTGGTGAAAGCGTTTTTGCAACGACCAGAGCGTGAAATGGTAGGCATCCCGGAGAGAATGCGCGGTGAAGAGATCGCCGATTGCCCTCCAGTCAAGTAAGGCGTCGTGGTTTTCCCGGAGGATGTAGAGGTCGTAGATTTGGTACAGAGGCATTTTTTCTTCGAAGAATCCGTGATCGAACACCTGATGATGAAGGATATTATGGATGGCAAAATGGGTCTTTTCCGGGACACGGACGCGTCCCTCGGCCAGCTCTACAGCCGTGGATTCTCCTCTGATGACCGTGCTGTCCAGGATCGGTTTGCGGTTCAGGCGGTCATGGATTTCAAACCTGATGCTGTGATCGTCATGGACCAGCGGGAAATCATGATGAAAATGCTTCGGAAGACGTACTCCTTCCATATAGCGATACCCGACCGATTGCATCAATTCGATACAGATCTGTCTTTGTTCCCTGCTTACTAAGAAATCCACGTCATTCATAACACGCAGGCCGCGATTCTCATACAACCCCATGAGCAGGGCGGCGCTTCCTTTAACGAAGACCGGCTCTATGCCCTCGGAGTTAAACAGAGGGGCAAGGCGGTTTATCTCTTCAAGGATCAGCGTGTTGCGCAACGTGTTAAGATGATGGATCCCGGCAAGGAGTTCCTGCAGATCCTCCGGCAACGAAGGCAGGATTCCTTTTTCCTGCAATCGGTGATACAGCAGGGGCAGGACAAAATGTCCATCGGCAAGCCGGAGGATCTTCTGCCAATCCGGTTGCGTTTTTTTGGATCTTCCGAAGTTCCAGACTGATCCATCCCGATCATGGTCGCTATGCCGCAGACAACCACAGAGAAAATCAAGCGGGAGAGTGGAATGCATCGTTGAAGGACCTTTTTCCTGTACCTGTTGTTATTTTGTTCCCGGCCGGGTATGGTTGGGCATTCGGTAACCTTACCATAACTCGGGCAATATTTCATGGAAACAGCGCAACTATGTCGTCCACGTTGACTGCCTTCCCCCTTGGCCAGGGGCTTGCTGTTCTGCAAAATGACAACGAACGTCTTCATATACTCAACCCTCTCGCTCGTTGGATATGGGAGTCTCTGGCGGCAGGAATGGAGATTGAGAGGTTGAAAACCCTTCTGGTTCAGGAAACAGGTCAGGGCGGGCAAACGGTGGACGACCTGGTTGCGATGTGGGGTCAGGCCGGGCTGGTGCCGTCCCATCCGGAGGGTAAAAAGGATGACCGGCACTATGATCGAGGCAGTTATTGGCTTGGCGACTGCAGGGTCTGCATTCAATCAAACGACGACGGGCTTCTCCGGCAGGTTCATGCCTGCATGGGCCACCTCGAGGATCCGGGTGCCGGACTGTATGCCGCAACCTTCACCCTCTGCAGAGAAGGCAATCGATATACGCTCCATCGAGACGAGTCTCTCCTGGATTCGTTTTCATCGGCCGACGATTGCCTTGTTCGGGTCATCTGGGAGGTAATTGAAACCGGCTGCCGGCTGCCCGATTGCCTGTTGGTCATCCACGGAGGCGCCGTCTTTGCCGACGGTTTCTGTTGCATCCTCGCGGGTGCGGGGGGGAGCGGCAAGACCACGCTTGTCGCCGGTCTTGTCGCTTCCGGATACACGCTGGTGGCCGATGATGTCCTCCCGGTCGTCGCGCGAAGCGGTCTGCTCGAGTCCGTTGCCATGAGCATGTGCATCAAGGAAGGGAGTTGGGATGCCCTGAAAGGATTGTATCCGAACGCCGATACCTGTCCCGTTTACCAAAGAAATGGCAGGGCCGTTCGTTTTTACCCGCCTCCCTCTGCCGCCCTGCCTGAGCACGCCAGGAGATATCGAGCCGACGCCGTCCTTTTTCCCCGATATACTCCCGGCGGCCAGCCGCGGATTATTCCGATGGCACCCTACGAGGTCCTGGCGGAGCTGGTTCAAACCAACAGCAGGTTAAGGATCTGGACCCCGGAAAAGATAGCACAGGTCGTATCCTGGGTCTCGGGCTTAAAGGGGTTTGCCCTGACCTATCCCGACCTGTCCGCCGGCATGGACCTGGTCGGGCAGATACGGGAAAACTGCACGGGAGGGGTCATGACCGAGGATGGATGTGCTGCTTGGCCTGTGCAGAGGGAGGGTAACCCGGGAAAAAGAAGGTCCTAGAACGGTGCACCTCTTCGGCCTCATGGATTTCTTTCCAAGACGTATTTTATACATGCCGGTACCTTTCGATTGTCCGGCAGTCCTGCCTGTCCTTCCGGAAAATCACTGAAAGTCAAGAGAAGACTTTCCACCCCTTGAAGGCCATCGGTATTCGCTCTTGACTCTCAAGACGACATGCACAATCTTTCTCTGTATCCGGCGTTAATCATTTTCGCCCATTTCAATAGAGGAGGTTGCCATGCCACTGAGCGCACGAAACCAGCTGAAAGGGAAGGTCAAGGAAATAAAAAGAGGACAAGTTATGGCGGAGGTTATTGTCGAAATAGCCGAAGGGGTTGACGTGGTTTCCGTGATCACAACCAGTTCGGTGGACAGACTCGGGCTGTCTCCGGGGAAAGAGGCACAGGTGGTGATCAAAGCCACGAGTGTCATGCTTACTACCTGGAATACGTAAAGGTCCATATCTCGGGGCTAACCTGTAGTGACAGGTCCCGGACTCCATTTTCAAACGAGCTATGCGCAACAGGCTTTCTTTGATTGTTTCCGGCAGGAGAGGAGGGCAGCATCGCCGATAAAACTCCGATCTGCTCTTACGACAGGCAAAAAAAAATGAGGCAACCCTGCCGCCATGTCATTCTGCAAAATCTTCGATTTAGGCCAGTGGTTTTGCGTCCCATTCTTTCGATATGGTTTGCTTTTCTCTAAGGGATAGTATGGTTATCATCACGGGGGGAGTCAAGGGTCCTGCGAAAATCATTCGTATGTTTTGCTTGAAGTGCTTCATTTCATTTATGTTTATCTCGTAAGAACCGGCATTGGCTGTTATTTGACGGCCCCCATGGTAAAACCGGCGATGAAGCGGTCCAGAAACAGGCTGTAGAGGACGGCAACGGGGATGCTGGCGATAAGGGCCGCGGCCATCAGAGGTCCCCAGCGAAAGACGTCACCCCGGACCAGTTCGGTGGGCACCCCTATGCTCACCGTCTTTTGAGCGGAGACCGAGATAAAGGCCAATGCGTAAATGAACTCCTGCATGCTGAGCGTAAACGCAAAAACGACCACGGTAAGCAGCCCCGATACGGAAAGGGGAAGCACGACCCGGATCATGGCCCCCAGTCGGCTGTAGCCGTCGATTAAGGCCTGCTCCTCGATATCCTTAGGGATGGATTTAAAAAAGCCCATCAGCAGCCAGGTGCAGAAGGGGATGGTGAAGGTGGGATATACCAGGATCAGAGAGGCGATGGACTCCGTGAGGCCGAGGGCTGCGACCACCCGGGAAAGAGGAATAAACAGCAGGGTGGGGGGCACCAGATAGGTGAGAAAGATCCCGATGCCCAGACTTTCGCCCCAGCGCCCCGCCCATCTGGTCAGGCTGTAGGCCGCGGGGACCGACACCAGCAGGGTGATGATCACGACCGCCACGCCGACGATGAAGGTGTTCAGGAGATACCGGAGAAACAACGTATTGTAAAACAGGACGTGGAGATGGGTCAAGGTCGGGGGGATATTATAGATGAATGGGTTGTTGGCCGGGTTGAACAGATCGCTGTCCTGCTTGAAGGTGGTGATCAGCATCCAGTAAAATGGAAAGGCACAGAAGACGACAAAGAAGGAGACGACCGAATAGATGGCGCCCAATCTGCCCGCTTTTTTCAACGGTCTCATCATGTCACCTCCGTGCGGCGCGCCAACCTGAGGACAAGGGCTACACCCGCCGCCAGAACCGGGAAGAGAAAGAGGGCGACCGCCGCCCCCTGGCTCAGGTCACCCGCCTCGATACCGAGAAAGAAGGCCCAGGATGCCAGGACCTGGGTGCTGTTTATCGGGCCGCCCCGCGTCAGCACATAGACCACGGTCATATCGGTGAAGGTGAACACCACTCCGAAGAGTACCGCGATACTGATGATCGGAAGCAGGAGCGGAATCTCGATCTGGAATAGCCGGCGCCAGAAACCGGCGCCGTCGATCTCCGCAGCCTCGAGAACCTCCTTGGGTAATGCACTGATGCCGGCGAGCATGATAACCGTCGCCAGCGGCAGTATCCGCCATGTCTGCACCAGGATGACTGCAGCCATGGCCAGGACCGGCCTCCCGAGCCAATACAGGTTGGAATCGGCTCCGAGAATCGCCCCATGGGTGCCGAGCAGGCCCATGGCACGAAGGAGCCAGTCCATCGGGCTGAATACCGAGTCGTATATCCACAGCCAGCCGATTGCTCCGAGTGAGATGGGAGCCGTCCAGGGCAGCAGGATCAGAAAACGGACCAGCCGCTTGCCGTAGAAGTCCTCGGAGAGGGCGATTGCCAGGATGCTTGAAAAAATCACCACCAGAGCCTGGGAGATAAAGGTGAAGAGGAAGGTGTTCTCCAAGGCCCTGATGAAGACCGGGTCGCGGATAATGGTTGCAAAATTGCCGAGACCAATGAAGTGGATGGTCGGGTTGCCGGTGGTGGCGTCGCTCAGGCTGTAGAGGATGGCCAGGACAAAGGGAAAGCCGACCAACGCCACGATATAGAGAATTGCCGGTGAAATCAAGAGCGGTGCCAGGACCCGTCTCGTGTCCCAGAATCGTCTGCGCCTGTCGGAGGCTGTTTGTTCAACCGTGTTCATCTGTCGTTCAGGATGGGGCATCGGTGAGGCGCCGGCCCGTCTCCCGGTCGAAGCGCAGCAGGCCTTGCCGGGGTACCGAGAAGGTGTAGGTTTTGCCGGCGGCCACGTCATAGTTGATATTCGGAGCGAACCGGGCTATCACCAGCTCCCGGTCGAGCGGCGGATTGAGCTTGCCGTATATCAGCCGGTCGCCACCGAGGTCCTCCACAAGGTTGACGGCAAACCGGAATCTCTCCAGATCGTTGTGCCCCTGGTTTACCTCTGCCGGCAAAAAACTCTCGGGGCGAAAACCCAGCAGGCAATCGCTTTTTTCGACGATATTCATCGGCGGCGATCCCAGGAAGGTCGCGACAAAGGTATCTGCCGGCTGGTAGTATACCTCACGGGGGGTGCCGATCTGCCGTACCCGTCCCTGGTCCATTACCACGATGCGGTTCCCGAGCCCCATGGCCTCCACCTGATCATGGGTGACGTAGATGGTGGTGATGCCGATGTGCCGCTGGAGCTGCTTGAGCTCTTCGCGGGCGGTGGTGCGCAGCTTGGCGTCAAGGTTCGACAGGGGCTCGTCCAGCAGGAAGAGTCGCGGTTTGCGTACCATCGCCCGCGCCAGAGCGACCCGCTGACGCTCGCCGCCGGAGAGCTCCCGGGGCTTGCGGTCCAGATGTCTCTCGATCTCAAACATCTGGGCCGCCCATCGCACCTTCTCCTTGATGTCTTCCTTGGACATCTTCAGGGCGCGCAACGGGAAGGAGATATTCTTGAAGACCGTCATGTGGGGATAGAGGGCATAGCTTTGAAACACCATCGCGATATCCCGGACCCGCGGCGGCAGGTCGTTGACCCGCCTGCCGCCGATGTGGATATCCCCGGCACTCGGCTCCTCGAGCCCGGCGATCATCCGCAGCAGGGTGGTCTTGCCGCACCCCGACGGCCCGAGCAGGACGAGGAACTCTCCCTCCTCCGTGGCCAGGGTAATGTCGTCAACGACCTTCGTCTTGCCGAAGTTTTTCGTAAGTCCCGTTATCTCCACCAGCGCCATCGATTCTCTTCTCCCCTATTTTTTCCATGAAGTGCGCAAGGAAACGTCTGCGGCCGTCCGTCGATCCAATACACCTACATGTTCCCGACCAGGCCGCGCTTGCGCCATGCCTCGAAGATCGCCTTGATCCGTTTATCCGCTTCCTCGACCGCCAGGGCGGGTTTCATGCCCTGGGCTGCCTGGGCCATCATATTGGGGAGCACAAAGGTGGAGAATATCTCGCCGATGGCCGGATTGGACGGACCGGGATGGCCGACGTTGGTCGTCCACTGCCTGGCATCCTTGAGCACGGCCAGTTTGCCCTTGGCCTCGCCTTCGAGCCGGAACGGGTCGTCGTCGAACCAGGCGTTGCTCAGGTCCAGGAGATTCCTGGCGCCCTTGACCGGTGCATAGCCGCGCGAACCCATCGGGACATGGGTGTCGAAGAAGGCCGGCGAGTTGTACAATTTGCTGTGGTAAACGGCCTGGTCGTAATTTTCCAGCAGATCCAGTATGAACTGCTTCGCGGTGTCGGCGTTTTTCGAATATTGCGGGATGATGTAGATGTAGATAACATGCTCGCTGCTCCATCTTTTCCCACTCGGTCCCTTCAAGGCCGGCACGAAGAATACGTCCTTGGCGATCTCCGGCACCTGCTCCTGGGCGGAACGGTAGGCGGAAATCGAATTGAGGATATACGACGCCCGGCCGGCTATCAGGGCCTGATTGTTGGAAACGGCGGCCCAGGAGAAAATTTCCGGGGTCATCGCCTCCTTATACAGCTTGGTCATGTATTTGACGGCCTCCACCGTCCGAGGGTTGTTGAGCACGATGCGCTCATGCATGTCCTGCACCGAGGAATCATAGGACCACAGCAGTGCCCGTGCAGCCATATTGGAGTCGATTTCCTGGGACATGCCGATGCCCATTTGAACCCCGAGCTCCTTCTTGATCCGGGACCCGTACTTGATCAAGTCCTCCCATTTCTCCGGTCCATGGGGCCTGCCGACCTTTGTCCACAGACTCTTGCGGTAGTTTCCCGGGTCGATGGTCCAACCGTGGCTGAACCCGTAGTGTTTCTTGGTGAACGGATTATACGAACTCATTGTGCAGACACGGTTTTGCTTGCCGAATTTTTTCTCCGCTTCCTGATTCAGGTCGGTCAAATCCATAACCTTCGGTTCAAGCTGCGACGGTGGGGAGACCCATTCGATCAGGTCATGCCCTTCGCCTGCCGCAATCTCCGCCGCCGTGCGGGCGGCAATCTCCGCCAATCCGATATGATCCACGGTCACATCGACTCCATGTGCCTCTCCCCAGTTCTTCGCGAAGGGATCAAAGAAGTCCTTGTCATAGCTGGGCACAAAATGAGCCCACTGCAGTATCTTAAGTGATTTGCCGGCCGCCCGGGCCCGAGTCGGTGCCATAAGGTTGGCGCCACCCAACCCCAAGGCCAGCAATCCAGCTCCACTGGTCTTCACAAAATCTCGTCTCGTAATACCTTTCCGTGTGTTTTTCGCCATGATGTTCTCCTTTCCTTTTGGGGCCGGTCGGCTTTTGTTGAGGTGCTAAGAGATTACTTTGTCAGACGGACTTGAAAAAGATGGACTTGTACAGATTCCGAGAGGCATCGGGGGTGACACGGTACGTCAGCAGGTACAAGGCTGAACCGTAGTCGGCAGGCGAACTGTTCCTCTGTCGACAAAAAACGAGCCTGGCCGTCCCCTGTGCGGCCTGCTGCCTGATCGGATGGTGCTCCGGTGTCGCTTATTTCAATCAAGGTAAAAACAGGTTGCCGCGCGATTGTCGAAAGGCTATGAAAATAGCCTAGCTTATCGATCTTGGCGATGCAATATTTTTCTTTTCGATTCCCCTTTGAGGATTTGCTTCCGGGATGCTGTCATTTAGCCGACCGAAACACCCGTCAAGAGGCGGTAGTCTATCAGACGTACTCTCCAGATAGTAGTCATTCTGCCCGTATTCATCCTGTCCCTAGTGTCTAGAAATTTGACAGTACCGTTAGCAATCCCCCCTATCGGTCGACGGTAAAATATAAATTGCTGTATAATTAAAATATGTTATCTTTTTATTCGATGGACGGCCAAGAATTGGCACGGCCTATGCTTATGTTTAAAATACGGGCACTGCCGGAATGGTAACGGCATGTCGGCAGATATGATCGAGAAAAGAAGGTTGCAGCTGAAGGGCTAAAATATCTTTACAGGATATCGTAATGGAGACGATACTTGTGGTATCGTTCGCAGCCGTTGGCTTGGCTGGTGGTTCCTGCGCCGGTGTTTTTTCGCAGACCGGAGCCGATGCTCCGCTTAATGGGCCCGGTAATGTCTCTTCCCCAAGGGGTGGAGGCCATGGTTCCGGCAGGGGGCTCCGGCATAAAATTCTACTAAGGATGGGACATCAATGTACGGCGGATACGGAATGGGATTTGGGGGTGGAGGATTTGGACCGATCATCATGATTCTGTTTTGGGGGGTGATCATCATCGGGCTGGTTTTACTTATCCGGCAGCTGTCGAAACCGTCGGCAAAACCCGACATGACCTCGGCACTTTCGATTGCCGCCGAACGGTATGCCCGAGGGGAAATAAGCAAGGATGAGTTCGAAACCATCAAACGGAACTTACATTAAGGCGGCAGTCTCACCTTTTCCTCCGTGTTGCGGGAAAGATCACAGCTGGAGCAACAGCCATCATCGGAACACGATCTATGACTCTCATGCATACTGTGTCGAAATACGACATCCTCTCTTCGCGTCTGCCTTTCAAGCCGTCGAGAACGGCCCTGGCTCTGATCCTGGCAACGCTCTTTCTTGCCGTTATTCTTTCCTTCTCCATCTTACAGCATATCAATCACGCTGAGAATCTGATGGAGAGATTTCTGCTGGAAAAGGGTGAAACGATTATTCGGGAGGTGGAGGCGGGGATGAGAACCTCGATGATGCATTTTATGGGGGAAGGAGACCCTCTCCAGACGCTGATCGTCGAGAGCAGCCGGGAAAACGATATCGTCTTTATCCAGATCATGAATAGAGAGGGAAGCGTCGAAAACCAGACTGACCAAGCGCCGAAAACCGGGCTTTCAGCCGCGGAAGCGGAACGCATCATGAGTTCGGACGGACCGGTAACCCATATCGATGAGAAAAAAGGGGTTTTCGTCATAACACGGCGTTTTCAACTGCATAATCGTTCGTTTGATATGCCGATGATGAGACGGCGGATGCGCATCAGGGGGGGGGGAGGTGCCGGCTATTCCAGCGGGATCATCTCCATCGGTCTCTATACCAAGGAATTCGATCTTGCACGCCGGCAGGATATTGAACATGCCTTCTTCATGGGGGCCATGCTCTTTCTCGTCGGCAGCGCGGGCCTGTATCTGCTCTTCCTCTACCAGGGCAAGCGGGTTGCCGAAACGACCCTTGCCAATATGAGATTGTATACCAATAACGTGGTCGAGAGTATTCCGGTGGGGATCGTCACCCTTGATGTCGAGGAGAGGATTGTCTCCTTCAACAGAAAAATGGAAGAGATAGTCGGGCAGTCGCTGGAGAAGAGCAAAGGGGAGAAGATCACCGCTGCCTTTCCCGGCTGCCGGATTGATTGTCTTGCTCTCCGTGCTGCGGCCTTTGAACACTCGGCGGAATGCCTGACGGGTGATGGAAGAAACATTCCCCTCAGGATCGGGGGCTCATCACTGGTCAATAACGAAGGGGAGGTCATCGGTACGGTCCTGATTATCCGGGATATGAGTGCGATCAGGGAGATGGAGCAGCAGCTCGAACGCTCCCGCCGGTTGGCGGCACTCGGCAAAATGGCGGCCGGCATCGCCCACGAGATACGCAATCCCCTGGGGACGTTGCGGGGGTTTGCCCATTATTTCGGCAATCAATCCGGTGCCACCGAGGAGAGCAAGGGCTATGCCGACCTGATGGTCAGCGAGGTCGATCGTTTGAATCGTAATATCTCCGGTCTCCTGCAGTTTGCAAGGCCCCGTGAGCCACAGTTCGTGCCGGTCGATCTGGACCAGCTGATAACAAAGACCGTCACCTTGATGGAGGGCGACTTTGCCAAGCGTCAGCTCAACCTTCACTGGCGATGCAATACCGGCATCACCCTCGATGCCGACCCGGACCTGCTCCTGCAGGTCCTGATGAATCTTTTGAAAAACGGCAGCAATGCGACGCCGTCCGGCGGTGAAGTGTCGCTCACCGGCTCGGAGGATGACACCCATGTCCGGATCACCGTCTCCGATACCGGCAACGGGATGACCGAACAGGAGCAGGAAAAGATGTTCGATCCGTTCTTTACCACCGGGAAAACGGGGACCGGTCTCGGACTGGCCGTCAGTCACCAGATCGTCGAACAGCATCGAGGTGTCTTCGAAGTCGAAACCGCACCAGGCAAGGGAACGACGGTAACCATCGTTTTGCCTAAGAAAAAGGGGGCCGCATGAGAGAGCGGGGGACAATTCTTATTGTTGATGATGAAATCGGCCATCGGACCATGCTCAAGGTCAACCTGGCAAGCGAAGGCTACCATATCGAGGAGCTGGCGGATGGCGACGAGGTCCTGCCGTTTCTGGAGCGGCATGAGGTCGGGCTGGTCCTGCTCGATATGAAGATGGCCAGGATGGACGGCCTTGCCACCCTTTCCCTGCTGCTCCAGACAGGCTCCACCGTTCCGGTGATCGTTCTTACCGCATTTTCTTCGGTCGAGACCGCCGTGGAGGCGATGAAGAAGGGCGCTTTCGATTATATCGCTAAACCGGTTGATATCGAGGAGTTGAAGTTGATTGTGGCCCGGGCGTTGAGTTTCGGCTCGCTTACCGAGGAAAACAAGACGCTGAAGACCAGGCTTGGTGAGCGGTTTTCGTATGCAAACATCATCGGTAAGAGCGCCGCCATGCAGGAGATGTTTGCAACCCTGGCGATGGTGGCCCCGACGGATGCAACCGTGTTGATCACCGGCGAGTCGGGAACCGGCAAGGAGCTTGTCGCCAACGCCCTGCACCAGAACAGTCCGCGGCGCAACGCGCCCTTTGTTAAATTGAATTGCGCCGCGCTCAATGAAAACCTGCTGGAAAGCGAACTCTTCGGGCATGAGGCCGGTGCCTTTACCGGGGCGGCGGGGCGGCGTAAAGGGCGCTTTGAGCTGGCGCACAAGGGAACCCTGTTTCTCGATGAGATCGGAGACATGAGTCTGCCGACCCAGGCCAAGATCCTTCGCGTTCTGCAGGAAGGTGAGTTCGAGCGGCTGGGAGGTGCCGAGACGATCAGGGTGGATGTGCGCCTGCTGGCTGCCACTCATAAGAATCTTTCGGCGATGATAGAGGAGAATACCTTTCGCCAGGACCTCTTCTTCCGCCTGTCGGTGGTGCCGGTCGACCTCCCTCCTCTTCGTGAGAGGGCCGTCGATATCCCTGAGCTGGCCACCCATTTCCTGCGGCGATTTTCCGAGAAGAACAGGAAAGACATCAAAGGCATCCATCCGGAGGCCTTGAACCTTCTGATGCAGTATGACTGGCCGGGTAATATCCGGGAGTTGGAGAATACGGTGGAACGTGCGGTCATTCTCTGTCTCGGGGAACAGATCACCCCGCCGGACCTGCCACCTCATCTGCTGTCGGAGGATGTCCGGGTGCTGAAAAAGACCCAGGTCGATGAAGGATTCACCCTGCGCGATATGGAGCGGGAGGTTATACGATCGACACTCATCAAGACCGGAAACAACAAGAGCCTGACCGCGAAAAAGCTGGGGGTCTCACGGCAGACACTGCTGAATAAAATCAAGGAGTACGATCTCTGAACCCGGCCGGCCCGACCGGGATCGTGCCGGAATGCGAGGCATGGCCAAAACCTTCTGCCGACAGAGGACGGCCGAGGGCCGACAACCGATTGGGGAGGAGTCCCCTATCGGTCGCACAACACTATCCGCCAGGAAATCCCGTCCACCGGGACCCAAGGAGCCGTTCAACAGGCTTGACCCGTCAACGCGGGGTGAGCACCTGGCTCAAAACCTCTTCGAATTCATGGATGGCATACGGTTTGGCAATGGCCCCTCGAAAGCCGTATTTCGTGAAATTGGACATAATTGGGTCATTGGAATACCCGCTCGATACAATCAGACAGGCAGTGGGGAAATCGGACAGGATCTGCCGAGCGGCCTCCTTTCCTCCGAGACCGCCGGGAATGGTGAGGTCCATGAAACACGCCAGGAAAGGCGTGCCCGATTCCACGGCCGTCTTGTAGCGTTGAATGGCATCTGCGCCGTCGGTAGAGACTGTAACCTGATACCCGAGATGGGTAAGCATTGTTGACGCAATATCTCTGATCATGGGATCGTCATCCATGACCAGGATGGAGCCGCCTTCGTGCCGTCCGGTCGTTTGAAAAATGGTATCCGTCCCGCATCTTGTATATTCCTTCCCGATCGATGGCAGGTAGATTGTAAAGGTTGTTCCCTGGCCGACCATGGAGTTGGCTTTGATGTGCCCGCCATGCCGGCTCACTATCGAATGAACCGACGACAGACCCAGGCCGACTCCGGCCGACTTGGTCGTGAAGTAGGGATCGAAGATCCTTTCCAGGTCCTCCTCCGAGATCCCGCAGCCCTGATCGGAGAACGTCAAGCGGATATAAGGGCCGGCCGGCAGCGACAGGGGATTCATGGCATAAAGCTCGTCGTTTCGGCCGGTAACGGTCAATATTCCGCCTCCCGGCATAGCCTGGGTGGCGTTGATGATGATGTTTTGAAAGACCTGGCTTATCTGTCCTTCGTCGACTTCAAAGGCATGGATCGAATCGGGCATTTCGACGACCCCTTTGACATTTGAGCCGTGAAGCACAAAGGACAGGGCTTCGTCCACAAGGTGCCGGGGCGAAACCACCTTTTTGACCGGTTCGCCGCCTCGGGCGAATGTCAGAAGTTGATGGGCAAGCTCTCCTGCCCGTACCGCGGCTTTTTCAGCTTCAGCCAGAGGTTTATAGGACTTATGCGTGGTATCAAGAAGGACCTTCGCAAAGGAGATATTTCCCATGATCCCTGTCAGGATGTTGTTGAAATCGTGGGCGATGCCCCCGGCGAGAATCCCCAGGGATTCCAGCTTTTCAATCTTCAGCCGTTCTTTTTCGTAGGTCTTGCGTTCCGTTATATCACGGGTTATGGAGATACAATGCGGCACACCTTTCAGGGTAATCAGTCGGGCGGACATCAATCCTGTACGCAAACTGCCGTCTTTTTTTCGAAATTGTGCCTCGAGGTTCTCTAAATATCCCTTTTCCCGAAGTTCCCGGACCAATCGTTGCCGTTGAGCAGGATCCTGCCATATCTCGAGTTCCACGGACGTCTTGCCGATAATGTCATCGCGGGTAAAGCCGGTTATTCGGGTAAACCCTTGATTGATATCGACATAGAGACCGTCGTCCAGACGATTGATATTAATGGAGTCAGGGCTTGAATTAAACGTCAGGCTGAATCTTTCTTCGCTTTCCCTGAGGGCATTTTCGGCCTGTTTGCTCTCGGTGATGTCCTCATACATGCCAAGGACACCGATGATTTCGCCGGTCTCGTTGCGAAGCGGGACCTTGGAGGTCCGCAGCCATATCAGCTGTCCTGCCGGCGTGGTCTGCGGCTCCTCGTAGGTAAGCTTGGGGCAACCGGACTCGATGACCTCCATGTCGTCGGTTCGATACGATTCCGCCTGCTCCTTCCATACCAGCTGATAATCGTCTTTTCCCAAAAGATCATCAGGGGAGGAAAACCCCGCATCCCTGGCGAAGACCTCATTGCAGCCCATATAACGCAACTCTTTATCTTTAAAGAAAATTCGCATGGGTGCAGTATTGATGATGGTCTGGAGGATCTTATTTGAATTGGACATGGCCTCCTCGGTTTTCTTGTGCTCGGTGATGTCCCGCACACAGGCAATGACCCCGTTGATCGCAGGCTCCGACAGGAAGCTTTGGGCAATGGCCTCGGTGAAGACCCATCCCCGTGTCTTGTGGACATGCCGGCATTGGACCGTGACCGTTCTTTCAGGATGTTCGACGGCCTCGGTCCAGGCTGCCCCGGCATCGATCAAGTCATCCGGATGGATAAGCGTTGCAAGTGTCCTTCCTTCCAGTTCGGCGACCGGAAATCCGCTGATTCTCTCCGCCGCCGGACTGACATACCGTTGGCACCCGTCGGCGTTGAAGATGATCAGGCAGTCCGAGGAATTTTTGACAAGAAGGCGCAGCCGTTCCTCGCTCTGATGGAGCGCATCCATTGATTGCTTGATCCTGGAGGTCAGCCGGACCAACAGGAAATACAGGAGAACGGAGGTGATGAGGATGAACAGCGACCCCTTGAAAATGGAGATAGTTGTCAGAGTCTCCGGATTGCTGACCAGCCAGCTCAGTGCCGTATCGGAAAAGTAGATCCATGTACAGCCGAAAAGGGCATAGATGATGACGACTTTAAAGATTTCCTGATGGTGGTTTATCCGGGACACTGTCTTCCTCGGGTAGTGATGAGTGCTGGGATACCGACTCTCCTTCCAGCATATTCATTTGGATGGGTTTTGTAAATGATCGATAATCTTGCCAAGGCCCGCACTTTTTACTATGCTGTTTGGTAACCGAACGGCTATTCTACTCTATAGTGCCCTTCAGTTGCGGGCAGAAGACGCACGGCAATCGCAAACCGGATCCGTTCAACCCTGCAGACAGGAGCAATGACGCCGAACGGAGTGCCGCCGCCGGGGATTTAAAGTACAAACGCAAGGGTGCACCCTGTTATCCGGGGCCGGAAAGAACAACAACGCTGCAAGGGAGGTCGCATGCTTCAATTTCTCAAAGACGTTTCCATCAGGACGAAAATTTCAGGGTTCATTATCCCTTCAACCATTGCCTTTGGCGTCCTTATGATCCTGTTAACCTTTCACTTTCTCAATGATTATAAGGATGCCTCATTACGAGATTTCGAGCAGGTCGCCCAGGAAATGCAGAAAGAAGTCAAACCTGGCTCCACCAATATAAAGAACAAGGAGGTGGTACGGCATATTGCCTCAAACGCCGATCGAAAAATCAACCGGATCGTCGTGCTCTTTGTGTCCATCGTTGTGGCGGTCATCATCATGGCCACAGTCGGGGCGTTGATTATTTCCCAACTTATCGGCAAACCTGTGCAAAACGTTACCAGGGGATTGGAAAACATCAGTTCGGGAAATGCTGATCTTAGCCAACGACTTCCGGTCACAGGCAGCGATGAAACGGGAAAGGTTTCACAATTTTTCAATACCTTTCTGGAAAAACTTCAAAAAATAATGCAAGGCCTGCAGCAGGATACGGAAAAACTCCATGCAGCGGCCAAAACCATTCATGGATTGATCAAGACAATCCAGGAGAAGGCGACCTCAACAAAAACGATATCCCAAACCGTCTTCCGATCCGCCGGTTATATGAGTAATGATATGAGGGAAATATCTGATGTGATGGAAGAATCCACAGGAAACATCCAGTCGGTTACCCTGGCGATCGACGATCTCACGACCGCCGCAACCGAGATATCGATTACGTCCGGAAAAGCCCACCTCAACACTGAAAATACGAAAAAGAAGATGGACGAGCTCGAAGCGGAGGTCCTAGAGCTGGGACAGGCAAGTGAAGATATCAGCAAGGTCACCGAAGTAATAACGGCAATTTCCGACCAGGTCAACCTGCTGGCCCTTAATGCAACAATCGAGGCTGCCCGGGCGGGAGAGGCCGGCAAAGGGTTTGCTGTCGTTGCCAATGAAATCAAGGAACTGGCAAAACAAACGGCGGCGGCGGCAACGGAAATAAAGAGCCGTATCAGCCATGTCCAGCAGGTGACGCAAGACACCATCACCGGGATCAAGCAGGCAGCTGAATTTGTAGCTATGAATACGGAAGTCGTCTCGTCCATCGCCAGTGCCGTTGAGGAACAATCGGCAACGGTACATGAAATTGCCAAATCCCTTTCTGCGGCGTCGGAGAAACTCGGCTATTCAAATGACAAGGTATCAAAGGCATCGCTGTATGCGGACGATATGGCAAAAATGGCGAGCACCGTTACCGAGGCGGCAGTTGAGGTTGAAGGGGCGATGAATTCTATTTATGACCAATCGGAAATCATCAACAAACTGGCCGATCATTCGGAAGAAACAACACGACAGTTCAGAGCGTGACACCCCGGATGACAAACCTGCCACCGATGCCCGAATGCGCTCTTCTTCCTGGTCGGTGATTTTTAGCTCAGGCCTCTGCCGAAAAGAGATGTTCCCGGGTCGGCGGCATCCCGGAGGGGCCTTTTCGGCCGTGTTTGGTGGCCACGGTCTGGAATATCCGCAATGAGCCTTCCTGAAAGGCGTAGGAAACCCCGGCAAGATAGGCGATCCACATTCTGTACCGCTGTCTGCCGACCAGTTCAATGGCCTTTTCCCTGTTGGATTCCAGACGCCGGCACCAGAGACTGGTGGTTTGGGCATAATGTTCCCGCCATGCCTCGACATCATGCACCTCAAAGCCCGAGGCCTCCATCGAAGAGAGCGTATGGCCGATATGATCCAACTCCGATCCGGGGAAGATATATTTCAGGATAAATCTCCTCCCCGGTGTAATGCGTGCGAATTGTCTCTTGCTCTTTTTTGCCCTCCGGGTTATGCCATGATTGAGGAGCATGCCGCGATCGCGCAGAAGCCCATTCAATTTCCTGAAATAGGCCGGGTAGTTGGCTATGCCGATATGTTCGTACATACCGATACTGGCGATCTTATCATACTCACCTGTTATCTCTCGGTAATCGCGGAGTTCGATGGTGAGGCGATCCGCAAGTCCCAGCCGGTGTATTTTTTCCACAGCAAAATCGTACTGCCTTTGGGAAAGGGTAACCCCATGGCCGATAACCTCAAAATGCCGGGCTGCATGGCACAGCAGGCCTCCCCAGCCGCAGCCGATATCAAGAAAGCGATCTCCCGGCTGCAGACGGAGTTTCCGGCAGATCATGTCCAGCTTGTTTTGCTGGGCCTGTGCCAGATCCTGTGTCCAGGAGGTGAAATAGCCGCAGGAATACTGCATTTCCGGATCCAGAAAAAGATGATAGAACTCATTTGAGAGATCGTAATGGAACTGGATAAACGATTTTTCATCCCGAGCGGATTGTGCGCGTCCGCTGGCCTCGCCACGGAATTGATGGTGGAGCTCGGCATTGATTTTTTTGGCAAACAACAGGGGCAGCGCCTGTCGGAGCAGATACCCTTTGCGCAGTCGTTTTTTGATTTGGCCGGAACTTATCCCTTTGGTTCTTGCACCACGGCGGCGCAGCACGGCATAAAAATCAATCAGATCGCCGCCGTTGAAATCGATATTGCCGCAGGCATATTGCCGGAGCAGATTTTCCAGCGTCGGCCTCCGGAGAATCGCACCCAGCACCTCCGGTCCTTTGATTGAAATATTCCATTGTTCGGTCGCAGTATCTCCCAGGGGAATGAAGGAACCATCCCACAGTTGAATGCTGACATTGGCGTCTGCCGCCTGAGCGATATGAGTAAAGATACGCCTGGCGGCCGCAAGATATTTTTTGTCGGGGGTGGAGTTCGGCATCGGGAGAGGTCGTGTTGATATAATTTTAAGCGTCAGCGGGACAGGTTGCAAACAAAAAGACAGGCCTTTCCCCTTTCTACCATAGAGCTGGAGAAGACACCATAGCATTGAAGAAAATCCTGAATTTCCTGCAACGCAGATTATAAGGATATACGGAGGAGATCATGAAAAAGGGTGCATAGGGGGATCTCGCGATACAAGGTGCTTGTGTTGGCTTTTTCTTTTTGATAAAAGAAGCCTATGCCGAATGATAGGAACCTGAAATCCGGAGATGTCCGATCACCCTTTGTTGAAATCACCGGGGGACGGGCGGCCGCCAGGCGAGACAGGAACGGGAAGCTACAACCAACCGGGAAAGATTTTCCATGCAGACACAAGGAACCCAACAGCTTGATATGGTGTTGACCGCGATAGTGAAATTGTCCAAAACGGCGCTGAATTACTGGGCCGAGTTCGCAGTTGATATCCCGTTTGGCATCGTCCTGATCTGCCTGGGCCTTCGCAGCGGTGAATATGGTCCTCTCGGTGCTGTGGTCGTGATCCTGTTCGGCCTTCTGCTTTTCAGCATCATTGAATACGCATTTCACCGCTGGCTGTTTCATGGCCCTGTGCGGATCATCGCCCAAGGTCACTGGGCTCATCACGCGAATCCGTTGGGCTACGATTCCCTGCCGTTTTTCCTGCCGGCCTTGATTCTGCTGGGGCTTGCAGGGGTTTTTATCCTGTTTATGCCGGCGGAGTATACCTGTCTCCTAACGGGGACCATCGCGCTCAGCTACGTCATCTACGGGCTGAGTCATTTCACCATCCACCATCACCTCTTTCATAACGTTTTTGCAAGGAATTGGGCAGCACATCATCATATCCATCACCATCACCCCGACACCAATTTCGGTGTTACCACACCGCTGTGGGATAAAGTCCTTGGTACCGGTTATAAACGAACGGGTCGGCATACGACCTGAGGTCGGGCCATCGGCGTCTGTCGGCCTTATAAAAAAGCGCTTGGCCGGCAATCCAGCGGTGAAACCAGTTTGAAATGTTTCCCAGGGCAGCGGCCGGGACAGCTGCAGTGCCTTTTACGTGCAGGATGACAAAAAAGTTGCATCGATATTTTTGATCGGCTAGGATTCTGCCTGCTTGGAGACAAACAACCGAAAAAACATCTTTCTGCCAATTATTTTCATCCATTCTTCATTGAAATCTGGTACAAACCAAGGCACATCCTGTTCGGGAAGATGCGTTTGTCTCTTCTTTGACCGGGTGTTGCATCAAGAACCCGAGAGGCGCAGGCAAAACAAATGAGACCCACATTTCTGCCGTTTTCCCGGCCGGCCATCAGTGAGCAGGAGATCCGGGCGGTCACTGAGGTGTTGCGTTCCGGCTGGATAACAACCGGCCCGAAGGCTGCCGCCTTTGAACAGGCCTTTGCCGCCTCCTGCGGCGCCGGCGGCACCGTGGCCCTCTGTTCCGCCACCGCCGGCATGCACCTTTTGCTCCGTGCGTTGGGTATCGGCCCGGGAGACGAGGTCATCACCCCGTCCATGACCTGGGTCTCGACGGTGAACATGATCTGCCTGGCCGGGGCCACGCCGGTTTTTGCCGATATCGATCGCGATACGCTGATGGTTTCGGCCTCGATCATAGAGCCGCTGATTACCGGGCGTACCAAGCTGATCCTTCCGGTCCATTTTGCCGGTGCCGCCGTCGATATGTCCCCTCTCAGACAGCTGGCCCTGCGCAACGGCATCTCCCTGGTCGAGGATGCCGCCCATGCGGTCGGGACCTGCTATCAGGGTGAGAAGATCGGCCGTCGCGGCACCGCCATCTTCTCTTTCCACCCCATCAAGAATATGACCTGCGGCGAGGGCGGCATGTTCTGCTCCGACGATCCGCAACTCGTCGAGCATATCCGACGCCTGAAATTCCACGGCCTGGGGGTGGATGCCTTCGACCGCACCATGCAGGGCCGGGCTCCCCAGGCCGAGGTCCTGGAACCGGGTTTCAAATACAATCTGACCGATATGGCCGCGGTCCTGGGTCTGGGCCAGCTGGAACGGCTCGAGGAATTCATCGAGAAGCGGTCCCAACTGGCCGGCCGCTATCTTGAGGAGCTGGCGGGGGTCGATGAGATCCAGCCGCTGGCCCTCCCATCGTACCCGATGCGCCACGCCTGGCACCTGTTCATCGTCCGGCTGGATATCGAGCGGGCGAGGTTGAGCCGCGACGGTTTCATGGCGGAACTCAAAAAGAGAAACATCGGCACCGGTCTTCACTTCAAGGCGGTACACAGCCAGAAATATTACAGGCAGGCGCTTCGGTTGCCTGCAGGCAGCCTGCCGGCAACCGAATGGAATTCCGAGCGGATCTGCTCCCTGCCCCTGTTCCCGGGCATGACCGTCGAGGACGTGGACGAGGTGGTGGCGGCCATCAAGGAAGTGCTGGCATGAAGGCACCTGAGATCTCCATCGTCATTCCGGTCTTCAATGAAAAGGGCAACCTTACGGAGTTGGTCGATCGCTGTCTGGCCGCCTGTCGGCCGCTCGAACGTGATTTCGAACTGATCCTGGTGGATGACGGCAGCACCGACGGGTCCCGTGATGATATCCTGTTGCGGGCCGAACGGGAGCCGGAGGTCATCGGCGTGCTGCTCAACCGCAATTACGGTCAGCATGCGGCGGTCTTTGCCGGGTTGGAACAGAGCGTCGGCGAGATCGTCATCACCCTCGACGCCGATCTGCAGAATCCGCCCGAAGAGATTCCCAAACTGGTGCGGGAAATGGACCGAGGCGTCGATGTGGTCGGCACCATCCGCCTGAACCGGCAGGACAGCTTTTTCCGTCGGATCGCCTCGGCCCTGGTCAACCGCATGGTCCAACGGGCCACCGGGGTGGTGATGCAGGACTACGGCTGTATGCTCAGGGCCTATCGCCGTCCGATCGTGACGGCCATGCTCCAGTGTCGGGAGCATTCCACCTTCATCCCGATCCTGGCCAATTCTTTCGCCGCACGGACCGCCGAAATACCGGTTGTCCATGCCGCCCGGGAAAAAGGGGAATCCAAGTACAGCCTTTTTAAACTGATCTCGCTGCAGTTCGACCTGCTGACCTCGATGTCCACCTTCCCGTTACGGATGCTGTCCTTTTTGGGGGCTGTCATCTCGGCCTGCGGCATCGCCTTCGGTCTGCTGCTGATCGTCCTGCGATTTGCCTATGGCGCCGCCTGGGCCGCCCAAGGCGTATTCACCCTATTCGCCGTCCTCTTTGTCTTTATCGGCGCCCAGTTTTTCGGCCTCGGCCTGATCGGCGAGTACATCGGCCGTATCTTCCATGACGTGCGCGCTAGGCCCCGGTATTTTGTTCAGGAGGTCCGTGGCGCAGACCCTGCGCAGAACGTGGCCACACCGTCATCGTGACGGACTGCACGCTGACAGGACCCCACAAATACCAATGAAGGAGAATACATGAAAGCTGTTGTCCTTGGCTATCATACCATCGGCTGTGTCGGCATCAAGTCGTTGCTTGCCCATGGCCTTGAAATTCAAGCGGTCTTCACCCATGAAGACGACCCGTTGGAAAACACCTGGTTCGATTCGGTGGCCGAGCTTGCCGCGGCCCACGGTATCCCGGTCTATGCCCCGAAAGACATCAACCACCCGCTGTGGGTGGAACGGCTGAGAGAGCTGAAACCGGACATCCTCTTTTCCTTCTATTACCGCAACATGGTGGACAAGGTCATTCTCGATCTGCCGCCGGCCGGCTGCCTCAACCTGCACGGCTCGCTGCTGCCCCGCTACCGGGGGAGATGTCCGGTCAACTGGGTGCTGGCGCGCGGTGAAGAAGAGACCGGTGTCACCCTGCATCATATGACCCCGCGGCCCGATGACGGCGATATCGTCGGCCAGCAAAAGATAGCCATCGACCGGGACGACACCGCTCTCAGCCTGCACGCCAAACTGGCTGCGGCCGCAGGCGAACTGCTTGCAGGTCTGTTACCGGATATCCTGGAAAACAAGGCCCGGCGAACGCCGCAGGACCCGTTGCTGGCCAGCTATTTCGGCGGCCGCAGGCCCAAGGACGGAGAAATCGACTGGCAGCAGAGCAGCGACGCGGTCCATAACCTGGTTCGGGCGGTGACCCGGCCCTATCCCGGGGCCTTTTCCTTTCTGGGAAATCGCAAGACCTTTTTCTGGCAGGTGAAGGCGATCAGAAATGAAGGTATACGGGATGCCGTGCCGGGGACGGTGCTCTCCACCGTCCCGTTCACCATCGCCTGCGGCGATCAAGCGGTGGAGGTGCAGTTCGGTCAGACCGAAAACGGGGTCTACATGAGCGGAACGCAGCTGGCGGTCGAACTCAGGCTGGCCTGCGGCATGCGCTTTGACCAGGAGACGGAGAGGATTGTCGAACAACGACGGAAAAAGCACGTGTTGATCCTCGGCGTCAACGGTTTCATCGGCAATCACCTGAGCGAACACTTGCTTACCAGCGGCCGCTACGAGGTGCACGGCATGGATCTCTACTCGGATACCATCGGCCACCTGCTGGATCATCCGGACTTCTATTTCACCGAAGGGGATATCTCGATCATGCGCGAATGGATCGAATATCACGTCCGCAAATGCGACATCATCCTGCCGCTGGTGGCCATCGCCACACCGATTGAGTATGTCCGCAATCCGTTGAAGGTCTTCGAGCTCGATTTCGAGGAGAACCTCCGCATCGTCCGTTATTGCGCCAAGTACGGAAAACGGTTGCTTTTTCCGTCAACCTCCGAGGTCTACGGCATGTGCCGGGACCCCGAATTCGACGAGCGAAGCTCGAATTTCATCCTCGGTCCCATCCACAAGCAGCGGTGGATTTACTCCTGCAGCAAGCAGATGCTCGACCGGGTGATCTGGGCCTACGGCGCCGACCGGGGGCTGCGGTTCACCCTTTTTCGCCCCTTCAACTGGGTGGGGCCGAAGCTCGATTCCCTGCAGTCCGCCAGGATCGGCAGCTCCCGGGTCATCACCCAGTTTATTCTCAACCTGGTCGAAGGCACGCCGATCCGGTTGGTGGACGGCGGCAGCCAGAAGCGCTGTTTTACCGATGTCAAGGACGGCGTCGACTGTCTGGTCAGGATCATCGAAAACAAGGACGATCGCTGCAACGGCAGGATCTTCAACATCGGCAACCCGGACAATGAGTTCAGCATGCGGCAGCTGGCCGAAATCCTGATGGAAAAATTTGCAGCTCATCCGCTTCGCTCCCATTTTCCGCCGGTGAGCGGGCTTGAGAATATCGAGGCGCGGGCCTTCTACGGTCCCGGCTACCAGGACGTGCAGCACCGCAGGCCCTCCATCCGCGAGGCGCGCTCCGTCCTCGGCTGGCAGCCCCGGGTGCCGTTTTCTCAGTCGGTGGAGGAGACCCTGGACTATTTTCTGACCGACCTGGTTGACCGGCTGGAGAAAAATTAATGGCTGCCGTCGGCCTCCGCGTCGATGTCGACACCCTGCGCGGCACCCGGATCGGGGTCCCTCGCCTGCTCGAAATCCTGGCCGGCCATCGGATTCGGGCCAGCTTTTTCTTTTCGGTGGGGCCGGACAACATGGGCCGCCATCTCTGGCGGCTGCTGCGTCCGGCCTTTCTGATCAAGATGCTGCGGACCAACGGGGCCAGGCTCTATGGCTGGGACATCCTGCTGCGGGGCACCCTGTGGCCGGGGCCGGTTATCGGCAATAGGTGCCGGGAGCAGATTCGGGCCGCCGCCGCCGCCGGCCACGAGATGGGGCTCCATGCCTGGGACCATCACAGCTGGCAGCGGCGGCTTGCGCGGCTGGATACGCAGGCGGTGGCTGCCCAGGTCGGGCGGGGGCATCGCCTTCTTTCAGAAGTCCTGCAGCGTCCTCCCGACTGCTTTGCCGCTCCCGCCTGGCAGGTGACCCCGGATGCCCTGCTGGCCCTGGACCGGTTCGATTTCCGTTATGAGTCGGACTGTCGCGGGCATTCGGTTTTCCGGCCGGTGGTGGCGGGTCGGCCTCTCGCTCACGCCCAGGTGCCGACCACGCTGCCGACCTACGACGAGCTGATCGGCCGGCAATGCACGGCGCGTACGTATAATAGCTTCCTGCTGGACCTGATCCGGCCCGGTCGCCTCAATGTCCTGACCATCCACGCCGAAGTGGAGGGCATCGGCTGTCTCGATCTGTTTCGGGATTTCCTGGACACAGCCGGGCAGCGGCATATCGAGTTTCGGCCCCTCGGCGATATGCTCTTTCCGGACGGCAGGATAGAGGAAGGCACCATCAGTACAACCGAGGTCCCCGGCAGGGAGGGCTGGCTGTCCTGCCAGACAGAGGGACGAGAGATACCGGAGAAGATCCCGCAATGCCGAATATGACTGCCGATCAGGCAAAAAACTCAAAATACCTCCATCTCCTGCTGCTCGTTTTTTTCCTGCTGGCCTATATCCTGCCCCTGGGAGCCAGGGACCTGCTGGTCCCCGATGAGACCCGGTACGGTGAAATCCCCCGTGAGATGCTGGCCGGCGGCGGTTGGATCGTCCCCCACTTCAACGGGTTGCGGTACTTTGAAAAACCGGTTCTGGGTTATTGGCTGCATGCCGCCCCGATCTCCTGGTTTGGAGAAAACAATTTTGCGGTGCGCTTTCCGTCTGCCCTGGCCGTCGGGTTGTCGGCCCTGCTGGTCCTCGTCCTGGTCGTTCGGGTCTGCCGTTACGGCGACCAAGAGCAAGACCCCTTTCCGGCGATTCTGGCCCCGTTGATCTTCCTCTCCTGTTTCGAGGTTGTGGGCGTCGGCAATATCGCCCTGTTGGATAATATCTTTTGTTTATTCCTCACGGCAACCATCACCGCCTTTTATTGTGCCACGGAGAGCCCCTCCGGATCGGCACGGCAGAAGACCCACCTGGTCCTTGCCGGTCTCGCCTGCGGCCTGGCCTTTCTGGTCAAGGGATTTGTGGCCTTCGCCGTGCCGGTGCTGGCCCTGGCCCCTTTTCTGCTGTGGCAGCGTCGCGCCATCGATCTGCTGCGAATGACGTGGCTGCCGATCGGTATTGCCGTCCTGGTGGCCCTGCCGTGGTCGATCGCCATTCAGTTGAAGGAGCCTGATTTCTGGCACTTTTTTTTCTGGAATGAGCATATCCGCCGTTTTCTCTCGCACGATGCCCAGCATAAGGCGTCCTTCTGGCTCTTTTTTCTGGCGGCGCCGGTTCTCTTCCTTCCCTGGAGCTTCGTGACACCAACCGTGGTGTCGGGGTTGAGGCGGCTGCTGGATGAGTCCGGGATGACACGTCGTCTGATCCGACTCTGTCTTTGCTGGCTGCTGCTGCCATTCCTGTTTTTTTCCGCCTCCCACGGCAAACTTCTCACCTATATTCTCCCCTGCTTTCCTCCCTTTGCGATCCTTGCAGCCTTTGGTCTCAACCGGATGCTCGGCCGGGGAAAGAGCAGGAGTTTTCAGGCGGGTACCATTGTCACCGCACTGGTGTTCATTCTGCTGTTGTCGGCGCTTATCATCAGTCAGCTGACCGGCATCGGAGGCAGGCGACTCTTCAGCCAACCCGGCAAGGCAATCCTGGTGGCCGGCGGTCTGCTCTTCCTGATTCTCTTCCTGTTCCGTTCCCTGTCCGTCAGAGAGCACAACCGGAAACTCCTGCTGTTTGCCGTGGCACCGCTGCCGCTGTTTTTTCTTCTGCATTTCACCATCCCCGATATAGTCATCCAACAGAGCGATCCCGGAAGGCTGCTTATGAAGCATAGAAGTCAGCTGCAATCCGATTCCATCATTATTTCCGGTGTGGATGCCGTCGGTGCCGCCTGCTGGTTTCTGAAAACCGACCATGTCTACCTGTTACGCAACGCCGGTGAGTTGAGCTATGGATTGCAGTACAAGGAGGGAGCCCATCGCTTGCTCGATGTTGCCGGGGCCAGACGGCTGATCGAACTTAACCGGGGAAAAACGGCGATTATCGCCCGGGCCAAGACCTTGCGGGGAGTGGAGCGGGAACTGCCCGCCCCGGTTCAGCGGGATGACGGCGGGAGCAACGGCTACGTCCTCCTGTTGTATTGATGTTCCCGGGGGTGTAAGCTAACGTTGTGCGGGGATAGCCGGTCTTGAGCCGGGGTGTCTGACAGGGTGGACCGCAAGCCCCCGATTCAAAACGGCGCCGTCACGGTCCGCTGTTTCTTCGGACCGCCGGTGTCCCCCGGTTTTCTGCCGAACCCTGTCTGACCCCTAGCGATTTTTCAGCAAAAAGGAGGATCTCCCATGTCGAGCAGCTTCGGGACACTTTTTCGAGTGAGCACCTATGGCGAATCCCATTGCAAGGCGGTGGGAGTGGTTATCGACGGCTGCCCCCCCGGTCTTGCCTTGGTGGAATCGGATATCCAGGGGCAGCTCGATCGGCGGCGTCCCGGCGGCAGCGTTCTTGCGACCGAGAGGAAGGAAACCGACCAGGTGGTTATCCTGTCCGGCACCGAAAAGGGCAGGACTCTCGGCACACCGATCGCGCTGCAGGTGATCAACAGGGATCAACGGCCGGAGGATTACCGGGGCATGCAGGATATCCCCCGGCCGTCCCATGCCGATTACACCACCCAGATGAAATACGGCATCAGGGCCTCATCCGGAGGGGGGCGGTCGAGTGCAAGGGAGACCATCGGCACCGTGGCCTCCGGAGCAGTAGCGCTGAAGATCCTGAAGGAAAAACGCAACATCGACATCATTGCCTGGGTCGAAAGCGTCGGTGAAATCGATTCGATTCCCCCCGATGGCGACAGCATAACCCGGGAAGCCGTCGATGCCACCGCGATTCGTTGTCCCGATAGGGCAGCGGCTGCCGGCATGGAGCACCATGTTGCCACACTCAAAGAGCTGGGGGATTCGGTCGGCGGGGTGGTTTCCTGCATCATCCGCAATGTCCCGGTGGGGCTCGGCGAACCGACCTTTGAAAAACTTGAGGCAAAATTGGCCCAGGCGATGCTGGCCATACCCGCCACCAAGGGGTTTGAGATCGGTTCCGGTTTTGCCGGCACCCGGTTGCGCGGTTCCCAGCACAATGACCCGTTCACCCAGAAGCAGGGGAGGCTGGGCACGGTATCCAACCGGTCCGGGGGGATCCAGGGGGGGATCAGCAACGGCGAGCCGATAATCCTGCGTATCGCCTTTAAACCGCCGGCCACAATCTCCCTGCCCCAGCCGACCGTCGATTTTTCCGGCAAAAACGTTGTCCTTGAGGCCAAGGGCCGCCATGATCCATGTGTTGTTCCCAGGGCCGTCCCGATCGTCGAAGGCATGGCTGCCTTGGTCATTGTCGATATGCTTCTTCGCCAGGAGGCCAGGAAGGCGTTACGGTTTTAGCCCGATCGGGGAAAACAGACGGGATGTGCGGGTTGCTTCAGGCCGGCAAACATTTCAGCGGCCGATGCATCCGATGGACCGGGGCGGGCCCGGAATGGGGTGGGAAAACAGTCTCGTGATGTTTGGCCGATTGTCGGCAGACGCAAACACATGGAGGTGAGAGGAATGGATATAACGGGACAGAAGGCGATCGTCACCGGCGGGGCGATGGGGATCGGCCTGGCAACGGTAAAGAGGCTGCTTCAGGAAGGGTGCCTGGTTACCATCTGGGACCTGCAGGAAGACGCTCTGAGCGGGGCCCGGGAGGAGCTGAAGGGCTTTTTCGGGAAGGTATTTTTTCATCGGTGTGATGTGACGGATAGGGACAGGGTATATGCCCTGGCCGAGCAGGCCCGGAGTGAGATGGGCGGGATCGATATCCTGGTGAACAATGCCGGTATCGTCGTTCCCGGATACTTTCAGGAAGTGGAGGATCACCGGCACGTTCAGACCTTTCAGGTGAACCTGGTTTCCATGGTGTATACGATCAATGCGGTCCTGCGGAAGATGTATGAGCAGAATTCCGGCAGTATTGTCAATATCTCTTCGGCGGCAGGTGTCCTGGGTGTCCCGGGACAGGCCAGTTATTCTTCATCGAAATGGGCCGTCTGGGGACTTACCGAATCGCTGCGGCATGAGGCGAAAAATCAGCAGAAAAATGTGCATTTTGCCAGCGTGCATCCCAGCTATCTTGCCAGCGGTCTGTTTGCCGGGGCAAGGATGAAGGGACTGGGCGGACTCATCGTCCCCAGGGTCAAAAACCATGACGTCATCGCCCAGGCCATCGTGGAGAGTGCAATCAAGGGAAGAAAAACCATTGTCTACCGGCCCCGGTCGGTACGCGCCTCCGTTTTTTTTCGAGGGATTTTTCCGGATAAATTGTTCTTTTATATCCTCAGGCTGTTGAATGTGCATACCAGTATGAGCGGCTGGAAAGGCAGGACCAATGGCTGATATCTACGCTCCGGCAACCGGAGAAAAAATTGCGGTCCTGCGGATGGATACGGAGGAGGATCTGCACAATGCCGTCCAGAAGGCGGCCGGGATACAGAAGCAATGGGCAGGTACGGCATTCGCAACAAAGAGGCGGATGCTGCTGAGGATGCGCGACTATCTCGTCTCCCATGCCGACGAGGCGGCGGGCACCATTGCCGACTGTACCGGCAAGACCTTGAACGATGCCCTGGCGACGGAGGTCCTGCCCGCCACCCTGGCCATAGGCTATTATCTGAAGGCAATCGGAAGGTTGCTCAAACCGCAGAGGCTCAGGCGGAGTTCCCTCCTGTTTTTTAACAAACAATCCTATCTCCTGCATGAGCCCTGGGGGGTGATCGGGATCATCAGTCCCTGGAATTATCCCTTCGGCATCCCCTTTCATGAGGTGGTCATGGCCCTGGCCGCCGGCAACGCGGTGGTGGTGAAGGTCGCCACCCAGGCCCAGCCGGTTGGTGATCTGCTCGCGGCCCTGGCCGGGTATGCCGGACTTCCCGACGGGCTGCTTGCCGTGGTACATCTCCCCGGGAGTGTTGCCGGGGAGGCCTTCTTGCATTCGGGGATACACAAGCTGTTCTTTACCGGGTCTGTTGCCGTCGGCCGACAGCTGATGGAGATGGCTGCGGAACGGCTTATCCCGGTCAGTCTGGAACTCGGCGGCAACGACGCAATGATCGTCTGTTCCGATGCCGATATGTACCGTGCAGCCGCCGGAGCGGTGTGGGGCGGTATTTCCAACAGCGGGCAGTCCTGCGGCGGTGTAGAGCGTATCTATGTGATGGAGGAGGTGTACGGCGCCTTCATGAAGGAACTGGAAACCCTTGTCTCCGGTCTGCGTCAGGGCCGGGGGTTGAATGTCGATTTCGGTTCGTTGACCACCGCAAAGCAGAGGGAGACCGTAGAGGCGCATATCGACGATGCCTTGAAAAAAGGTGCGACCATCCGGGTCAGTTCACCCAAGGTCGAAGGGGGCGTGTATCACCAGGCCGTCGTCCTGGAAAATTGCACGCATGACATGGAGGTGATGAAGGATGAAACCTTCGGCCCGGTGCTGGCGGTATGCAAGGTGAAATCCGAAGACCAGGCGGTCGCCATGGCCAACGATTCCTATCTCGGCCTCACTGCCTCGGTCTGGACAAAAAGCCGAAGGCGGGCACGTAGACTGGCTGCCCGACTTGAGGCCGGCGCCGTTACGATTAATGATCATCTGATGAGTCATGGCATGGCTGAGACACCCTGGGGCGGGTATAAGATGTCGAGCGTCGGCCGCAGCCATGGCGGTCCGGGTCTGCAGGAGGTCTTTCAGAGCAAGGTGGTTGTTTATGATGTGACCCATTTCCTGCCCCGTAATATCTGGTGGCATCCGTATTCCGAGCGGACCTATAACGGGTTGAAGGCCGCCATGCTCGCCCTGTTCGGCCGGGGAGTGGGGGAAAGGATATCCAATGCGGTGAAGCTGGCCGGTTTTTATCTGCAACGGGTGAAAAGATGATGGCGGTATCCCTTTGCCGAGCCGCCGCCCGGTCCGCAGGGAACTCCCGCGGGATACCGGATGTCGGCTTCCGGCCCGGGATCCGGACGCCTGGCCCGGTTCGGGACCGGTGGCAGTGAAATTTCAGGTGGAGGCAATGACGACACAATCAGAGCTCGATCCGTCCGACTGGGACGAATTCAGGACGGAAGCGCATCGAATGCTCGATGACATGATGAACTATCTCGAGCATATCCGCCGGCGGCCGGTCTGGCAGCCGGCCCCGGAAACGGTACGTGATCTCTTTCGCGAACCCCTCCCCCGCAGACCGTCATTGCTGGCCGATGTCCATGCAACCTTCCTGCATGCCGTGCTGCCCTATGCGGTTGGAAACACCCATCCCGGATTCATGGGCTGGGTCCATGGCGGAGGGACCGCGGTCGGCATGCTGGCGGAGATGCTGGCCGCCGGGTTGAATGCCAATCTGGGGGGACGGGACCAGATTCCCGTCGAGGTGGAAAGACAGGTGGTCGCCTGGATGCGTGAGCTGCTGGGCTTTCCCGAATCGGCCAGCGGGTTGCTGGTGACCGGCACGTCGATCGCAAATTTCATCGCCCTGCTGGTCGCCAGA
>JBJKPM010000040.1:0-37836 GCA_046706325.1 Desulfocapsaceae bacterium | reverse complement strand
ACGGGATCACCGCCCTGATCACATGCATGTTCGACAGCAGCCCGACCAGCTTCTTCCCCTCTCCCAGGACCACCATCCCGTCGACGGCTGCTCCGCTTGCCCCCCGTTTCGTCTGCTCCATCTTCCTTACCGCTTCTTCCACTGTCATTTCCGGCGACAACCAATTCGTCGTGATCGGCTCCATGATGTCCTTTGCTTGCATTGCACCTCCTCTACATGCCGGAAAGAGAACCGCCCGGACGAGCCCACGGGACACCGTATCGCCTGCTGCAGGTCCTAAAAAGGGAGCAGGGCGAGACGGCTTATGGACCTCCGGCAACGGAAAATGAACAGGTTACCGGAGTTCTTCAGTACTTTCTTTCGGTATTTTGACGACAAAGACCGGCCGATCAACCTGATGGAGGACCTTGCGGGTCGTGCTGCCCAGCATGACTTCACCGACCATGGTATGACGGTGGCCCCCCATGACGATAAGATCGGCGGCGTATTCTTCGGCCGCATCCAGGATGACCCGGGCCGCGTATCCCTCAATTACCAAGGTCGAACCGACAAGGTTCTGGCAGTTCGCCGCGCCGTTGCATTCCATTGCGCAGAGCCGCTCCAGCTTTTGCTGCAGCTGGGCCTTGACGGCCTCCCTGGCTTTTTCGTGCATCTCCTCCGAGGTCTCGTGGGAGATATACTGCTCCACGAGGCTCTGACCGAAAGGGGTCAGGGGCTCCATGGCATGGACGGCAACGACAGTGGCCTGGTGTTGCCGGGCAAGCGCCAAGGCATACCGGAAGACATAGGGGGCTCCCGGCCCCAGGCCGGTGGCATAGAGAATGGTCTTTATTTTTGGCAGCATGATTGTATTCTCCTGGATAAGGTAAGAGGCTTTCCGGCTTTCAGGACCGACCCACGCCGGTCGGCCCTGAGAGGAGCACGGCAGATAAGGCTATTTGCCGAAAAAGAAGGCCGGCAGCCAGGTGGCAAGGGTCGGGAATACCGCGATGAGCACCATTCCGAGGATCTGGAGACCGACAAACGGGACGATGCCCTTATAGACATGCATCATCGTATACCCTTTCGGCGCCACCCCTTTGAAATAGAAGAGGGCATAGCCGAATGGCGGGGTCAGGAACGAGGTCTGAAGATTGACGCACATCATGATGGCAAACCAGAGCGGGTCAAAACCCAACTGCAGCGCAATCGGCATGAAGATGGGCACGGTGACCAGGAGGATGGCGGTCCAGTCGATAAACATTCCGAGAATGAAGATGATCAACATCATGATTGCCATGGCCATCCAGCGATTCATGCCGCTGCCAAGGAAAAGATTGGCCACGACATCGCCGCCGCCCATGCTCAGGAAGACCGTGGAAAAGAAGGTCCCGGCGATAAAGAGCATCATGACCATGGAGGTCGTTTTCATCGTGGCGACGCTGGCATCGCGTATCACCTGCCAGCTGATGGCCTTGTTGAAAACTGCCAGGATAAAAGCGCCCAGGGCACCCATGGCCGCAGCTTCGGTAGCCGTTGCGATACCGCCCAGGATGGTGCCCATGACCATCAGGATCAGGGCCAGCGGCGGCACCAGAGATTTCAAGGTCATCCCCCATTTCTGGGCTGCGGTGTATTTGGCCGCCTCTTCCTGTGAAATGGGCGGCCCCAGCTTTGGCCGCATATTGCAGAGAACGATAACATAGAGGAAATACAGGCCTGAGAGAAGAATGCCGGGGAAAATGGCACCGGCGAAAAGATTGCCCACCGACGTCTGTTTAAGGCCGGTCAGGCCGGCAAAGACGACCATCATGATACTGGGCGGTATCAGGATGCCCAAGGTACCGGAAGCGCAGATAATGCCGCTGGTCAACTCCTTCTGGTAGCCCTTGCTCATCAAGGCCGGTGCGGCCAGGAGGCCCATGGCCACAACGGAGGCGCCGATGATCCCGGTGGTGGCGGCAAAGACCGTACAGACGACGATGACAGCCAGACCGAGGCCACCCTTGACTTTACCTAAGACGACATAGAGCGATTCAAAAAGGCCCTCGGAGACCTTGGATTGATCCAGGAGCTGGGCCATAAAGATAAACAAGGGCACCGCCACCAGCGTGTAGTTGTTCATCAACCCCCAGACGTCGTTGGCGTAGAGATTGAAAAGTCCCGTAAAATTGAACCCATTGTCGATCAGGCCGATTAAAGTGGCTACTCCGGCCAGGGTAAATGCCAGTTGAAGACCCAGAGTGATCGACAGAATCAGGATCACGAACATCGCCACCGTTAAAAATTCCGGACTAAAGTGCATGTGCGTTATACCTCCAGGCCGAGATCAGGCCTTTTTTGCTGATGTAAGTTCATTGAATGATTTTAGGATCGTTGAAATTCCCTGTATCAGCAGAAAGCTGAAACCCACGGCCATGATTATCTTGATCGGCCAGATCGGTGGGGCCCAGCTGGTGGAGTTGACCTCATGCTGCAGGGTGGAGGTAATTGCATATTTCCAGGCCCAGACCGTCATACAGGAAAACACCGGCAGAAAGATTACCAGATTGGTGACGAGCGTCAGGATGACCTGGGTTCGCGGTTTGGTGCGGGCGGTAAAGATATCCACCTTCACATGTCCGTCCATCACATCCGTATAGGCCAGGCCGAGCATGAAATGAATACCGTAGAGAAATGTCGTCGCCTCGAAGCCCCAGATGGTCGGAGCGTCAAAGACATAGCGCATCATCACTTCGTTGAGGACGACCAGGGTAAGCGGAATGATCAACAGAGCACTCCACTCCCCCTGTTTGCGATTGAACGTATCAATCATCGAGCTGATTTTTTCCAGCATGGAACCACCTCATAATACGATTGCTGCTCAAAAATCCGGCCCCTTGCCCGTCCGATGACGGATAAAGGACCGGTTCCCGTTTATTTGTTCGGCTCTATTGAGTGATCTCTCCGCTCTCATAGGTCTTATACGGCCATGGAGCCACACCGCCGCGGGCCTTGCGCCATTCGGCAAACGACTTGGTAAATGCCCGCTGGGAGTCAACGATCTTTTTCACATCGGGATACTTCGCCATCAGGCTATCCACGTATTCATGGGTGGTCTTACGGAATTGCAACAAGGTATCCTTGTCCATCTGCACGATCTCGACCTTTTTGGCGAACTTGTTGATGGCATCGGCATCAAGGGACTGAATCCAGTTGTAAGACCACAACTGGGTCTCCTTGGCGCAGATCTGGACGATCTGCTTCAGGTCTTCAGGCAGCTTGTTATAGGCATCCTTGTTGAAGAAGATGAAGCATTGACTTCCCGGCTGATGGACGCCGGGCTCGATGACGTATTTGGTGATTTCATCAAAGCCCATCGGGTAGTTGATGGCCGGGGCGGAGAATTCGGCCGCATCGATGACGCCGCGTTCCAGTGAGAGGTAGACCTCGCCGCCGGGCAACGGGCTGACCGAGGCTCCCAGTTTATTGAGGATATCCATATACCAGCCAACGGTGCGGACCCGCAGTCCTTTGAAATCCGACATCTTGGTGGCGCGTTTGTTGGAGAACAGTCCCATGTCCTGGCCGGTCTGTCCACAGGGCAGGGCCACCAGATTGTAGCGACCGTAAAGTTCCTGGGCCATCTGAAGCCCGCCTTGCTGATAGAGCCAGATGTTGTAGCCTTCGCTGTCCAATCCGAACGGGACATCTCCCAGGGGGACGAATGCCTCGTTTTTTCCCTTCCAGTACCCGGGCCAGTCATGTCCGACCTGGGCGGAGCCATCGCTGACCGCATCAAAACTCTGCATAGCCGGGACTAACTCTCCGGCTGAGAACGGCTTGATATCCAGACGACCGGCTGAGGCCAGACGAACACTGTCGGCAAAATGCACCGCAATATCATAGAACAGAAGCCCTTTGGACCATGGCATGACCATTTTCCAATGGATTGTTTCGGTGGACGGCTTGAAGTTGATTCTTTCCGCTGATTGATGACGCTGGTCAACTCCAAATTTCTCGCGTTTTTCAGCAGCCTGACCGGTCGAAAGTCCAAACGACACAGCCAAGGCAAGAGCTGTTGCGACAATCCAGTTTTTCCTCATGATTCCCTCCATCTAAGAATTTCATATTCTTATGCGCCGGCCTATCCGACACGCCAGGTAGAAAGAGCTGCTGCATCGCGCGTCGGTAAAAAAGCATCCATACTGCCGGAGCGTTCCTCGGTGGAGTGTCTATAGCAATGGTCATGCCAATATCTACACCCTAAAATAATTTATTAATTACAACATATTAATGATGTCATCATTACCATTAACTCCATATTGGTCTATATAACGTATGAATTTTCAGAATGTCCGGTGTAAAAATGGAAATAAAAACCAGATATCCACCAGGTGATTTTATCATTATATATTGTAATTATTAATTATAAATATGAATAATGAAATGTCTTAGAAAATGGACATACCAATACATCATCCGAGAGGGCTCCGCCGGCAAACAGGGTCTTGTCCGGAAAAAAAGACAGCCCCTGCCCGGCTCCCCATCTATTCGGCAGGTTGGGAAACCCCCTTCAAAGAAGGATTCTTAAAGATAATTTACAAATGAAATCAGATATTTTTCTGCGCAGGCAAGGTTTATTCCGGCAAGAAAACGACCAGTACGAAGAAAGCTGATACAACACGGAAAATCTCTTGTCCGAATTTTCAGACAAAAGGACCCCAAACCGGTCCCCGGGAGAACAGAAGGTAACGGTCACCTTTTCCGACAGCAGCAGCCCGCGCAGGGGCCCCCTCGCACATTGAATCAGATAATAGCCAGGCAATCAGGGGCAGGCATCAAATCGGGGCAGGTGCCAGGCTGGTTTGGCCGAAGACCATCATGTCTTGGAAATCATCGCTGGGCCGTCTTTTATTCCATTGCCCATCTTCTGCCCCTTCTCCGCCGGTTCGTCAAACTGAATGGAGAGACCGTATTTTTTCAAGAGTGAATAGAAGTGAGACCGCGACAGACCCGATATCGCCAGGACCCGGGACATATCACCCGCGCATTGACGAATGAGCTCGCTGAGATAGATCTTTTCGGAGGCGTTTTTAAATATCTTCAACGCCGGCAGGGGACGGTCAAAGATATCTTGAAAGATCTCCTGACCGATGGTGTGGAAATTTTGATCATGCTCCGTACTGTCCCGGTCGTACAGGACCTCGGAACCCGTCATCCGTCGAATCTGTTTCTTTGCCACCTGAATGCGCAATTGTCTGGGAAGATGCTTCGCGAAGAGGTTGGTTTCTACACCGGCTGTTATGATGGAACGTTCAATTATGTTGAATAATTCTCGAACATTGCCCGGGAAATCATAGTTTTCGAGTGTCTCAAGAAAATGTTCGTCGATAATCTTTCCCGGCATGCCATACTGAGAACAGAGCTGAGCGGTCTTGAAATGCACCAGGGCGCTGATATCTTCCGGACGCTGACGCAGGGGAGGCAGAGGCAACCGCATGGTTGTGATCCTGAAGAGCAGGTCGCTTCTGAATTCGTGGTTGTCGACCATCTCGTCGAGGTTGCGGTTGGTCGCCGCAATCAGTCGGAAATCGCTGTTCTGTTCAAGGGTGTCACCCACGGCCCGGAAGGTCTTTTCCTGCAGAACACGCAGAAAGACCTTCTGGAGAGAAAGAGACATCTCCCCGATTTCATCGAGAAAAAGCGTGCCGCCGTCGGCCAGTTTGATCAGACCGATACGGTTGTCCTGGGCTCCGGTAAAGGATCCCTTGCGGTATCCGAAAAGGATCGATTCCACCAAAGACTCGGTAAGCGATGCGCAGTCGACAAAGACGAATTTTCCGGCTGAACGGCCGCTGTTTTCATGAATGGTCCGGGCGAACAGCTCTTTGCCGGTTCCGGTCTCTCCGGTGATCAACAGGGTCGAGTCGGAACGGGCGGCCTGGGCCATGAGTTCGAAACAGGCCTTCATTCTCGAGCTGGTACCGACGACCTTGTCGGCCTTCAGGGTGTCGGCCTCGGCCTTTTTCCGTTTTTCCTTGCGATATTTCAAGGCACGGTTGAGCGTGAGCGTTATTTCCCGGATACTGGAGGGCTTCAGGATGTAGTCCCAGGCACCGCCCTGGATGGCCAGTTCGGCACCGTCCGGGTCACCTTTTCCAGTGAGGATGATAATCTCCGGGGGATCGGCTATCTCCATGAATTCGGGCAGAAGATCGAGACCGTTGCCGTCCGGGAGACGCACGTCCAAAAAGATGATATCAAAGGAGGTCTCCAGACAGGTCTTCCGGCCCGAACGCAGGGAATGCGCCCATCGGCAATCATGAGAGAGCCGTACGGCCAGACTGCTCAAGGTTTCGCATATTTCCTGATCATCGTCGATTATCAGAATGTTTGCCATGGCTGCATCCTATTCCAGAATAGTGTTGATGGTAAAGGTCAGATCCACCGTATCATAGGGTTTGATGAAGACCCGACGGATGGAAGGGATGGCATGGGCTGCCGCGATTGCATCCTCCCGTCCTGAAATAAGAATGGAGGGTATCTCGGGGTTGAGGGCATATGCCCGCCGGATGAGATCGATGCCGTTGATTGCCGGCATGTCATAATCGGTAATCAGCAGATCGAAGCGCTGCGGGTGGGCTGTGAGCAGGTCGAGCGCCTCCGGTGGAAAACCGACGGCCGTAACCGAATACCCCGCATTTTCAAGGATCCGCGGCGTGGTATGCAGCTGATCCTCATCGTCTTCGACAAAGAGTATTGCGCCGCCCCGACTATCCAGGACGATGTCCTGCTTCTCCGGCAGGATGTCGGTGGAGGAGATCTTCGGAAAAAAGAGGTCGAATGCCGTTCCCCGATTTTCGACGCTGTCCACCCGCACCCCTCCCAGATGCGCCTTGACGATGCCGTGGACGACCGCAAGCCCCAAACCGGTCCCTTCGGCCTTGTCCTTTGTCGAGAAGAAGGGATCGAAGATCTTGTCGATGATACCCGGGGCGATTCCGGGCCCGTTATCGGAGACGGTCAACCGAATATACTCGCCCGTTTCAAGGTTGAGGACCTTGGCCTCTTCTGCCTCAAGGGCGATTTCCTCAAGACTTAGCTGCAGTATCCCGCCGCTTTCTCTCAGGGCATGAAAGGCATTGGTGCAGAGGTTCATAACCGCCTGATAGATCTGGGTGGGATCCGCCAGCACACAGCCGATATCGGGAGGAATATGGGAGCACATCTCGATATTGCCGGGAAGGGAGATCTCCATCAGGCCCACGACCTCGTTCACCACATCCGCCAGATTGGTCGGACGGAAGCCCTCCTGTGAGGGTTTGCTGAAGGCGAGGATCTGTTTGACAACCCGGCCACCCCGGCGGGCCGCCTTGAGCACCCGTTCCAGGTCCTTGTTGGTTTGGGAATCCGGGTCGACATCGCCGATGGCAAGCTCGGTGGAGTTGATGATCGATGTCAGGATATTATTGAAGTCATGGGCTATGCCGCCCGCAAGTGTTCCGATTGCCTCCATTTTCTGGGACTGCAGCAGCTGCTTTTCCAGATCGAGTTCCCGGGTGATATTCTCGACCGTGCTGAGGATACCGACGATTTTGCCGGACTGATCACGCAGCGGAACCTTGTTGACTTCAATCCAGGCCGCATTGCCCTGATGGTCGGTCAGTCTCTTTCTGACCTTGAGAAAGGCCTTCCTGTTTGTAACCACAGCAATATCGGCACTGTGCGACCATTGGGTATATTCCTGATCGTGAATGATGTCCTGGGCCGTTTTGGAAATAACCTCGCTCGGGTCCTTGAGTCCGAAAAAGGTCGCAAAGGCCCGGTTGGCCCCGAGGTATCTGAAATCGAGATTTTTCCAGGAGACCAGCTGTGGGTTGGTATCCATCAGGGTCTCCTGGAAGGTGAGCTGATCTTTTATCTTCCTCTCCACCTGTCTTCTGTCAAGCATGGCGGAGACCAGAAAGACCAAGGTCACCAGCAGAAGGAGCAGACTGGTGACGATGGTCCAGACCAGTTCTTTCGGCAATTCGTAAAAAACCTTGGGGGCGTTGATGATGGTGCTGCCCGGAGGAAGGAGTTTCTCCGGTATCCTCAGGTGTTGCATGACGTTGTAGTCAAAAAGATAGGAGCCGGAAGGGTGTCTGATGATAGGAATGGAATCGGCAGGCGTACCATCCAGGATCTTCAGGGCCATGCCTGCCGCTATCCGTCCGTGGTCTTCTCCCGAGAGCATGCATCCTCCAACGGCGCCTGACCCCAGCAAAAATTTCCAGGAGGTATAGATCGGGACCCGGGAGTGGGTATAGAGGGCGCTCATCACCTCCTCGGCGGTATAGGTGCGGTTATTGATGATCTGAAAGTAGGGAATAAAAAAGAGAAAGGAGTTGTCCGGCAGGTGCTGGACCCGACGTTGCGCCTCAGGAAGATCGATCCTGGTCCAATAATCGACCTGCAGCCTGTCTTTGAACCGCGGCACAATGGCCTCAATCTGTTTCTTAATGGCCAGTCCTGCGGTCGATTCATCACCAATTACGATCATCCGGCGTTTTTCCGGGTGCAGTTTGAGGGCAACGTCGATCGTCCTCGTCAGATCGAAGCTCTCGATCACACCGGTCAGGTTTCCCGAGGTCAGGTCCTTGTTCTTCAGGTCGTTGACCCCGCAGAAGACGATGGGCACACCGGGAAAAAGCCGGGGGCGATAGCGCAGGGCGAAATTCAAGGCATCGTCATCGGAGACGATGATTACATCGAAATGTTCATGGGAATATTTCTTTTGAAAAACCTGAAAGAGGCTGTCGATAACCGCGGGGATGTTATATCGTTTGGCATCGAGGTATTCAACCTGTAAATCGATTGAATACGGGCCGCTATCAAGCTTCGATCGAATCCCGTTTTGTTCCATATCCGACCACTTATAGCCGTTATGATAGGAATTTATATAAAGGATGGTCTTCTTGGCTCCACCTGCGTTACTCTGTCCGGGAACAAGAAGGATAAAGAGAAGCGCGAGGCCGAGAAGACCACGTCTTGAGATGACGGCATTCGTTTTATGCATGGCAGAGACCTTTGCAAATAGTATACCATACTAGTTCATAATTGCGTGCAGGACAAGACGTTTACGAGGGCCTCACAGGAAAAGACGCATCGGCAAAAATGTGCTGTGGACGGACCCCGCTGGTAACACTTGAGGATTGGGAAAATATATGGCAGGATAAAGACAGAGTTGAATTTGATCCGACAGACGCCTTCAAAACACCGATATCTGTCAGATCGAGTCGTAGCTACTACCTTCTTAAGAAGGTGTCCATTGGCCATGTTAATCGTGACAGCACTGTTGTACCACAGTCGCTCTTTTGCAAGACATGGGCAGGCCCTTTTTGCGATCCTTTTGCTCATCGCAACTCTGGTTACGTCCACACCTTCTCCGGTTGCCGGTGCAGAGCAACCCGATCACACGTATCACGTCCTGATTCTTAACTCCTATCACCAGGGATTCAGATGGACCGACGACATCGTCGCCGCGGTTATGGCTACCCTGTCCGCCGGGTTGACCAAGGTCGAGTATCATATCGAATATATGGACAGCAAGCGCTGCCTTGATGAAAAACTGGACAAAATGATTTTGCAGATGCTGGTCTTGAAATACAAGCTTGTACTTCCGGACATCATCATCACCTCCGACGATAGTGCGTTCGATTTCATGAAACGCTACCACAACCAGCTGTTCCCCAACGTTCCAGTGGTCTTCTGTGGCGTAAACAATAGTGCCGACGCCCTTGCGGTCGACCGGAAATACTTTACCGGTCTGGTTGAGGCTCTGGATATACCCGCCAATATCGCCCTCATCCGGCATCTGTTGCCAAAAGTCAACAGGATTGTCGTCGTCAGTGACGGCACGCCAACCGGAATCGGCACCCGACAGATGGTGGTTGCGGCGGCCCGGGGTTATCCGGGCATAACCTTCACCTACCTGAACGGCGAGGCGCTGACAACAGATGAGATGCTGGCAAAACTCCGCCGCCTCAAGGCAACCAGCGCAGTCATAGCCCCAGACTGGTATCTGGACAGAGAAGGAAACACCTTTGATAATAAGGCCATATATCCCCGCATTGCCAAGGCGTCGCCGGTTCCCGTCTTCGGCACATCAAGTGCCAATCTCGGATTGGGTATCATTGGAGGAAAAGTCAATAGCGGTACCATTCAAGGCGAATATGCTGCAAAACAAGCCCTGCGTATCCTAACAGGTCAGGTCTCCATCAAGGACCTTCCTGTTGAAACGACAAGCCAGAACCGCTATCAGTTTGATGACCGGCAACTGATCCGGTTCTCCATCGACGAACGGTTGTTACCGCCGGGCAGCAGGATCCTCTTCCGTCCTTTTTCGTTTTATCATACTTATAAGCATCTGGTCTTTATTGTTTTTTCAGTTTTTTGCCTTTTCGCTTTCTTGATCGTGTTTCTTTTCCTCAATAGCAAACGGCTGCGTTTGAGCCGGAATAACCTCGGCCGCAGTGAAGAAAAACTGCGCGTTACCCTCAACTCCATCGGCGATGCCGTGATTACCACCGATACCAATGGGCATATTTCCAGTATGAACCCAATCGCCGAAACTCTCACCGGGTGGCTGGAGACAGAGGCCTACGGCAGACCGCTCGAAGAGGTGTTCAATATCGTTAATGCAACCAGCAAGGCCAAGTGTGCCGACACTGCAGCCATAGTCCTTTCCACAGGGAAGAACACCACCTTGGCTGAAGACACCCTGCTTGTTTCGAAAAATTCAACAGAATACCGCATCGCCGATTCCTGTGCATCGATCAGAAATGATGCCGGTGAAGTGCTTGGAGCCGTCCTTGTCTTCCGGGATATCACCACCGAATACCTGAGAGAGGCGCAACTTAAACAGGCGCAGAAAATGGGGGCAGTCGGAAGACTGGCAGGAGGAGTAGCCCATGATTTCAACAATATGCTCAGTGTAATCATGGGCCACGCCGAACTGGCCATGATGCGGTGTCTCCCATCGGACCCAACCCGCAGCGATCTCAAGACGATCCAGGAGTGTGTCTCGCGATCGGCTGATCTGGTCCGGCAGCTTTTGGCATTTGCCCGCCAACAGACCGTTGCTCCGAAGGTTTTGGATTTAAATGCCACTGTGGCAAACATGCTGAAAATGATCCAGCGGTTGATCGGCGAGGATATTGATCTCGTTTGGCATCCGGGCTCAGGGGAGATGCTGGTCAAGATAGATCCTTCACAGATCGACCAGCTCCTGGCGAATCTCTGCGTCAACGCAAGGGATGCCATCATCGGAGTGGGCAAGATTACCATAGAAACCCAAAATGTGATTTTTAACGAAGCCTACTGTTCCATTCATCACGGGTTTGCTCCTGGAGAATATGTCATGTTGGCCGTGAGTGATAACGGCTGCGGCATGGACAAAGAAACCGTCGAAAACATCTTCGAGCCGTTCTTCACCACCAAAGATCTTGGCAAGGGAACGGGTCTGGGGTTGGCCACTGTTTATGGAATAGTCAGGCAGAATAATGGGTTCATCAATGTCTATAGTGAACCGGAAAACGGGACGGCCATCAAGGTTTATGTGCCAAGGCATATCGGCGGAGTCGTAGATCCGCAGGATGTTTCCATGGAGGAAATACCTAAAGGTCGTGGAGAGATGGTGCTGCTGGTCGAGGATGAGGAGGCAATCTTGAACGTCGGCAAGATCATGCTTGCGGAGTTGGGGTACAAGGTAGTGGCCTGCTCTGCACCGAGCGAGGCACGCCGCCTGGCTGAGATCCACAATCGCCAGATACAACTGCTCATAACGGACGTAATCATGCCTGAGATGAACGGTCACGATCTCTCAAAAATGCTTTGCAAGATAAACCCGGGTTTGAAATGTCTGTTTTCTTCCGGTTATACCGCCGATGTCATCGCTCATCGCGGTGTGTTGGATGAAGGTGTTAACTTTCTTCAGAAACCTTACTCCATCAGGGATCTGGCGGTAAAGGTGCGAACGGTTCTGGAACATGAATAGGCGGTCCATGCGGGTTGTATACATACATCGGCGCGAAAGTATGGCGACAGTAAAGAGGAAGCATAGCTCCTCAGGAATGAAAATACGTCTTGGATGGTCGGTTTTTCCAAAGTTAGAGTGTAAAATTGCGGGCCTCCGCGAGGCGTGCGCAAGCGACGCCCTCCACCTCCCGGGTTATAAATAGACATGCTTGAGTCGGATGAACCCCATTTGGGAACAATCGCTTATGACCAATACACATAGGCCGTACCGCATAGCAGCTGCTTTTGGAGGTGCTGTGGAGGCAGTGGCACTGGTCATGGCAATAATGGCCCTATTGAGTATGGGCGGCGATGGAATTGACAGGCTCCTGGCTGTCTTTGCTTTTTATATGCTTCTGCCGGTTGCGGTGGTTTTCGGCATCTTCCTCGGCATAAAATCCGGCAGGTCTGCATCTCCTTGGGGCTTTGCGCATCCCAGGCAAGTAATCATCACCGTGGCTGTGGCCGTGCTCCTTTTTGTCTCCAACGAAATTTTTCAATATAAGGGGAAACCCGCCAAGGATCCCTTTCTTTCCGCCCCCGTGGAGCAGCTTGTACACTCCCTTCGCGATCCCCAAGACGAAAATAGGGTCAGGGCAGCTGAAGAACTGGTCAGGAGACATCATCCTTCAGCCGCAGATCTTATTCTGCCCTTGCTTCAGGATACGAATACCAATGTCCGAGACCGAGCCACAGTGCTTCTCGGTCAGCTACGAGACAGCCGTGCTGTTGACAGGATCGTCAGGCTCCTCGATGATCCTGACTATGGGACACAGATTGATGCCGTGCGGAGCCTTGGTGAGATCGGGGATGACCGTGCTGTTGCTCCGCTCTTAGCAGTGCTCCGCAGGCCAAATTTCGGGGGCGTTGTTGCCGAAGCGCTTGCAAAGATCGGCGACCAACGGGGCATTGGTCCGCTTATCGGATTCCTTGAAAATGCAGCAAAGGAGAATCAGCTGAAAAATCATAACTGGGTGATAACCTCTCTGGAGAAGCTCTCGGGTCAAAAATACGGAAATGATACCATTCGTTGGCGACAGTGGTATGAAGCTGAAGGCAAAAAGTGACATATGGATATTTGGTTACGAAGATGCGGGGCGGGTCTCGCACTCACACATCCGGTCCACCCGGCAAAAGGCGACGGTCCCACCGGTCACGAGCATCTTGCGAATATTTGGCAGAGAAGGCGAGCCCCTCCCAATTCGGGCATTTCTCCGTTTTTTGTCACTGGAACGCTATGATCAGCCTTAAGGTAATTTCGAAGCGCCAGCGTCTCGCCGAACGCAGAGAGGGTTCTTTCTGCCGTCTGCTTGGACCGGGCATTGTTTTCTTGAATCTACCCGGAAGGCAATACACGCCTGTTTCCATAGGCGATCATTGCCTGTTGGTGACATCCGGTCAAGCGCGCTTCTGCGAGGCGCTTCTTCCTGTGGAGTTGCAAGGATCGGCAAAATCAACCATGCTGTTCGTCACAGGCTTTCGTCACAATACCATATTGGTGGCGGCTGAACGTGTCGAAGCGTCACGGGTCGCAGGCGAGCCGGCTCCAACCCAGAAAGCCGCGCCTCGATTTACACGGCGGGGCTTTTGGATCGGGCTGCCGGCTATATTGTTCTTCGCCATCATATCCTGGATGGGTGTTTGGTACGCGGCCGATCAAATTTTAACCGAGCGGACTGTGTATCTGCATGGTGTACTGACTACCGGCACAGTCGCAGAAAAAATCTATCTTGTTCAAACAAAAGAGGGGGAACAGGAACACTATGTAACCTATACGTTCCATACTCCGGCGAATGGCATGGTTTTCAATACGATCAGAATAGACCCTACGGTTTGGAATCATCTTACACAGAACGGCCCCATTGCGATCCGCTATGTGCCTGACAAACCTGAACTTAACCTTCCAGATGGTTGGCATATGGAAAATTTCTATTACTTGGCAGGTGGTGCCGCGGCGGCCGGAGCCGTACTTTTTAGTATCGCGCTGATCGGAATGCTCATCAAGAAGCTCTCCGGCGGCTACCCTCCGGAAGGTTCAAAGGGTCACTCGGTACCGTGAAAGGCACCACGAACACAGGCTATTTCCCAACATCCTAATGGCCCTGTACACGGATTCGATATCATCGGACACGAAAGAGCGGCGACAGTGCATATCTTTTTCGAGATCTTGTTTGATAGTCCGTGCGACCCATTAGATGGTGCCCCAAAAACTCAGACCGATTCCAGCAAGGTCTCGAACTGCTCAATCGGTACCGGTCTGCCGAACAGGTAGCCTTGGAAATTCTCACATCCCCATTTTTTAAGAAGATTTTTCTGTACTTCCGTTTCAACACCCTCGGCAATGATATCCAGATTCAGGCTCTGGGCCACGGCGATGAGGGTGCGCACAATCGCCATGTCGCTGCTGTCGTCGGCCAGTTCACGCACAAGCGAACGGTCGATCTTGACCTGATCGAGCGGAAGTTGTTTGAGGTATTGCAGGGATGAATAGCCGGTACCGAAGTCATTCAGTGAAAACCTGACGCCAATTTCCTTGAGTGCATGTATTGCTTGAAAAACGTCATTGATGTTCTCCGTCAGCATGCCTTCGGTCAACCCCAGATTAAGGAGGTTCGGCTTGAGGGCATGACGTTGCAGGGCAGCTTTCACCTGTCCGACAAAATCGGTCCGGCGGAATTGTTTAACACTGACGTTCACAGAAAGAATAAGGTGACGCGTGGCCTTATTCTTCTGCCAGGCTTTGAGCTGCGAGCAAGCCGTCTCAAGCACCCATTCTCCGATGGGCAGGATAAAGCCGGTTTCTTCCGCCAGCGGTATAAACTGGGCAGGGAGTATCAGGCCGCGTTCAGGGTGTATCCAGCGAATCAGCCCCTCAGCCCCAATTGATCGGCCTGACCCATCGACCTTGATTTGATAGAACAGCTGCAACTCGTTTCGCTCTAACGCCTTGCGCAGATCGGTCTCGAGGGATATACGGGCATCGATTATCGTCTGCATCTGCGGATCGAAGAACCGCAAGGTGTTGCGCCCCGCTTTCTTCGCTTGGTACATCGCGATGTCGGTTTGCTTGAGAAGTTCTTCGACCGTTTGTGAATCTCTATTGAAAAGAGTAGCGCCGATGCTGGGAGAAATACGAAATTCGTACGTATCAAGCTGGTAGGGTTTGCTGAGCGTTTCCCGGATTTTCTCGCCGACGGCTTCCGTTTGGGCCGCCGCTTCCAGAGGAGTTTTGCTCAGGCGTTCCAGCATCACCACGAACTCGTCTCCACCGATACGGGCAATGGTATCGCTTTCGCGGACACAGGCCTTCAGACGTTGAGCGACCTGCTGCAGCATCAAATCGCCCTTATCGTGTCCCAGAGTATCGTTGAGGGCCTTGAAATTATCCATATCGATGTAAAGCAAGGCCCCGGATTGACCGGTCCGCATTCTCGACACCAAGGCGTTCTGCAGTCGATCAAGAAGAAGCCGTCGATTCGGCAGCCTGGTGAGGGGATCGCTCGTCGAGAGAGTTTGCAACGCGACATTCATTTTCTCGAGCAATTCGTTTTGCTCGGCGAGTTTGAGATTGATGAGCCGGAGCTCTTCTTCTTGACATTTTCTGTCATTGATATTGAACGTCACTCCAATAAATCGCTTCCCGTGATCGACACCCCTGCTCTTCATAATCTTGCCATAATTGGCGTACCAGACCCAGGAACCGTTCTTGGCGAGCAACCTGAATTCGCTTCGGTATTGCGGCGTGACTCCTTTCAGATGCTCTTTGATCGCCGCCTGGACTATCGGGACATCGTCCGGATGAACGATAGAGAACATGTCGTCCATGTATGCAAAGCTTTCCTCTTCATTATAACCAAGTTCGGCAAATGTTTTCAGTGCCTTACGGGTTACTTCGCCGGAAACCAGGTCGTTTTCCCAAAGATCGAGCCCGGCAGCCTCCAAGGCAAGCTCCAGGCGATCCTTGTTGAAATCCTCTTCACTCATCGTCATGTCTTTCGAGCCCACTTGTACCGGTATATGGAAGAGCGCCGGCAAACCCGATACGCCGCAACAAACAGGCGAAGGAGGCGACGACACCGGTCGCATTGCGGAATTTCGCTGCCGCATCGACTTTAATGACGCTGACGGGTCGGCCTGTGCTCTTGCCTGCGACCGGATCGAAATACCCGGACAGGTCATCGGTCGAATTGGAGAAACCACGACCGGTGCTTTCCGAGTAATAGCAGATTGAATCCGGGGCGATGATATCGGGCATGGAGTTCAGGTTTGAATACATAATCAGACTTTCGTTCAGATTGTAGATGCAGTGCGTTTCCGTGCTGCTGTCTTGATCGGGTGTGTTGTCCAGGCGGATGATACCGGCGTCGAGAGAGCCGCTGGTCGTCGACTGGGTAACGGCAGTGATGAAAAAGTTGGTGACGACGGGCCTCGCAGCCCGTTTAATCAGGGTCGTGATCCGCGATGCGACTTGAGCTGTTGAGAGAGGTGTCGCAGTCGTCATCAAAGACCGGCCAAGCGCCCAGGCTTGACTGAGAGTCCCGACAAGGTAGCTGCCCGTTAAGGCATAACCATTGCTCGGATTGGATGGCCACAGCGCAATCCCTGAAAAACTCCCGAAGGCAGCTACTATGCCGCCAGCAAGTGATTCAATCAACGCGGGGGTCTTCGCATGCAACGTGGCGGACTGCAATATCGCGGTCGGTCCGGCATTGTCAGCCAGTGAGCAGGGGCTTACCGCCAGTGATGGACTGCCGCCATAGGTGGTTTGCGGCAGTTCAGGCACGGCTCGCCCTGCACCGTCGCCATCGACGACCCATCGGATGGCGTTGCCTGATTGGGCTGCGGCAATGAGAGGCACGAGTGAGTTGATCGCACCGATTTCCACCGGAATGACACATGCCACTATCTCATTCGTCGTCTGTTCGAAGGTGCTGACAGTGTTGGCGATGGAGTTTTCGACGTCGGCAAGTGCCATGCTATCGGCAGCATCCGGTGAACCCATCATGGCCAGCACGCAACAGTTTGTCTTGCCATCGTAATCCCTTACCGGAACGGTGCCTTTCCAGCCGGTGTCAGCCAACTCCCGGAGTATGTCTACAGCGTTGCGATAGCTGCCCCCCCCACCGCTGGCGAGGATTGCGGCACCAGCGGCTATATAGTGAAAATCGGTTATTCCATACTCAAGAATGGCCATGACCTTCCCCTTCCAGATGATGTAATACCTGCAAAAGAACCACCATATATGTAATTGAATCTATGGTTTTTTTGTTTCATGCCCCAAAGTGGAAAGTATCATGAGTTCAGATTCCTGCCTCGTGGTCTCTTCGAGTTCCGCACGACACGACAACGATACTATTGCAGGGATCATACGTATGCTTGGCATGTCGTTTCTCTATATTAAACAGCGCGGGATTTGCTTTTGTCAAGGAGGACAAGCTCTTGTTAGTGGGTCGGTTTGGGTTTTTCAGACTGACCCACTAACAAACTCTTACATCTAGTAAACCGGCCAGGCCGACGATAGCACCAAAACCATCCCCTTGATAAGGGCATTCCACTCATCTTGAACGGCGTGATTATCCGTTCATGTCGAATCATCTGGTTCGGTACCATGCAGAAACGGACCCTTTATAGCTGATCGGTAACCACAAGATGGGCAAAGGGGACAATCTCCAATAATTGCATACCATCGGAAAAAGACAACACAGATGTTCCATGGTGTTTCATTTCCTCAAATTGTCGCCTGGCTTGACGCGAATTATGATGGTTGATCTCGTAATAGTACGTAATTCTATTCAATATAAAATGTTTCTCCTGTGGCATGCATATTGCTGTATGTGGATGAGAACCGATATTTTCCGCCCCCAACACCTTAATCCGTTTAATTACCTACAGGAGACATATATGCCATCAATAGCCCTCTTTTCTCTGAGCTTCACACGACAGGATGAGATAATCAAGATTCTCTCGGATTCTCTAGGTTTCCCAATTGTCACCGACAACCATATACTCTCCGCGGTTTCCGATGAATACGGAATCGACGAGGACAAACTGCGGCAGTCCATGTATCAAAAAACCTCGGTGTTCAACCAGTTTACGCTTGAGAAAGAACGCCATATCAATCTGATGAAGATTGATATCGCATCCCGGTTACTCAAACTCTCTCCCTGTATCTATGTGGGTTTTCATGCCCTGCTGATTCCCAAAAAGGTGACCCATGTCCTGAAAGCCCTCCTGGCGGACGAAAAACAGCAAAGAGTGCTGCAGGCCATGGCGGAAGGTATCTCTGAAAAAGATGCGAAAAGGTTGATAAAACAAAGTGATATCAGTTCATATACCTGGACGGATTTTCTCTTTCGCAAAGAGGCAATCGATGGGACCTTGTACGATATGGTCCTTCCGGTGAGCAAAGAGTCTATCGAAAATTCAGCAAAACTCATTGCGGAGATGGTCCATAAAACATCGGTACTTGAGACCGAAGAGTCAAAACAGGCGGTTGAGGATATGCTTCTGGCGGCTCAGGTTGAAAAGGCTCTTTTGCAGAAAGGCCATAGGATTGATGTTTGGGCCGCTCGGGGCGACATTATCCTCGAGGTCAACAAAAGTGTTCTTAATTTCAAGGGACTGGCCAACAACCTGACACATATCACCAAAGGCATCCTTGGGGTCGGGAATGTCGAGGTCGTCAAGGGACGGGAATACGAGACCTCCATCTATCGTGCTCAGCAGTTTGAGTTGCCGTCCAAGGTCCTGCTGGTGGATGATGAAAGGGAGCTTATTCAGACCTTGTCCGAGAGGTTGATAAATCGGGATGTTGGAAGCTACGCTGTTTTTGATGGACAGCAAGCGCTTGATTTTATAGATGAAGACAAACCAGAGATCATGGTCCTTGACCTGAAGATGCCGGGAATCGATGGCATTGAGGTCCTGCGTCGGACAAAACGGACGAATCCCGAGGTGGAAGTGATCATCCTTACCGGTCACGGCAGTGAAGACGACCGGAAGACATGCATGTCTCTGGGGGCCTTCGCTTACCTGCAGAAGCCGGTGGACATGGATGAACTCTCCCGGACAATATTGGATGCCTATTCCAGGATCAGGGGGGGCTGAGAGGGATCTGTCCCAGGTGTCTATGGAATTTCCAAAATCCAAAAAACGAGAGTACTTGACAATGCGGTACTGTTTCAGGTTAGTTTAAAGGAAGTTGAACATATTGAAACTTTATGGAACGTCCCTGTTGTCTTGCCGGAACAATCCGGAAGTTTTCGCCTCCGGGCCATGATGATGGAGAAAAACAGTCAGCCTGTACCGGGCACATGTGATCTCGGAGATATTCTCGATGGAGTCCCCCACGGGATCGCCCTGGTGGATAATCATCTCAGGATTACGGCAATGAACCGTTCTCTGGAAGGCCTGACCGGGTATTCCAGCGCAGATGCCAAAGGGATATACCTTGATTCCGTGATCCGCAGCAATCTGGGGGTCCGCGGTGAGGCCTTCTGGCAGGTTCTTTCCTCCGGAGAATCATCTTCCGTTGAGGGGGACATCATCAACAGGGATAGAAGGAAGATCGACATCCAGTTCACAATCTCACCTGTGCGTGATCATCTCGACAAGATAACAGGCTTGATCGTGGTTCTTGAGGATGTTTCCAGTCTGCGGGCGGTGATGGGCACATCGCTTCTTCCCGACAATGCGACCGGGATTCTCGGACAGAGCCTGAAGATGCAGGAGGTCTTTGAGCTGATGCCCCTGCTGGCCAGAACGGAGGCCTCCATCCTGATCACCGGTGAAACCGGTACCGGAAAGGATAAAGTTGCCGAGGCCATCCACAAGGCCTCAAAACGAGGCCGGCATCCCTTCATCAAGATAAATTGTGGCGCCCTGCCTGAGACCCTGCTCGAATCCGAACTTTTCGGCCATGTCAAGGGGGCCTTTACCGGAGCGATCAAGGACAAACCTGGTATGTTCAAACTGGCCCAGGAAGGGACCATATTCCTCACCGAGATAGGTGATATGCCCCTGGCTCTGCAGGTCAAACTCTTATCAGTCCTGGATGACCGGGAGTTTTATCCGGTCGGGGGGGACAAAAAGGTCGCAGTCAACATTCGGATAATTGCCGCAACCCACAGGTCGCTGAGAGAACAGGTAGCGCTGGGGAATTTCCGGGAAGACCTTTTCTACCGCCTCAATGTGCTGCATATGCACCTGCCGGCCTTGAGGGAACGGGAAGGAGACATCCGTTTCCTCCTCGATCATTTCCTGCGGGAGTATTCCCGGGGGCTCAATAAGAAGATCACCGGTTTTACCCCTCGGACCATCGAATTGCTGACCTCGTACAGCTATCCCGGGAATATTCGTGAACTCCGAAACATCGTCGAATACTGCACCAATATCTGCCAGGACGACAGAATCAGAAACGAACACCTGCCGAAGTATCTGTTGACGGCGCAGACGGCCGAAGGCCAGGAACATCGGGAGCCTTCTTTGCGCATGCCGGTGGCGGAGGTTTCCCAGGCGCCTGGAAACAAGCCGGAATCGGGGAAGGACTGGCTTGGTATTGAAAAGGAGATGATAATCAACGCCTTGCTGAAGTCGCATGGCAATCGCTCCAAGGCGGCAAAGATCCTCGGCTGGGGCCGTACCACCCTGTGGCGGAAATTAACCCTGCACAATCTGACCTGATCTCGGCACGAGGGAGACGAGCCATGAAGATCCTGATCACCATTCAACTGAACTCCGTGGCCCGGAGGTTCGATCTGGCATCGGAGGTCCTTATAGCCGATCACGATGGCGAAAAGACCATCGGCCGCCCCCGGACCATCATCATGTCCAGACCTTCGGCCGAAGAGCTGTGCAACCTGATCATCAAAGAAAATATCGATACCGTCGTCTGCGGGGGAATAGAAGAGCGGCATTATAAATTTCTGACCTGGAAAAAGGTAACCGTCCTGGATTCGATCATCGGTGACTATGCCGTTGCCCTGGATCTGGCAGGCACCGGCCTTCTAGCAGCGGGCTCCATTCTGGCATCTTCTCCTGACGACGGGAATGGATTGACGTCATGAACAGGATCAGACAGCTTTTTACGCGATTTCTGCCGGTGGATCCGCAGGACCTCAATGATGAGATCTATCGAGGAAAAAGTTATGCCCATTCCAAAAGAATCCTTTTTTTCATCATGGCCATGATTTCCATTGTCCCGGTGACCATCACCGCCGGGCTGGGCTATTTTCAGTACCAGGACCTCCTGCATACCGAAGAACACGACCAGCTGCTCTGGCGGCTGGACGGAGCCCAGAAGACCATCGAGGCCTTTATCCAGGGTCTGCAGTCCACGGTGAATCTCATTGCCAGGGAGGACAGGTATCATGCCCTTCTGGAAAGGGAAAATCTCCAGGTGCTCTATGACAGGCTGAAAGAACAGTATGACGGCTTCGTCGATCTGGGGATCATCGATTCCAAAGGAATCCAGCGCACCTATGTCGGACCCTACGATCTTCAGGGACGGGATTACAGCGGTCAGGAATGGTTTCAGGAGGTGATGATGAAGACCGTGTATATCAGCAATGTCTATCTGGGATTTCGGCAGGTCCCGCATTTCGTCATTGCCGTTCGTAAAAATAATCCGGATAACAAGGAATACTGGGTGTTGCGGGCGACCATTAATGCCGAAACCCTGCAGAAATTTATCGCCACCATCCGTACCAAGGCCACCAACGACATGTTCATTGTCAACGGTTCCGGGCAGCTGCAGACGGCATCCAGCTCCTATGGGGCTATTTTGTCGAGATATGACAAGGTGACCGATAAAAGCGGGATTGCCGTCTACCGAGATGACCGCAAAAACGCCATCTTTCATGCCAGCGCTCCCCTGAAAAACACCCCGTGGATGCTGGTCCTCACCGAACAGGACTATGTTCACAAGTCGGAGTGGGCATCATTTAAACGAAGGCTGATCCTGATCTTTGTCGGTTGTACCGCAACTGTCCTGCTGTTCATTTTCCAGCTTGTCACCATCCTGACCGAGAGAATCCGGGAATCGGATGAAAAGCAACTGTCTTTGCTGGCCGAGGCAGAGCATTCCAATAAGCTGGCCTCCATCGGCCGCCTGGCGGCGGGGGTTGCCCATGAAATAAACAACCCCCTGGCAATCATCAGCCAGAAGGCCGGGTTGATAGACGATTACCTGGGGCTTTGTCCACCCTTTGAATATGCTGAAAAAATACATAAAGGCCTGACGGGAATACAGGAGAGCATCATACGCTGCAAGAATATCACCCAGCGGCTCCTTGGTTTTGCAAGGAGAGTGGAGGCCACCATCGCCGAGGTCGATATCAATGGGGTTGTGCGGGAGGTGATCACCTTCCTGGAAAACGAATCCCTGCATAATCGCATCCAGGTAAAGACCAGGCTGGATGAGCGGCTGCCCCGGGTCTTGAGTGACAGGGGGCAACTGCAGCAGATTCTTTTGAACATCACCAATAATGCCATTGACGCCATCGTCTATGACGGCAGTATCGAGATATCCACCGTCAGCTGCAGGGATTGGGTGCGGATAACCATCAAGGACAACGGTCCGGGAATGCCGCCGAAGGTCCTCGAACATATCTTTGAGCCGTTTTTTACCACCAAGGCGCAGGGGAAGGGGACGGGCCTCGGGCTGTCGATAACGTACGGCCTGGTCAAGAAACTTGGAGGAACGATAGCTGTGGATTCCACCGTCGGTGCAGGAACGGTTTTTACCATCCAGATTCCATATGATGCAGCACATCTTGAGGAAGATCGCCATGAATAACATGAAAATTTTGATCATTGATGATGAAGTGGAATTCGCCTCAACCCTGGTTGAGCGGTTTTCGTTGCGCGGGATCGAGGCGAGATCCGCCAACAGAGGGGGAGAGGCCCTGGAACTCGCTGCCGCCGATGCACCGGATGTTGTCCTTCTGGATCTGAAGATGCCTGATCTAAGCGGGCTCGAGGTAATGTCCAGGCTCAAAGCCATGGATTCGACCATCGAGATAATCATCCTGACCGGTCACGGATCAACGGCCGCAGGCATTGACGGCATGGAGCAGGGTGCCTTTGACTATATGATGAAACCGGTAGATCTCGCAGCCCTGTTGGAAAAAATAGAGCAGGCCTATAAAAAACGGATGGCTGGGCGGAAGAGACCATGAACCAACAGGACAATGAGAGTCTTCGGCAAAGGCAGCTGCAGATGCTTGGTCGTCTGCTGGCCGGGTTTTCCCACCAGTTGAAAAATCACCTGGCCGTCATCAAGGAGTCCACCGGTCTGCTCATGGATCTCTTGTCGCTTGGCGCCGTGGAAGATCCGACCCTGCAGGCCCGTCTGCAAAAAATATCCGAGACCATTGAAGCAAGGACACGGAAGACAGCGGAGATGGCCGCACACCTCGGCGGCTCAGCACACAGGAACGACACGCCGACAAGCCCCTTTCAACTCCATGAGGTCCTGGATGAGGAACTGGCATTTCTGACCAGGTTCGCGGAATTAAAATCGATCGGCATATCGGTTTCCTCTCCGCAAACCCTGCCGATACTGTCCAATGATCCTGCTCTTGTGCAGTTCATCTTCTCCTCACTCTTCCTCTTCCTCCTGGCCACCCTGCAACCTGGCGGCACCTTGGCAGTCTTCACTGAACAGCAGGAGGATTCCGTCTGTTTCGGGATTTGTCCTGAAGGCAGGAGTCTGGAGACGATGCCCGTACTGGACAGTCTCGACAATGATCATGCCCTGCAATCGGCCTTGACCCTGGTCGGTGCCGCCCTGTCGATCCAGTCGGCGGACGGCAGAATCAGGGCCCTGATCTGCAGGTTGCCTCTCGTCCACGAGCCGCGTTCCGGATCGCTGACCTGAAGGAAACAGGAGAGAGGTAGAACAACGACAAAGGGAAGCGGCCAGTTCCGGGGGGACGAGGCGTGCAAGGGGGGGGGGCGAAAACGGCAAGGCGTTTGTATTACCGGGAGGCCTTTTCCCGGGCCAGGATAATCTTTTCCATAAGCTCGTCGAAGTCGATGGGTTTAAGACAATAATCGAAGGCCCCTTTTTTCATGCCGATCAGGCCGGTATTGATCGAGGCATTGCCGGTCAGGATGATGACCTCCGTGTCCGGGCTGATCTTTTTTATCTCGGCCATGCATTGTATCCCGTCCAGTCCCGGCATGCTGACATCCATAATCACCACATCAAAGATGCCTTCCCCAAGCCGGTCCAGCGCCTCCATACACCCACCAGCCGTTGCAAAGTCTATCCGGCGCCGCGAAAAAAATTTGGCCATGATTTCACGAAAATCGGCCTCATCATCAACCAGCAAGAGTTTGTTGTTCACCATTTCCGGACTCCGCAAGGGCAGGTGGGATATTCTCGGCCAGCATCTCTCCGATATCGGCCAGAAACTTTTCCTTGTACTGCTCAACTGCATTGGGCCTGTTCATGACCATATCCAGCTGGCGGGCATGCAGGATCAGATAGCCGAGGATCTGCAGACGCCTCTGGAGATACTGTGTCGACCGTTTCTTGAGCCTGGCCAGCAGCGCATCCGATCGCAGCTCGACGCGAAAATCGAAGTCCTGCAGGATATCAGCCAGGAGTTTTGCCCGTACCGCCTTGCGCTTCGCATCGGCAGCCCCGCCTTTGAAACGAAAGGTCACATAGCTCTCCGTCAGAAGATCGCTGACATAGGCTTCGATCATAGCGTAATGATACCCCAGACGCACACTCAAGTTACAGAAATTTTTTGAGATCAGGAAGTAGTTTTTTGTGGTCAGGGCCGAGGCCACGGCAGGATCAAGGTCGGGCCGCATGGTGGATTGAAAGATAATGGAGCCGAACCCCCGAACGCTGACCGGCGGCGGTCCGGCCCAGGGAAAAGCCGAAATGCCCTGCCAGATTGCCAACATCGGCACCGAGACGATATTCTCGATGCGGACTGTCTTGTCCTCGTAGCTTGTTCCCTCTCTGAAACCATCCGCCAGGTCTATAACCCACCACTCCAGCGGCACCTTGCCCACCAATCGTTTGGCGGTGCCACGATCAAAATGATGCTCCTGCCCGAACTTGAACATCTCGGAAACCGATTTCTCATGGCAGAATCGGGTGATATCATGCAGGGTCTCGCACCATGATGCCTTGAATTGCGGCGAGTTGGGATCATTCAGATTGAGCGGCGTTATATACTGCAGGGCCTCGGTCAGTATCCGCTGTACCGGACTCCCGGCCATGATATCCTTCTTCACCGTTTTCTTTCTGAGCAGATCCTGCCGACATCCCCGATATACGGCGCGGGCAGTGGCATTCACCGTGATCGTCTCGCCGTTGACCAGGGTGGTCATCGCCTCCGCCAGACTGAAAAGAGCAGGGATGCCGAATTCCCGTGAAACAGTCGCCAAATGCCCTGCCTCACTGCCTCTTTCTGCAATAACCGCAACCGCCTGACTTAAAAGTGGTGCCCATTCAGGCAGCGGATATTCCAATACCAGCACCGCCCCTGTCGGGAAACCCAGCATTCCCGCTGTCGAATCTACCCGGAAGACCTCACCGCAGGCGATCCCGTCACTGGCGGATATCCCTCCGAAAAGAAAAGGCTTTTCTCCAGTCTCATTCTTGGACGCAGGGACAAGACCAGCGGCCGCATCCGCTGCATGGCTGATCAACATCGGTCTGCTCTGCAGGATATAAAGCACTCCCTGCTGGTCGAAAGACCATTCAATATCCTGCGGCTGGCCGAAGTGGTTTTCCAGCAAAAGGGCTGTCTCAGCCAGTTTTCTGATCTGACCGTAGGTGAGCGAAGAGGCAGGAGTCCTGTCCGAGCCCTGCCGCATTTCACTGTAGACCACCGCATGGGGCTTGTCGCGACTGACCAGAAAGAGATCCGTCGTCGTGGTGCCGTCAACCACCCCCTTGGCTATGCCGGAGATGGCATTGATACGGAGCACCTGGCTCTCTTTCTCTCCGGGATCCCGGGAATAGGTCACCCCGCTGACCAGGGCATCAACCATGGCCAGACAACCGACACACATCTCGATATCCTCATGTCGATAACCCCGCTTGCGCCGGTAGGCGATGGCCTTTGCCCCGTACTTGCTGGCAATGATCTCCTTATAGGCGGCAACCAGAGAATCCCTGTCGACGTCGAGTACTGTACGGTAGAGTCCGGCAAAGGAGACACCTGCGGTATCTTCGCCCAGGGCGCTTGAACGCAAGGCCACCCGGCAACCCGGGAATGTGCCCTTTTCCAGGCGGGCATAATGGACAGAGAGCAGCTCTTCAAGATCCCGCGGCAAGGGGGTCTCATGGACAATCTTCCTGACTTCTTCACAGGTCTTGAACAGTCCATCCAGATCATCGGGGTCCAGCAACTGCAGGCGCCGATTGATCTCGCCGATGTGCTCGGCGCCCAGGAAATGCCTGGTGGCCGAGGCCGACACCACAAAGCCCTGAGGAACAAGGCAGCCGGACAGATGTGACACCTCACCGAGATTGGCCATCTTTTCCCCGGCCTCGCTCTTCACCTTTCTATCCACCTCCGAGAGCGGCAGGATAAGAGGGCCCTGAACCGGGCTCAATTTTTTTTCTATGATCGCATCGAGATCCCGGCTGATCGTTTCGAAAATCGTCTCCAGATCCTTATACCTTCCAGCGGACATCTCCTGGATACTGCCTATCATCTTATAGACGTTCACCAGTATGGTGGTGATCTTCGAGCGGACGGTCGCCATCCGATAGGAGTCTCCGCTGTAATAGACCTTTTCCAGTTCGGCCATGGTCTGCAGGGCATTGTTATTTGCCGTCAACAGCCCCCTGAAGCTGCGGTAGCGGTGTTTAAAGGCATCTTTCAGTTCTTCGGGACTCTGCTCCGGCTGGGAGGAAGGAAACAGGAGATCCTTTACAAAGGAGAGGATGCGGCGCATGGATAATCCTTCAACAAAAGGGCGGACTGCGGACAGGAGAACGCTCCCTCCACAGTCCACCGGTCATGAAAGGTACGTACTTTATTTAATGTCCGATCTTCAGGCCCAATCCCTCAAAGAGATACATGATGCCGAACCCGTACCAGAGGGTATACACCACATAGAAGGCCAAAGCCGCAACGATGAGGGTAATGTTCTCCTGCCAGTCTTTTGCCATGATACCATAGTAGTTGTATGCGGGTTCAAGGGCCTTTTTCTGAATAGCTGCAAACTCCTTGGCTTCCTTGAATTTTTTCTGTTTAGTCAAGTCGTCGCCAACCCCCTTAAAGGCCGTCCACCAGTTGTAGAGAGCCTGTTGCTCTGAAAAACCGTACTTTCGGGCAACGGACTTCCCATCATTTTTGTACACAAAATCGGCATCTACCAGGCTGCTCTTCAGGATCAGGCCCATATCGCCATTGATTGCCAGTTCCCTGCCGGAGACTACAACCTGCGCACCGCCGACCTCAAGAAGTTTTGCAGTTTGGGCAGCCAGCTGTTCATTCCCTGCCGTAATCTTAACCTCAATCTTCTTTCCTGCAAACTTCTCACTGTCTTTGATTGCCTTAGGGATGAAGTAAGACGATCCCTTCGATATCCGGTTGAAGACATTGTCAATAAAATCAAGTCCGTTGACCTTCCCGGGATTATCCCACTTCCCGGGGAATACCGGGCTGAAGATCACCCCCAGGGTGACAAAGAAAGAGATCAACATCAGAATTCCTCTGACTTTCAATTTTTTCTGCATACTCATATCAATGGCCCTCCGTTTTTAATGCGCTGATATTACTGAAGAACACATATAATACCCAAACCATGAAGCTGCCGATGGCCAAAAAGAAGAGGCAGTTGCCGACAGTGTTCACCAACGCACCCGTCTCTTTGGCAATCGTAATCATCTTCAGGCTCTGCAGTTTTTCCGGCAGGGCGAAGAACCGGTTGATGAAACCGGCGGTAACGGCCAGGGCAAAGAAACCACGGATCATGATCCCGGGAACGACCCTGGTAATCAGCGAGCCGACCTGGACACCGATCAACGAGCCGAGCAACATGCCCATAGCCAGGGTATAAAAGACGAAGCCGAAGATGGCATACTGGCTGATGGAGGCGTAACCGGCGGTAAAAACGATCTGGAAGATATCGGTACCCACCGTGGTCATCGAAGAGACACCAAGGCCATAGACGAAGATCGGGAAAGTGAGGAAACCACCGCCGACACCCATAATGGCGGCGGTCACACCGACGAGAAAACCGCTGAGGAGCAAAAAGATCGCGGAGATTTTACGGCCGCCGGGAGTCACACCCTCATCAAAGGTCAGCATCGGAGGGATATGCACGGACTGTATTTTCTGTCCCAAGGGCGGAATCGATTCACCGGCACCGGCACCGGGTGCGGAAGAGCCCCCAGGCCCTTTTCGGGCCTTGAGATAATCATGCATCGCATAAAAAGAGAGGAATCCAAGTATAAAGACATAGACTGCAGTGATAAACAGGTCACTCAACACCGGATTGAGGTCATAGAGATATCTGTTGAGCATGCCGCCAAGCGTTGCACCGACGATCGAGCCGATAAGAAAGGTTACCGCCAGGGAAACGGAGATATTTCCCAGCTTCTTATGGAGGACACTGCCCATGATCGCCTTGGCAAAGATATGAAAGAGGTCGGTACCAACGGCCAGGATACCCTTGACGCCCACACTCATCAGGGCCGGAGCGATAATGAATCCGCCGCCCGCGCCGATGCAGCCGGTAATCAGGCCGGCGCAGAGCCCGACAAAGATCGAGGCAAAAAAAATCACAGGCGTATAAAAAGACGGCATATACGCCGACTTGCCGCCGATAACATGCGGCAGGCCGGCGCCGTCTCCTCCGGCGATGGCGATGGCGCCAAAAAAAATGGGGATGAGCAACAGGCAAAGTATCACCTGTCTGTTGCGACTCTGCAAGATGTTGTTCGACATCTCCAGTTCCCATCGGGCCTGGGCTTTTGCCCCAGACATCATGAACTGACCGAGATCGTTTAGTAAACTCATTTTGCTCTCCTTTGATTTACTTTTTTATATCTTGTTTCCGAAAGGCCCTCCCAAAAACAGCCTTCCGGGGAATTGCCGGGTCAGGTCATCGAAGACGAAGACATTTTTATTTTTGCCGTCTCCATTCTCTCCTGATGCATTCTCTTCTTTTCATAGGCCTCTTTGAGTTTTTCTATCAACGGTTCCAACTCAATGGGCTTCATCAGATAATCAAAGGCCCCCAGGCGCATGCCATCGATTCCCGATTCCACCGAGGCATGACCGGTAAGCATCACCACCTCGATGTCGGGTTTCATTCTCTTGATCTCCTTGAGGGTCATGATCCCATCCATTCCAGGCATCTTGACATCCAAAAGCACCACATCTATATCCTTTTGATCAACCTGCTCCAGTGCCTCTTCCCCATTTTCCGCGCCGTAACAGCAGAAATCCCTCTTGTTCAGACGCTTGATGGTCATCTCCCGAAATTCCTGCTCGTCATCGACGATCAGAAGGTTAAAAAGGGCCATGGTATTCTCCTTTCAATAAAAATGACTCGCTATCATTCTGTAGTTTTTTCTTTTCTCCCCATATCCCTTGGCAGGACCAGGGTAAAAACGCCTCCCCCCTCTTCCCTGTTGCGTACCTGAACCTGTCCTCCCAGCTTCTGCATGATGTCATAGCAGATGGACATGCCAAGCCCTGTTCCCTTACCGGGGGCCTTGGTTGTAAAGAAGGGATCGAAGATATGCTTTATGACCTCATCGGTCATTCCCGGCCCGTTGTCGGTGAACTCGATAATGATGCCTTTGTTATCCACCCTGGCACCCACCTCGATCCAGCCGTTCTGCTGCAGGGCATCCAGTCCGTTGTTCAGGATATTGAGAACCACCTGTTGCAGGCGCGGGCCATCGGTCATGATCTCCGGGATCGCAGCATCGAGCCTTCGCTTTATCTCGATATTGTTGGTTTTAGCCTCGTTTTCCACAAAAGATATGGTCTCCTCAATCAATTCGACGACATTGACATTCTGCAGCTGACTGTCCATTTTTTTAGAGAAGCCAAGCAGACGGTGGGTGACGGTTCCCGCTCGATGCACATGGTATTTGATCTTCTTGACGGACTCGAGGTATTCATCGCGGTTTTTCGATTGGCCGGGGTCCTCCTCCTCGAGCAGCTCGTTGATCCAACCGGCCTGGGTGGTGATCATCTGTAAGGGATTGTTGATCTCATGGGCAATGCCTGCGGCCAGGCGACCTACTGTGGCCATTTTCTCCATCTGCACCATCTGTTGATTGAGATTGCCCCTCTCCCTTTCGGCTCTCTCCATCCTCACCACCATGAAATGGCTGATGAAAACCGCCGCAAGCAAGGCCATGACGGAAGTCACCGCAATAACGATCAAGTTGCGGTCCCGGCTCTGATAATAACGCCCCAGCGAATCCTCTATCCGGGATTTGATGACCAGAAGCCACTGCCCGTCCTTCATCCAGGTGGTGGCGTAGAGAGAAGAATTGATAATGGCAAGCTTGGTACCATCATGGTGTTCAAGAAGCGATTTTTCCCATGGTTCCAGTTTGTTGGTTCCCTGCAGGCTTGGTGTCTGGAATTCAGAGGCAAGATTCAGGATAAAGGCATCCCCGTGGGGGCCTATCTGGGCATTATTCAGAAGGCTGTTGAATATTTCCGAGTTGATGGTGGCCCGCAGGACAATGGTCTTCAAGGGGTCGGTCACGGCCACCACAAAATGGGGAATCCCTCTATACCCTTTAAAGACATCGCTGATATGCCTGCCACTGACCTGTACCTCCTTGAACCATGGGGCATCTTTATAGTTTTTACCTGCAATACTGCTTCTGTAAGGGCCGACATAGGCCAACTGCTCACCTGAGGAGTCGATGGCATGCAGATCGACGATATCACCGCTTTTGCTTATCGCGGTAAAAATACCGTTGAGGTTCTTCTGTTCTTTGAGATAGTCTCTGGAAAACAATCGCACCAGATCAACGAGCAGCTCTTCCTGTTGCTTCAGGTACAACTCGATCACATCCTTGCGGTGTTCGATCACCTGCGTCTCAGAGAACTCTATCTTTTCAATGGCCTCCTTTTTTGAACTGGAGGTCGTGACCCAGGTAATGACCAGGGTCGGGATGATTATCAGGATAAAAAAAGCGGAGGTCAGGACCTTCTGGAGTCGAACAAAATGATTGGCTTTTTTATTCATGCGCTTCCCGCGTAAGTTTTTTGCCGTCCGAAGGACCGAGAAGACTGAACGTACCCTTCTCCCAGGCTTTAGCTCCCTCATCCCGGCACCGAGCATTTTGCAGTCTGGGCCGGAAATATCCCCCCATGTGTGGACCAGGAAATCCACCGGCAGTCTCTGCCTTATCCATTGCAACTCCCGAACCAATATTGAAGCGTTTCGTCAATTCGAACAATACGAAACACAACTAAACAAAATGGGATGTTTCGAAACCAGAGACCGTGAAGAATTCTTCTGAATGCAGGCCAAGGCGGATGAGGGCTTCCCCAAAAAACACCGGGCCTGATTGGCACTCCGGAGAAATTGAGAGGGCAATATTTTTTTAGAATTTGCCCTCTTTCCTGGAGAAGAATCCCGGGGGAAAACCTGCAAATTCAAATGCTCATGAAGAGGTTTTGATGGTGGATCAAAAAGAGAACCCTCTGCAAACACCCCTTTTCTGATTGAGGCGATCGAGGACGACCGGGGCAAAAGATTACCTTGCCTCACCGGAACATAAAGGAGACATAAAGAAACATAATGGAACGAAAAACCCGCACCACATGGAACACCTTCCGCAAGCCAGCATTTCAGACGATCCATTAAAGACCTGATAGGGAGACCCGAATTATTGCAGCTTCACCAGGGCAGGCCCTTTATAACCGATCGGCAACCAGGATGTGCAAAGGGGAAATCCTTCAATACCTCACTCCCACCGAAAATGAGGATCGGTCCAATGGCTTTCTTTAGAAGTTAGGGAAATTTGCTTGCAATTAAGCGGTTCAGGTTGTCAATTAGAGTATCATGTCCACTATTTGAAAATCAGGCATCAAAATATCCAAAGTGCGTAAACCTTGCCCATAGTACTCTGACCTGGAGAGATCAATGCAATGAAACCTCGACTGCTCTTACTCGCACTTGTCGCGGGGACACTCCTTGCCTGGAGTCTTCTTGCTTACGCCGGTGCCGAAAGGATTGAACTGAAGGACGGGAGCGTGATTATGGGAGAAATAATATCCTACAGTGGAGGCATCTATACGATCAAATCTGATACCCTGGGCACCATCTCCCTTGAAAAAGACAAAATACGCGACATCAGAGAGGAGCCTTCAAAGGCATCAAAAGATCTAGCAACCAGTCCGGGCAACACCTCGATACAAAACAGGGCCAAAGCTCTGCAGGAGTCAATGACAGGAAATCCGGACATCATAAAATCGATAGACTCCCTCCAGAATGACCCGGACTTTCAGCAGGTAATGAACGACCCGGAGCTGATGAAGGCTATTAACTCAGGCGATATTTCAAAACTTCTTGCCAGCCCCAAGTTTATGAAACTACTAAATAAACCAGCAGTCCAAGAGATCGGCAAAAAGTTGACTCCATGATCTTCCTGATGGTGTTGTCGGGGGCAAGAGATGTCCTGGTTCGACTCTTTCCTGCCTGGAGGAGAGAAAAAGAACAACGTGTTACCATTTTATTCTGTTGTTCTATATGGTTCACGAGGTCCCGAACAATGAAGAATTTTTTTTCAGGTTCATCCGGTTTAAGCGTACTTTTGAAAGATGAAAATTACATTCCGGCGTTATATATGAGTACGCTTGAGCCGGATGAAAGTATATCCGCTTTGGATAGATAAGAACTTGCCGGGCATATCGGGAAGGAACCTGCTCAGTACGGATTTCAGGGTCAGCCCCGGCAAGTGGGTATTTGGGAAAAGGAGAAATGCCCATTTGTCAAGGCTGACCCTTGCTCTCACTTCCGGATACATGAACAGCTGGTAAAAATGCGGACCATGCAGGTCAAGCACATGCGAGGATTATTCCATGAGTTCGGCCCTGATTTTCCTTGACCCTCACCACCATGGCTCTTCACCTCGACGTATTGCGGTGGATAGAAGCCTGCTCCTGTATTGGAGTCATAAGCCGGTCCATCGTTTTTTTCAGAATTTGAACGCCGTTTTTAGTCAGGATCGATTCGGGGTGGAATTGAACCCCCGCATAGCTTGCACCCCGGATGGCGACCACCTCCTGCAGATCCGGTATTACCGCAGTCTCGAAGTTTCCGGCAACTGAGCTGATCCGAGGCACGAACGTGTTATAAAAACCGACTGTTTCCTCCTCCCCGAAAAGATCGATTTTGACCTGAACACCCTGAAAGGGGATTGTTTTCCTCTCCACATCGAACCCCAAAGCGCGACAAAGGATCTGATGGCCAAGGCAGACGAACAGGGACCTGCGTTTCAGGTCAAGTAAATTTTCTACGATCTCGATATTCTTTCTTATTTTTTCACTTCCCGTATCATTCGGATTACCGGGTCCCGGGCCGACCAGAGTGATATCGCCAAAATCCATTTCCAGAAGATAATCTCGATACGAAACAATGGTGGTGTTCATTCCCAGGGAGATGAAGATATGGTTGAGCATATGGATAAAATCGTCTTCGTTATCGATTAAGGTGATGCAGGGCCTTCTCTCGCCTATCTGTTGCCGCAAACGGAGGTTTTGTTCAAAAAACCAGAAATCTGACAAGTGCATATTACGGTGGGCAAGAGATGTGACGATTTCATGGTCGTGAATAACCTTGGGAAGTAATGGCTCGCATGCAGGTTGCGAGGCACTGAGAACACTAGCCAAAAGTGCCTCCGCCTTGGCCTTGGTTTCGCGGACCTCCTCTTCCGGATCGGAATCTCTGACCAGGGTTGCCCCCACACTCATATGCAAGGTTCCATCCATGGCGATCTCCACTGTCCGGATAGTGATCGGCGAGTCGAGAAAGTCCTGCCCTCTTTCGTCACGTCCGACGAGCATCAGCGCACTTCCGTAATACCGTCTTGAGGTCTTAGAATATTTTTTGATGATCCTGCAGGCGTTTTCTACCGGACTGCCGACTACGGTCGCTGCAAACATTGAATCGAGAAAGAGTTCGAATATATCTTTTTCGCTTGTTCCTTCGAGCAGATACTCGGAATGAATCAGACGCGACATTTCCTTGAGCAGCGGACCGACGACCGAGCCGCCCTGGGAGCACATTCTGGCCATCATCTTTAACTCCTCATCAACCACCATAAACAACTCATTAATTTCTTTTGGATCGTTAATGAAGTGCAAAAGGTCGCTTATAAACTCACTGCGGTGGTATCCGGCGGCGTTCTTGCGGAAGGTGCCGCTGATCGGATTCATTTTGACCCGTCCGTTTTCAACCGAGAGGTGTCTTTCGGGAGTCGAACCGATAAAACATACGGACTGGTCATAAAACAAAAATTTCCAATAGGCGCCGTAATCGTGCAGCAGAAGGGACTTGAAGATGGTCAGGGCCTGCGGGAGCGAAAAATTATCGATGATACCCCGGACGTTTCTTGGAATAACAAAATTGGCCCCCTCTCCGTTGCCAATTTCATTACTGATTATATTTCTTATAATCTGGGCATATTGTTCTTCAGTGGTATCGCAGGAGATCTGGTTGCACATGACCGGAGGCTGGCAGTTGCCGGTTGCGATCAGATTCTCGACGGAAAATTCGTATTGGCCTTCGACTGTGATTGTGCGAATCTTCTCCCCATCATCATGGCATTCATATCCTTTTTCTTTTATCTGGCAGAAAGGGACAACACTGATGGTGTCGTAAAGACGTCTGCCGCCTGTGGTGCCGTGCCGCCGGGGGATATCTTTGATTTGAGTAAACTGATTTGGCTTGCCGAGAAGAGCCAGAATGTCCTTGTCGTCCTTTTTCTGGATGAGACAGAAGGCCCTGTTCCCAGAGGCCAGGTTTTCTATTAAGGTGTCCATCGTTCAATCCTCCTTGGAGTTTATTCCTCCCGGTCTGCTAAGGGGGATTGTCTGGACATAAAAAAACCCCTGCAGACCCGGAGTGGGGTCTGCAGGGGTTTTTTACCGAAAAAAAGCCTGTGGACTACCAATCCCCGGATACGGTTCCGGCCCAACGCCACAGGCTGCACCAATTGAAACCGGTGCTCTGAACAGATGGGGAAATGGTAATCATGAAAGCCTCTTTCGGGTGAAAATTCCGACCTGCAGGTAGTTTAACTTCCATTACACGTTACTAGATCTCGTAAAGGGTGTCAAAAAATTTCGAAAGGGGCAAGGTCAGGCTTGACCCCGCCCTCCAGCAGCAAGAAGATCTAGACGAGAAATGTTTGAAATTGCCATCCGGCGTGGAATCGGTAGAAAACTGGTGACACCAAGATCCACTGCTCTATATTATTCTTGTCATCTTCATTTTTGGACTTATATACAAATATAAGACAGGAAAAACAAATAGAATCAAAAGAAAACAAGGCAATTAAAGGGACGTGAAATCTCGGCGGATTATCACAACTAATCACCCCGCTTCCATTGTCTTTCGGAAATTCACCATTCATCGTTTCCCAGTTTTGCGCCACTTATTGCAGCCGTGACCATTAGGAACCTCTCCTATCCACCATAACCCACAATGCTAGGATCGGTTTTGGATGGCAGGAGATTGCAGGAAGCCATTCTCAGAATGAATTTCAAGCCAAGTGAAATCGTTGTCGGGTTTCTCCAATTCGAGGCATTGCAGGAAAAATCAAGATGAGAGGGAATAAATGAAAAAGAGAATCATACTATTGATCGTTTTGTCCGGGATGTTGGTTTCCTTCGGGGGATGTATATTGCCTCCTCCCTGGCCAGATAGAGATGAAAGACATGATCGTGACAGAGATCATAGGCACGACCGTGACATAGACCACAGGCACGACCATGACAGAGGTTATGGTCATGATCGGGATTATGATGACCGCGGAAGAAATTGAGTGGAAGGGGCAGAATTCACTGTCAGGCTTGGCTAAATAGGTATTGGGGAAAAGAAAAAATGGCCATTTGTCAAGCGTGGCCTCTCTTTGTACACATGTCACAGCGGCTCTGGCCCGGGAGGATAAAACTTGGACGCAAGGGAAATTCATCAGGCGCTGACCACCCTCATCGATTACTTTGAAGCTGGCAATAGCGAATCGGATACGGCGGCCAAGGCGGTTTTGATCGCCGATAGCAGCTACGACGACTACTGGCAACCGGAAATCGAGAAATTCCGAAAAAGTGCCGACTGGACCGGATTGCGCGGACCGGAGGCCGAGCTGCTGGCCAGTCGTCTCCGGCAGGCGGCGGCATTGATTGCCGGCGAAAAATAGTTCTCCTCTCTACTTCCGAAGGCTCAGGATAGTCTCAAATTCTAGATTTCATGCAAAATTCATACTTGCCAATGAACATCTTCTCCAAGGAAGCTGCCACACGCAATTTAGGATAATCTATAAAAAATCTCCTTTCTGGCACCACTTCTTTCGGTTATGATTATTTGGAAGGTACCTTAACTTTTCGTGACACCGGCCTTTTTTATCGCCACCGTGGTTGGCTATGCGGCGGATCTGCTCATCCGTATAAGAGCATATTTTCAAGGAAAACCCATTCGTGTTTGGAGCAGAAAGGAATTTTTGGGGACATGGCTGGTGATTTTGACTGTCTTATCCGGCTTTGGCTATGTCAATTTCTGGTATTACGAATCCTCACTCGCATGGCGTAAAGCGAATCCAGAAGCCGCGTACAGATTAAGTCATCCAGAAGCTCAAAGGAAGTATGTGGAAGAAATGCGCCGGCGTAACACCGAGCGCGTCAGAATGCAACGAGAAGCGATCCGACAACGAGATCAGGCGTCACAAAGGACAAATGACCTCAATAAGAACGTCGCCCCTCAGAAATATGCAGTATCGCCCGTTCCGCCACAGTCTTCCCAATCAGAACCTGTGACGGATTTGTTTCATGCAGTAATTACCGGAAATTTAAATAAAATAAACGAGCTCCTTGCCGAAGGGGCCGATATCAATGCAAAGGCGATACGTGGTGACACCGCTTTGATACTGGCCGCCCAAGCATAGCCACAAGGATGTCGTAGACGTGCTTCTTGCAAAAGGAGCTGACGTTAATGCAAAGACGACAAGTGGTTTAACAGCCTTGTCGGCAGCCTCCCAAAATAGGTACAAAGCTGAGGCCTTCCGAAATAGTGCAAAAGCTAAGGCCACCAGTAATTATTCAAATAATATCGTATTATTACTCGAAAAATACGGTGCTGGCAAGTGAGGCTTCTTCCTCAAAGTGGGGGCTTCCTCCTTGTTACAGATTGAAAACATCTGCGCTCGGAACCCCAACACGATGTTGATAACTTTTGAAAGCTGTTGATACTAAGAGATCTTATGAGGCCCCTTTGTAGAAAATCGCGTTGCTGGGGTATTTTTTGTAGTCGATAACAGATGAAATGATATGATCTACGATGACATTATGCTGCCGTTAATCAAAAGAAGGTATTCTGATTTTGGAGATATTATGAAATTGAAGACAATTCAAAGGTTGGGAGGAATTTCTCTTATTCTTGGTTCGGTGGCTTTATCGGTCTATTCAATCGTCTTTTTTCTTATGTTGCCGGTTGGCGAATTGCACTAAGATTTCACGATTGCGGTTTCAAACCCGAATTGGATCTGGATTGCCATCATTGCCTTTTCCGGTGTGCTCCTTATGCTTTTCGGATTTACAGCCGTCTATTCCAGGTTGTACGCAGATTCAGGAGTGA
>JBJKPM010000039.1:0-118357 GCA_046706325.1 Desulfocapsaceae bacterium | reverse complement strand
TTTATTAACTTTATTAAATTTAATAAAAATGCCAAGCTCTGTCAAGCTAGCTCAAAGTCCAGTCAAACCAACAATCACAAAAGAGTGGGGAACATAAGGGGACCTCCTTAAATAATAAAACAGCTATAGTTCTGGCACCAGGGTCGGGCCACGCTATCTCATTAATATTTATAGTAACATCCCAGAAATAGCCATTTTCACAGCCTCTATCGCATTTTTCAGCCTCAAAATGATGCATATAGGAATCACCAGTCTCTCTCAGTTCATAACCTGTATCTGTTTCTCGTACCTCTCTTCCTTGAGCCAGAACACCCAATTTGAGCTTTACCTTATCAACAAATTCCTTGCCGCCGATTGCGATGCTCTGGTCCATTTATCATCCTGACAATTGCCGTAACCCAAAAGCTCAGCAGTCCAACAATGATGATCTTGTCTGGCCTGTTGGTACTTGTCTGTGCCCAATAATTCCATGAACTTGTTATAGTCAATAAGGATATTCTTCCTGCGTGGTTTCTGGATTTCATTGTAACCGCAAAAAGGCCATTTCGAAGGATGATCAACGACACCGGCGCGAACCATATTCAAATGTAATTATCAAAGACTTCTAATCCGATATCGCCTGAACTGTAAAGAAATCTGGGTCAAAAAGGTAAATACATGATAATGCGTTTAGCTCTGCACTTCGTGATTAGGTCGTGACAGTTATTGGTAAGTTTTTATTTTTAATATGGTCTCGAGCTGTTTAAAGTGATTATCAAACGAATATATCAGACAATAATGCTGTTTTGCATTTTGAGCAATTATCAGGTCAGGAATTCCAACTCCATTAATACCTCTTTTCAAGCATCTATATTGGTATTCAGAAATTTGATCCCAATCGATACGGAGGTTCAGTTTATTTACATTACAGAGTAACTTAATGATTTTTTGTTGTTTTCTGATTCGTAAAAATGGAATCAACTCGGACAGAATCAAATCGTTAACGAGCACAAGATTTTCATCGATCAAAATATCTAATTCATTTAGGCTATTACCGTTTCTAAAATATTCAATCCAGACCGACGTATCGACCAAGACTGACATTAACGACACCGCAATCTGTTGAGATCAATGTCTAAATCGACTTTGCCTTTATATTTTTTTAATTCTGCAATCTGAGACTTTCGTATCAATTCTTCGAGTGCAGTAATGATGACTCCGGTCTTTGTTTGTATGTGTGTTGCCTTCATTGCTTCATGCAATAAATTTTCCGGGAGATCAAGTGTTGTTCTCATAAGCGGCCTCCTATATGCACAACTGTAGCATTTTATGCATACGATGTCAAATTAGGTAATAAGGGGTCACCCATCAAAAGGCCCTTTGTCAATGAATAAACTTCCCCATCCAACACCTGGCACCAGGGTCGGGCCAAGCTATCTCATTAATATTCATATAGTAATATTCCAGAAATAGCCATTTTCACAGCCTCACCAATGATCTCGAGATTTCTAATAATTGCATCTTGCCAATGGGATACCGCAAGGAATTCCTCTTTCTGAACAGATGCATAGGATTCTATCTTGTCGATAGAATCCATTATATGACGAAGATATATCAAATCTGTTTTCATAACGGAATAGCTTCGCTTACTATCTGTTCAACGAGATATGGAGATATGCCTTTAGTGGTAACCACATCGACCGTTCTCCTTGTCAGATCTTCAATTTCATGCTTCATTGCGATAAGGTCCAGGAGAGAACAATCAGGTTCAATTTCGACAAGAAGATCGATATCACTCTCCTCTTTCTCCTCACCTCGGGCAAATGATCCAAAGACCCGAACCGACCGGATTTTATGCCGACGAGCACTTTCCTCGATATATTTTTTATATCTTTTCAACATATGTAACCATCCACAAAGTCCCGTCACCGGGGTCGGGCCACGCTATCTCATCAACATTTATATTGTAACATCCCGGGAACAGCCATTTTCACAGCCTCTATTGCCGTTTTCAGCCTCAAAATGATGCAGAGGACGTTGCCTGAGTGGCTCAGAGGACATAAGCCGAAATAAATGGAATTCCTGACGTACCCATCATCCATCCGTGTCGAGACCCTTTTTATGAAAGATTCTCCACAGGCTACCACCGGAACAGCTCCTTCTTGGCCCCCAGGGTCAGATACACCCGATGCTCGTCGAACTGGTTGATCAGATTGGTGTCGGCCTCCTGGTGGGTGAAGGTATAGCCGAGCGTTACCGTATACCAGCGCCAGAAACCGTAGTTGAGCGTAAGGCCCGCCGAGGAGATCTTTTCGGTATAGCTCTCATTGCTGCCGGCGGTGGTGGTCAGATTGGCATTGTTATGATTCTGATCGCTAAAGGAGACGAACAGGCCCGAGGAAAGCTCCTTGAAGAACTGATAGCCGACGTTCCCCCGTGCCGTCCAGCCGTCGACATAGCCGCCGGTGCCGGTGCCGGAGAAATTCTGCACGGCATAGGTCTTGTCCACGCCCAGACCCAGAAATCCGTGTTCCAAGGCATAGTTCAACCGGGCATGGGCGTTGTAACCGGTCTTGCCGCCCTGATCCTGCTGCTTGATATAAGAGGGCCCGCCGCCCAGGTCTGTGCTGAAATGCGGGGTGAACTTCGATCGCCAGCTGAGCTGCCCCTGGTGGATGTCGGCATCCTTATTAAAGGTGGTGTCATCGTACCGGGAGCCGATATAGCCGTAGGTGATTAAAAAGGCATTCCTTGAGGACAGGTCGTATTCAAGCCCGGCATCGCCGTGGTATTCGTTCAGGTCGCTCTGCCGGATCGTCGTGCCGGTCTGGTTTTGCCCCGAGGCGGGATAGAGCCCCCGGATATAATGGCCGTCAAGGGAGGTCTTCCACCGGGGGCCGAAACGGTAGGAGACGGCGGCGGAGCCGTCATGTTTGTCATAATCCTGATAGGTGGTCAGATCGGTATTGTCGTTTCTCAACACGGAATAGGAATACCCCAACGAGACCACGCTGTCCTCATGGTAGGTATAGTCCGAATCCAAGGAGGCGCCATTGGTCCAGAACCGGTGCCGGCCGTAATCGTTGGACACCTGATCGAGACCGCCGGTAGTACCGGAGCCCGATGACGTCGTATTATCCTGGAGCGGCGAAATGGTGGTCGACTGGCTGTTGCCCTGTGCGGTGAAGGCGGGATTCGAGGTGCCTCCGCCCGGGGAAGAGGTGGTGGTCGTCGTCGAGGTCAGGTTGGTGTCGTCGGATTTTATAAAGCGATCATTGAGCCTCATCTTCCAATTCTTTGTCCACGACCGCTGGGCGGAAAGATTCAGGTTATGGTCGACATCGGTGCCGTTGCCGTTCAGATCGTATTTCAACCCCAGGGCATATTTCAGCTCGATACTATCGTTGTCGCTATCGCTCTTCAAGTCAAAGGAAGGAGTTGCCACCAATCGGTTATAGCTCGTTCTCGGCGGCGTCAACGTGCGACCGTCCTGGGTGGTGGTTTTCTTATAGCTGTAGTGATCAATATCCACCCCGGTATCCAGGCCGGCCGTGAAGGAATCCACCCGGGCCTGGGATATTGCCGCACCTGCAAGGAGAACGAGTGGAACGAGGGCAAGGACTATTTTTCCTTTCATCGGGATTCCTTTGGAGGAGGGGGTTGGGCTTCAATGGGCGACAATCACGTCATCGGCCTGAATGGGGATATTCTTCTGCATGTCTTCGCCTTTGAGGAAATCATCGTAGTCAAAATCGAGGACATGGTCCTTGAACATCCCCTTGTCCTTGTCATGTACATCCTTCCTGATGATCGAGACGTCGCGATCGGCCCACTCGGCAAATCCGCCGCAGCTGGCGATGGCCTGAACCAGGGTGATGGTGGAAGCCAACGGATAAACGCCGGGTTTTACGACCTTGCCCATCACCGAATACCTTCTGTTGGTCCTGACCAGAACGGTGGTGACGACCGGATCGTCATAGATCTGGGCGTAGAGTTTTTTCAGGTAATCGGCGAGCTGGGCCAGGGTCAGTCCGGCCGCCTTGACATCGCCGATGTGTTTCAGGGAAATCTCTCCATCCATCCTGACGGCGATGGCGCCCGCCTGTTTTGCGCCCTGTGCGCCCGCCGTGTTCTCGGCAGATCCGCCGGTGTTTCCCGCGGCAACCGGCGCCGCCGCCATATCACCCTCGCCGTAGATGCTGACGCTGATAAGATCCCCATCGCCGATGACATATTCGTCCTGTGAGGAGACATCTTTCTTCTCCTTGCCCAGGACCTCCTTGAGCGCGCTTTCCTTCAGCTGCTGCGATGCCGAGACATCCGCCGATGATTCGGCACACCGGCCCTTGAGGGGCAGCAGAACCAGACTGAAAATGATGCCGGCAACGATCCATTTTGGAAGAGACATAGGTTCTCCTTTTGCAGAAAAAAACAGCAACTGTTCATCGGATACTGATCAAGTGTATCATAAACGGTTATGGAAACAATAAAATACTTTCACTTTTTCATGGATAAATTTACAGCATTTCTATACTATATTTCAATTGCTTGTTTTCAACTTCCGATCCGAACCCAAATCTTGAGGTATGCAATGAGATACAGACTGTCTTGCCTCCTTGTTCTTCTCTTTCTCCTTCCTATTGCCCTGACCGCCTGTACAAGCCCGGAGAAGAAGAAGCAGGAGTACTACCAGAAGGCCCTGACCTACATGCAGCATAACCAGAACAAGGAGGCCATCATCGAACTTCAGAATGCGGTGAAGATCGATCCGAAATTCGCCGATGCCAGATACCATCTCGGGCTGCTCTATCTCAAGGAGGGCAGAGGCCAGAATGCCTTTCAGGAACTGCAGCGGGCCGCCGGCCTCGATCCCGGCAACCTCGATGCCAATACCAAGCTTGCCGAGATTTATCTTCTTGCAGGCAAGAGAAAGGAAAGCAGGCAGCAGGTTGAAGCCGTGCTGAAAAAACAGCCGGACTATGCCGATGCGCTGGCCCTTCTGGCAAACCTTGAACTTCTGGACGGTCACTTCCAGAAGGCCCTGGAAGCAATCGATGCCGGGCTGAAAAAGTCGCCGCAATCCGATCGGTTCAACAATATCAAGGGCCGGATCTTCTTCTCGCAGAAAAAATTCCAGCAGGCGGAAGAACTCTTCAAAAAAGCCATCCAGTTCGGCCCGGACAACTATGCCAACTACAGCACGCTCATCCTTGCCTATGAACGGGAAAACAAACCGGACGACGCCGAACGGATCTTGAACGAGGCGATCAAGAAGTTCCCGAAGAACACGCAACCCTATCTGATGCTGGCCGGGGTCTACCAGAACAAAAAACAATACGACCTGGCCGATAAGACGCTTAAACAGGTCATCGAGCTGGCACCGAAAAATGTCCCCTATCGCCTGCTTCTGGCCGAATTATACAAGAAACAGGGAATGGCCGACAAGGCGATATCCTCCCTGACCCAGGACATCAAAGACCTGCCGGACGCCCTCGAGCTGCAGGCGGAACTTGCCGGCATCTTTTTCGAGAAGAAGAATTTCGATGACGCCAAATCCCTGATGGCGGCGATCCTTAGAAAAAATGACAAGCAGAGCGGGGCGAATCTCCTGCAGGCGAAATTCTATCTCAAGGACAAAAAATTCTCCAATGCCGTCGATACCCTGAATGCATTGATAAAGAATTATCCAAAGTGGGCGGAGCCCTCCTTTTACCTGGCCCTTGCCCATCTTGACCAGGGTGAGATGGAACTGGCCCAGAAATCCATCGAGGATGCCCTGAAAAAGGCCCCCGGCAACACCCGCTACCATACACTCCTGGCACAGATCCTCCTGATGCAGGGGAACAGCCAGTCCGCTCAAAAGGAGGCGGCCACCGCGATCAGGATCGACCCGCACAATTTCCGCGCAGCGATGATCCTGACCCAGAGTCTGCTCCAGGCCAAGGATTTCGACAAGGCGGCGGAGCTGCTGGAGAAATTCAACACCCAGGTCCCGAACAATCAGGAGATCATGGAAAATCTGGGACTTGCCTATCTGGGACTGAAGCAAAAGGATAAGGCCATCGACCTCTTCACCAGGGTACTGGATCTGGCTCCCGGCAACTCCAAGGCCCTGGCCATTCTCACTGCACTGTCCAGCAACGGCGACCTGAAGAAGGCGGAGGCCCTGGTTGCAAAACAGATCGCCAAGGCACCGAACAGCGGCGGCCATTACCTGCTGCTCGGCGATATCTACCTGAAACAGAAGATGGAGAACAAGGCCCTCGACGCCTTTAAGCGAGCAAAGGAGCTTCTGCCCGAAAATCCTCGGCCGTACCTGATGATTGCAGCGATAATGCGCAAGCTTGGCAAGGTCGATCAGGCGGTTGCCGAGTATCGGGATCTGATCAAGGAGCAACCGGCTTCCGGGAGTGCGCATATGGGCCTTGCCACGCTGCTGCAGGCCCAGGGCAATATTACCGAGGCCAAAAAGGAGTACGGCGAGACCCTGAAGATCCAGCCCGACTTTGCTCCGGCTGCCAACAACCTTGCCTGGCTGATCGCCCAGGATCCCAATGGCGACCTGGGAGAGGCGCTGCGCCTGGCCATGATCGCCAAACAGAAGCTCCCGGACGAACCCCACGTTGCCGATACGTTAGGCTATATTCACTATAAAAGGCAATCCTATTCCCTGGCCCAGAGCCAGTTCGATCAGGCCCTGGTGGCGGCCCCGAAGGACCCGATCATCAACTATCACCTGGCCCTGACCCTGTATGCCGAACATGAAACGGACAAGGCCATCAGCAGCATGAAAAAGGCCCTGGCGGCCACCGGCGGCTTCTCGGAACGCCAGGCCGCCGAGCAACTGCTCAGCCAATGGCAGAAAAAATGATCGGCTCGATGCTAGGGTCGGTCAAATCGGGGCGGGGGCGGATAACCTGATCGCCGCACCTCCGGCAATGAGAGCTGAAGGCTGCAGCCCGTTATTTGCCGATGCAGAATCTGGTAAAGATCGCATCCAGAATATCGTCGTTCGTCGTTTCACCTACGATCTCGGCCAACTGATCCAGGCAGTCCTGCAGATCGACCGCCAGCAGGTCGTTGGTCAACCCGGACCGCAGCCCCTCCCGCACCCGCTCGCAGGCGGCCAGCGCCCGAACCAGCGCCTGCTTGTGGCGGATGTTGGGGGCACAGGCATCTTCCTGCCATTGTTCCGTACCGGTCACCATCCTGAAGATCGCGGCCCTGAGTTCGGCGATGCCCGTCTGCTGCTTGGCCGATATAAAGGCCACCGGCCTGTCTGAAAAAAGCCCGATCCGTTCCCGGGTGCCGGCATGAACCAGATCCATCTTATTGACCAGGACGATGAGCGGCTTGTGGCTGATGGTCCGGAAGAGCTCGGCATCGTCATCGCCAATATCCTGTGAGCCGTCGACCATGAAAAGAACGAGATCGGCCTGATTGATCTGTGCTCTTGCCCTGACGATGCCCAGGCTCTCTACCTCGTCGGCATGATCCCTGATACCGGCGGTATCGACGATCCGGACCGGAACGCCCTCAATATCGATGACCTCCTCGATGGTGTCCCGCGTGGTCCCCGGAACGGCCGTCACCAGGGCCCGGTCCTCCTGCAGCAGTGTATTGAGCAGACTCGATTTGCCGACATTGGGACGACCGACAATGACGACGCTGATCCCGTCCTGAAAGACCCTGCCGCTGTCGGATAGGCGGACGAGTTCCCGCAAAGGGTCGGCCACGCCTTTGCCGAGATGCTCCAGCAGCTGGTCCCGGTCTGCTATCTCCACATCCTCATCGGGAAAGTCAAGGGCCACTTCGATCAGGGCGCTGATATGGACCAGCTCATCCCTGATTGTGTCGATACGCCTGAAGAGCGCACCCGCCAGCTGCTCCTCGGCCAGATCGACTCCCTTTCGGGTCCTGGCGGAGAGGATATCGATGACCGCCTCGGCCTTGGTCAGGTCGATACGGCCGTTGACAAAGGCCCTCCTGGTGAACTCACCGGGAGCGGCCAGAGACACCCCCAGCGAAAGGATAAGCTCCAGGATATTGCGCAGGACGATAAAGCTGCCGTGGCAATGAATCTCCACGACATCCTCCCGGGTATAGGTCCTCGGGGAACGCATATGGACGGCCAGCACCTCGTCCAGTATCCTGCCATCGGCCGGCCGGACAATGGAGCCGTAATAGAGCCGGTGGCTGGCAAAGGTGGGTACCGGCGTGCTCGGCCGGAATAGGGCCTGCAGGACGGCAAGGGAATCCGGCCCGCTCATCCGGATGATGCCGATCCCACCGGCCCCCGGAGGTGTTGAGATTGCGGCTATGGTCGGCGTATCCGCTGCTGACATGCTCCCCCCGCAGATTTAGCGCTTTTTTACGGACAAGCTCTTACTTTTCGCTCTCCGGTTTGCTGTTTTTCGGTCTGGACCCACGGGGGCCATGGTGTTTGCGGGGACCGTTTTTCTTCCCCTTCCCGGGCTTGTAAATCAGTATCTTCTTGAACAGCCCCTCGCCGACACTCCGGCTGCGTATCTCTTTATCCTCCTGCAGGGTCATATGCACGACCCTTCTCTCGGAAGGGTTCAGGGCCGCCAGGACCTGGGTTTTGCCGTCCTCTTTTACCAGGTTGGCGAGTTCAACGGCCTTTTCGGCCAACTCCTTTTCCCTTCTCTCACGAAAATCTCCGATGTCTATCGACAGCCGGATACGATCGGAGATCTTACGGGCAATGATCTTCCGCAGGATATACTGCAGGCTGTCAAGGGTCTTGCCGTCCTGTCCGGTAAGGGCCTCTTCAGATCCGCCGTGAATGCAGCAATGAACGGATATGCCGGATGACTCGATCCGGATCTCCGAGGGGTAGCCCATCAGCTCGAGCAGGCGGCCGAGTTCATCTCTTACGATGTCCAGGCTCTCCTGGCCGACCTGTCCCTGGGCCATTACCGAATCCGAAACCCGATCCTCGTCGACGGCTTCGGCAAGGTCGTCATCCTTATCGTCGACCTCCACATCCTCCAAGGGTTCCTGCAGTCGTTTCTTTTTCGCTTCCGCTGCGGGTCGTATCCTATCATCGGCCTTTTTCGCCGGCAAGGGCAGAGGCGCCGGCGGTTCGTCTTCGACCTCGTCCCGGACCACCTTGACGGAGGCCTTGATGTGCGCCTTTTTCCTGATCAACCCGAAGATTCCTGTCGAACCCGTTTCAACCACATCGATATCCAATTGTCCCTGGGCCGCTCCCAACTCCTCGCAGGCCTTCTTTATTGCATCGGTGACTTCTTTTCCGTAGAAATCTCTTTTCTTTAAGGGCATCGATCTTCCTTGGTAATTTTTATTGGCTGCGTAAAAAGCCGACTCGCCAACGGTTCAGCGTAGCAGTGATGAGTCATGCATGATGCGTGGGAAAAAACATACCTCATAACTCAAAACGTATAGCTCATAGTTCATAACGGATTTCCGGCCGTGTCGTCCCTGCAGTCTCAGAGGGTGTCTACGAAGCCGTCCTTAGCCATCAAACAGCGTTCCCGCCGCTATTGCCACTCCTTTCTCCGAGGGTCAAACCGTTTTGATCGGCTGCTTATTGATAAAATACTGCTGCAAAATCGACAAGAGATTGTTGACAAACCAGTAGAGGACAAGACCCGACGCGAAATTTACAAACATCACGGTGAAGACGATCGGCAGAAACATCATGATCTTTGCCTGCTTCGGATCCGCCGTTGTCGGCGACATCTTCTGCTGCACGAACATCGATACGCCCATCAATATCGTCAAAACCGGGATGCCGCCAAGATACGGGATATGCAGGCCGACCCACAATCTGTCGGGGGCTGAGAGGTCGGTTATCCAGAGCATGAACGGGGCATGCCGCAGCTCAATGCACTGCAGAAGGACCTTATATAAGGCAAAGAACACCGGAATCTGCAGCACCATGGGGAGACAGCCGCCAAGGGGATTGACCTTGTATGTCTTGTACAGGTTCATGACCTCCTTGTTCATCTGCGTCGGATCGTCTTTATATTTCTCCTTTATTTTAGCCATCTTAGGCTGCAATTTCTGCATATTCTTCATGGACTTCATCCCCTTCTGGGTGATCGGCCAGAAGGCAACCTTGAAGAGAATCGTCACGATGATGATGGCAATGCCGTAATTGTGAACGAAGCCGTATAAGAAGTTCAGGAGCCACAGCGTCGGCTTGGCTATCACGTCGAACCAACCGAAATTTACGGATTTATCAAGATTGCTGCCTACTGTTTTCAGCAGGGACAGCTTCTTGGGTCCATAATAGATACGGTATCTGTACACCGCCTCCCCGCCGGGCGCCAGTGTCTGGGCCTTTCCGGCCATGTCCATATGGACCACCTCTCCCGTCTCCTGCATGGTCACGGAGGAGAGGGCATCGTTGTCGGCCATGACGCCGCAGATGAAATAGGTGCCTTCATAGGCCGCCCAATCCATGGCGCCCTGGACGGTTTTCGGTTGTTTGTCGATCTCTTTGCTCTTATATTCCTCAAGCTTGCCGTTCACAAAGGCGGCAGGGCCGGTGAAATTATACCTGCTCTTGCCGGCGCTGTCTTCAAACGGGGCGTTTACCTGGTACAGATGCGGCGTTCCCTCCAGGGATCCGGAGGTGGTGTTTTTCACCTTCACCTCCAGCTTTATCAGATAGTGGTCGCGATCAAAGCTGTATTTCCGCTCGACATCAAGCCCGGAAGGGCTGACCGCGCGCATGACCAGTTGTCCCTGTCGACCGTTGGCAAAGGACACATCCCGGCTGTCGCTTGTATACAATAGGCCTTTGTCGACGGCGGACCCCCAGGAAAAATCCAACGGGAACCCCTCCTTGACATCCGTCTCAATCAACTTTTTGCCGGAAGAATCCGGTTTGTCGGTTTCCTTGTAGTCCTTGAGGACCAGGCTTTCCAAGGTCCCTCCCTCCTCGGAGAAAACGGCTGTATACAGCTTGGTGTCGACGACCGTCTTGCGTACCGGATGAGCGGGGACCTTCGGCCGCACAGCCTCCGCTGCCTTTTGAGCGGCATGCCCGACCGCCGCCTGCTTCGTTAAAACCGGGGGCGCCGCATGCTCAACCGCCGTCTGCTGCTGTTTATTCTCAACTGCCTTCTTATTGTCGAATCCGGCAAAGAAGTACTGGTAGACGATAAGGATGACAAATGATAAGACGATTGCCAGAAAGGCTCTATAATTATCCATGCAATTTTCCGTAATTATACTTACTGTTAGATGTTTTTGGTATTCCGGCAGGCCCCGGGCTTTGGCAGTGAAGACCGCTCATCGTACAGGGTCATACCCCCCCCTGCAGAAAGGATGACAACGCAGAAGGCGCCGGACTGCAAGAAACGTCCCCCGCCAGATGCCGTAGCGTTCTATCGCTTGCAGGGCATAACTGGAACATGTGGGGACAAACCGGCAGCAGGGTGGGAACAGAGGGGAAATACAATACTGGTAAGCCCGGATCAGGCCGAGAAGAAATTTTTTCGGCAGGTGACTGATATGTGTGTCAGTTTTCATGCAATCTCTTTTGTTGCCGATAGAAGACCCCTGACCGCCCCGGTGACCGCGAACGGAGAATTCAATCCGAAACCGGGACGGACGGTAAAAATCACATCCGTTCCCTGCGGATACGACTCCCTGTTCAGGCGAAAGGATTCCCGTATTATCCTCTTTAAGCGGTTCCGGTGCACGGAACCTTTGATTTTCCGATTGATACTGATTCCCAACCTGCTCCGGCCGAGATCATTTTTACGATAGATAAGGGAGAAGCCATCGCCATGCAAACGTTTTCCCTGCCTGTATATGTGGTCGAATTCCCAGCCTTTGCGCACCAGGAAGATCTTCGGAAGCGCAAAACTTTTCAACAGTATCAAGCAGATATGCGCTTTCGCCCTTTTGCGCGACGAGCGCTGAGGATGGCGCGGCCGGCACGGGTCTCCATGCGGGCGCGGAAACCGTGATTACGTTTACGTTTCAGATTGCTCGGTTGAAAAGTACGTTTACTCATTGCAGGCACCTTCTGTCTCTATGTCCATGACATTATCATGAAAAGTCTTATGGTTTGCGCCGTAACAATCTTTCGGAAAGAGTCGTTACTGATCGTTTCGGCCCCTCTATCTGGCCCTCCCGCTTCTCTTTTATCCGGCAGCGGAGGCGCATAAACAACAAAAGAGTATTATTAACCACACAAGCCCGATACTGTCAAATAATTTTGACGCAGCGGTTAAAGTCCGCGCGAGGCCGGCCCGGCATTGTAACCTGTTGAATTATCGTGTTGCTGCTGCAGTCTCTGAGGTTTTGCCGGGTAATCGGTTTCGTCATGCCGATTCCATTCCCCGCTTGCACGAGCGGGAAGGGTGTGCTAAAAAGCAGAGTTCAGGAGAAGGGAGATCGAAAGCCGGGACGCCCCGGACATCACCTGTTTTTACTTATCATCAGATTTTGTCGGCCCGGTAAAAACCCTTCTCCGCCGACGGCTCTGCTCAGCAGTGATGCGTGATGCCTGGAAAAAAATTTAAAAAATTCCGTGCTCATTATCCATTACTCAGACCTCATTACGGATTTTAAGTGCAACCGCACCGTTCAGGGCCACTCACCCCTATTGACAACCACGAAACCATGATCCTTCAGCCCCCTCTCACCTATCGGGAACTCGACTGGAACCAGCTCTGGAAAAATGCCAGGGAGCAAAAGTCCTGGCAGAGCAAGAAGGTTGAAGACTGGGATAGCAACGCCCGGGCGTTTGCCGCCAGGACTGCCGAATCCCCCTATGCCTCACTGGTGCTCTCCCGTCTCCCGTTGGACGACTCCATGACCGTTCTGGACATCGGCGCAGGCCCGGGAACCCTGGCCCTGCCGCTCGCCCGGCGCGTCGCCTCGGTAACGGCCGTCGATTTTTCACAGCGGATGCTCGAAGTCCTGGCCGGACGTGCCAGAGACGGCAATCTTACCAATATCCGCACGGTCAAATGCGCCTGGGAGGATGACTGGGACGAAGCGGCCATCGGCGTCCACGACATGGTTATCGCCTCCAGATCGCTTGGGGTCGACGACCTGCGGGCGGCCTTGAAAAAGCTGAACGACCATGCCGGAAGGTTCGCCATCATCACCGATCGAATCGCACCTGCGCCCTTCGATCCCGCCGCCTTCAAGGCCGTCGGCCGTCCTTTCGACTCCGGACCGGACTATATTTACACGCTCAATATGCTCTACTCCATGGGCATCCATCCCGCCATCGACATCCTTGAACTGGAGAGGGACCTTGTCTTCCCCGACCTGGACAAGGCCCTGGAGATCTACACCTGGATGTTCAAGGACCTGAGCGCCGAGGAGAGCGTACGGCTTCGTGACTACGTCGCCTCCCTTATCGTCGAATCGGATACCAGCCGCATCATTATCAGAAGGGAATTTCCACCGCGCTGGGCAATGATCCGGTGGCAGAGATACGGGTGATGCATTATGAGTGATCTGTGCTGTTCCCTGTCGACTGCTGATTATGATGTGGCCGTGATCGGCGCCGGCCATGCCGGGTGCGAAGCGGCACTTGCCGCCGCCAGAATGGGAATGAAGACCGTCGTCGCCGTCATCAACGCCGACACCATCGGGGCAATGTCCTGCAATCCGGCGATCGGCGGGCTGGCCAAAGGCCACCTGGTCAGGGAGATCGATGCCCTGGGAGGCGAGATGGCGGTCAACATCGATGCCACCTCCATCCAGTTTCGCCGCCTGAATACCAGCAAGGGGCCGGCCGTGCGTTCATCGAGGGCCCAGGCCGACCGCCTGCTGTACCGCCTGCGGATGAAATCCGTCCTGGAAAACCAGGAAAACCTGACCATAAAACAGGTCATCGTCGACTCGATCCTGGTTGAAGACGGCCGCGTCGCCGGCATCCTGACCTCTCTGGAGGAGCTCATCAGGGTCCGGGCGGTGGTGGTTGCCACCGGCACCTTTTTAAACGGGCTCATCCATATCGGCCTGAAACATTTTCCGGCCGGCCGGATGGGAGACGCGCCGTCGGTCAGCCTTGCCGGCTGGTTCAAGGAGATGGGTTTCCGCGTCGGTCGTCTCAAGACCGGGACCGTCCCCAGGCTGCACGCCCATTCCATCGATTTTTCGGAACTCGAGGCCCAGTACAGCGACGATCCGCCGGCCCATTTCTCCTTTGCCGGCCGGGGCGGGTACACCCTCCCCCAGCGCCCCTGCCATATCACCTATACCAATGAGAGGACCCACGAGATCATCCGCAGGGGCATCGACAAGTCGCCGCTCTATGCCGGGATCATCGAAGGCATCGGGGCCAGATACTGCCCCTCCATCGAAGACAAGGTCATGCGCTTTCCGGAGAAGAACCGGCACCAGATCTTTCTGGAACCGGAGGGGCTCGAGACGGTCGAGGTCTACCCCAACGGCCTGCCGACCAGCCTGCCCCTGGCGACCCAGATCGCCATGCTGCGCAGCATCAAGGGTCTGGAGCGGGTGGAGATCATCCGGCCGGGATATGCCATCGAATACGACTTCGTCGATCCGCTGGAGCTGCACCCCTCTCTTGCCGCCAAGCGCCTGGACGGCCTTTTCCTGGCCGGTCAGATCAACGGCACCTCGGGCTACGAGGAGGCGGCCGCCCAGGGGCTCGTGGCCGGTATCAATGCGGTTCGCTACATTCAAAGGCAGGAGCCGCTTCTGCTTGACCGTTCCCAGGCCTATATCGGGGTTCTGATCGACGATCTCGTCACCTGCGGCACCAGGGAACCGTACCGCCTGTTCACCTCCAGGGCCGAATACCGGTTGCTGCTGCGGGAAGACAATGCCGATTCCAGGTTGAGCCGCATAGGCCATGAGATCGGCCTGTTGCCGGATGCGAAGTTCACCCTGTTCCAGGCAAAGGAGAAGGCCATCACCCGGGGACTCGAGCTGCTCGACACGATTTTTGTCAAACCCCAGGCGGCGATCAATGCCGCCCTGGCCCGGTTGGGCAGCGCCGCGCTGAAGCAGAAATCGACGCTTGCCGATATCCTCCGTCGGCCGGAAATAACCATCGATCACCTGGCCCGGCTGCCGCTGCCCGAAGACCAGACGGCCCAGCTCAGGGACCTGGGCCGCTCCGATGTCCGGGACGAGATCCAGTTGAAGATCAAATTTGCCGGCTATATCGAGCGTCAGGATGAGCAGGTCCGGCGCTTCAAAAAGATGGAGGCGGCGACACTGCCCGCGGATATGGAATACAAGGGCCTATCGGGCCTGTCCAACGAGGTTGTGGAAAAGCTCTCCCGGGTCCGCCCCCTCTCCCTGGGCCAGGCGTCCCGGATCTCCGGCATCACGCCTGCCGCCATCTCGGTTCTCCAGGTCCATCTCAGAAAAATGAAAGAACAGGGAAGCAAAACCCTATGATTGCCTATCCTTCCATCAATCCGGTCATTTTCAGCATCGGCCCGCTCCATGTTCGCTGGTATGGGCTGATGTATGTCCTGGGTTTCACCGCGACCTACCTGCTGGTCAAAAAGCAGATCGCGGCCTTCGGCTTTAAACGGCTGGGAGACAATTTCGAAAATCTGAACCTCGTCCTGATCCTCTGCGTCGTCCTCGGAGGCAGGCTGGGATACGTCGTGTTCTATAATCTCTCCTATTATCTCTCCCATCCCCTGGAAATTCCCGCCACCTGGAACGGCGGTATGTCCTTTCACGGGGCCTGCATCGCCCTGATCCTGGGTGGCGTGCTGTTCTGCCGCCTGAAAGGGATTGATTTCTGGAAGACCGCCGATATCTATGTGGTGACGGTCCCGATCGGACTCGGGCTGGGGCGGATCGGCAATTTCATCAACGGGGAACTGTACGGACGGGTGACGACCCTGCCCTGGGGCATGATCTTTCCGAACGGCGGGCCCTTGCCCCGCCATCCCTCTCAGCTGTATGAGGCCTTTCTGGAGGGCCTGGTGCTGTTCCTGATCCTCTGGTCGCTCAGAGACAGACCCTGGCGGAAAAGACCCCTCTGGCCGCATGGGTCCCTGCTGGCCCTGTTTCTTATCGGTTACGGAATATTCCGGATCCTGGTCGAGTTCGCACGCCAACCCGATCCTCAGGTCGGCTTCCTCTTCGGCTGCCTTACCGAAGGGCAGATACTGAGCAGCCTGATGGTGGTGACCGGAGTCCTTCTCTGGTGGCTGCTGAAGGCCAAAGGCAACAAATAGCCGATCGGATCCGCTCCTTCTTTTTTACCGGCCTCGGAAAAAACCCCGCTGCCGACGGTTCAGCAGAGCAGTAATGGGTGATGAGTAATGCGTGATGTGGAGAAAAAAGCAACACTCTTTTCTCATCACTCATCACGGATTTTAAGTCGTATCATCCCTGCAGTCTCCAAGGCCTTTTACGAGGTCGTCCTTTTGGGCGCCTGATCAAGATACCATTTCATCGGATCGATCAACTCAAAGCCTATTTCCAGCAATCTCTTTTTGACGTTTATCACATTATTGGTCAGGAGATACGGAAAGATCGCCCTTTTGTCCTTGTCCCAGTCACGCGCGACCAGGACGCTTCCCAGGGATATCCTCTCTTCGGTTATGATATCGATGATCTTTTTCATCTGCCCTTGCTGCTCCTTGACCAGAATGCACAGCAATGTCCCGGGCTCGCCTATTCCCAGCACGTTGACGAATGAGGCAAGAAGGTCACGGGTGGACAGGATCCCCTGCAAACGGCCCTGTTGGTCGACAACGGGAAGGGCCCCCACCTTTTTCTTCCGAATCACCATCAGGGTGTCCTGGATGGTATAATAGACGGGGATGACCAATGGGTCCCTGGTCATGATCTCCTTGATGGAATGCGCCAGCACCATCGCCAGGGTCCGGTCGTAGGTCTCCCTGTCCAGCAGCGTGGAAGGCATCGCATCGCGCATGTCCCGATCCGTCAGAATACCGACAAGCTTGCCGGAAGCGTCCACCACGGGCAGATGTCTGATCAGGTTCTTTTGCATCAGCTCCCTTGCCTCGGATATACGGGCATCGGGACCTATGGTTACCAGATCTTTCGCCATCATCTCGCTGATAAACATATGATGTGCATAGCGTTGTGATTCCATCGTCTTCATATCCTCTTAAGCGAATGTTGTTAGATGTTGTATCGAGCTGTGACGTTGACCGGGTCCCGGCATGCCCCAGGTACCCGCGAATATCCCGGGTCCTCTTGGGTAATCAGATTTTTTCAGCAGACACCTCTTTCTCCTCTCTCTTCGATTCCAGGTCCTCTTCCGTTCAGACTGCACCCTTCAGTCTCAGGCCTGCCGTATCTCCGCCGTCCTGCGGATCAAATGCCGGCCATTTTCCGGAGATGATTTGCAACCAGGATCGGTAATACATCCAGATTGTACCCTCCTTCAAGGATGGAAATCACCCTGCCGCCGGCATACCTGTCGGCAAGCCTCAGAATCTCGTCGGTGATAAAATCAAACCCCTCGGTCGACAGAGTGACATTGGACATCAGATCGCTTTCATGGGCGTCGAATCCGGCCGAAACCAGAAGGACTTCCGGTTGAAAGGCCTCGAAGGCGGGGACCATGTCCTGGAGTATCATTGTCTTATACTCCTCATCACCCCGACCCGGCAGGACCGGAGAATTCAAGGTATACCCGTTCCCTTCTCCTTTTCCTTTTTCAAACTCACGGCCGGTTCCGGGATAGGCAAACGAGGGATGCTCGTGAATCGAGTAATAGTACACGGAGGGGTCGTTTTCGAAGACATGCTGCGTCCCGTTGCCATGATGAACATCAAAATCTATTATGCCGATACGTTGTATTCCCCATTTCTTCTGCAGGTACTTGGCGGCTATGGCGATATTATTAAAGAAACAGAACCCCATGGCGCAATCCGTCTCGGCATGGTGTCCGGGCGGGCGGACCGCGCAAAAGGCATTATCGATGCCGCCGTTCATCATCTCGTCAATCGTCCGCAGGATCCCTCCGACTGCAAGCAAGGCAATGTCATAGGTATCTCTGCATACGGCGTTGTCCTGGTGATCAAAATCCGGAAATCCCATGATACAGGCTTCTTCGAACCGCAATATGTACTGGATTTTATGAACGGCTTCTATCCACCTCTGATCGGCGACCTCGGCCGTGATCACCTTCAGCTTGTCAAGCAGGCCTGTTGCCGCCAGGTGTTTTCGGATGGCGATGAGTCGTGCCGGTGACTCCGGATGCCCTTCCCATGTGAGATGCAAAAGGTATCTGTCGTCGTAGAGAAATCCCGTTCTTTTCATAAAATCACACCTTAATCACGGATGATCGGTACCCGGAAAAGAGATTCCCGGCAGGCATCCGTGCATCGAAATGCCCCCCGCCGTTATACGAGGCCCGGCAGGGTAAAAGAAGAAGCTGAAGGGTCGCCGAATTCATCTTTTCTCCGAGAACCCATGCAAGGATTGTAGTTTGGCACGGCGCAAAGTGCAACCCCCGGCGGATTTTTCTCTTTCGAAGAGGAAGGCGCCAGCCATTGACCGGTCGCGGCGATGATCCGACCGAAAATTATCCGTTAAAAAAAATGATTTCCTGCCATTTGGAACTACCCTTTCGGCGAAGAATCGGATACATTCGGACAGTTAGCCAAACCACATCAATCCGTCTTAATCACAAGTCAAAACTAATTGCAATACATTTGCAATTATGTTACGGAGAATGGATACGTTTATGGACAATGACCCTTTTTTTAGCACGCCCTAGGACGAGGGTCTCTGGTTTTAGTGGCCGAGCGATCGGCATAACACAAAAAGGAGGGAAAGATACGGCACCATCGGAAACTGTTTTGAAGTCAATTTCTTAACCAGATTCATGAAAGGAGCACGACTTATGAGTAAAGAAAAAGAAGTTATCGAAACATCAGAAGCCCAAATAGCCGTTCATTGGCAGGAAGAGGAATATTTCCACCCGTCCCCAAAATTCATCGGTCAGGCTAACCTTACCGACCCCGCCGTCTTTGAGCGCTTCAGTCTTGATAACTTTCCTGATTGTTATATTGAGTTCGCCGAACTTCTTACGTGGTATAAACAATGGGACCAAGTTCTTGACACAAGCGATGCACCATGTTGGAAATGGTTTAAAGGCGGACTCATCAATGTAAGTTACAACTGCATTGACCGCCATCTGGCAAAAAACAAAAATAAAACCGCCATACATTTTGTCCCCGAGCTGGAAGAAGAAGCGGTCCAGCATGTCACCTATCAGGAGCTCTACGTCCGGGTCAATGAATTTGCCGCATTATTGAAGGGAACCGCCGGCCTGAAACGTGGCGACCGGGTGACCATCCATATGCCGATGTCCGCGGATCTGGCCGTCTCCATGCTTGCCTGTGCAAGAATTGGCGTCATCCATTCCGTCGTGTTCGGAGGCTTCTCGGCCAGTGCCTGTGCCGACAGGATCGTCGATTCTCAAAGCAGGGTCGTGCTCACCATGGACGGCTACTACAGGGCAGGGAAACTCCTTGACCATAAGAGCGTTGATGATGAGGCCTGCAAGATAGCGGCTGATCAGGGCCAAAAGGTCGACAAGCTTCTGGTATGGCAGCGTCATCCCGGAAAGACCTCCTCCCCTTCAGCAATGGTGGCGGGTCGTGATATCATCGTCAACGATGAGCTGAAAAAATTCTACGGTGCCCGGGTTACCCCGGAGAAGATGTTGTCCGAGGATCCGTTGTTCCTGATGTACACAAGCGGTACGACCGGAAAACCGAAGGGCTGCCAGCACAGCACCGGCGGTTACCTGGCCTATGTAACCGCGATGTCGAAATACATCCAGGACATCCATCCTGAAGATGTCTACTGGTGTATGGCCGATATCGGCTGGATCACCGGCCATTCCTTCATCGTCTACGGACCGCTGGCACTCTGCGCCTCATCCGTCATCTACGAAGGCGTTCCTACCTATCCGGATGCGGGAAGGTGCTGGAGGATCGCCCAGAATCTCGATGTCAATATCTTCCACACCGCCCCCACCGCCATCCGGGCGCTCAGGAAGGTCGGCCCCGATGAGCCTAAGAAATACACCTACCATTTCAAACACATGACCACGGTCGGCGAGCCCATCGAGCCCGAGGTCTGGAGATGGTACCAGAAGGAAGTCGGCAAGAAAGAAGCTGTTATCGTCGACACCTGGTGGCAGACCGAGACCGGCGGCTTCCTCTGCAGCACCGTTCCCGGCATTGACCCGATGAAACCGGGCAGTGCAGGCAAAGGCGTCCCCGGTATCCATCCGGTTATCTATGATGAGGATGGCAATGAACTGCCGGCCGGATGCGGCAAGGCAGGCAATATCTGTATCAGGAATCCCTGGCCGGGCGGATTCATGACCATCTGGGGCGATCGTGATCGTTTCGTCAAGAATTACTACGAGCGCTACTGCAAGAACCCGAACAGCAAAGACTGGCGTGACTGGCCGTATCTGACCGGTGACGCAGCCGTCGAGGCACCGGACGGCTATTTCCGTATCCTGGGCCGGATCGACGATGTCATCAACGTCTCCGGTCATCGACTGGGAACCAAGGAGATCGAATCGGCGGCACTTACCGTTCTGGAAGTCGCAGAGGCCGCTGTCGTCCCGGTTGCCCATGAGGTCAAAGGCAAGGAGCCGGATCTGTATGTTGCCCTGAAACCCGGATACAAGGCATCTCCGGAACTGGCACAAAAGGTCAACGATGCGGTCTGCAATCAGATCGGCAAGATTGCCAAGTGCCGCAAGGTCTGGATCGTACCCGACATGCCGAAGACCCGTTCGGGCAAGATCATGCGCCGGGTGCTCGGTGCCATCTCCAACCATGGTGATGTCGGCAACGTCATGACCCTGGCAAATCCGGAAGTTGTAGAAGAAATCAAGAAAATGGTCGGTTAATTCCCCTTAACCGCCCAGTCGTATAAACAAAGGATGGTCTGACTGCAGACCATCCTTTGTTTTTTCATCTTCCATCCGGACTCCCAAATCCCGTTTTTTCCTCTCCGTCCTTCAGCCTTTATCTTTTCCCGGAAATCCGGTATACAGGGACAATGGTGAAAAAATCTCCTCTTCCGTATCTCCCGGTTACCCGGCAGGAGTGTCTCCGATACGGGTGGGAGTCCATCGATATCATTCTCGTGACTGGCGATGCCTATGTCGATCACCCGTCTTTCGGCGTCGCCCTGATCGGCAGGCTGCTGGCAGACCACGGGTACAGGGTGGCGATCCTGCCCCAACCCCGGTATGATCGGCTTGACGATTTCCGCCGGTTCGGACGCCCCCGTCTCTTTTTCGGCATAACGGCCGGCAATCTCGATTCCATTGTCGCCAACTACTCAGGCAACGGCAAGGTTCGTTCCAATGACGCCTACTCCCCGATGGGCAACCCCTGGTTTGCCGGAGAGCAGACGAAAACCAACCGCCGTCGTCCCGATCGCGCAACGCTCATCTACGCCAATCTCGCCCGTGCCGCCTATGGGGATGTCCCGATTATTCTCGGAGGGGTCGAGGCATCGCTTCGCCGTTTCATTCACTATGACTACAAACAGAACAGATTACGCGGCTCCGTTCTGACCGAGGCAAAGGCGGATCTGCTTGTCTATGGGATGGGGGAGAAAAGCATTCTGCAGGTGGCGGAAAAACTCTCCAATAATCAGGCAATACACGGCATCGACGGAACCTGCCGCAGGCTGACGGATAAAGAGATGCTGCAGCAGTTTCCGGATATCTCCCGTCACGGTACGCCGGCCGGACTCCACATTCTTCCCTCGTGGTCGGAGATGCAAAGAGATGCGAAGCTGTTCCTGGAGTCCGAATGCGCCGTCGACAGCCATGCAAGGGGCTGTTCGCCGACGATCCTTGCCCAGCGGCAGCAGAACTCCTGGCTGGTCCAATACCCCGCCCCTGCACCGCTTTCGACCAAAGAAATGGATGCCGTCTATGACCTGCCTTTTTCCAGAAAACCTCATCCGGCAACCCCTGACATCCCCGCCCATGGAATGATCCGTCACTCCATTACCATCGTTCGCGGCTGCTCCGGCAACTGTTCGTTCTGCGCCATCTCCCGTCACCAGGGCCCCATCTGCAGCAGCCGCAGCATACGATCCATCGTCCGGGAGGCCGAGCGGATACGGAATGCCGAGGGCTTTGACGGCACCATAACCGACCTGGGCGGACCGACGGCAAACCTTTACAAGAGCAGCTGTTCTCTAACGTCATGCCGAAAACACGACTGCCTTTTTCCTCGGGTCTGCCGCCATCTGCATCTCGATGAGAAGGCCTTCCTGGACATGCTGCAGTCCGTATCGGCCATCGACGGCATCCGGCACGTCTTTATCTCTTCCGGGCTGCGCATGGAACTCCTCCTACAGACCCCGCTTCTGCTGCAGGCCCTCCTTGTCAACCACGTTTCCGGTTCAATGAAGATCGCCCCGGAACATACCGAGGACGAGGTCCTGGAACTCATGCACAAGGAGTCTCACCGGGGGCTGTGTGACTTTCTCAAACACTGCCGGGCGGTGGCCAAAAAACTTGGGAAAGATGTGGTCTTCAACCCCTATATCATCACGGCCCACCCCGGCTGCACCGGCCGTCATACGCAAATGATGGCAAAACGGCTCAAGGAGCTCAGGTTGAAGGTGAGGCAATTTCAGGACTTCACGCCGACGCCGGGAACACTTTCCACGGCAATGTACGTCACCGGCCTGCACCGTGACACAAAAAAGGCCATCTTCGTCGCCAGGAACGCCTCGGAAAAGAAAAGGCAGCGCCAAATTCTCGAAAAAGCCCTCTTGCCCCATCCAACAAAGAAAAAATGATTACCGCGTCAGCCGGACAACGAGAAGGCAGCACCCGGGAGCATGCCGTCATGACCGGTCGCAGACGCGTCAGTCCTTTTTCTTTGCATATTTTGATGCATACTCATAGTTGTAATAATTGGAATATTTAATGAGTCTCGATTCGACGACATTGCTTTTGTATCCGTTGAAAACTATGCCGACAATCTTGTCCCTGCCGATGTCTTCAACCAGCTTTCTTATCTGCTCCCGGCCGGAAGCCCTCCATCTGACAACAATCACGACGCCGTCAACCTGTTTGGCCAGCACGGAGGTTTCAGAGGCGACCTGAAAGGGCGGACTGTCAAAAATGATGTACCTGTCCTTATATCGTGAAGACAGCTCCCGGACCAGCTCCTGCATGAAGCCGGACCCCAACAGCTCGGAAGGGTTTACCGGGGGGGCGCCGCTGGCCAGAATCGTCAATTTTTCCACAATGGTCTTTTGGATTACCTGTGGTATGTCGCATTTGTTCTGAAGATAATCTGAGAGGCCGGGGGTATTGCTCATGCCGAAATGATCGGCCACGGAGGGACGACGCAGGTCGCAGTCGACCACTAGGCAATACTGATCCAAGCTCCGGGCAAGCGCTATGGCCAGATTCGCCGAGACAAAGCTCTTGCCTTCTTCCGGCGCCGCCGAAGTGACGAGAATAGTCCGTATCTCTTTTTCGTCACCAACCGGATGGAGTATCCGGGATCTCAGGACACGGAACGATTCGGACAACTCACCGGAAAAACCGGTGACGTTCAGCAGCCTCTCGTCCCATTGGCTGCTTTTCGTGACCTTTGCCTCAGGCTGTCGCTGCGGTTGCAGCTCGTTTCGCTCCCGGGCTTCCGGTGTCGTTTCCGGTTGCCCGGACCCCGCCGACCCGTCAACCGTCACGGACGCGAAACCCTCTTCCAGTGATTTATCCAGCGCTCTGGAAATCTTTCCCATGGCTCTTCACCCCGGCAGTACCGTTTAATCTTAAGGCAAGCTTAAAAAAATGCCTGTTTCTCAAGTGCTGCATTCTCTTCACACCCTGTTCCTCGACCTCTGCTTTGCCGTCCTGCAGGAGACGTTTTCACTGGCCGTATCCGCCCGGGACGAGCCTTACAATGGATGGAAGACGGCCTTCATCGCCGCCCCCCACCCCCCGGGGTCCCAAAGGCGCCAACAGACAGAGACTGCGGTGATCACAGCCAGGGAGAACAGGACCAGGAACAGTATCACCTTGCGTCTTCTGCCCTTCGATTGCGAAAGCGGGCGGAGATCAAATGTTGCCGTATCTCCGGGAAGGTGCAACTCTTCAATACACTCCAGAACGATCTTTTCGTCGATGCTCAACTTCTCGTGAGAAAATCCACTTAACAGTGCGTGATCGCAAAGTATATTGATAAGCCGCGGATTCCCGTGCGTTGTCTCAAAGATGATCCTGATGGCCTTTTCAGAGAATATTGATGGATTTGCAGCCCCGGCCTTATTCAACCTGAAAAGGATATACTGCCGTGTATCCTCCAAGGAAAATGGGGTGAGATGAAACCTGATCCCGATTCTCTGCCGCAGAGGTAACAGGCGTTCATGGGCCAGTCGTTCCAGGAGTTCGGGCTGACCCACCAGGAAGATGCTTAACATGTCGAGGTTGTCGCCGGTCAGATTTGAAAGCAGCCGAATTTCCTCCAACAGCGCTATCGGCAGGGCCTGCGCCTCATCAAAGATCAGCAGCGTCCTATTGTAACTTTTCTGCTTCTTTTTGAGTAAATCGGCAAAATCCCGGAGAAAGGTAACCTTGTTGCTATAGGGTAGACCCAATTCCGAGGCGATGTAGAAAAGAAACTCCGACGGCGTGAGCAGAGGATTGGACAGGACGCAGACGTTGACAATCGGTTTGATCAGCTTGACCAGGACGTTTATCAAGGTCGTCTTCCCCGTCCCCACTCCTCCGGTAAGGAGAAGAAATCCCTTTTTTGAAAGGATCCCATATCGCAGTGTCGCCAGGCCTTCCTTATGGGTTTCGCTGAGAAACAATGTCTCGGAATCAGGCAAAAGCTCAAACGGATTTCGCAAAAGGCCGTAGTACTGCTTATACATTCATGCTCCCTTCAGTAGATTATGCCTATCCATAAATGGCCATTTCGCCCTAATCCGTTTCAGAGGACGATCCTCCCCTGGTGCAGGAAATAGAAAAAGACCCCGCCAAGGAGCAGCAGCCCCGTAAAAAAAGCGACGGCCCAGCCGACGGAACGGATCCTGTCCCGACGTTTCTCCTTTTCAGTGTATATATAGGGTATCGAGCAGACAACCGGCAGATCAAGATAGGTTTCAATCTCGGTTACGTCTTTAAACGACGAATCAAGAACCACCTCGGCAAAGGCAATCCCGCATCCCAGGCCAAGACCGACCATGACGGCAATCCCCATGATTTTATAAAAATTCGGACTGTACGGCTTCTGCGGCAGACCTCCGGGATCTTCTATCTTGAACTGGCTTCCCTTTTGTTTCTGCTCGATACGCAGATTGGACTGTGCCTGGAGATTCTGGGCAACCAGATAATCATAGTGCTTCTTCAATTGCCCATATTCCCGGGTAAGCGATGCCCATTCAGCCTCCCGGACCGGCGCGTCCGCAACCCACTTTTCGTATTGTTTTATCAGGGTGCCGAGCTGCTGTTTTTCCTTGGTGAGATTGTTGATATCTATTTCAAGTTTTTTCATCTGCAGCGTAAGCTGAGCGATCAGGGGATCCGTATCGAAGACGCTTCTGCTCCTCACCGCCGAGCCCCCTTTGTTGCCGCCGCCCGTCTGCCCACCCATCTCATGCTCTAATTTTTTTATCAGGTGACGCACCCGTATGACCTCCGGATGTTTGTCCGTGTATTTGATTAACAGAAAGCCATAGAGTTTTTTCAATCGCTCGAGCTGTTGGGCGTCGCTTTCTCCTTCTGCGGCATTTCCGCTTAGGATTTCCTTCTCCTTCGTGGCGGCTGAGGTGGCTGTCTCGGCCGTCAGCGTATTCTTTCGCGTGGTGATCTGGTCCTGAAGCATCACCCTGGTCCGCTCCAGATCCTGAATGCTGTCCTGTTTCCCCTGGTATTGTTGCTGCAGGGAATTCAGACGGGTGAGATTCGCCTCCTGTTGATCGGGCATCTCATAATAGTGTTTCAGCTTATAATCCCGCATGATATCATCTTTCTTGTCGAGCACCGCCTTGGCCATCTGCAGCTCATTGCTCGTGTAAGACGATGTCTCCGTCGCCCGGTCTTCCCGTAATTTCAGATTCTCCTCGATGAATTTGCCCGCCAGGGAATTGACCACCCTGACAACCTGATCCGGCCTGCCTCCCGTGAAGCTGACGGTGAAGGTATCCCCCCCCTTCCCGGATGATGAAATATCAATATTCTCTCTCATCATATCGACAACATCTTCCATCGGCAGCCTCTTTCTGGCCTCCTTATACAGCCCTATATCGGTAATGATCTTTTCAAGATCGGTCCTGCTGGTCACGATCTGGGTCAAGGTGGCGACCATTTCGTGTATCTTTTCCTCAACCTCCGGCGACATCCGGTTGGGATTAATCTTCTGTTGCTGATAGCTGAGAAGGGCAGTTGAGCGGTACTGTTTCGGCAGGACCACGTTCAACGCCAGGCCGACCGCGACGCCCAGCAGCAGACATGTCGTTATCAACACCTTTTTTCGCAGAAAAATATCGATGTACAGTCGAATAGGCTGACTCTGTTTTGAATCCATAACCTGTCAGGTGGTTGTGTTGAGTTATGAAAAATAGCTTCCGGAAAGCGGGGAGATGCGAACGGCAGGTTTCCGGTGGCCGTCTACAGGTCCGACGGGGCGAAAGAAACGACCTCGCTGAGGTCTTTCTTCCCGAGGATAAGCAATAAAAGACGATCCAGACCGAAAGCTATCCCCGCACACTGCTTCAGGCCGTCGAGGTCCTCGAGAAAACGTTCCGGCATGCCCGAAGGCTCCCTTCCCATGTCTTTCAAGGCCCGTGACTCCGTTTCCAAACGCCGCCGTTGCTCACTGCCGTCGGTCAACTCCGAAAATCCATTGGCAAGCTCAATCCCCTGCCAGTACAATTCGAAGCGTTCGGCAACCTCAGGGTCCCTATCGTTCACCCTGGCAAGAGATGCCTGCTCCACAGGATAGTCATAGAGAAACGCAGGCGAACCCTTTCCCAGTTGCGGTTCGATATATTCGACCATGAGCTCATCGAAGTTACCGCGCTCCACGGCCTGTTCGACCGGGAAAGGACTGAAACGGGCAAATGCTTCCCTTACTGTAAGTCTTTCCCAGTCGGCGGTCAAACCCATGTTGACTTTATCTTGAAAAATACTCTCCGGAAACAGCGAAAAAAACCCCCGGAAATGCGAGAGAAAGTTTTCCTTGAGGAAGAAAAGCAAACGCCGGCAATCGGCCATAAGATCATGATAATCCGCACCTGTCCGATACCATTCAAGCATCGTAAACTCCTCGAGATGGAGACGCCCCCGTTCCTCGGCTCTAAAACACGGACAGATTTGAAAGATCTTTTCACAGCCGGAGGCAAGCAGACGTTTCATACACAACTCCGGCGAGGCCTGTAAAAACCAGTCGCCGGATCGTTGGGGAATAATGAATCTCTCGGGAATGATAACAGGTTGACGTACAGGAGTATCCACCTCAAGGAACTCCAGGCCGAAAAAAAAGAGCCGGACGAATCGCAGAAGGGCTGCACGCGCCTGCAGCTCCTGTTGAGAGAGCATTGGAGTTATTCTTTTACTCTGGTGACATATTGACCGGTGCGTGTATCAATCTGGATCTTCTCACCCTGCTCGACAAAGGGTGGAACCTGCAGTACATAGCCGGTCTCGACCGTCACCGGTTTGGTATCCGTCCCGGAGGTATCACCTTTTGCCCAAGGGTCGGCCCGCACGACCTTCAGGTTGACAAAGATCGGCAGACCCACATCAATGGGTTTCCCATCAAATAGCAGGACCTGGAGCTCCATATTATCGATCAGGAAATTGATATTGTCTCCCAGTTGTTCCTTGGTAATAAATATCTGCTCAAAACTTTCGCTGTCCATGAAATAATAGTCATTGTCCTGGTTATAGAGGTACTGCATTTTCCTCTCTTCCAGATCGGCCTTTTCAAATTTATCGTTTGAGCGGTAGGTTTGGGTAAACTGATTACCGGATATCATATTCCGCATCTTGCACCGGTACAGGGCCTGTCCTTTTCCGGGTTTGGAAAACTCAAAATCGGTTACAATATAGGGGTTTCCGTCTATCTGTATCTTCAGGCCCTTGCGCAAATCAGAGGCTGTGTACATTATTCGTCTCCATTGGTTTCGAGTATATCGAAGTATTTTTCGTTAGTTGCCATCCTCAAACAGGTCATCGCCATGCTTCCTGATAAAAGACCATCTCCATTCCAACCGGATAATATACCTACTCGCAGGCCTATTACGCAACCGCTATCGGAGATTTTTCCCCGGCACCGGCCCGATTCTTCCTTGCCATTGTCACCTTTTCGATTTGGTCAAAATCGAGTATATTTGTATCCTCTTTGCCGCTCCAGCTTTTTCGCCCCGGTTTGTTGCTTATCCTTTGACAGGAGCAAATCCGATGAAAACCTTTTGGACCCCATGGCGTCTTGAACACGTACAAGGTCTGGCGCCTTCGCCGGCAGGCTGTCTCTTTGAACCACCCGGCAACGCCAGCCACGACGAGGACCACCTGCTTCTCTACCGCGACGACCATGTTCTGGTCCTGCTGAACCGCTTCCCCTATGCCAACGGTCACCTGCTCATCGCCCCGGCAAGACATATTTCGTCCCTTACCGGACTCACTACAGATGAAAACCAGGCACTCATGGCGATGCTGGGTCAGTGTTCCGTCATCCTGACCCGTCATCTCCTGCCGGATGGCCTGAATATCGGATGCAATATCGGCAGATCCGCGGGAGCAGGCATTGACGATCATCTCCATTTCCATATCGTTCCCCGTTGGGAGGGCGATCATAACTTTATCACTGTTCTCGCCGATATCAGGACGATCCCCGAACACATCTCGGCCACATTCCACCGCCTTCTTCCGGATTTTCTGCAGCTCTATTCCCTTCAATCAGCCAGGTAAGATGAACCGACCGACCAAGATAACCCCGATGCTCCGGCAATATCTCGAGATAAAGGAACAGCACAGGGATGCCATCCTCTTTTATCGGCTGGGTGATTTCTATGAAATGTTTTTCGAGGATGCCGAGATTGCTTCCAAGATCCTCAACATCACCCTTACCTCCCGCAACAACAAGGGAGACAGCGGCCGTATCCCGATGTGCGGCATACCCTATCACGCCGCCGATACCTATCTGGCAAAGCTGATCAAGGCAGGGCGCCGTGTGGCCATCTGCGAGCAGACTGAGGACCCGGCACAGGCCAAGGGGATTGTAACAAGGGAGGTGCATCGTATCATCTCGCCGGGAGTCGTCGTCGATCACCATCTGCTCGACGATAAAAGTAATCTCTATGTGGCGGCGATCTCCAGGCAGGAGAACGGAAAAAGCATCTCATTCGGTCTCAGCTTTCTTGATCTCAGCACCGGGGAATTTCTTGTGGGTGAATTTTCCGAGAGCGGAAATACCGACGCCGTCATAGACCAGCTCACCAGGATGAGTCCGGCGGAACTCCTGGTCAACAAGGCCGACAATCTCACCTCGCTGCAGCAGACCCTGGCACCACTCCTTCCCGGCCTGTGTACGACCCCAAGGGAGGCTTCCGTTTTCCATTACGGCACCTGCCGGGAGCTGCTGCTCGATCATTTCCAGGTCCTCAATCTCTCCGGCTTCGGCTGCGAGCAGATGAGAGGAGGCGTTATTGCCGCAGGTGTCCTGTTGGACTATATCAGAGAAACACAGAAGACCGACACCGCACATCTGGAAAAACTCTCTGTAATCGATCTGGAGAAAATCCTGCTCATTGATGATTCATCCAGAAGGAACCTGGAACTGACCCAAACGATCGTCGGCAGCACGAGAGAAGGATCCCTGCTGGCGGTACTCGATCATACCTGCACGCCCATGGGTGCGCGATTACTCAAACATCATCTTCTGTTTCCTCTCCAGGATGTGTCCCGGATCAATTTTCGCCTGGATGCCGTCAATTTCTTTTTCATGCACGCTCAACTGCGACACGATGTCCGCGTCGTCCTCGATGCCGTATATGACCTCGAACGGCTGAACAGCCGCATGGTTCTGGGTACCGGCAACGCCAGAGACATGCTGGCGATAAAGCAGTCCCTGGCCAGGCTTCCGGGCTTGCGACGTCTGCTGGATCGCTTCCAGACCCACAGGCTGCAGCTGATTGCCGACACCTTCGATATCCTGGAAGACCTGTGTGAGCTGCTCGAGGACTCCATTCACGAGGAGGCCCCGGTCGGTCTGCGGGACGGATATCTGATCAAACCCGGCTATAACGATGAACTCGACGACTTATGCCATCTGCTTCGTGACAGCAAGCAATTGCTTCTTAATCTGGAAAGGGAGGAACGGGAGGCCACCGGGATACAAAAACTCAAGATCAGCTACAACAAGGTCTTCGGCTATTTCATAGAGATAAGCAGGGTCAATGCCGATAAGATCCCGGAGAGATATATCAGAAAACAGACCCTAGTCAATGCCGAACGGTTCATTACCCCGGAACTGAAAGAATTCGAGGGTAAGATCATCGGCGCCGAAGAGAGACGGATCGAGCTCGAATATGCCCTCTTTGTCGAGATACGCAATCGACTTGCCAAGGAAAGTCCCAGGCTTGTCAAAACAGCGCAGCACCTTGCCCAGATCGATCTTTTTTCCTCCCTTGCCGAGGCGGCATATCTCCATCACTACCGTCGGCCCGAGGTAGACGACGGAGATGAAATCCGCATCGAAGAGGGCCGACACCCCGTCATTGAACGGGCAATGCCATCCGGAAAATTTGTGCCCAATGATGTCACCCTGAACCAGACGACGGACGAAGTCCTCATTATCACCGGACCCAACATGGCAGGAAAATCGACGGTGCTCCGACAGACGGCCCTTATCGTTCTTATGGCCCAGATGGGCAGTTTTGTTCCGGCCGATCGTGCCGCGATCGGCGTCGTCGATCGGATCTTCACCCGGGTTGGAGCAATGGATGATATCCGAAGGGGCCAGTCCACCTTCATGGTGGAGATGAATGAAACGGCAAATATCCTCAACAATGCCACACCCAAAAGCCTGGTCATTCTCGACGAAATAGGGAGGGGGACCTCCACCTACGACGGGCTCGCCATTGCCTGGGCCGTCACCGAAGACCTTGTCCAAAAAAAGGATAAGGGTGTAAAGACCCTGTTTGCCACCCATTACCATGAGTTGACCGACCTCGCCAAGACCAGGCCCCGGGTGCAAAATTTTTCCATCGCCGTCCGCGAGTGGAACGATTCCATTATCTTTCTTCATAAACTTGTCCGTGGAGGGACCAATCGAAGCTACGGGATTCAGGTGGCGGCTCTGGCCGGAGTTCCAAAAGCTGTGGTGCAGCGGGCCGGTGAAATTCTGAGAAATATCGAAAGCGGAGAATTCGATGCCAACGGGGCACCCAGCATAGCTCGAAGCAAGGAGCAAAAGGCTCATATGCATCATCCCAATCAACTCCTGCTTTTTCATCCCCCTGCGGACCCGGTACGCAATTTCCTGAAAAAATACGACATCGACGGGGTTACGCCCCGTGAGGCACTGGAAATCCTGTATGAAATTAAAAAACTTTTCAATTGCTGATGCTTTTTTTTATATCTCGTGCTATTTTCATAGATGACTTATATACGGTTGAATAAAATCTCAGAATTAAAGCTCCTTATATCTCGTGTAATGGGCGTCATCGCAAACCGTCATTTCAGAAACCTGCTCATATTGATGCAACGCCATGCGTTCAGCTTCTTCTTGATTTTTTTCATTATTTCTGTTGTTGCACCTGTGGCTGCGCCCGGTAGCGACAACAGGAGCAGCCTAAAAAGCGTCGAAAATCGGTACATTATCGCCCGAAGCGAATATGACGCCCTGAAATTGGCACCAAAATCTGCGAAATCACGGGAAGACTGGTTGGCCAATGCTCGAAATTTCAGAAAGATATACCTTACCGACCCCAAATCGAACGTTGCTCCCAAATGTCTTTTCATGATCGGAAATGTCTACCGGGAGATGTTTTCCTCTTTCCATAACAAGATGGATCTCGACGAAGCCATTTCCTATTTTAGTGATACGGCAACAATTTTTCCGAAAAACAGACTGGGAGACGATTCCCTCTGGGCCGTGGCAACCATTTATCTGGACGACATCCATGATCGGAAACGGGCCGCGGAGACACTCAACAGAATTGTCACCGATTTCCCGAATGGCGACATGAAGCCCGGGGCCGAAAAACTCCTGAAGACACTTTCTCAGGAATCCGGGCCTGCCCTGCCGCCCGTTGCCATGGTCGGCAGTCCACAGCCGGGCAAATTGGCCCATGTCCTGCCGGTAAAATATTGGTCTTCAAATGACTACACCCGGGTGGTAATCAATGCCTCCGGTCCGGTTACCTACAAAGAACAGCTCCTCGAACAGTCGGGCGACATGCCGAGAAGGCTGTTCATCGACTTCTTCAACAGCTATATCGAGCCTCAATACCGTGCCCCCGTTCCCATTGAGGACGGTCTGTTGAAAAGGATCCGCACCGGTCAATACAACGCCGACACCGTCAGAGTCGTTCTGGATATAGAATCCATCTCCTCCTATAATGTGTTCAGCCTTGCCGATCCATTCCGAGTTGTCGTCGATGTGCGCGGTCGTCAAAAAGAAGTGGCTGCGACCTCGGCAATTGTCCAGCAACCTGCCAAACAGACTCAGCTTGTCAAGGCACCGGAAAAATCGCCGTCGGAGGTCATTGTCCTGCATGACAGCAAAAAGAATCCCGTCACACCCTCCGACACGCCATATCCTGCAGCCAATCGGAATCCTTTATTATCCGGCAAGTCCATCTCCCTTGCCCAGCAACTCGGCCTGCGGGTCAAGACGATTGTCCTGGATCCGGGCCATGGCGGCAAGGACCCTGGGGCGATGGCCTACGGTTTGAAAGAAAAGGATATCGTTCTGAAGGTGGCCAAAAGGCTTGCACCGTTACTCGAAGAAAAACTTGGCTGCAAGGTTATCCTGACCAGGACCAAAGACGTCTTTATTCCTCTTGAAGAGAGGACGGCCATTGCCAACACCAATGATGCCGATCTCTTTGTCTCCCTCCATATCAATGCAAGTCCATTGGAAAAAGCCTACGGCATCGAGACGTATTACCTGAATCTTACAACCAATCCCGAGGCCATGCGGGTGGCCGCCTTTGAAAATGCGACATCAACGCATCAGATGAGTGATCTTCAGAATATCCTGTCGGATATCCTGAAGAACTCGAAGATCACCGAATCCTCTCACCTTGCCGAGCAGGTCCACAATGCAATCATCACCGGTTTGGGAAAGGACTACTCGCATATCAAGAACCTGGGGGTCAAACAGGCCCCCTTCTATGTCCTCATCGGTGCGGAGATGCCTGCCATACTGGTCGAGATGTCGTTTATCAGCAATAAGGACGATGCCCAGCACCTCAAGAATGATCACTTCCTCAACAGTATTGCCAATGATATCTCATCGGGCATTCAATCCTATGTCAGCACCAACACGGCAAGTCTCTAACCCTTTTTATCCGTTTTTTCCAATCAAGCAATCCGTCATCGACTGCGCAACGTATACGCTCCTCGCTTATTGCAAACGCCTCGCCGCTGCCGCCCACATCACTCTATCATCCTCATTCAGAAATGGGAGGCTCTTAAAGAAAACAAAAAAAAAGGTCGTCCCCGTTAGGAACGACCTTTTTGTGCTCTTTTTCTGAGACGGTAATCAAGCGATCTTTGCCGCCTTTATCCTTGCCAGCGCCCGCTGCAGGGCTGCCTCAGCCCTCACTCTATTCACCGATTCGTCATGCTGAACGATCTGAGCGAGGCGTTTTTCCGCCCGCTCTTTTGCCTTCATGGCCCGATCGACGTCTATCTGCCTGCCAAACTCAGCGCTCTCCACAAGAAAGGTGATCTTATTGTTGGAGACCTCACAGAATCCCCCGCTGATCATAAGATTCTCCCTTTTATTCCCCGTTTCATAGGAAAGCAGACCAATCTTTATTGTTGAAAGAAAAGGCGCATGATTGGCAAGCACACCAAAATCTCCGCCATACCCGGGTGCGTTAACGATTTCAACATCCTCGTTAACCGCAGCTCCGGTCGGCGTTACAACCTCCAATCGTATCTGTTGTGCCATTAAACCGACCTCGCTTAGTGTTATTTAGACTCTTCCTTGGCCTTGGCCGCCTTCTCGACCGCTTCATCGATGGGCCCAACCATATAGAAAGCCGCCTCAGGCAGATCGTCATGCTTTCCTTCGAGAATCTCTTTGAAACCCCGTACAGTCTCTTCGATCTTGACAAATTTGCCGGGACGACCGGTAAAGACCTCGGCGACGGTGAACGGTTGCGACAGATATCTCTGAATCTTTCTTGCCCTGGACACCAGCAGCTGATCCTCTTCGGAGAGTTCGTCCATACCGAGAATAGCTATGATGTCTTGGAGATCTTTATATTTCTGCAAGGAAACCTGAACACCGCGAGCCACCCGATAATGCTCCTCACCGATGACGTTCGGATCGAGGATCCTGGAGGTGGAGTCCAGCGGATCCACGGCCGGGTAGATACCCAGCTCCGAGATCTGCCTGGAGAGAACAACGGTTCCGTCGAGATGGGCAAAGGTGGTGGCCGGAGCAGGGTCGGTCAAGTCGTCGGCCGGTACGTAAACGCACTGCACTGCGGTGATGGAGCCTTTAGTGGTTGAAGTAATACGCTCCTGCAGCGCGCCAAGGTCCGTTGCCAGGGTCGGCTGATAGCCGACAGCGGAAGGGATACGGCCGAGAAGTGCGGAAACCTCTGAACCCGCCTGGGTAAACCGGAAGATATTGTCGACGAAGAAGAGTACGTCCTGGCCTTCCTCATCACGGAAATACTCAGCGGCGGTAAGACCCGTCAGCGCGACACGGGCACGGGCTCCCGGCGGCTCAGTCATCTGTCCGTAGACCAGCGCAGCCTTCGGCAGAACGCCGGATTCCTTCATCTCGTGGTAGAGGTCGTTGCCCTCACGGGTCCTCTCGCCGACGCCGCAGAACACCGAAATACCGCCATGGTGCATGGCGATATTGTTGACCATCTCCATCATGATAACCGTCTTGCCGCAACCGGCGCCGCCGAACAGGCCCATCTTGCCGCCCAGGGGGAACGGAACGAGAAGGTCGATAACCTTGATGCCGGTAACCAGAACACGTACCTCGGTGTCCTGCTCGGTGAACAAGGGGGCATTGCGATGAATCGGCATCTTTTTTTCGGATGAAATCGGTCCGAGACCATCTACAGGGCGGCCGACGACATTCATGATCCTGCCCAGGGCCGGGGTGCCGACCGGGATGGATATCGGCTCACCGGAATCGCGAACCTCCATGCCGCGTACCAGACCATCGGTCTGATCCATGGCAACGCACCGGCAGGCATTATTGCCGAGATGCTGGGCAACCTCGATGACGAGATTGTCTTTCACATCTGAAATCCCGGGATTGCTGACATACATCGCGTTCATGATGTTGGGAAGATTGCCAGCATCGAATTCGACGTCCACAACAGGACCAATTACTTGAATAATTTTTCCAATCCTTTGATTACTCATAGGGCCTTACCCCTCCTCAAGAGTCTTAGTTTTTCCGTATATTCAGATATTATTTAAGGGCTTCGGCACCGCCAACGATATCCATGAGTTCCGCGGTAATGGAGGCCTGGCGAGCCTTGTTATATACTATGGTCAGATGATCGACAATGTCCTTGCATGCATTGGTTGCGTTATCCATGGCCGTCATCCTCGCAGCGTGCTCGCTGGCACCGACTTCGAGCATGGCATGGTACACCATGACATTCAGGTAAAGTGGCTGGAGAACATCCATGATCTCCTCGGTGGAAGGTTCATAGATATATTCACCTGAGATCTTTTTCGCCCCTTCCTCCCGGACAGGTTGTACCGGCAAAAATGCCTTGACGGCGGGCCTCTGTACGGCTACCGATTGAAATTGACCATAGATGATTTCAACCTTGTCGGTCTTGCGGCCAAGGAAGTTCTCCGAGACATCGGTTGCAATCTCACGCGCATTGTACATCTGAAAAGAAGACATGATGTCCTTGAAATTCTTTCGAACCTTTCCCGTCTTCTTCAGGAGCTGAAACCCTTTTTTTCCGACACAGACAAAGCTGACCCCAATCCCCTTTGCCTCATCTTCAGCCATCTTCTTCAGGGCTAATTTGATGATATTGGCATTAAAGGATCCGCAGAGCCCCCGATCGGATGTTACGACGATATATTCAGCGTTCTTGACGTCGCGTGCTTCCATCAGAGGAAAACTTCCGGTATTGGAGCCACCGGACAAATTCGACATTGCCTCGACAAATTTTGAGGTATACGGCCGGAATTTCTCCATTTTTTCCTGTGCACTGCGCAACCTCGCCGAGGCGACCATATTCATGGCCTTGGTGATCTGGGAGGTCTTTTTTACCCCCTTGATCTTGGTTTGTACGTCTTTTAAACTGGGCATAGCTTGGACCTATCTTTGATTAGTTAAGACCTTTGGTTGCCTTGAATGTAGTACCAAAGCTGGTCAGTGCTTTATTCAGTTTCGCCTTGATTTCGTCTGTGAATATCTTCTGCTCCTTGAGTTCGGAGAAGATCGAAGGATCGTTTGATTCTATGTAGGAGTAGAGCTCCTGCTCGTAACTCGCCAGGGTGTTGATGGGCAACTTGTCCAGGTATCCGTTGGTTCCGGCGAAGAGAATGGTGACCTGTTTCTCCATGGACAGCGGCTGGTACTGCGGCTGCTTCAGGATCTCAACCAGACGCTCGCCCCGGGTCAGTTGGGCCTGGGTTGCCGCATCAAGATCGGATCCGAAGGCGGCAAAGGCGGCCAACTCACGGTACTGGGCCAGATCCAGACGAAGCGTTCCGGCGACCTGCTTCATGGCCTTGACCTGGGCAGAGCCACCGACGCGGGATACGGAAAGACCGACGTTGATTGCCGGCCTGACACCCGAGAAGAACAAGTTCGGCTCCAGATAGACCTGACCGTCGGTGATGGAGATAACGTTGGTCGGGATAAAGGCCGATACGTCTCCAGCCTGGGTTTCGATGATCGGCAGTGCGGTAAGCGAACCCGCTCCCAACTCGTCGTTCACCTTGGCTGCCCGCTCAAGAAGACGTGAATGGTTGAAGAAGATGTCGCCCGGATAGGCCTCACGTCCCGGCGGACGCCGCAGAAGAAGGGAGAGCTCACGATAGGCAACCGCCTGTTTGGACAGATCGTCATAAATGATCAGGGCATGCTGGCCGTTGTCCCGGAAATATTCACCCATCGCACAACCGGCAAACGGGGCGATATACTGCATCGGAGCGGGATCGGAGGCACAGGCGGCAACCACTGTGGTGTAGGCCATCGCCCCATGCTTTCTCAGGTTCTCGACAACCAGGGCGACCGTCGATTTCTTCTGCCCGACGGCCACATAGATACAGTGCACATCGGTGTCCTTCTGAGCGATGATCGCATCGACGCAAAGGGCGGTCTTGCCGATCTGACGGTCGCCGATGACCAACTCGCGCTGACCTTTGCCGACCGGGGTCATCGCATCGACCGCCTTGGATCCGGTATAACAGGGCTCATGGACACCCTTACGGGCGATAACACCGGGGGCCAAAACCTCGATCTTCGAGCTCAGCTTGGCATTGATCGGCCCCTGGCCGTCTATCGGAAATCCGATGCCGTCGACAACCCGGCCTTCCATCTCGGGACCGACCGGCACCTCGGCGATCTTCCCGGTACGTTTGACGATATCACCTTCCTTGATACCCTGGACGTTACCGAGAACCGCACACCCGACGTTATCCTCCTCCAGGTTCAATGCAAGCCCCATAATCCCGCCGGGGAACTCGAGAAGCTCCATGGCCATACAGTTCTGCACACCATAGATACGGGCGATACCGTCACCGACAGAGATAACGGTGCCGGTCTCGTTCAGGTCAATACTTGTCTCGTATTCCCCAATCTGGTCTTTGATAATCTGACTGATTTCTTCGGCTTTGATCTGCATCTATTCTCTCCCCTTAATGGAATCTTTTAAACCTGCAAGCTGTGTCCTGATACTGCCATCCAATACGAGATCCCCGACCTTCGCTATAATCCCGCCAATCAGAGATGGATCGACACTGGTCGACAGCTCAACCTTCTTGCCTGTTAATTTCTCGAGCGTGGCCTGTACCGAGGCCTGCAATGAATCACTGAGTTCAACAGCGGAAATGACATGTCCGTGGCTGATATTCTTTTCCTCATCAACCATGCTCTGGAACGCTTCCGCGATCTCGGGGAGAATTTCGGCCCGTTTCTTCTGAACCAGCAGATTCAGAAAATTCCCCATGATCTTGTCCACCCCGGACGATTTGACGATCCCGGCCATGACCTTCTCTCTGAATTCGAGAGGGTACAGGGGATTTGTCAATGCGTCGATGACATCCGGATGGCTTACATACAACCCGGCGAGCCCCTGGAGGGTCTCGTTATAGGTCTCAAATTGTTTGTTTTCTTTGCCAACACTAAAAAGCGCCTTGGCATATCGCCGCGCGAGTATTGTCTGTTTCACTGGACAGCCCCCACTTTAACGAGATAATCTTCAACGATCTTTACTTGATCCGCAGCAGTAAGGTTCTTTTGTATCAATACTTGAGCCATCACTGCTGCCTGATCGGCAATATCGTTCTTCAGCGTTCTGTTAGCTTCCATGATCTCGTTCTGAATAGCCATCTCCGCCTGTCGCTTTATATCCGCCGCGGCCTGCTCGGCCTTTTCGATGATCCTGGTCTTTTCCACCTCCGCCTGAGCGACCGCCTTCTCAACGATCGTGTCGATCTCGGCCTCGATGCTGGCAAGTTTGGCCTCAAACTCCTTGAACGATCTTTCGGCCTCCGATTTCTTCGCCTCCAGATCCTCGATCTCGTTCCGTATCTTGCTTTTCCTGCTGCTCATACTGGCGGCGATGGGCTTGGCTCCGAATTTCACCAAAATGAAGATCAGGACCGCAAAGTTCATGATCCGGAAGCCGAGGTCCTTTAATTTAGCTGTAGTGAATATGGCCTCGTGCTCTTCCCCATGTTCGGCAGCCGCGTGCTCGACCGTCTTGCCCTGGTCATGTGTAACTGTCGCTGCCTTCGTTGCTCCTTCGGCGGCAACCGCCTGGCTCGTCTTTCCAGCCACACCGGGGCCCCCGTTCTCTGCCGCCAACACAATCCCGCAGGACAAGGCAAACCAGAGTGTCACTACGACCAGAAACGTCCCCCTGGCTACTTGTTTCATCCCTTTCATCTCTAGAGACTCCTTCCCAGTATTTTACCGGCCATAGCGACGGCGAACCCTTCAAGGTTCCCCTGAAGACCTTGAGCAGCACCTTGCACCTGACTGCGAATCTCCGCCATCCTCTTTTCCTTTCCCTGGTCTACCTCGGCCTTGATGGCGGCAAGTTTCGAATTCCCGGCAGCGGCGGCATCGGCCCTGGCGGAATCAAGAGCGGCCTTTGCCTTTCCCGATGCCGTGGCCATTTTCCTGTCAACCTCTTCCTGCCGAAGACGTGCGTTCTCCTGAACCCTTGCAATCTCAGCCTTCATCCCCTTCATCTTTTCAGCTCTGTCACGTAAAACCTTTAATACAGGCTTGTACAGGACTTCATTCATGATAAACATCAGAATGATGATGTTTATCATCTGAAACAACAAAGTTTTATCCAACGTAACCATGTCTGCCCTCTCCTGAACTTGACTAAAGTTTTATATAACTCAACATTCGGAATTGAATGTGGACATACTCTAAAAACAGCAAACTTGCAAGAACTCAGATGAATGGTCATTCATGCCGAAAATGAATGGCCATTCACAACCGGAGAAAATTCTTACTGTAAATAATCGACTGTGTCAACTATTTTATACTATCCCATCGACCCCCGACTTCATGAAAATTAATAATGGAACTTCGACCGGGCAACACACCGGGCTGACAGCTGTTTCAATCCTTTGACAACCATGTCCCCCCTCCCCGGGACTGTTGGGACAAATCGGGGAATCAACACGTTATACGACCAAGCCCCCGGCAGGCATATCTTTTTCGATGCCTACCCCCCTTCAGATGCCGAGGATCCGGGAGACATGGGCCGGCACCGATCGGATGGCCTCTCCCAGCTTGTCCACCCTGTCGCCACCCGCCTGTGCCATATCCGGTCTGCCGCCTCCCTTGCCGCCGACGACCGCCGCCACGCTGCTGACAATATCACCGGCACTGATTCTGGTTGTAAGGTCCTTGGTCACGATTGTCAACAGCGCAACCTTATTCTTGATAATCCCCCCGAGTACGACTATGCCCGAATCAAGGCCATCCCTGACCTTGTCGCCCACCTCCCTGAGCGTCCTGGCGCTGTCGAGAGGAATCTCCGCGGCAATCACCTTGATTCCGGCAACCTCAACAGCTCCGTTCAGCAAATTTTCCAGATCCGAACTGGCAAGAAGGGTCGAAAGCCTGGCAACCTGCTTTTCGAGATTTTTCTGGTTCGCCAGGATATTCGTGCTCTTGGCAACGAGCTCTTCGGCCGGCACATTCAACAGGGCGGCAAGCTCCGCCTCACGCAGGCTCATGGCCTGCAGGTGGTCAAAGGCGGCCCGCCCCGTCAGGGCCTCAATCCTTCTGACTCCTGATGCGATCCCGGCCTCGGAGACGATTTTAAAGACCCCGATATCCCCGGTCGCCCGGACATGGGTACCACCGCAGAGTTCCTTGCTGAATCCTTCCACGGAGACCACCCGAACCTCGTCACCGTATTTTTCACCGAAGAGGGCGGTTGCTCCCTCCCGGAGGGCGTCTTCCCGGGCCAGCACCCTGGTACCGACCTGGCGATTGGCCCTTATCTGGGCGTTGACCCGGCGCTCGACCTCGACAATCTCCTCCGGGACAACCTGGGAGAAATGGGTGAAATCGAACCGCAGCCGCTGAGGTCCGACAAGGGAGCCGGCCTGTTTCACATGATTGCCGAGGACATGTTTCAGCGCCGCCTGCAGCAGGTGTGTCGCGGTATGGTTGGCGGCGGTTTCCAGACGCAAGCCCTCTCCCACAATCAGGCGAATCCGGCGGCCGGCGGCAAGGGTTCCCTCTTCCACCCTGATCTCATGGAAAATCAGTGCCCCTTCGGCGAAGGTGGAGACAACGGAGGCACTCCCATTTTCCCAGGTTACGGTCCCTCTATCGCCGACCTGGCCGCCTGATTCGGCATAGAAGGGGGTGACCGGGGCATACAGCTTTCCGCGATTGCCACCCGACAAAGACTCTATTTCATGCCCATCGACATCCAGCAGGGTCTCGGCGGTTGTCTCGACGGTAAGTCGCTCATAACCGACAAAATCGGTCCTCTTCCCGGATTCCAGCAGCTTTTTCACCCCGTCCTCACGCAGCCGGATACCCTCTCCTTTTTGCGAGGCCCTTGATTTCGCCCGCTGCTGTTCCATGGCCCGGGTAAAGCCGGCCTCGTCAAACCCGACCTTCTTCTCCAGCGAAATATCGCGAACGATGTCCACCGGGAACCCGAAGGTGTCATAGAGTTTGAAGATAAAGTCCCCGGAAATGATTTTTTCTTTCTTTTTCCGTACCTTTGAGATTTCATTATCGAGGATCGTCAGGCCGTTCTCCAGGGTATCACGGAACCGCTCCTCCTCGTTGTTGACCACCTTTTTCAGGAGTTCGCCCGCACCGGCCAGGTGTGGGTAGGCATGTTCCATGGAGGCTGTGACGGCGGCCGTTACCGTATCCATGAACGGCTTCTCCAGTCCCAGCGTCTTGCCGAAACGGATCGCTCGCCGCATGATGCGCCTGAGCACATAGCCCCTGCCCTCGTTCGAGGGCAGGACCCCGTCAGCCACCAGAAAGGCGGTGGCCCGGGCATGATCGGCAATAACGCGCATGGCCACATTGTCATCGGCATTTTTTCCATACCCTCGTCCTGACAACTCTTCCAGGCAGGAGATGATCGGGGTGAAAAGATCGGAATCGTAATTGTTGAATTTTCCCTGTAAAACAGCCGCTACCCTCTCAAGACCCATACCGGTATCGATACTCGGTTTGGGGAGTCTGCTCATGGTCCCGTCTTCGGCACGGTTGAACTGCATGAAAACCAGATTCCAGAGTTCCAGGAAGCGGTCGCAATCGCATCCCAGCGCACACTCAGGCCTGCCGCAGCCGGCTTCTGCTCCCTGGTCGATATGGATCTCGGAACAGGGTCCGCAGGGGCCGGTATCTCCCATGGCCCAGAAATTGTCCTTTTCACCCATCCGAACGATACGGCCGTCCAATAATCCATCCACCTTTTCCCAGAGGGCAAAGGCCTCGTCATCGTCGTCAAAGATAGTGACCCAGAGCTTTTCCTTCGGCAGATGAAGCTCCTCGGTCAAAAACTCCCAGGCAAAGTGGATCGCCTCCTCCTTGAAGTAATCGCCGAAGGAAAAGTTGCCGAGCATCTCGAAAAATGTATGATGCCGTGCCGTGTAGCCGACATTCTCAAGGTCATTGTGCTTTCCGCCGGCCCGGACACAGCGCTGACTGGTCGTCGCCCGCACATAGGGACGTGTATCCTCTCCCATAAAGACGGTTTTAAATTGAACCATCCCGGCATTGGTAAACAACAGGGTTGGGTCGTCTACCGGTACAAGGGAGGAACTCTCAACAACAGTATGGCCGTTTTTTTGAAAATATTCCAAAAACTTGGCACGCAATTCATTTCCAGTCATAGGTTTTTTCGCAGGTCTATGGGTTGGTCTCGTAGGTACTCTTTCCGGTTGCAGATCAGTCCTGGCCGGTTTTGTTAAAATCCAGGATAAACGGCAAAATCTCCTTAAACTGGGGTGTACCCGCTTTCCCCAGGAGTTCATAGATGATCATTTCGGCAGGCCCGACCATCACCTCGCTGGATCTGAGGACATCCAGGCCCAGCAGATGATTTTCCAGGGTCCTTGAAGAAACACCGTCGGCCACTACCCAGGGAACATATCCCCGCTCGACTGCCGCCATTGCTGTCTGATAGATGCAGATATGGGTCTCCACACCAACCAAGATCGGTGTTGTAACGGAATCGGGAAATCCGGCAACCAGGTCCCGGGTCTCGTTGTTGGCAAGGGCGCTGAACTCGGTCTTGTCGGGTCTCGGGATCCCTTCCATCAACGGTTCCAGATCAGGGACATAGCCACCGAGGCCTCTTTTATATTGGGTATTGGCTATGATCGGTAGACCCAGGATCTTCGCAGCGGCCACCATCAGCCTGATAACCGCCGTCACCCGGTCGGACCGGTGGACATGCGCCATCAGACTTTGTTGCGGATCGATGATGTGGAGGTAGCAATCAGACGGTTTCAACAATTTCTTCTTCATTTCTCCTCCATAATTAAGAAGTAGTATCATTGCCGACCGAGATGGCCGGCCCAATCCATTCCAAAGACCCCCTCGACCGCTCTCCTTAGTTTTCATAGGAGAAATGGAGCCCAATCCGCAGAGGTTCCCACAATTAACTCTTTTTCCCTCCCGTATTCAAGCGAGAAACTTTTTTCCATTGAAAATTTTGCCATTTCTCCCTTTACAGGAAGCGGGAACAGTATTAAATTAAATTCTGAAATAACCACAGGAGGGACACCCCATGAAAGAAGAACAGATCGATGCCCTGGCGAAAATCTTGAAATCGATGTCCCACCCGATACGGTTAAAGATCCTCTGTCACCTGCAAAACCGGGAACTGACCGTCGGTGATATCAGAAATCTGGTAAAGACGACCAACGCAAATATCTCACAACACCTCAATATCATGCGTGCTCAAGGCATCATCGATTTCAGAAAAGAGGCCAACTTTATCTACAATAGAATTCCAGATAAGCGCATACTTGATATGATAAATAAAATGCAGAAGCTCTTTTGCCCTGACCATAAGGAGTAGTTCCATGATTGTTACAGACTGGGTTCACACCATTGCCGGATGCTTTATTCTGCTCAGCCTTGCGCTGGGAGTGCCTGTCAGTCCCATTTTTCATAGTCAGTACTGGCTGTTCTTTACTGCCTTTGTCGGTTTGAACCTCTTCCAGTACGGGTTTTCAAAATTCTGTCCGCTGGCCCTTATCTTAAAATCCCTGGGTGTGCCGGAAAAAAGATAGCAATCAACGTTTGTTTCGGAGAGTCCGCCACAACCAGGTACCGGATTCAATCTGGTGAGGATGACCTGCCACGGCAAGACACCGGCAGGCGGGAGGAAGACAAGAGCCTCCCGCCTGTTCCATCTCCCGGGAAAAATATAGGGGCAGTGCTGACCGCCGACTTTTCAGTGGCGATGCCCATGGCAGTAATTTTCAGCGGCATCGGCTACCGGTGCCCGTCCGGGACGGAGATATTTCGGAGTCTTCGCCTGCCTATTCAAAATCAAGGCGCTCGATACTTTTGACCGCAGGCAAAGATGATATGCCGAAGATTTGACTAGAACAGCAAGTGAAAGTTAGGAATGGCGCTAACGAGAGGCAGTCATGGATGCACCGCAGGACGCCTGCCAGCAGCAGCGGAGTTCCGGACAGCTCTTTTTTTTCCTGAAACAGGCGGTGTTGCCCTCTTTTTCCTGGACCCCGCAGATGAGTTCCGCAAGGCTCAACCCATTGCTTTCCATGCCTATCTGCCGTGCCTTCTGCCGCGCAAGTGAGAGAAGCTTCGGTCCTTTAAAAAATGTCTTCTTCGCCATACCCATCCCCCTCATTACATTGCTTCAATGTAACTCTTCCGTTATGAGCAAGAAAGCTCAGAAACCATGACCTGTATAACTGTTTAGCAGTGCTCCAGCCAATTTTGATTCCGACGGCACTCACCTGTACCCTATCGCATTACAGGCAGTACAATAATAGCACCGGCTCACAGGCGATGTCCAATTTTTTTGACGAAACAAGAAGATGAAAAGCAACAGTTCCTGTCGATCAGATCGGCAGGATATGCGTCTCCTCCTGAATCTGATGAACCCCCAGGAGCAGCAGACCATTACGTCCATCTATCGACACCCGGTCGCCGAAACGGATCCTCACGGTGCCGATCTCACAGTACTGGCCCGTCTCATACACCTTCAGCCGCTTGCAGCCGACAACGCAGGTCTTCTCCAGGCGAACGGCAACAACGGAGGCATGCGAGGTCTGCCCGCCCCGCGAGGTGATCAACCCGTCGGCCATATCAATCACCTTTATATCCTCAGGAACCGTATCCTGCCGAAAGAGGACCAGCGGGGTTCCCGGATCCGATCTTCGCAGTTCCTTGATGTTGCTCTCGGAGAATACCGCCCTTCCGGACATTGCCGAACCGGAAACACCGACACCCTTGCCCAAAATACTCCTGCCGAGGGCCTCGCTCTCAACGAAGACACTCAGGTGTTCTTTTTTCTTAATGGTTATCATGTCGCGGGTCTGCAACAGATACAGTTGGTCCGGAGACGGGCCCTCAAAGGTGAATTCCATTTCCTGCGGATTCCAGTTTTTTTCATAGACCAGGTCCCGCGACACGGAAAGAAGGCGTTGATAGATGGCGGGAAATCTTCTCTCCAACGTCTCATCGACGGCACGGCCATCCAGTTCGGCCTGCTCGGCGGAGACGGCATAACTGGTCACCAGTCCCGAAACGATATCCTCACCCTGGTCGCCATAGGCATAATCCCCCCACAATGCCACACGGGAAACCTTACGGTAGGGATGGGCGGTGAAGAGAACACCGGCCCCGGCCTGATCCGAGCAGTTGCCGAAGACCATGGCCTGGACGATCACCGCGGTCCCCCAGGCATCGGAAACATCCATGATCTTACGATAATCCGAGGCCTTGAAGGTGTCCCAGGAATCCAGGACCATCTGGATGGCGTTTATCAGCTGCAGCCAGGGATCATCGGGAATGCCGTACCCGCGTTTCCTGATCTGTTTCTGGTAGGAAAGAGCCAGCTCTTTCATCTGTTCGGGAGCAAACTCCCGTTTCAGATTCACATGATGTTTGGCCTTGGCCTCGTCCATCAGCTCCTGGAAATCCTCGCGCTGCATCCCGGAGATCATCGCCCATGACTGGAGGAACCGGCGGTAATTGTCCCAGGAGAGATAAGCGTTGCCGTGATCGCGCACATACTCTTCTATCAGCTCTTCGTTCATGCCGATGTTATGGATGGTAGCCATCATCCCCGGCATTGAAATGGCCCCGCCGCTGCGGACCGAGAGAAGAAGCGGCCGGTCGGGAGACCCGTAGACCTTGCCCGTCCTTTCCTCTATCTCGGAGAGCGAGGCACGGATCCGCTGCATGAACTCCTCACGGGCCTTGGAAAATCCGAAGACCACTTCCCGGCAGCGGAAGATCTCGGTGGTGATGATGAAGGCCGGCGGAACCGGTTTGCCATCCGCCGCGAGCGTCGTCAGATTATATCCCTTGTTGCCGAGATGGATGAGATCGCTGGTGAAGGCGTTTCCCCGATGCAGAGAAGAAATGGCCTTCTCGGGGTTATAGGTCATCAACAGGTCCAGCCCCTGTTTATCCAGGATATCTTTCTGATTCTCCAGCGTCTGAATAATCCTGACGATGAAATTATCCAGGTGCTGCAGACCGAAGGTGGAGGAGATCAGATCACGGAAAAAGAATTCGGAGACACGATGGATGGTGTTGGTAATGTCATCTCCGTCCCAGAGAGAGCGGTATTTGGTCACCAGATCGCTCTGGCTGATCTGGGGAATGATAATCGACAGATTATTCTGGTGAATATTGGTATAGAAGGCATAGATGATATCCTTGACGCCCTCGGAAAGGCCGCGAAAAATATCCAGGTACTGGGTATAGGAAAAGCGCCGCACCTTCAGGGAATTCGTCAGCAACGACATGTAGATATCAAGACGTCTCGACGTTATCCCGTCGATCCTCAGGGCCTGAAGAAAAAGTTTCAGGCATTTGACGATGCGAAAGAAGGTGGCCTGGGTGATAAAGCTGAGGTTGACGGTCTCCGGCAGCCTCTCCAGATAGATGGTGGCAAGGTTCTCCAGGCGGAAAGTCAGGCTCAGGCTATCGAATTTCCGCTCCCGGTAACGGCCGTAGACAGAAGGAATATCCACTGCGATATGACGTTTATAGTAGATGTCCTCGCGGGCCTTGAACCGCTCGGAAGCCAGGATGATATCCTTAAGCCCTTCGAGTGCCTTCAGCAGCACCTCAAGACAACCGACGGTCCCGCAGCTCTCCAGATGGGCGAACACGCCCTCCATCTCCGGGAATCCCTCCTGGGCGGCCTGGAGCAGATCGGAACGCAGCTCCTGGAACCCAAGATTGTACTTGCGGTGCAACAGTTTATACATCTGCACCAGAAGCTCGAACCGGCGGAGTTCCAGCGGTTCCAGGTCGGTCTGGTCGGCAAGGAATTTCCCCAGGTCCTCGGTCTTCCAGTCGAGAATATCCTGCATACTGCGGAAATCCAGCTGCTCGGTGATCCGCACGGCAAGACGGTGCTGGTCATCGATGAATGCACCTTCAACGGCCACCTGATTGTACACCTCATCCGGGAGATAGGGCTGCAGCAGCGTCTTCTTCCTGGTCTTCCAAAAAAGGAAGATGGCCTTGATAAAGTCGACGATCAGGTTGGAACTTTCGACATGACTCTGCTTTCGCAGGAAATGGATCAGGACGTCCCGGCGTTTGTATATCTCGTCAAGTTCGGTGGAGACATCGCGCAATTCACCTTCGGCACCGATCTCATTGAAGAACACAGGCATCAGTTTCGTGAACTGCTTGGCAAGATTATAGATCGGCTTGATCGGATGATTGAGAAGTTCGGTGATATCCCGCTGGAAGAGATCCGTGTCCTTGACACAGGTGCCTGTCAGTTTCAGATTGATGATCAGGGCGGAAAACAACGTGGAACACCACTTCGGTTCCTGCTCGATCAAGGTCAGCCAGACCCGGATATTATTCAGATGAGCCGGATTGGTCAGGGGCTGCCAATCCTCATCCACGCCGGCGACCTTTGCATATTGAAAGCCGAAACGGACCACCTCCCAAAGAAAGGTCTCGACCATCCGGCTGTTGCCGCGATTGAACACCTCCCCGCCGAGGACCTGGATACATTGCAGAGAGGTGTGTGGATATTTGTGGACATTGGCCTTGAGGAGCTGGAAGGTCGTCAACAGAAACTCCTCGATCTCTTCAAAGCTCTGCTGCCTGACCAGTTGCACCAGGCCGCGGTTGATCTCGCGCAGGGTCTCCTCGTGGATCAGGTAGAGCCCCTTGGTATCCATGATCTTAAAGAGGAAGAGCAGCTTTTTGTTCTCGGCAAACCGGTCCCGGGCAAGAGACTCTTTCCCCTCTTCCTCGGATTTGGCCTCGACCTTTGCCAGCCTGTCGGGAATCTCCCGATACGATCGGACGATGTCGATATGGGCCGGAAGAGCAAGGATCTTGGCAAGGGCAGCCGGCGGATCCGACTCGATGTCGATTGCCTCCAGGGTCCGCAGGTGACTGTGCAGGGTTTCGTGGGAGATGGAAGAAAAAAGCTGTTTCGAGTGGAATCCGTCGCCTTGGAGCCCGCACCTGTCGAGAAACCACGGCAACGGGTCACCCTCCACCAGCCAGTAGTCATAATTCTTTTTCAGAACGGCACGCATCAGAAGGGCAACCGGCCGATAGTCGAAATCCACACCGTGACCGGCATTGAAGGCAAGCAGCCTGCCGGCTGAATTTTTCATCGGATGCTGACCCTGGACGATATGCATGAAGACCGGATCGTCGTCATGCGCAAAAGTCGACATCCTGGTGAAGATATGATTGACCGACTTTTCGAACCGCCTGAGATCTGCGGCGTCCAAAAGGCTGAGCACCTTGTCGATCCAGGCAATATCCGCCTCGACGACCAACGACAGGAGCGTGGCATTCTTTTCCGAATCCTCGATGGCCTTGAAAAACAGGTCGGCAAAGAGTTCGACGGCCCTGGGTCCATCCTGGTGGCGGATAAAATGACCACTGTTTTTCAGTACAAAGCTCCTGAAAACCGGCAGTATCAGCTTCCAGTTCCTGAAAGGATGGCAGATCTCATAGAGAAGCCCCTCCAGACTGGAGGAGAGTCCTTTATATTTTTCAACCATATCCAGAAGCAGTGTAAGCTCCGGATCGATAACCACATTTTCTGCGGTTTCCAGGAGATTTGCCTTGAGCGCATCCGATTGGATGGTCGAGGAAGATGATCGTATTACCATTGTTCCATTACTGAAGAAATAAGGGCGGTCAACGGGACCCCGCTCCTCCTCGCCGGGGCGCCACTGTCGTCATCTCCGCAATCAGAGAGGTCTGTTCGCATCCATATGACAGATCAGGTCGAGCATCCGGTTGGAATATCCCCATTCGTTATCATACCAACTCATGACCTTGACCGTCGTGCCGATCACCTTCGTCGACTGGGCATCGATAATCGAAGAGTGGTTGTCGCCCTGGAAATCGATGGAGACCAACGGCAGATCGGAATAGCCGAGATAACGATTGGCCGCCTCTTTCAACGCCTGGTTCACCTCCTCGACACCGGTTTCCTTCTCCACTTCCATGACCGCATCAACCAGAGAGACATCCGGCGTCGGCACCCTGACCGCAAGCCCGTCAAACTTCCCCTTCAGCTGAGGGATCACCAGAGAAACAGCGGCTGCCGCACCGGTCTTGGTCGGAATCATCGACAGGGCTGCGGCACGCGCCCTGCGCAGATCGGAATGAGGAAAATCCAGCAGGCGCTGATCCCCGGTATAGGCATGGACGGTGGTCATCAGCCCCCGCTTGATGCCGAAGTTATCAAGGATCACCTTGGCAAAGGGCGCCAGACAATTGGTGGTGCACGAGGCGTTGGAGACGATATGGTGCTGGGTGCCGGAATACTCATCCTCATTGACCCCCATGACGAAGGTCTTGACATCGCCCTTTGCCGGGGCGGAAATCACAACCTTCTGGGCGCCGGCATCCAGGTGACCCTGCGCCGACTGGCCGTCCCTGAAGATACCCGTGCATTCGGCAACATAATCGACCCCCATGGCCTCCCAGGGAATATCGGCCGGATTCCGGTGACTGGTAACCGTGATGTGGCGGCCGTCCGCCAGCAGCCCCTGATCATCGCAGCCTATCTCTCCCCGGTATATCCCCATCACCGAATCATATTTCAGCAGGTGGGCAAGAGTCTTGTTGTCGGTAAGATCGTTTATCGCAACGATCTCAACGTCCTTGAAGACCGGATCCGTACAGGCTGCCCGGAAGATGTTCCTGCCGATCCGGCCAAAACCGTTGATACCAACTCGAATTGTCATGCCTTTCCTCCATTATGTTTTCGTAGCAGCAAAATGAGCATCAGGGTATCCTGACAGCACCTGCCGTCTTGCCTTCCTGTAGAGGTGCAGATACCTCTTCATGACCTTATCCCAGGTATGGTTTTGCCGGATGTTCATCACCGCATCCCTCTGCATCCTGCGTACGCATCCCGGATTCCGATTGCATTCCATGGCCCTTTGTACCGCTTCCACCAGATCGTCCCGGGTGTCGTTGACATAGGTGAAGCCGGTACTGCCATCCACCACCTTGACCAGGCCGCCGACATAATGAACAATCGGGATATTGCCGAAGAGTTGGGCGATGTAATCGGTGAGTCCGCAGGGTTCATACCGGGAAGGAATGAGAAAGAAATCTCCGGCGGCATACACCTGATTGGCCATAACGGGATTGAAACCGCGCAGGTAACACACCCTTCCCTTATTCGCCCGCCGCTCCGTCAGATCTATCATCTGGGTCTCTTCCCAGGTCCCGCCGGTGCCCAGCGCCAGCATGCTGAAATCTTTCTGTTGCTGCAGGAGGAAACGGATGGAGCCGATAAGGACGTCAACCCCTTTCTGGTCACTCAGACGCCCGATAAAGGTGAACAGCGGCTTTTCCGGATCGGGATCCAGCGTCCCGAACTGCCATACACCTGAAAGTATCTCATTTCCGGAGAGCTTTTGCAACAATGCCGCCTTACAATTTTTCTTGCCGGTAAGCTCCTCATCCGAGGACGGATCGAAGGCGGCGGCGATACCGCATCGTTCGGGCCGCCGGGGATCATAATCCTCCGGATCTATGCCGTTGGTCACCCCTTCCAGGACCACGCCCATCTCAAACAGCCGATGTCCGAGCCATCCGGTCAACCTGTCATCCCGGGTTTCCTGCAGCTCGCGGGCATAGTTCTCACTCACCGTGTTCAGGATCGCGTAGCGGCCGGCGGCAATGAATGGATCAAACGAGTCGCCCAGCCTGTTTTGATGGATATTCTTTCTGGTAAGACCGGTGATCGCCCCGGCAAAGGGGAGGTCCCCGACCTCCTGGTGATAGCCGATCCCGGCATTATGGATGGTGACGATGGTTGCGGTGGTGCGAAAGTACTGGCGAAATCCATCGATCTCCCGGATCATCACCGGTGTCACCGCCGTATGGCCGTCGTGGCAGTGTATGACATCGGGATGTTCACCCAAAAGCTGTATCAATGCCAGTGCTCCTTTTTGCAACAGGATGTTCATGGCAAAATAATCGAAATGTCCGGATCCTTGTTTTTTCCAGCCTTCCCGACCCTCCTCCACCGAGGTATAGGTATAGACATCCGCTTTTTCACGGAACCGCTCACTTTCCAGCAGATAGACGGTCACCTTGTCGATCTTCTTTTGCCAGACACGGATCGTCTCCTCGCGATCGACATCGGTATAGTTCATGGTGACGGCGTATTCCAGCAACTCCTGCGGTCCGGCAGGATCCGCAAGCGGTGCAAACCCCAGTTCTTCCACCGCCATAAACCCGTAGAGCGGCAGGACCACACGCACTGCGCGCCCGTTCCAGCGAGCCAGGGAAACGGCCAGCTGTTTGACCATATCCTTGACCCCGCCGGCCCCTGCCAAACCGTCATACTCACGGGTCAGCATCCAGATATTTTTTATCGTTCCACAGTCACCGTTCATATGCCGACCGGGTTCCTCTCCCTTATGGCTGCATCGCGAAGCAGAAAATCGGCCAGGGTCAGGCGCACCATGGCCTCGCAGACGGGAATGATCCTCGGTATTGCCGAGATATCGTGCCGTCCTCCAACCCGGATGGTGACCTCCTCGCTGGCCAGATTCACCGTCCGCTGTTCCTTGGCGATTGAGGGAATCGGTTTTACCGCCACCCGCATACGAATCTCCTCACCGTTGGATATGCCGGCCAGGATCCCGCCGGCATGGTTGGTCAAAAAGCCGGCTGCCCCGATCGGGTCGTTGTTTTCCGACCCGAGCATCCCGGCGGCTGAAAAACCGGCGCCGATCTCGACCCCCTTAACCGCCCCGATGGACATCAGTGCCTGGGCCAGGGCCGCATCGAGCTTGTCAAAGACGGGCTCCCCGAGTCCTGCCGGACAGACGGCCCGGATTTCCACGATACCCCCCACCGTGTCGCCTTGAGCCCGGACCTCGGCGATACGTGTCTCCATACGAGCAGCGGCGGCGGGATCGGGACAGCAGTAGGGGTTGTCATATATCGTTGCCAGATCGCATGCCTGTATATGGACACCACCCAGAGCAAGGGTATAGGCACAGACCTCGATGCCATGGCGGTTCAGCAGCTGCTTGGCGACGGCGCCTGCGGCAACACGGGCGGCCGTTTCCCTGGCCGAGGCACGTCCGCCGCCGCGATGATCCCTGATCCCGTACTTGGCAAAATAGGTCTTGTCGCCATGCCCCGGGCGGAAGATATCGCGCAGGTGATCATAGGACTTCGAATGGGCATCCTTGTTGAAGATGACCAGCGAAAGAGGAGTCCCTGTGGTCCGGGGGATCTCCTGTCCCGGCAGGGTGAAGACCCCGGAGAGTATCTGAACCGCATCGGGTTCCTTGCGAGGGCTTGCGGCGCCTCCCTGCCCCGGGCGACGACGTGCCATCTCACGTTCGATATCGTGCGCATCGATCGCAAGCCCCGGCGGACACCCGTCGATCACGGCCCCGATTGCACTGCCGTGCGATTCCCCCCAGGTCGTGACCCTGAAGGCCTTGCCAAACGTATTTCCGGCCATTGTCTCTCCTGTGCCCTTATATTTTTCCTGCTTTTTCACATATCTTGTCAACGATCTCGGAGATCCCGGCCTGCCCGGTATCCAGAGCAAAATGGGCGATTTCCCGATACAGGGGCTCTCTTTCCCTCAGGATATCGTCCAGCTCCGTCTCCGTCCCCTTCCCGGACAACGACGGCCGGTTATCCCGGGTGGATCCGTCGGCAGCGATACGCTGCAGGAGTACCCGGCTATCGGCCAAGAGCCAGACTATTATTCCGTTCTTCTTAAGTTTCTGCCATACATGCCGGTGGAGGACCGCCCCTCCTCCGGTGGCGACGACACATCCGGTGGCCGCCGTCAGCTCCTGCAGGACCTCCTCTTCGCAACGGCGAAATCCTTCCCAGCCTTCACGCTCAACAATCATCCTGATGGAGCTGCCCTTTTTCTCGCAGATCCGTTTATCGGTATCGACGAAGGCATAGCCCAATTTCCGGGCCAGCAACCCACCCACCGTTGTCTTTCCCGTGCCCCGAAAACCTATGAGAAAAATCATTTCTTTCATTCCATTTTTTTCCCTTTAAATGTTTATAGTATACGGTAAAATAGGGATGTCAAGACAGGATCCGTCCCTTGCAATGAAAGTCCTTTTGCCTGTCTTTCGCCGGATCAGATGCCTTTTCCTGCAACCGGTGCCGCATCGATCGTTGCCGGCAGATGCATGGTCTTGCCGACATGACGAGAGTAGCCGAGGTGAATCAATGAAATTCAAGGATTATTATCAGGCCCTTGGTTGTAAGAAGGATGCAAGCCAGGACGAGATAAAGAGGGCCTACCGCAGGTTGGCAAGGAAATTTCACCCGGATGTCAATAAGGATCCGAAGGCCGAAGACCGGTTCAAGGAGATCGGCGAGGCGTACGAGGTCCTGGGCGACCCGGAGAAACGTAGCGCCTATGACCGGTTCGGCGGCAACTGGAAGGAGGGCCAGGATTTCAAACCGCCACCGGGCTGGCATACCGATTTCAATTTTCATGCCTCCAACCGTAATTTTTCCGGTTCGAGCGACTTCAGCGACTTTTTCGAGACCCTTTTCGGTTCAAACCGATTCCAAAGAGATGCCGCAACAGGCTTCGGCAATCGCAGGTTCATGATCAAAGGAGAGGATATCCACGCCAAGCTCGTGATCAGCCTTGAGGACAGTTACAGCGGCAGTCATCGCACGATCACCTTAAACAGGAGCATGATCGAGCCCGGGAACCGCATCGTCAACAAACCGCACAGCCTGCAGGTCGCAATCCCTCAAGGTATCCTTCAAGGTCAGCAGATCAGGCTGGAAGGCCAAGGCTCCCCCGGTATGCAGGGTCCCAACGGCGACCTCTTCCTGGAGGTCATCTTTGCCGACCATCCGGTATTTGCCGTCCAAAATAGGGACATCCTGCTGACCTTGCCGGTGGCCCCATGGGAAGCGGCCCTCGGAACCAAGGTCAAGGTGCCGACACTCGGCGGCGCCGTTGATCTGAAGATTCCCGCAAACGCGCAGACCGGCAACAGACTCCGGTTGAAAGGCCGGGGGCTGTGCTCGAAAAGTCAAAAGGGAGATCAGTACGTTACCTTAAGCGTCATGACTCCACCGGCGCAAACACAATCCGAGAGAGAATTCTACCGGCGGATGTCGGAAATTTTCTCTTTCGACCCAAGGGCTTCATAAAGAGCGCAGCTCATGGAAAATCACCTCACCTACACCGTTATTGATGAGTCCACCTGGTGCAGCCTCAGTGAGGCCTGCAGACTCTGCAAGGTGGATGATCGACTGATCAAGGAGATGATTCAGGAAGGACTCCTCTGCCCTGTCGGTTCGTCCGTCCAGGACTGGCAATTTGGGGCACAGGAACTGAAACGCATCCAGATTACCGTCCGGTTGCAGCGCGATCTGGGTGTCAATCTGCCGGGTGCGGCACTGGCCCTTGACCTTCTGGACGAACTTGAACAGGTTCGAAACCTGATAAAATGACTGGACAGCCGGGGATACTTCCTGTACAGAATTGACAGTTGCAGGTTGCCCGGTATCGGTTTTCGACGAACACCTGAACTGGAGGGGAAAAATGGAGAGCGGAAAGGTCTCACTTACGACCGCGAAGACGATAGAACTTATTGATATAACTGATGTTATTGCTGAAAAGCTCCGGGCGTCAGGAATCAGCCGGGGAATCTGCACCCTGTTCAACCCCCATACGACTGCCGGACTGACCATCAACGAAGGAGCTGATCCGGCCGTCAGGCAGGATATTATCGACGCCTTGAAATCAATGGTCCCGATGGACTATCCCTTCAAACACAGCGAAGGAAATTCACCGTCCCATATCATGGCCTCCCTGGTGGGATGCTCCCTGACCGTTTTGATCGATAACGGCAGACTCCTTCTCGGCACCTGGCAGAGGATCTATTTCTGTGAATTTGACGGACCACGCACGCGCTCGATCCATTGGCGAATCGAAGGCTCGAAATGATCCGACCGTGTCGACATGCTGTGTACAATCGCTCTCCAACCCGAACTCTCTAATTCGCAGCCACTCCCATGACCATACAACCCGACCAGATCTGCTTCGGCCTGACAAGCGAGCTTGACAAAGAATCCTTTTCCTGTTTTCTGCAGCTTGCAGGCAACAGACAATTTGCCGATGTCCTCGCCGGCCGTTCGACGAGCGAAGAGATCGACGAAGTCGTCACCGCCTTGATGAACCTGATTCGACGTCATCTCTCGGAGGATGAATATCATCGATTGTTTCTCCAGGACAAGTATCACCGGCACTGAACCGGGACCTCTCCCATGAGCCTGGGCTATCTCCACACTTTGCAGTGGCATATCTATCTCTTCAGCCGGCAGGACGAACTGCCGTTCATCGACCGTCGGCGTGGTCCCACCATCTCCAGGGATTGCCTCGAATGCCCTTGGGTGGACAAGGGCGCCGGAATAGGTCGGCACCGACCTCCCGATCCGATCCCTCCTGCCGGGCGTTGCGATGACTGAACTCCTGCGCCTGCAGAAATACCTCGCTCGCTGCGGACTGGCCTCACGACGCCGGGCTGAAGAGATGATTCGTCAGGGACGGGTAACCGTGGACGGCGAAAAAATCACCGATATGGGAGCCAAGATCGACCCGGATGGTCAACGGATATGTCTGGACGGCATCCCGGTCACCCTGGAGGAACAGCCGATCACCCTGCTATTGAATAAGCCCCGAGGGTATGTCACCACGCTTTCGGATCCGCAGGGACGGCCGATAGTCACCTCTCTGCTGCCCGGCATCCGGGCCCGGGTCTTTCCGGTGGGCAGACTGGATCTTGATACTGAAGGCGCCCTTATCCTGACCAACGACGGCAATCTGGCGGAGAGCATCCAGCATCCGCGTTTCGAGGTCAAGAAGACCTATGAGGCCCTGGTGCGCGGATGTCCCTCGAGGCGGGACCTTCTGCGGCTGGAGAAGGGGATCGTGCTCGACGGCAAGATAACCTCACCGGCAAGGGTAGCTCTTATCAAAAAAAAGGGAGATACGACATTAGTCAGGGTGACCATCCATGAAGGAAGAAAAAGACAGGTGAAAAAAATGTTTTCGGCCGTAGGAAAGCCTGTTTTGCTGCTTAAACGGATCGCCTATGGCCACCTGTTTTTACAAGAATTACCGGTGGGCGAATACCGGATTCTGTCTCATGATGATATTAAAAAGATTTTTTTATAGAAATTTCTTTACAAACGCTAAAATAGCTGATTAAATCTAGACAGTTATAAGATCGAGACGGTAGAGCTGTCAGGAATTTCATTATAACACCTTGATATTTAAAAAGATTTTACACAACAGCCTGGGCGTAACGGTTGAAAATTACTTTATTTATTCTCTGGACCACCGACATACGTCCACAAAAGAGCAACAACGTACCCACGGGGGGGCAACCAATCTTCCGGAAACAGGAGTAACGTATGAACAAATCAGAACTCATTGAAGCCCTGGCGCAAGACATCAGCATACCTCATCGCGAAGCTGCTGCTATCACAAATACCGTCATTGAAACGATGACGGAAGCACTTGCAAAAGGTGAGAGCATCGAAATCCGGGGATTTGGCAGCTTCGTCATCAAGAAATACGACTCGTATGAAGGCCGCAATCCTAAAACCGGAAAGAAGATCAAAGTGAAACCGAAGAAATTGCCATTCTTCAAGGTGGGCAAGGACCTGCGTGAACAGGTCAACAACAACAGGAAATAATAGCCCCGGACACTCTTCATACGTTGGGGCATGTGCGTGTTCCAACGTATGAACCTCCCTTCGACTTACCCCGAGGCTCCGCTCGTCGCCTCCTTGTCGATCCCTCCAACGAGATCATACACCTGGGTGTCATCTATTCGTACCATCCGGATATCACCCGGAGCCGCCTCGCCTTCATTTATAAGGACGCAGCCATCAATTTCAGGTGCCTGAAATCTTGTCCTTCCCTCCAGCAGCAGATCGGTTTCCCTGCTGAGCCCTTCCACCAAAACGGGCTCGGTCCTGCCGACATATCTCTTCAATATCCTGCGTGAGATATCTGCCTGCACCGACAGGATATGGTCAACCCGCATCTTCTTTTCCTCTTCCGGGCACTGGCCGGGAAAGAACTCCGAAGCACATCCTTCTTCATTGGCATACGCAAAGACCCCGACATGTTCGATCTGTGCGGTTTCGAGAAACTCTTCGAGCATAACGATATCCTGCTCCGTTTCTCCGGGAAACCCCAGCAGAAAGGTTGTCCGCAGGGCAATATCGGGAAGGGTGAAGCGAATCTTCTCCATCAGGCGGTAGAGGTCATCGCGTCCGTACCTGCGATTCATCCCTTTCAGGACCGGGTCGCTTACGTGTTGAAAGGGGATATCGAGGTAGGGAACAATTCTCGGCTCCGTCGCCAAGAGATCGAGAAGGCCTTCCGTGATACCCGTGGGATAGAGATACATCAAACGGATCCACGGCAGAGAGGTCTGCTGCACCAGTTGCCGAAGCAGATCCGGCAGCCCATCCCTTTCCCCTCTGTCCTTGCCGAAGGCCGTTATATCCTGGGCAATAAGTGTCACCTCCTTCACCCCCTCCTGTTCAAGGCGACAGCTCTCCTCAACCAGATCAGGGACCTCTCTGCTGCGCAGTCTGCCGCGAATGGAGGGAATCATACAATAGGCGCAGTGGTTACTGCATCCTTCCGTAATCTTCAGCCAGGCACGAAAGAACGGCGTGGCACGTCTTCGCGGGGTTTTTGCGGTCATCAGGAACCGCTCGTTCAACTGGACTGAGCGCAGCAACCGTCCCTTCCTGAGGCCATCGATCATCCCGGCTATACCCACAGGGCCTTCGGTGCCGACAAAGAGGTCCACTTCAGGAAACTCCTGCTTCAGCTTTTCCCGGTAGCGTTGAACCAGACAACCGGTGACGACAAGAAGCTTTTCGGGGAACCGGTCCTTTATTGCAACCAGTCCGAGAATCTCATCAATGGCCTCTTCGACCGCAGGTTGAATAAAACCGCAGGTATTGATCAGCAGAACATCGCTTGCCTCCGGGTCTTCTTCAAAGGCCCAGCCGTCTCCTTGCAAAACTCCAAGCATGACCTCGGAATCAACAAGATTCTTAGGACAGCCGAGACTGGTGATATGAATTGTTTTCATCGTCGGACAACAGAGGCAGCCGTTGCAAAAACAGATCAATGAGCAACCGGCTGCGTGATTTGAATTCTTTCCCGGAAAAACCAGGCTTCCAACTCCTGCCCCAGACCTCATCGGAGACTAGTAAGAGAGCCGCAACATCGATCGTGCGAAAAAAGGCGGCACTGCAGAGGGCCGAACACTCCATATCAACCGCGCACACGCCGTTTTTCTGCCGGAGTTCGTTCAATTGACTCCGTTTTTCTCTATACGGGGCATCTGTCGACCAGACACATCCTTCGGCCCACGTCAGGTTTTGTCCCCGAAGGTGCCGTCGTAATGAATCGACCAACCGTGGTGAGGGTGACGGTTGAAATTCCGACACGTAATAGGATGACGTCCCTTCACCGCTCTTGCAAGAGGTCGGAATCAACAGGCTACCGACAGGAAGGGCCTCTGTCATCGAACCGCACCAGCCGAAGAGAACGACCCGCCGTGCCCCAAGGGCGATAAGCTTTTCCAGGACCATGACGGCCAGGGGTGCACCGATCGCCGGACCGGCGACAAAATATCCCCGCGACGTATTGACGCAGAGATCGGAGTTATAGAAACGTCTCGGCGATGCGCCGAAACCTTCCGCAGCCTTAAGGCCGTAACGAGCCTCGGACGGATTGACCAAAAAAAGCCCGGTTTCAGGTATTGGGCTTTCCTTCGAAGAGCGTCTGGGCTGAATTACGACATCGTCTTCATCTTCCATGGGGTAAACAGTAGGACAAAAAGGACAAATTCTTCTTTCGACCTCAAGTCGACGGCCAATAAAAAAGGCCGCAGAAATATCTGCAGCCTTTTTTATGCCGAAATTAAAAAAAGAAATTACAAGCCCAAAGCAGCCTTGAACGGGTTAGCGTAAAGCAGAATCAGCGAAACTACCAGTCCATAAATTGCACAGGACTCGGCAAGGGCCATACCGAGAATCATGAACACCATCAATTTCGGTTGGATCTCCGGGTTACGGGCAAGACCCATACAGGCGCCCTGACCGGTGTTACCAATACCGATACCTGCTCCAAGCCCGGCAAGACCGATCGAAAGGCCGGCACCTACGCAAACCAATGCAATTGCTAAATTACCTGTCATTGTTTTTCTCCTTCTGAAATAATGTTATAGAGTTGGCCTTCTTCCTGAAAACTTCGTTTTAAAAAAATATCAAACCCAGCATCTGCGCTGAACCAATCACTTCGACAAACCATCAATGGGCATGCTCTTGGGCCTGGGCACAATAGACGACCGCAAGAAGGACAAAGACCATGGCCTGGACGAGAGATACAAGGACACCAAGGATCATAATAGGCAGCGGAGCAAAATAGGCCCCCGCCAGCGAAAAGAGAATGATCAGAAGGGTCTCTTTCGCCATGATGTTTCCAAAGAGACGAACGGAGAGGGAAACAAGTCGGGCGAGGTTACTTATAACCTCAATCGGCAGCATCAACCACACGAGCCACCACAGCGGTCCCATAAAGTGTTTATAGTATTTCCAGCCATGATTCTTCAGACCGATAAAGTGATGGGTGACCCAGACGATTATCGTCAGCCCCAGCGTCGTGTTCAGGCTCGCCGTGGGAGACATGCATCCGGGAATGAGACCGATAAGATTTCCGACTGCAATGTAGAGGGCGAAGGTAGCCAGCATCGGGTACAGGGCATCGGCCATCTCGCGGCCCATATTCTCGACAAAGAAATCATCCATCCCGCCGACGACGATCTCCCAGAAATTCTGCCCGCCGCCGGGGATCATCTCAAGGTTTCCCAGGGTCAATTTAGATACAAGGATAAGGAATATCATTACCAGCCAGGTATAGGTCATATACGGTGTACATAACTGTTCCACTAGGCCGTGTCCGACGAAATCGTGCGGTACCGGCAGCCCCAGCTCCTGCAAAATGACTGATATAAAAAGTATCGGATGCTCCATAACTCCTTTTACCTCCTCCCACTGAAAAGATAATGCCTGGCCACGTTCAACGCCGTGAAAGTAACAGTGCACACGACTGTCGACAATCCCAGAATCAAGCCAACGAGATTGACCTTATGACTCCTTATCAGGAGAAACAGGATAATGCCGATGACGATAAACCGGAGCCAGAACTTAATTAATAGACCGTTTCTTTTCTTCTTTATTTGCTTATTATCACCATCGTTACCCAGGTCCGGAGTCATGGACTCGATGAAACCTACGGCATCGTTACGCGAGACCAGGAAGCTCATGATCGAAATGATCCCGCCGGCCAATACGGCCCAGGCAAAGGACCAGGAAAGAACGACCCATGAACCCATCGTCAAGACCAGAAGGTACACCCAACTCACCACCTGCATCTTCTGCAGGGAAAACCACTCTTCAACCACGCAATCCTCTATGGTTTTTTCTTTTTGTCTTCTTCCTGCGCACGCCAGAGGATCTGTAACAATGTCTTAAAGCCTGCAGCGATACCAAAGGCAAGCCCTATAAATGTAAACCAGGGTTGGGTACGACCATGAAAAACCTTCTGATCCAGCAGGATCCCTCCGCCCAGACCGATAAAAATGCACCCGACAAAGGTAAAGCCGACATGCCCGTAATGCGCCAGCAACTGGACCATTTCATTTTTCAGATCAGACATCCCGATCCCCACTGCTCAGTATGGACATCCCCAGATTACAACAGGCATTTCGTAGCATGCCTCCCGCTCAAAGTCAACGATTTTTTTTATATTTCCTTCAGTTTTTTGAATGACCATTCAGTCATTTTTACCGTCTTTTCCAGGTCATCATATGTGTGAGCCGCTGAAATGAAAGCAACTTCAAATTGCGACGGCGCAAGATAAGCCCCCCGGTTCAACATCTGGCGATAATGCCTGGCATACAGGTCCGTATTGGAGGTCATCGCCGAGACGAAATCGCTGACCGGTCCGGAAGCAAAGAAGGTGGTCATCATCGACCCGACCCTGTTGATCCGGGCCGGCAGACCTATAGTTCCGGCGAGTTCCTGCAATTGATCCGCCAACCAGGCGGATTTTTTCTCCAGGTCTCTATAGAAATCCGGTTGTTGCAGAAGGGTAAGGGCGGCAATTCCCGCCGCCATCGCCAGGGGATTGCCGGACAGGGTGCCGGCCTGATAGACCGGACCATCCGGGGCGATGCAATCCATTATCTCGGTCTTTCCGCCATAGGCCCCCACCGGCAGACCGCCGCCGATAATCTTGCCCAGGCAGGTCAGATCGGGTATGACGCCATAAAATTCCTGGGCTCCGCCGTATGCCAACCTGAAACCGGTGATCACCTCATCAAAGATCAAAACGATTCCCATCTCCTCGGTCAAACTCCTGAGCCCGGCAAGAAAACCGGCCTTCGGCGGAACACAACCCATATTGCCGGCCACCGGTTCGACGATTACGCAGGCAATATCCAAGGATGGGTCCCGCAACGTCTTTTCTACTATCTCCATATTATTATATGGAATGGAAACGGTGTTCTTGACAATGTCTTCAGGGACCCCCGGGCTGCCGGGAATCCCCAGAGTGATCACGCCTGAACCGGCCTTGACCAGGAAGGTATCGGCATGTCCATGATAACATCCGTCAAATTTTACAACTATTTTTCTGCCGGTATAGCCTCGGGCAAGACGAACCGCACTCATGGTCGCCTCCGTACCCGAATTGACAAACCGAACCTTTTCGATGGCGGGAACCGCCGAAACCACCAGGGCCGCCAGGTCGATCTCGGCAGGAGTGGGTGCCCCGAAACTTGTCCCGGAACCCGCCGCTTCACGTATCGCCTCGATTATTGCCGGATGGGCATGCCCCAGGATCATCGGTCCCCACGAACCGACAAAATCAATGAATCTATTGCCATCGACATCAAAAAGGGAGGCCCCGGTCGCCTTGCTGATGAATAACGGATCACAGCCCACGGCCCGGCAGGCCCTGACGGGACTGTTCACTCCTCCCGGTATGATTTTCTTTGCCTGATGAAACATTCTGGCGGAGATGGTCGTTTCCATGCAGTACTCCTGGTCTGTTATATCTTTAGGCAATAGGTCGGGACACCCTGTGGATGATAGCCTGCGGTGTCGAGTGTATGATAAGTAAGAACCACCGTCTGGTGCGCAAACAAGAAAAAAGGCAGCTGGTGCGCTACCTGACGATAAGCAAAACCCTGCAACTATAGCACGAGAAGTGAAATACTGTCAAACGCGTTTCCATTCTTGACCTTTTCTGCTATCGTACACAGAATTATAGACCGACCGAAGTCTTGCCGTCCGGGGTGCCTCAGCTGGAACATTTTACTTGTCTTGTAAAAATTCAGAAGGTAAAGTAAACGGCAGTCTCGGTCGTTTCACGTTCTTGACATTCAATAATCCGGTAATTTCAAGATTTAAATACATAAATCCCTATCGTTAAGGAGACACGCAATGGCAAGCGACAAAGTCCAACAGGTAAGTGACGCTGAGTTTGATGTCAAAATCGGCTCCGAACAACCCACTCTGGTTGACTTCTGGGCCCCGTGGTGTGGACCATGCAAGGCTATCGGACCGGTTGTTGAAGATCTGGCCGAAGAGTACGATGGAAAAGTACATATATTCAAAATGAATGTTGATGATAATCCTGTCACACCTGGAAAATTCGGTATTCGGGCTATTCCGACACTGATACTTTTTAAAGGTGGTGAAGTCGTCGATCAGATCACCGGGGCGGTAGGGAAGACCCAACTTGTAAGTCTCATCAATAAGGCTCTCTAGAACCAAGGTCTTCCGGCTGGAGTATTTGTAAGCAAACACCGACCGTCTCAAAACAGGCGGCAGCCAGAGGACGGACAAAAGATGGAGTTTCGTCACAACCAGCCGGGACCACGAGCGGGTATATGAGCGTCCCGCTCAGTGCTTCTGCAAGGACCGGCAGGAATCAGGTAAAGTTTTTATAGTGTTTCTTACGTCATGAAATGTGATGACCTCGTAAAAATCCCAGAGACTGCATGGGTAACACGACAATTCAACAAATTGAAATGCTGAGCCGTCGGCGAGTGAACTTTTTGCGATGCTGACAAATGTACCGGCCGGGTGGAACGTGGCCTTGCCGCTGAAATCATTTCCGGACAGCTTTCCGCCGTCCCTGCCTAATGTATCCAACCATGCAATTACAAACTAGAGATCGCTCCTTTTCCTGCCGAATGCGCCGGCTCACCCTGGTCCATTTCACCTGCGCCTTGGCACTTCTTTTTGCCTTATCCGGTTGTGCCTCCATAAAGAAAATGTTTGATTTTTCAGGAAATAAGAAGGCAGATCTCCATCAACCGGCAGAGACGCTGATCCTGCAGGGACTCGATCAATTCAATATCGGCAGATACGATCTGGCTGAAAAATACTTTACCGAGATCCTCGACAGGTATCCGTTCAGCCCCCAGGCCGAACTGGCGGAATTAAAGGCGGCCGATTGTAAGTATTTCATGACGAAGTACTCGGAAGCAATGCTGCTCTACAAGCAGTTTGAAGAAAGGCATCCGACCAATGAGGCCATGCCGTATATAATGTATCAAAAAGGGATGTGCGACTTCAACCGCATAGATACCGTCGATAGAGATCCTGATGGCGCCATAAAAACAATTCAGGATTTTACTCAGTTATTGCGGGCATATCCTGTCTCCCCCTACACGGATGAAGCCAAGGAGCGCATCAGGGCGGCCAAGGAATTTCTGGCCAATCACGAATTCTTTGTCGTGAAATTTTACCTGAGAACAGGGAAATACAAACAGGCGGCAGTTCGATTAAAATATCTGATCGCCATGTACCCGAACGCGATGATCATGCCGCAGGCCAAAGACATTCTGGCAAAGATCGAAGCCGGGAATCCCCCGCATCCGGGAATCGCTCAATGGTTTTCAGAGCTCTCCATGCCGACGTGGAATACCTTCTTTTCCAACAAATCCAACATACCTCCCGCAGCCAAGAAGGGTGAATAAGCCCCACTTTCCGCAAACGAGGGTGTGATCGAACCGTCTTTAGTCCCGCTGTCTTGCCGATGGCTAAGCACTCAAGGTATCGGCAAAGGCCCAGTCACGACCGAGTGAGACCTCCATCGCCCTGACCGGACAGATGGTCACACACTGTCCGCAGCCGGTACATTTATCCGGATCGAAAATGACTGCCATATCCGGACGATGAAGGGCCAAGGCGCCGGATGGACAGATGCCGGTACAGGCTCCGCATTGGAAACAACTGTCGTCATCACGGCGTATACTTGCGGCAAGACGCTCAACCCGCACGCCAAAACCCTGAAGATATTCCAGGCCGGCCTTGACATTGGCTTTGCTTCCCTTCAATCCAAGGATCATCATCCCTTCCCGATGCGGCAGGATATCCGCTTTCAGGATATTGGACTCAATGTCATACTGCTTCACCAGCTGATAAATAAAAGGCTGTTCGCTGGTATCCTTTGGAAACTTCAAAATATAAATACGTGTGTACATTTATGTTATCCTTTTTTTATGCTTCATAAGGACAGGACCTTGCCCTTTCATTTTTCACCAGGAAATATTTTCCAGCCTCACCCCTAGAGGCCGAGATGGTCCTCCAGGAGTGCAAGTAAATCGGCAAGAGGTCTGTCGGTATCCAAGGTCAGAAGCTGATCCGGCGACAGCTCGATGGGCCTTGCAAAACGCCTCTTCTGTTGCTGGTAGATCTCCCACCGTCCATCCGATACGGCGTTCGGATCCTTCAATCGTTGCTCCAATCGTTTTTTCATGACGGCTTCGCTGCATAGGCAGTGGACAAACAACAACCGGCAGTCCTTGCCGAACTCGAAACAGATGCGTTGCCGTTCGCCGGATGACTGGTAGGAGGCATCGAGGACAACGCATCCGTACCTCTTCAGACCAAGGTCCCGACGGGCATGGGAAATCAGGGCGTCATAGGTGCGACGGGAAGAGTCGCTGCTGTAAATCCCGGCATCGTAGCCATCATGATGTCTGCTGTCGGCAGCATAACCGGCAAGCTCTTTGCGGACGACATCGGAATTATGATAGGCACAGCCCCATTTTCCGGCAAAGGCCTTGGCCAGATAGCTCTTGCCGGAGGCTATCAACCCGAAGAAAATCAGCAGCATCCCTGTTTCCGGCACCCTACCTTCCCCCTTCCTCGGCATACCTCGCCGCCAGGTGAAAATATTTTCCTGCCTGTGCAAGAGACGCCTCAGCCGTCCGGCTATCAACGCTGGGATCGTTTGCGGTAAAAAGACCGATCTTCCCTCGGACATAGGCCCGGTAACATTTATAGAAATTGAGCATCTCCATCAGCTCGGGGTCGTCTGATTCGGCAACGAAACGGCTGATGAAATAGGAGGACAGGTCCGTCAGCCCGTGCAGATCGAGATCCATTGCCAGGAAGGCGACATCCGCGGCCACATCCGAATAACGGAATCGCTTGTTGAACTCGATGCAATCGAAGATAAGGACCTTCTCGGCCAGACAGATATTTGCCGAGTAGAGGTCGCCGTGACAATCCCGTATCCGTCCCGCAGCCACCCTGCGATCGAACCGTTTGGTGTCCGCCAACACCTCAAGTGCATGGCCTTTGATGGCATCAAATATCTCCCGACTCAAGCCCCCCCTGCCGATGAACGCTTCGGTCTGCTCAAAGTTCTCCAGCACATTTCTGGCCACGGCCTCCGCCCGACCAAACGCTCCGATACTCTCACCCCCCTCCGCAGTCCTGTAGAAGGGGACCAGCACGGCAATAATCGCATCGAGATGTTCCCGGGTCACCCCGCCTTTTTTCATGATGACCGGCATCATTCGTTCCTCCGGCATCCGGGCCATCCTGATGCCGTATTCAACCACCTGTCCGGGTCCTCCGACAGAATAACGGCCGTCAGCCAGGTTGACCGAGACCATGTCCAGATAGACGTCCGGACACAGGCGGCGGTTCAGGATCAGTTCCTGTTCACAGAAAAACCGCCTCTTTTCCAGGGTGGAAAAATCAAGAAAGCCGAAATCCACGGGCTTTTTCCATTTATAGACATAGTCTCCGGCAATCACGACAAAGGAGATATGGGTCTGGATCAATCTGATTGTCCCGACGCTATGAGGATAGTCGTCGGTCTTCAGTAAAAACTCAATATACTGTGGAAGAATTGCCTGGTCCATTCGATGCTCCTGGGTTGTCGGTGCCGGCTTCGGTCAGATGTGTCGCGGCGTATACTACCAGAATCGAAATCAACAGTAAACTCCCGCAAATCCCCTTTACCTTGGTTTTGAATCATGTTACTGTGAAGACCATTGGATTTTCCTGACATTTCAATCTGTAATGCCCTCGCAAAAGCCCCCGAAAACTGCAGGGGCAGATCGGGAATTCAACACATTACCGGATTAAACCGTCTCGTAACTATCTTTTCCGATGCCGATCGTCTTTCAGCGCACACCCATTTCTGCTCGTGCTTCCCATGGATCATAGACAGCTTATCAATATACTCACCTCCGTCCAAAACGGCCACTGCAGCGTGGAAGACGCCGCCGGTCATCTCCTGCATCCCAGGTCGGAACATGTCACCGGTGCCTGCATAGACCACCAGCGGACACTACGTACCGGGATACCCGAAGTCATCTACGGAGAGACCAAGACTGCCGAGCAGATAGCAGCCATAGCCTCCGCAATTCTCGCGTCCAAGGCCGTATTGATTGCGACCCGGATAGATCGGGATAAGGCCGACCAGGTCCGGGCAACACTTCCGGAACTCCATTACCACCCCATGGCCCGTCTTCTTACGGGTAATGCCAAAAAATCCGAGAAAGGCAGGTATCATGGGACCATTGCGGTTATCTGCGCCGGAACTTCGGATATCCCGGTTGCAGAAGAGGCAAAGCTCACGGCCATGAGTCTCGGCCATCCGGTGGAGTCCGCTTATGATATCGGTATCGCCGGATTGCATCGCCTCCTGGATAAGCAGGAAATGCTGAACAGGGCTGCAGTGATCATTGTCGTTGCCGGGATGGAAGGAGCGCTTCCCAGTGTCGTCGGCGGTCTGGTAAGCTGTCCGGTGATCGCGGTTCCAACCTCAGTGGGTTATGGTACCGGTTTCGGCGGCATAGCCGCCTTGCTCGGGATGTTGAACAGCTGCGTCCCGGGATTGGCCGTAGTCAACATTGATAACGGTTTTGGTGCCGGATGTCTTGCCGTCTCTATTAATACCTGCAAATAAAATGTTTTTAAGTCGGGCTCGAAAATTTTGATCTACCGCCTGAGATCAAGGCCAACGAAAATCTATCCCGCAGGGATATGGTTAATATTCTAGGGATTAAAATTTGAGCATGCCGCGGAAATCGTAGAAAAAGGTAATTTTTCAAAGTAAGCTTGCCATTAATTTCCTGCATAACCTTGCAAGATTCAGGCTTTGAGTTATAATCGCGAAGCTATCGTCATTGTTGCATGCCGCTGCAAGGCACTATCTTTTTTTCCAGAAGCCTCCAAGGACATACATGAACACCTCACTCAAAATGAAGCTCTGCTTGGTTGTTTTTTGTATTTTTTCGGCCATCATCACCATCGTTCCGTCTTTTTATTCGGCAACTCCTTCCTGGTGGAAAAAGTATATCGCACCCGGCGGACTGCATCTGGGACTTGACCTCCAAGGCGGCATGCACCTGGTCCTGAAAGTTGATCTTGATAAAGCCGCTCAAAACTCCCTCGAACTTGCCGCAAACGACCTGAAAGAGCGTCTCGCCGAACAATCAATCAGCATCGTCCAGACCAAATCGGAAAAACCCGGGACACTGGTTTTCACGCTGCCCAATACCAACGCAGTTGAAAAAATCAAGGCCATCGTCAAGGACGACCCCGATATCACCGCCAAGATAGAGGCCAAGGAGGGAAGCTTTCCGCGCATCTTCCTGTCGTTATCGAAGACAAAGATTGATTTTATCAAAACCAACGCGGTAAATCAGTCCCTTGAGATTCTCCGTAACAGGATCGATCAGTTCGGCGTTGCCGAGCCGGTCGTCATTCGCCAGGGCGAAGACCAGATCGTCATCCAGCTTCCCGGCGTCAAGGACCCCAAACGGGCCATCAAACTCCTGGGCGATACCGCCCAGCTGGAATTTAAACTGGTGGCCGACTCCGCCGGAATCAACCTTCCCGAACTGATCCAGAAGGCCGTCTCCTCCGGCCAATGGCACAAAGGAGAGGACACGAAGAGACTCAACCGTGCCCTGGAAAATCTCCTGCCCAAGGACACCTCCATCTACTTTGAAAAAGAGGTCGATCCCGCCACCAGAAGAGAGACGACCGTTCCGCTGCTATTGCAAAACAAGATCCTGATGACCGGCGACATGATCAAAGATGCCCAGGTCCGGATCGGCGGCACCTTTAACGAACCCTATGTCGGTATTGAGATGACCGGCAGGGGGTCGAGGGTATTTGCCAACATCACCGAGAAGAATGTCGGCAAACGCCTGGCCATCATCCTTGACGGCATCGTTCGTTCGGCCCCGGTAATACGGGAGAAAATATTGGGCGGATCAGCCCAGATTTCGGGAAGTTTTACTCATGAAGAAGCGACGGATCTTGCCATCGTTCTTCGGGTTGGAGCCCTGCCTGCCCCGGTCGACATCATCCAGAACATGACGGTCGGTGCCAGTCTGGGCCAGGATTCCATCCATAAGGGTTTTATGTCCGGCATTCTCGGTTCCATCCTGGTCGTCGGTTTCATGTTCGTCTATTATCGGCTTTCAGGCGTCATCGCCAATATCGCGCTGGTTCTCAATATCCTCTTCCTGTTCTCGGGTCTTGCCGTTCTTAGCGCAACCCTCACCATGCCGGGTATCGCCGGTATCGTACTGTCGATCGGCATGGCGGTTGATTCCAACGTCCTGATCTTTGAGCGGATGCGGGATGAACTTGCCTTAGGGAAATCGGTAATTTCAGGGATAGACGGTGGCTTCAACAAGGCCTTTCTGACCATCGTCGACGCCCAGGTGACCACCCTGATCACCGCCCTGGCCCTGTTTCTGTTCGGCACCGGACCCGTCAAGGGTTTCGCCATCACGCTTTCCCTGGGCATCATCTTTAATCTTTTCACCTCCATCAACTGCTCCCGCTGGATATTCGACAGCCTGACCTCCTTTAAGAAGATAAAACGGATCAAGTACATGCAGTTCTTTAAAAAGCCGAACCTCGACTATATGAAACTGCGCAAGATCGCCTTCGCCTTTTCCGGGGTGCTTGTTCTTTTGGGGGTTATCGCCCTGGTCGAAATTATGCTCGGCAATGCCAATATGGGTGTCGATTTTGCCGGCGGATCTCTCCTGCAGTATAAGGCCCAGCAGAACTTTTCAATGAGTGAGGTTCGTGCCGCCTTCCAAAACAGCGAATTCAAGGATTCCGATCTGCAGAAAGTGGAAAACGAGCACCGTCTGATGATCAAGACAAAGACATCAGGGAACAAGGTCGCCACCAACCTGAGTGACCGGATTACCAAGATCCTGACCAGCCGGCTTCCTGACAAGAAATTTTCCCTGGAAAGCCAATCCGAAATCGGGGCCTCCGTAAGCTCGGATCTCCGAAACAAGGCGATACTGGCCATCGTACTGTCCATGGCCGGCGTCATTATCTACCTGGCCATTCGTTTCAACCTGAGTTTCGGAATCGGTGCAGCCATTGCCACCTTCCATGATGTCTTTGCCGTGCTCGGAATATGTTGGGCCCTGCATATAGAGATGAACCTGCTGATTGTAACAGCCTTGCTGACCCTGGCAGGGTATTCGCTCAATGATACCGTGGTCATTTTCGATCGTATTCGGGAAAATATGAAGAAAGAGGAAAAACCTTCCATCCTGCAGGTCATCAACGAAAGTGTCAATCAGGTGCTGGCCCGTTCAATTGTTACCTCATTTACCGCTTTCCTGAGCGTGCTTGCTCTATATCTGTTCGGAGGTTCAGTCATCCATGATTTTTCTTTCGCCCTTCTGATCGGGATCATCATCGGCACCTACTCATCGGTTTTTGTCGCCAGTCCGATCTTGAGCCTTTGGGAGAAAAAATAGCCTTTGCCTGGTCCTGTAAACAGTATGCCCCGGCACTTGCTCCCCGGAAACGTACAACGACTGGGCCTTGCCGACGCTTTCTCGTTCCGATGTCATCCCGGCGTCTCCTGCTTCACCCATTGCTGCCGACAGCTGGAACTTGCACTGACTCCATATGACGTCCTGCGTCTGAAGAAAGCAACCGGACTCAGCTCATCCACCTTTCTTGATACCTACGTTATCATCGAACAGGATACGGGTGATGCCTTTCCCCGCCTCTATCTGACCATGGTAGATGACGGCGATGCCAGTTGTGTCTTCGTTACAAAAAACGGCTGTACCGTCTACCACGACAGACCCGGTGCCTGCCGCGCATATCCGACGGGACGGGCCGTTGCATTGACCGATCGAAATGCGATGGAAGAATTTTTTATCCTTCTGCAAGAGAGCCATTGCCGCGGATTCGACCGGGGCCTCAGCCGAACACCAAGACAGTATGGCCAAGACCAGGGACTTGCCCCCTATAATCGCTACAATGATGCGGTGGCAGGTATTCTACTGCACGAAAGGCTGCGGCAAGGGATGAGGCCTACAAAAGAACAGTGCGATGCCTATATTCTGTCACTCTATGATCTTGACACCTTTCGGAACATGCTCGTCAGCGGTACGCTGCCTTACAGCTCTGTCGATGCCGGCCAGGAACGGGATCTGGAGGACGACGAGTCCCTGCTGCTTTTGGCAATCGACTGGCTGAAGGTCAGGCTCTTCGGTGAAGAATCACGATATAACCCCAAATGCCTCGGAACCCATCTCCAATGCTAAAGCTCATCATATTTGACTGTGACGGGGTGATGTTTGACTCCCGGGATGCAAATCGCGAATACTACAACCACCTGCTTGCCCATTTCGGCAGACCGGTTATGGATGAGGAGGAACTCACCTATGTTCATATGCACGATGTGAACAAATCAATCAAACACATCTTCAAAAACGCCTCGAATAAGGATCTGGCAAGGGTGGAATCTTATCGGAGACAGCTTGATTATACACCATTTTTTCATTTCATGCGTATGGAAGAGGATCTGTTGCAATTCTTAGATTATGCGAAAAGCAGGTATGATCTGGCGATTTCCACAAACCGGACAACCACCATGTCCCCTCTGTTGAGGGAGTTCAAGCTGCAAGGCTATTTCGGCAAAGTCATGACCGCCGACAATGCCAGGAGACCCAAGCCGGCCCCGGATGCCCTGATCGAAATCCTTGAACATTTCAGCTGCAGGCCGGACCAGGCGATATATATCGGAGACTCAATCATTGACAGACAGCATACCGAGGCTGCAGGTATGCTGTTGATCGCCTATAAAAGCCCTCTGCTTCCCGCCGAATTCCATGTCTCAAATTTTATGGAAATCTGCACCCTGCCGCCCTTCCTTACCCCCCCTCGACATCAGGAACGATAACCATCCAGCTCGTTCACCTCGTCCACCCGTTTTACCCCTTCCATCAAGAGCATCATAAAATCGCCGATCTCGGCTGCCTTCATCTCCTGTGGGGACAGGCCGACATTGAATCTATAGATCCCTTCCTTTTCGGCCAGTATCGCAAAAATTGCCTCCTGATTATACCGACCGGCATAGCTGGCATTGATGATGCATCCCTCACGAAAAGAGACCTTCGCGCTGCCTTTCGACAGATCGAGTGACAGGGCACCTGTCTTTTTATTCATATGGAATATCTGGAATAATTCGGCAGGGACCATATCCTTGATCCTGCCGTGCATGCTGGCATCAAATTCTCGAGCACGGGCCGTATTGGCCTTGGCAAGCCTTTCCGCCAACAATCTTGCCATGAAAAGCTGCACGGACACTTCTTCCGATATCAATCTCCCGAAATCATCCCCGCTGATTACAAGGACTATCGTCTCTTCAATGGCCCTGATTGATGAACGCGCTATTCTATTTCCGAAGTAACTCATTTCCCCGCAGATATCGCCCTCCCGCAATACCGAAATCTTCACCATATCATCCTCGACGCTGACCTCCCCCGACATAAGGATATAGATATTCTGATTCATCTCTCCTTTTTGAATGAGATACCTTCCGGCCATCAGGGTCTGTTCCTGCAGGCAGCCGACAAACCGTTTCAATCGGTTCCGGGGCAATGTCTTCACCAGAGGATAATCGGATATTCGCGCCAGGAGATTCTTTTCTTCCGCAGAGAGGGAGGTATCCTCTATTTCCTCGTCCTCGGCGGCATCCACTCTGACAAATTTTATAAGGCCTGTGCACCCGCTGCAGGTAAACACCCGCGAATTGTCTCCCTCGGCCCGGGCTGTCCCTGCAACATCCAGCAGTTCAAATAGGAGTTGGGTCATCTCCCGGACAAGGATCAGACAGCCCTCTTTTTCTTTAGGGAAAATCAGTGACTTGTCCGATAAAACCAAACGCTCTTCAAGTGCGTATAACGGGCAATTATTATTTTCTATTATCTTGAATACAGCCTTGAATGATTCCATACAAAAGGAGAAACGATATGAATTGTTTTTGTTATTTAATCATAATTCTGCTATGTTTGCATTAATTCCGGGAGAAAACATAACGGCACATTATCCATTCCTTTTTCAACATCTAATCCAGTGATTTCTTATGGGCGTCGCGACCAAACAGCTTGAGGCAATCTTTAAGGAAATCAATGAATATTTTAGAAGTAATCGTTATGTTTCAATAAAGTCGGGAGAAGGCGACCCGCCGGAGCGATACGAGGTAACCTATAACATTAGCGGTCTTCAGCTGAATACTAAAAACGAGGTTATCGAGACATCGCATCATACCGTCGCCATTACCATCCCCTTCGGGTTTCCTCATTTTCCTCCCAATTGTAAACCCATCTCCCCTATTTTTCACCCTGATTTCGACCAAGCGGCCATTTGTATCGGTGATTTCTGGAAGAAGGAGAGTACCATCTCCCAACTCATCGTCCATATCGGGCATATGATTTCCGGAGAGGTCTTTTCAACCGACAATGCCTTCAATGAAGAAGCCGTCATCTGGTATAAGCAACACGGAGACCGCCTTCCATTCGAAGCTGTTGATTTTTCGATACTCTCCGGTCTCCCCCCGCTTTCATCCCCGGAGACGGAGTCATTTGACGAATTGGAAGCCCTTGAGATTGATACCTTTGAGGAACCGGAACTGGAAACCGACTTTACCTCTCTTGATATGGAACAACCGCTATGGTCCGAGAAGCCTTCCCCGCAGACGGCGGTGGATGTGGATATCGATCTTCTGCAATTGATGGCTAAACAAAAAAGATTTTATGCTCTTTATAGCCGAATACAATCAATCCCGACCGATGGTCTTACTCCTGTTCTCGATCAATTGAGAAAAAAAGCTCATACTGAGCTTACCAAAGGAAAACAAATCTTTCAACAAGGTCTCGATTATGAACAGCAGGGCCAGCCTAAAAATGCCCTGGAAAAATTCAATCTCCTGACGGCTACCGTTTCCGATTACCCCGACCTGGAAGAAAATATCGGCCGCCTTCAAAAGGCAGCCGATGAGTTTGAAGATCTTCCACACAGGCCGCAACGAAAATCCGAACCCAGAATCCCCCACAAAAAGGAAGAATCCACAGGTAAAGGTGCTCCAAAGAAAGAGCACTTGACCTTTTTTACCGAAAAACCTGAAATTCACACCCCCGCTCTGCCGATAATTATTTCAGGTATCGCAACCATTCTTGTTGTGCTGGTCGTTTATTTTCTCTATTCCACTAATTCTCAATATAAAAAAGCTGAAACGGCCTATTCTTCCTGCAAGACCTCCATTGCCAAAAGTAACTTCAAAGAGGCCGAAAGGCAGTGCAACGAAGCACTTGCACTGGTAAAAGACATCCAACTTTTAAAAAAAGAGGAAAGGGCCACCCTCGCTGGTAAAATCCAGACAACCCTCTCTTCGCAGGTGTTGCGGCAGGGTCTTGCCGGTTTGATCCTTGTGAATGGCCGATTTGTTCCCAAAGGAGACCAGGAGTCCTTGGCCACTTTTGCCAAGGAGAGTGAAAAAGGCGACAGTTCCATGGCCAATCTTTCCTGGGAGGAGGCAAAGAACCATTATCAACAGGCGCTGGATATAGCTGCCCGGATTCCATCAATAGCCGAAGAGGCCGGTGACAAGGTTAAGAAGATCAAGAAGAACATGGCGATTACCCAGGGGAACATTCTCTTTGATGAGGGCCGGAAATTCAAAGAATCAGGAGACATTGACAAGGCAATCGAGAGACTCGAAAAAGCTGTGGAGATTGCCAAGACCTTGGATAATGCCATTAAGCTCCCGCTGTTGAAATCCATCGAGCCTCTATTGAACGAGACTCGTTTTCTCCAGTTGAAAAAGCAAGGCGCCATGTTCTTCGCCAAAGATGAATGGCAAAAATCCGCCTCCAGCTACCAAAAAGCCATCGACACCGGCAAGACCCTTCCCGACATATCTCCTTCCGAACTCTCAGAGTTAACAGAAAATAAAACCAAAGCCACGCTCTACGCGGCCATCGAAGAAGGGAAGAAGGCCTTCGACAAAGCCCAGTGGGACCAAGCCATAGCCCATTACGAAGCTGCAATCGCTCTACTTAATCAAAACAGTGCCGTCTTGAAACAGGTCGGATCGGAAGAAAACCGGCAGAAACTCGCCCGGATTATGCTCCAGGCATCGATAATCAGGGATAAACAGGATGTGGCCAGGAAGTTGAAAGATGGAAAAGATCAACAGGCCATTGATAAACTGGACGCGATTATCGATTCGATACGGAGGAGCCCCTTCAATCAGGAGGCATATTTTCAGGACGTCACCAAAGAGGTACACCGACTCATCCTTGAAACCAAGAACCAAGAGCTTGTCGACTATGGCGCCGGGTATCTTATCAATAATTATAAAGACATTATAACAAAGAGCTATCCCATCGCCAAGGCGGGTTCCCTGAGTGAACCCAAAGCCACCTTCATAAAAAGGCTGGGAACGAGGCTCCTGTTCAAGATCGAGTGTACGGATAGCGGTCAGGGAAGACCGCTGAGGCTGATTATGTACTATACCTATGATCCGGCAAACAAGAAATGGGAGTTTTACAGCAATACCCAATAGGACGAAGAGCATCATCGAATATGTGCCGGCATCCGAAAATCAGCCTTTGCGCCATTCGGGTATGCAGCGAAAAAACCTGCATCCCTTTTGTCGCCAACCTAAAAAAGTTCACTTGCCTGCGCTTCAGCCTTATTGCCTGTTTACGAAGGGCTGCGGTGGCTATCACTCTTTATGGTGGTGATGATGGTGATGACGATGGTTGCCTTCATCTTCCGGAAGAAGGCCGCCCGCCTCATGCAAAGCCATATCCAGCAGCTCATTCACCTTGTTCATGGCCTTGATCGCCTCATCCATATGGTCGGCTATCGTTTCCCGCCCTTCTTCCCTGGCGATTGCCGCCCATTTTCTGCACTCCTCTCCATGGCCGAGATTATGTTCCATCCAATGCGGCAGTAGGACCCGCAGTTTTTCAATCTGATTCATGGCCGTTCTCCTTCCGGAACTCTCAAAGTCTTTGTAAAACCACTTTCCCCGCCAGAAAATCTATATGATGAAGGGTTAAATCGGCATGTTCCGTTTCTCTCTCAAAAAGAGAGCTGATCCGGATACCCTTGGCCAACACTTCCAGCCTGGTAAGGTTTTCCCTAACCAACTCCTCCTCTCCATCGTGCTCCACCACTGCCCTCATCTGACACATGCTCACCTCCAAATACGAACGATAGCAACCCCGATAAACGACAGAGTTATTTAGATCGCATCTTCCTTTGACAAACCAGAGAAATATTCTCTCAGTCACTAAACGAGGAAACGAAACTCACCTTTGCCCAGCAGGTCATGAAGGTGGAGGATCCCCACAAGTCTCTTGTCGCCATCGACTATCGGTAAGACCGTTATTTCATGACGTTGCATGATGCTCAAGGCATCCGCCGCCTGTTTCCCTTTATCTATGGCGATGGGATCTGCAGTCATGATATCCCTTGCCTGTAAACCGTTCAACCCTTTGTCTCCTGCTATGGATCGACGGATATCCCCATCGGTGACGATCCCGACCACCTGTTGATTGGCGTTGACGATGAGCACGGCACCCAGATTTTTTTCATTCAATATCCGAATGGCTTTGAGCGCCGAGTCGTCTTTGCCGATAACCGGAATCTTATCTTCAGTCAACATGACTTCGCTGACCTTGACCTTCAGTCGTTCTCCCAGACTCCCACCGGGATGATTTTGGCGAAAATCCGCTTCCTGAAATTTTTTTCTGTTCTGCAGGACCACCGAAAGCGCATCCCCCATTGCCAGGGTGGCCGTCGTACTGGCAGTAGGTGCAAGACCCAGCGGGCAAGCCTCCCGTGGAACACCAATGTTTAAGACGATATCGGAGGATCTGGCCAGGGTTGAATGCATGTCCCCCGTCATGGCGATGATCGCAATTCCCCGTTTTTTTAGACTTCCAAGCAAGGCATTAAGCTCGACGGTTTCACCGGAATACGATATCGCGATGACCACATCGGTGGGCATAACCATCCCGAGATCACCGTGCATCGCCTCAACCGGATGGAGGAAGAATGCAGCGGTCCCGGTACTGTTCAATGTCGCTGCTATTTTTTGACCGATTATCCCCGATTTCCCGATTCCTGTGATCACCAGCCTGCTCGGACAGTCTTGGATGAGATTCACAGCCCCGAGAAACTCCCGGCCAATACGTTGCCGGACTGCCGCCAGTCCCTGTTCTTCGATCAAAAAGACCTTCTGTGCTTCCTGAATTGACATGTTTTCCTTCCCATCTCCTGCAACAGAGACCATGGCGTCTGGAATCTTGTGGTTAACCTGGACAGGATACCACATTTCACCCGAACCTACCACCATATCCGGAGGGACATTCCCCGTCCCTTCTCCACACCAACTCCGGTAAAAATTTACTTTCCCCTTGACATCGCGTCCCTATCACGTCATCATTAGCGGATTTTCCAACAACAAAATTCCTTGTATGATTTTCAAGCACCGCATGATTGGGTGCTTGGTTTTTCTTCAGGGTAACGTCATTATGGAGATTTCATATGTCAAACTATCTTTTCACCTCGGAATCCGTATCTGAAGGTCATCCTGACAAGGTTGCCGATCAGGTTTCCGATGCCATCCTGGATTCAATTCTGGCCCAGGACAAATCCGCCCGGGTTGGTTGCGAAACCATGGTTACCACCGGAATGGCCATCATTGCCGGAGAGATCACCACATCCGCCTGGGTTGATCTCCCCGAGGTCGTCCGTCATACAATCAGAGATATAGGGTACAATTCATCGGATATGGGATTCGACTGGCAATCGTGTGCCGTCCTGTCGTCGATCGACAAACAATCTTCCGATATTGCCCTAGGTGTCAATGAAGGTTCCGGTTTGGACCTTGACCAAGGTGCAGGCGATCAGGGCCTGATGTTCGGCTATGCCAGCAACGAAACCGATGTCCTGATGCCGCTGCCGATCACCTTGGCACACCTCTTGACGAAAAAGCAATCCGAGGTTCGAAAATCTCATCGTCTTCCCTGGCTCCGCCCTGATGCCAAAAGTCAGGTGACGATCGAATATGAAGACAATTCTCCGAAGCGTATCGAGGCCGTGGTCCTTTCTACACAACATGACGAACAGATCAGCTATACCGACTTGAAAGAGGCGGTCATGGAAGAGATCATCAAACCGATCCTGCCTGCCGACATGCTCGACAAAGAGACCAAATATTTCATCAACCCAACGGGAAGATTCGTCATCGGGGGCCCTGTCGGTGACTGCGGTGTTACCGGACGAAAGATCATCGTCGACACTTACGGAGGAAAAGGATCGCACGGCGGCGGGGCATTTTCCGGAAAGGACCCGTCAAAGGTTGACCGTTCCTCCTCCTATATGGGACGGTACGTTGCCAAGAACATCGTGGCGGCAGGGATCGCAACGGAGGTTGAGGTTCAGATCGCCTACGCCATCGGTATATCCAAACCGGTTTCCATCAATGTCAACAGCTTCGGCACCGGGAAGATCCCCGACAAGAAAATCAAGGCCCTGGTCTCTGAATTTTTCGATCTTCGTCCCAAGGCCATCATTCAAAATCTCGATCTCCTCCGACCAATCTATAAGGCGACGGCCTGTTATGGCCATTTCGGTCGGAAGGGTGAAAACTTCACCTGGGAAAAGATCGATAGAGCCGATGAACTACGGGATGCCGCCGGTTTGCATTGATATTTTTTTCTGAGCCCATCCGGCTTCTTTCCCGATGGGCTTTTCTATTAACTGTCAACAGAGGTGTCCCCCATGACAACATCTGATAATGATTATAAGGTTGCCGATATTTCGCTTGCGGATTGGGGCAGAAAGGAAATTGCCATTGCCGAAACGGAGATGCCGGGTCTGATGGCGATCCGTGAGGAATACCGAAGATCTCAACCGTTGAAGGGAGCCCGCATCGGCGGCTGCCTGCACATGACCATCCAGACCGCCGTCCTGATGGAAACCCTCGTTGCTCTCGGAGCGGAAATTCGCTGGTCCTCCTGCAATATCTTTTCAACCCAGGACCATGCCGCAGCCGCAATGGCCGCCGCCGGGCTCCCGACCTTTGCCTGGAAAGGAGAAAACGAGGAGCAGTTCTGGTGGTGCATCGACCAGACAATCTTCGGACCGGACGGCTGGCGTCCGAACATGATCCTCGACGACGGCGGCGACCTGACCCTTGTTATGCATGAAAAATACAAGAAGGAAATGGCTGCCGTCAGAGGAATCAGTGAAGAGACGACCACAGGCGTCCACAGGCTGAATGAGATGGCCAAGACCGGCAGGCTCATGTGCCCGGCCATCAATGTCAACGATTCCGTCACCAAATCCAAATTCGACAATCTCTATGGATGCCGGGAGTCCCTGATAGACGGCATCAAACGTGGAACCGACGTGATGATTGCCGGGAAAAATGCCGTAGTCGTTGGTTACGGTGATGTCGGCAAGGGATGCGCCCAGGCCCTTCGCGGCATGGGTGCAACCGTCTATATCACCGAGATCGATCCGATCTGCGCTCTCCAGGCAGCAATGGAGGGATATCGGGTTGTGACCATGGAAGAGGTGGCCTCCATCGGCAATATTTTCGTCACCTGCACCGGCAATCTGAAGGTTATCACCAGAGAACATATGGAGAAGATGCCGGATCAGGCAATAGTTTGCAACATCGGACACTTCGACTCTGAGATCGATATCGCCGGAATCAGGACGCTGCCATGGGAAAACATCAAGCCCCAGGTTGACCATGTCATTTTTCCCGATGGAAAACGGCTGATCGTCCTGGCCGAGGGGCGTCTTGTCAACCTCGGTTGCGCAACCGGTCATCCGAGTTTTGTGATGAGCAACTCCTTTACCAACCAGGTACTTGCCCAGATTGAACTTTGGAACCATCCGGAAAAATATGACAAGCAGGTCTATTTCCTGCCAAAGAAGCTCGATGAGTCGGTGGCGCGTCTGCACCTGAAAAAGATCGGGGCCAACCTGACAACCCTGACCCAAAAACAGGCCGACTATATAGGGGTCGGCATCGAGGGACCCTATAAACCCGAGTATTATCGATATTAGCCCCGGGTATCTCCCGTTACGCTGTTACATATGTTTTCACGTTTTTCGGGCCTGGTCCTCGAACGAGTTCCAGGCCCGTTATCCTTCAGGTCCTTTGCCCTGGGTAGCCTCCGGCAAGACGTATGTCTCCGGAAATGACCTGATGCATCCTGCCCGCCGCATCCTTCACCAACAGCCTACCGGAATCATCCGGCCCTTCGGAGGTTCCCGAGACGATATTTCCTGAATCGGCAAGCCACTGCAGCTTCTTGCCGACCAGCATGTCCCTCTTACGCCACTCGGCCATGATCTCCGCAAAACCGCTCTCCTGCAGTTGGTTGAGCTTTTGCAGCACGACCTGCTTCACCTGGGCAAAGACAGCGAGGATATCGTACTGCCTGCCGGTAAGAACCCTCAGGGATGTGACCTTGTCCTGCAGATCCTCAGGAAAATCGGTGAGTACGGAATTTATATTGATACCGATTCCGACGATGGCAAATCGCGGGGCATCCTCCATCAGCGATGAGCATTCCGTCAAGATGCCGCAGCACTTTTTCCCTGCACAATAGATATCGTTGGGCCATTTGAGCAACATCTCCTTCCCGGTTACCTCCTCAAGAACGATGGCGACCGCGAGACCCGCCGTCAGCGTGATCTTCGGATAGTCTTCCAACGCAAGCCGGGGCCGGACAACGAGTGAGCAATACAGCCCCTTTCCCGGCGGTGACTGCCAGACCTTGCCCAGACGGCCACGGCCGGCGCCCTGCGCCTCCGCTATCACCGCCAGTCCTTGTTCGGCTCCCTGTACCGCCAGAGCATAGGCAACCCGATTGGTTGATGTCGTATGGTGATAATAATAGAGACCGCCCAAACCCTTCCTCCCGGGTATATCATCGATTTCGAATGGGACGATACCCCTTCCTCTTCTAAGCTTACTAGCTGAATTTTAACAAAAAATCAAAGCAAAAAAAAAGTGCGAAGCATTCCTGCTCCGCACTTTCAACGAACCCCTAAGGACATCCGGTCAGTTAATACCTTCCGCCCCTTCTTCGTTTTTGATTCGGCTCTTCAAGGCATACATGGTCGTGGAACCGGAAGACCAGAACATCAGCTTCCCTTCCTTTACCAGATCGTTGGCGGCATTCTTCACCACACGGGGCTTCGACTCGGGATCGCACTCGTAAAAGTCTTTGATATACAACTGAGGTTTTGGAGATTTTGCTGCTTTCTCCAGAATAGCCGTTTTGAGATCTTCAACGCTTAAAGCCATAACGAATCTCCTTTATTATTTTTAGAAGAAAGCATCAAAGCCCCCGACCGGGAGATCCGGTCGGGGAATATCACTTTAATTACTTGATATGGCTTGTGTACTTGAACTGAGTCGTAGTACGCCAGGTGTCATATGCGAGGCGATAATCGTCGATGCTCTTCTCGGTAAACGGTATATCACACTTCTCGAAGAAGCTCTCCCAGCCGATTCGCTCGGCCCAATCGCCGACACGTTCGTATTTCCGCGCATCGGCGGCATAGGCAAGAAGGATCTTCTTGACGGCATCAACAACCTCCGGCCACCGTGGAGTGGTATTCGGCAGATACGGGATAACCAGTTTCGAGAATTTCGGGGCACTTCTGCGGTTGGATACCTTCCCACCGACAAGAATCGCGATGCCGTCACCATCCGGATCAGCCAGTGGCATTGCCGGACACATGGTATAGCAGTTACCGCAGAACATACACCGATCAACATTGACCTTGACGGTCTTCACCTCTTTTCCATCCACTTCGGCCTTGGCCGGTTTTACAGCACCAAGGGGACAAGATGCAATGGCCAGAGGCAGTTCGCAGACGCCGGTGATACGGCTATGATCGATCATCGGTGGTTTACGATGGATACCCAGGATGGCGATATCCGAGGCATGAACGGCTCCGCACATATTCAGGCAGCAGGCCAAGGCGATGCGACACTGGGCCGGCAGGGTCATGGAGGTGAAGTAATCAAACAGCTCATCCATAACGGCCTTGACCACACCCGAGGCATCCGTTGCCGGCGTATGACAATGAACCCACCCTTGCGTATGGACGATATTGGTGACACCGGCTCCGGTGCCGCCAACCGGGAACCTGTTGCTGCGACTCTTCAGGTCGTCCAGCAGCGGTTGTACCTTGGCCTTGGAATCGACCATGAACTCGATGTTGTTCCTGGTGGTGAAACGGAGGAAGCCGCCGCAGTGTTTGTCGGCGATCTCACAGATCTCACGGACGAATTCAATCGACATCAACCGTACACCGCCGGCACGAATGGTGTAGACCTCGGCACCGGTCTCGGATTTATGCATCAGAACACCGGGCTGCAGAATCTCATGCCAGAGCCATTTGCCTTTATTTTCCTTGATGACGGGTGGAAAAAACTGCTCATAATGGAGCGGACCGAGGTCGGAAATTCTTCCTTCCATCGGTTTGTCTGGATTATAACCCATGATAAAATCTCCTTATATTATCTTATCATTCAAACAAGTAAGCCAAATGCTCGCAGCATCATGCTGCATGCTTTTTGCGGAATTCCACGACATCACGCTCGAAACCGCCGGGGACCTCTTCCTCCCGCCAGAAGACATAGGGGTTGGAACGAGGCTCTTTTATATTTTGTGGAATCGGATCGACGCCCATAACCTTCAGGAAGGTTGGCAGACCGAGACGCTGCATGGTCTCACCGACACGCTCGCGGTTTTTGCCGACTTCCATCCACCAATCCCAAATGGTCTCAATGAAGTTCACCAGATCCTCGAACTCATCGTCTTTGGAGACCTTCATGAACGGAACGATCAGGGTGGCGAACTGGGCACCGTCCAGGATCGGGGCCTTGGCACCGACACAGATGGTGGCGCCGGTATCAACACCGGGGCGCAGGGCGCGCGGCATGACATTGATGCAGTGCATGCAACGGGTACATTCCTTGTCGTCGATCACCAGCTTGTCGCCGTTCATCTTCATACACCCGGTCGGACAGAGCTCGATAACCTCTTTCTGGATGCTGAATTTGCCCCAGTCGCGGCCGCTGTGGGCACCGCCGTTGGGCGGATAATTGCCGGCGACATATTCCTTTACGGCCGCCTGGTCGATACGGATGTTATCTCTCCAGGTGCCGATAACGGCTATGTCGGAACGGGCTATTGCTGCCACGCAGTCATTGGCACATCCGGAAAACTTGAACTTAAACTTATAGGGGAAGGCGGGACGGTGAATCTCATCCTGGTATTTCTGGGTCAGGAAGTAACAGCACTCTTCGGTGTCATAGCAGGACCATTGACAACGGGACTGGCCGATACAGTTAGCCGGGGTGCGGAGGTTGGAACCGGAACCGCCGAGGTCCTGTCCCAGGTCATGGGTCATATCCCAGAAGAGGGGTTCAAGATTTTCAGTCCGGGTACCAAGAAAGATGATATCGCCGGTGGAACCATGGAAGTTGGTCATACCGGATCCATATTTCTCCCAGAGATTCATCAGATCGCGGAGATGCTTGGTGGAATAGTATTTGGATGACGGCTGGGCGACACGAACGGTGTGAAAATGCTCAACACCAGGAAACCGCTGAGGAACATCCGAATACCGTCCGACAATACCGCCGCCATAACCGAAAACACCAACGATGCCGCCGTGTTTCCAGTGGGTAATCTTATCTTTATAGGACAGTTCCAGCTGCCCGAGAATGTCCCAGCACTCAGGCTTGGTTTCGGCCTGATGCTTCATGTCGGTAACGAAGCTTGGCCATGGGCCACTCTCCAATTGATCCAACAAGGGTGTTTCATGTTTTGCCATGATTTCCTCCTTTGAATTACTATTTTAACTGCAGCCTTAACCTAAATATAGACGTAGTGACTGAATCCGTCTCCAAACGACAGGCCGGATTTGTTTGAACCCCGGACAAGCCCCAAGAGAATTATGAAAAAGTTGCAGGTCCGTAAGCGGCGGCAACTCTCTTCATTTATAAGCAAACTGAAGAAACACCAGCAGATCACCAACCCGGTAAACCACCGGTTTTCCCGGGCGATCATCCCTAGGCCATGGTACTGATACAGCATTATACTGAATAACCATTCAGCGGCTGAGAATATCCGTGAACGGTCTTTTTGTCAACAAAAAATGGAATGTAACTTATGCACAAAATGAGGGGTATTCATTGGTTATCCGGGGTTCTTATTCAATCCGGGCAACCTGCAGGAGGGTCGGTTCGAGCCCCTGGTCCGTCGCGTTTTTTTCGATCATATTTTTGAGAAAACGACCGGCGAGGACCTTGCCCAACTGGACCCCCTCCTGATCAAATGAATTGATATTCCAGAGGAAGCCCTGAAAGACGATCTTTGCCTCATACAGGGCAAGAAGTGCCCCCATGGTCTCCGGGGTCAGCCGATCCGCCAAGAGTATGGAACTCGGACGATTCCCAGGAAATCTCCGGTTCGGGTTATCGTTTTTCTGTCCCGTCGCCAGGGCGACCGACTGCGCCAGGAGATTGGCAAGCAGTTTTTGCTGCGAGGTCGTTGCATGGAGCGCAAGGTCTTCGCCGTATTGACTGTTGCGAAAACCCAGGAATTCGACCGGAACCACTTCCGTCCCCTGATGAAGAAGCTGATAGAAGGCATGCTGGCCGTTGGTTCCCGGTTCTCCCCATACAATAGGTCCGGTCTTGCAGCAAACCTCTTTGCCATGGCGCGTTATCGACTTGCCGTTGCTCTCCATGTCGCATTGCTGCAGATGGGCGGTAAACCGGTGCAGGGCCTGACTGTACGGCAGGATGGCCAGGGTCGGAAATCCCAGGAAGTTATGGTTCCAGACCCCCAGCATCGCCAGCAGCAGAGGCATATTTTCGACAAGTCGCGGGTTCTCAGCCTCGTAATCGATTGTTGATGCACCCTGCAGGAACTCCATTATCCGGTCCATACCAAGATAAAAACCCAGGGTAACGACCCCGACCATCGAGGTTGCGCTGTACCGACCGCCGATATAGTCATGCATATGAAACGATCTGAGATACCTCCCGGGGTTGTCCATGGGGCTTCCTTCTCCGGTGACGGCGATACAGTGACGGATGGGATCAAGGCCTTTTTTCGTCAAAGCCCTGCGAACCAAGGTCTCGTTGGCGAGGGTTTCAAGGGTTGTCCCGCTCTTGGAAACAACGCAGACAAGCGTCTTTTCCAGATCAACCTGGCGGAGAACGGCCGCCGCATCGTCGGGATCGACATTTGAGATGAAGAAGACCCTCCGCCCTTCATGGCCGAAAGGCCGCAGAGCCTCGAAAACACAACGTGGTCCGAGATCGGATCCGCCAATGCCCAGATGGATTATCGCGGTGAAGATCTCTCCCCGCTCATTGGTCAGTTGTCCGCTCGCCAACTCCTCCAGGAATGTCCCGACCTCTTCAATCTCCTTCTTTGCCTGACAGGTGGCAAGGGGCTCCCGCGGTTTGTCTGCGAACAGGTCCCGACAGGCTGTATGCAGCACTCGCCTGTTTTCACACGCATAGCCGACAATGCGGTTCATGACCGCCCCACCTCGCATGTCGGCAAACTGACGGACCAGACCGCATTCGTCAGCAAGCTCCTGCAGACCGTCAAGCACGCGATCATCAAGCCTCTGAGTGCCATAGTGCAAAGAGAGATTCCGGTTTGCGCAGATATATCTCCGTATTCTTCCCGATGCCCTCAGGGCATCAGGGGCAGTCAGGTCATAAGGATGTCGTGCCAGGTCCTTAAGTTTTTGAAACGCCGGCGTCTTTTGCCAATCCTGCCAGTTGTCTTCCATGAATGATCCCCTACACATCGGGCAAAAGATTACCTGCGCCTTGCCATCCCTGCCTCGGCGAGTCCTCTCAATTCGTCGATTACCGCTGCGTAATCGGCACTCCCATAGACCGCCGAGCCGGCCACAAAGATGTTCACCCCCGCCTCGGCCGCCTGGGCAATGGTCTTCCTGCTGATTCCACCGTCCATCTCTATCCCGATGGATCGCCCCAGAGCATTGATCCGCCGCCTTAGTTCTCTTGCTTTATCAAGACTCGAGACGATGAAAGACTGCCCCCCGAATCCCGGATTGACGCTCATCAGCATGACCAGATCCACCTCCGGAAGGATATAATCCAGGCTGGCGAGCGAGGTCGCAGGATTGAGCACGACACCGGCTTTTTTCCCCCTTTCCTTGATATGGGCAATCGTCCGATGCAGATGGCTGCACGCCTCAACATGCACTGTTATCCAGTCGGCGCCTGCCTGGACAAAAGAGTCGATATATAAGTCAGGGTCTTCGATCATCAGATGGACATCGAGGATCTTTGCCGTTGATCTTCTGGCCGCTTCGACCACCAGCGGTCCGATGGTGATGTTCGGCACAAAATGGCCGTCCATCACATCGATATGGATTACCCCCGCTCCGGCTCGGTCAACAGCCTGAATTTCTTCTCCTAATCGTGAAAAATCGGCCGAAAGGATGGAAGGTGCAATCTGAATTTCCAGCATACTCTCCCCTTTTGTTCATAGATGGAAACAGCTCTGCGGTCGACGGCTGACCGGACAACTGCTCCTTGACCTGAAAGAACGGGCATCAACCAAGCCTTCGTACCTCATCACTCGGCAGGATCTCGACAAACCCGTCCAATTCCAAAAACAACAGGAGCTCGTTGACCCTGCCGGCTGCGAGCCCCGATCTTGCGATCAATTCATCCCGCGAGCAGGCATAGACATCCAGCGAATCCAACAGGGCCAGGGCATCCGGGTCCGACGGCAAGGCGACGGCACCTGCTTGCCGTCGACCGCAGGCCGAAGGCGGACCTTGCGGCGGCAACTCCTCCAGGATATCCTCGGCGGTCTGTACCAGTTTCGCTCCCTGTTTTAACAGCCAATGCGCCCCGGCGCTCTTGAATGAGTCAACCCGGCCCGGGACGGCAAAGACCTCCCGTCCCTCATCAAGGGCCAGTTGCGCTGTTATCAGGGACCCCGACCGCTTTGCCGCCTCAACCACCACGACGCCCCGGCTCATTCCTGCTATTATACGGTTTCTGGTAGGGAAACGAAAGCTTTCAGGGGGTGTCCCCAGAGGATATTCACTGACCAGCGCCCCCTCATCCCGAATGCGATGAAACATCTGCCTGTTTCGGCTCGGATAGGCGATATCGAGCCCGCACCCCAGGACTGCAATGGTGCCGCCGTCCGTCGTCAACGCACCTTCATGCGCCTGGGTGTCTATGCCCAGGGCCAGTCCCGAGACCACGGTCATTCCGGCCGCGGCCAGACGGCCGGCCAGCCCGAAGGCCACCCGGCGGCCATAATCGGTAGCTGCCCTGGATCCGACGACGGCTATACAGCAGCTGTTTAAGAGGGCTTCTCGTCCCTGGACATACAGAAGGGGGGGCGGGTCCTGGATCTGTCTGAGCAGCTCCGGATAGGCATCATCTTCATAGCAGACTGCCATCGCCCCGAAAGTCATCGTCCTGTCCAGTTCCTGCTCTCCTTTCCGATAAAGGGATACTGCATCACCGAGACCAAACACCTGACCGGATCTGATGCCGGAAATTGCCAGGAGTTCTTTAGGGGAAGCGGCAAGCACCTGCGCCGGATCGCCGAAGTGATTGACCAGTCGCCAATAGCCCGCAACGCCTAATCCCGGGACGAGGCTGAGACTCATCCAATCTAGGACCCGACCCATATCAGCATCCTTTGCGTAAACCGGATCACGTTCATACAAAATACCCCACGGACCGCAACGACACCTCCGATTCGCGGCGGGTCGAACGGACTTCAGACAGTGGAACCCCGGAGAAAATAGACGAAAATGCAGCCGATAATGGATGATACGACCCGGCAGCCGGCACGTTACCGGTCAATCATGAAGACCCGTAATTCGTCGATCCTGGAGGGATGTTTCAATTTCTGGATGGCCTGGGCCTCAATCTGCCGGATCCGCTCCCGGGTGACGGCGAAACACCGGCCAACCTCTTCCAGCGTATGGTCACAATCCAGATTAATCCCATACCGCATCCTCAGGACCTTCGCCTCCCGTGGCGACAGTGACGACATCACCTGGCTCAGACACTCGCGCAGACTCTCCACCATGGAGGCCTCATGGGGCCCCATCCTTCCTGAGTCTTCAATAAAGTCACCAAGAAAGGTCTCACCGTCATCACCGACCGGGGTGTCGAGAGAGATGGCGTCCTTGGCAATCTTCAGGGCCAGTTTGATCTTGCCCACCTCCGTGCCCAGATGTTCCGCCATCTCTTCGGGGGTCGGTTCACGGTGTTCCTCGATCAGGAAGTCCTTTGAAACCCTGAGCAGGCGGTTTATGGTTTCAATCATATGGACGGGAAGACGGATCGTTCGCCCCTGATCGGCAATCCCCCGGGTGATGGATTGTCTGATCCACCAGGTGGCGTAGGTGCTGAATTTATATCCCCGGTGATAATCAAATTTCTCAACCGCCTTCATCAGACCGATATTTCCTTCCTGAATCAGGTCCGAGAACTGCAAACCACGGTTGACGAATTTTTTTGAAACCGAGATGACCAGGCGGAGATTTGCACGGACGAGCGATTCTTTGGCATGTCGAGTCGCATCCCGACCTGCCTCGACTTCATGGAGCACGGCATTGAGGGTCTGACGATCAATCGCCGCTTCATCCTGCAATTGCCGATTGACCCGTTGCTCGACGACCTGGGGACTGAAATCCTTGCTGTCACCGGTAACGGCCAGTTTATATTCCTGCATGATATCCACCAAAACCTGGCGGAATCGTTGAGAAAGCTCATCGAGCCCTGAGGCTATCGTATTAATACAACTCGAACAGAGTACCGTGTCCTGGAAAAGCCTGGAGATATCCTCACCTATGGCAAGGATCTCCTGATAGATCCGCTCCGCCTCCCGAGAACCGTCTTTATGGGTATAAAACTCCTTGCGCAGGATTTCTCTTTTCCCATCAAGCTGTATCGCCTTATCGACCCGACCAAGAAATTCCTTGAATTCCTTGGTCGCCTCTTCTGTCTGAGTATCGGAAACGCCCACAATCACATCGAATATTTTTCGTCGTCCATTCTTCAGCTCACGGGCGATCTCTTCAATTGCCGGGATCGCAAGCGGGGTGGATAATACGGCATTCTGCACCCTGCGTTTGCCCTCCTCCATCATCCTCGCCAACTTCAGTTCCTCTTCATGGCTGAGAAGCGTGAGGCTGCCCATCTCCCGCAGATAGATATTCATCGGATCAACGGAATGCTTATTCTGTTTGGCCGGGCTTCGCACGGGACGCCTCCTGTCCATTTTTCTTCGATCGCTGAAGACACTGCTGCGCCGATCGGGATGGGGATGGCTTCTGTCCTCACTGCCGTCCGGATCGGTAAATCCATAGTCATCAAAGGTAAAAACCCCGGCCCATTCGTCATGTGCAGGGCCTTCATCAGCTGGATACAAATCATCATTATTCGTTGATTCAGCATACTCCGGTTCACCTTGCTTTTTTACGGCCATGGCCATCCCCTTTCATCATTTTTGCCGGCTTTCGCATGCCCGAAGAAGCGCAAACTGTTGTTCCATCGCATCCGCAATGATGGCATCAACTTTTCACTATAGCAAATTAAATTAAATATTCAATAACCTCTTGATAAATTTACCGGAAAATAAATTCTTCCGGGTCAGGAGACAATTCAGCCGTCCATGCTCCTCAGTTCCCTGTCCACTTTTCGTTTCCGTTGCAGGAGCAGATCCAGTTGTTCTTGATCGTAAGATCCTTGAATATCTGCTATTTTTTTAATCAATTCCTCGGATTGCCGCTTCAATGTTTCTCGGTTCAGCCAGTCCAGCACCTCGGCGATCTCCTCATCCGGTTCTGCCTCGTTCAGATTTTGGGGGAAAAAAGACGAGGCCTGCAACAGAATTTCAGTCACGAAATCGTGCTCCGGCCCGTCGGGAAGTGCCGCCAGAAGTTCCTCCGGCTGCACCTCCAAACGATCTGCCAAGAGGGATTTGATCTGCAAAAAAAGTACCTCGCCGATGCCGCCGGCCAGATAGTTCCGAATCCCCGCCGCTTCCAGTTTCGGCAGGGAAACCGGGTTCATAACCAGAAACCCGGTCAGACGTTTCTGGGCCGGCGACAGTGCCGATTCGTCTTTGGGCAAAGAGGTGGCTACCGTCGATTGTGCCTGCACTTTTTCACAGGAAACAGAGGCAACGATCTGTTCCGGGGGAATGCCAAGCTTTTCACCGAAATGAGAAATCATCATCGAGCGCTGCAGGGATGATCCCGCCTCCTTCAACAGGGGCAGCAGCTGCTGGATGATTCTGTTCTTGCCGTCCAGCGTCAAACCATGCTCCCGGACCAGTTGCGCCAGGGTGAATTCAGCCAGCGGTTCGGCCCGCTCCAGCAGCACGTTCAGTTCCTGCAAACCATTTTGCCGGATAAAGGTGTCGGGATCGTGCCCCGTCGGCAACAGGGCCACTTTCCCTTCGACCTGCTCGGACAGGAAAAGTGAAACGGACCGGATGGCGGCCTTGAGGCCTGCGGCATCGCCATCAAAAAGGAGTATAACCGTATCCGCTAGTTGCTTCAGGATCTGGATCTGTTTTTTAGTAAGCGCCGTCCCCAGCGGCGCTACCACATTTCCACAGCCGCCCGCCACCAGCGAGATCATATCGAAATTGCCTTCAACCAGGATAGCCCGCCGTTGCCGGCGAATTGCCTCCTTTTGCTGATAGAGGCCGAACAGTAACCTGCTCTTATCGAAGACCGGGCTTTCGGGAGAGTTCATATACTTGGGCGTTCCCTCTCCAACGATCCGTCCGCCAAAACCTGCTATCCTGCCGTCGGTTTCAAAGATCGGAAACAGGATGCGATCACGGAAGCGATCATAGGAACCTCCGTTCTCCCTCCTGACCAGGAGCCCGGCAGCCTCGGCAACGACCTTGTCCTCCGCATGCAGTTGTCTGCCAAGGAAATCCCATCCGGCCACCTGGGCCGACGGCGCATAGCCAATGGAAAATCTTTCTTGAATCTCAGGAGAAACCATGCGCTTTCGCAGGTATTCCCGGGCGGAAGCCGCCTCTTTTGCCTGCAGGAGATATCTGCGGAAGATGGCGGTTGCTTTTTCGTTGATCCTATAGATGGCCAGCCGCAGTTCTTTTCTTTTCCGCTCCTCGATGGAGACAGGTTTCTCCGGCAGTTCAATCTGGTAGCGGCGCGCCAGCTCTTTCAAGGCCGCTGGAAAGTCCAGATTGTAATACTTCATCATGAAGGAGAAGACGTCACCCGACTCACCGCAGCCGAAACAATGAAAAAATTGCTGCCCCGAATGAACGGAAAACGAGGGTGTTTTTTCCCCATGAAAGGGACAGAGTCCCAGGTAGCGCACCCCGCTACGTTTCAGGTCAACGCATTCGCCTATAATCTGCACGATATCGGCCCGTTCCTTGACCTGCGCGGTAATGCCTTCCCAGGCTTGCGAATATGTCATTTAGGCTAACCACAAAAAAGAAGGATGAATCTCTTGGCTAAAGACACTATAATAAGCATGCGGTAACTCTGCCAGAGATTAAATTACCCTCCCCCTCTTCCTGCCGAGACCGCAGTCCGATCTCAGGCGCAAAGGCAGATTATGGAAGATATATGTTCACTGCTGAGCTATGAGGTGAAAAAGGAGATAGCAGAACGCTATTTCAGGTTCCGGAAGATCATCGAAGAAGACACCCATACCTACAAGCAGGACATAATAACCCTGTCATTGCAGATGGAAAGCAGGATCGGCCCCGACCTCGTCCGGATCTATACACTGTTGCAGGATGACGATCTGATTCGCATGTTTTTCACCGTCACCGGACTCTCCGAACGTTTTTTTTTCGACTGCGAGATCAACACAAAACTGACCTTCAGAAAGGAGATCTTCACCGGGAAAAGGGTCCATGGCCTGACCAGGAAGTCTTGTTTCAAGCATATGTTCTTCGACACCTATGCCAGTCTGTACCATCACATCGCCGAATACAGGTCCGAATTCGACAGACTCGGCGAAGACCATGCAACCATCCGTCAGCAAATCGCCCTCTTTTACCGAAACAATGATATCAGGTGTATCCTGCAGTTCTTAAGGACCCTCGACGGGTCCTCGGAGGTTGATTTCGACGCCCAGGGTCAGATCGACGGGGCAGACGGCAGCTGTAACCTCGATACCAAGCTGCGTCTGTATCCTCCGGAACCGGTGGAGGAACTTCTTCCAACCATCCCCGCGATCCCGCCGGTTATAAAAGTTGGCCGACAGCTGAAGAAACTTGTATTTTCGGCATGGTCAAGACGACCGGGGATTAATCTGCGTCGCTTGCTGCATCCGCCGTTGCATTCTTGACAAGCCGGACGATACTCTTACTATATTTACTGCATGTACTGCAACAACGGGACGACGACTGCCAAGATGGGCGGGATTGCAGGGGGGGGTCGGCGGATACCATTCATCCCCACAGGCATCCGTCCCGGTGGCTGCAAAAGACGCCGACATCAATGATACGCATGATTAAAACCGGAATACAGATGTATATCGTCAATCCGCTGACGGCAAATCGGATAGCGGGGCTGCTTTCGACCCCTCCGCCCATCGAGGGGCGGATCAACAGAGCTCTGCCTTCCTGTCGTTAAGGTCGACCTCCTGCCCATGAAGATCCATACGATCAAGCGGACGATCAGAAACACCAAACGGCTGGCCGAGATCGTCAAGGTCTTGACCCGATTCGGATTCCATCAGGTTGTCATCGACAGCGGGCTTTCCCGATTGCTCGACTTCGGCAAGGAGGACCTGGCTCACGGTCCGGCCAGGGTCTCGGGAAAACTTCCTCGGCCGGTCCGGATCCGAATGGTCCTTGAGGAACTCGGCCCCACCTTCATCAAACTGGGGCAGATCCTGTCCACCCGTCCCGATCTGATCCCTCCCGAATGGGCGGAGGAATTCAAGAAGCTCCAGGACAAGTGCTCACAGGTCCCCTTTGATGCCATCAAAAAGGTCCTGACAGACGAATTTCCCGGTCGGCTTGACCTTCTGTTCGCCTCCATCAACGAACAGGCGATGGCCTCTGCCTCCATGGCCCAGGTCCATCAAGCCCTCCTTACAGACGGCCGGGAGGTGGTGATCAAGGTCCTCAAGCCGGGGAATCGCGAGTTGGTCGAAGAGGATATGGACCTGGTGGAAGGTCTGGCTGAATTCGTCGAACAGTATTTTTCCAACCTCGGCTACAGCCCGGTCGCCGTCGCCAAGGAATTCTCCCGGGAACTCTTGAAGGAGGTCAACCTTGTCTATGAAGGACAGGCCACCGACAGGCTCCGCCGCTATTTCGAAGACGATCCCGATATCTGCTTTCCCATGGTCTACTGGGAAGCGACGACCAGAAATGTCCTGACCCTGGAAGAGATCAAAGGACGCCTGCTCTCCACCGTCAGACCGGACGAGCTGCCGCAGACCTCCCGCAGGGCCGTTGTCGAGCACGGGACCGACGCGGTGTTCAAACAGTGTCTTCAATTCGGCTATTTTCATGCCGATCCCCATCCCGGCAACATCTTTCTCCTGCCCGGCAACAGACTCTGCTTTATCGATTGCGGCATGACCGGCCAGCTTGACAAGCGGACCGGGGATCAGTTGATCGACCTCGTTGCCGGGGTGATCAAAGGGGATATCGATCGTCTTTGCCGCGTGGTGATCGAACTTACCGACGCCGATCCGGCCATCACGGCAACGAGAGAATTCCGTTCCGAACTTCGGCATCTGGTAAACCAGGTGCAAAGTACCGAGCTGCAAAAACTTGACATAGCCACCCTGCTGTCGGACTTCTTCAGCACGCTGCAGCGCTTTCATATCATATGCCCAAGCGACCTGCTCCTGCTCACCAAGGCCCTGACCATCATCGAAGGAGTGGCCGCCTATTTTGATCCGTCCTTTGACGTCCTGTCCCATGTCGAGCCCCAGATCCAGGACATCGTTGCTCGTCGCTACGGCATCAATGCCCTGAAGAACAGGGCATTGAAATCGTTGACCGGCTACATGCAGCTCATCGAAGACGCCCCCGGGGATCTGCAGCGCCTGATGGACTACATCCGTCACAGGCGGTTTACCTTGAACCTGGAGATGAAGCGTATTGAACATCTGGCCGACAAGATCGACCTCTCCAGCCGGATGATGGGGATGGCCATGATCATCTCGGCCCTGATCGTCGGTTCCTCAATCCTGATCCTGGCGGACCGGATCTCCCATCACCCGGGGATCCTTGGAACCATTGGGATTATCGGCCTGATACTGGCGGGTATCTATTCGGCAGGCTTCGTCGCCTCGTTCCTGCTGCCGAAAAGACGAAAAAAAGAGGGCGGCGGATAATCACAAGGCCCTGAATTCCTCGCAGATTGCGGCAAAAGATGCGGCCTCGAGGCTTGCCGCTCCGACAAGAATACCTGATATACCGGTGATACCCGCATACTGCCTGGCGTTTTCCAGGGTTACGCCGCCGCCATAGACCACCGTCCGCGCAAATCCCGTCCGACCGATGTGCTCCGCCGCCCCGGAAACATCAGATAACGGCGCAGGGATCTGAAAATTCAATGCCTCTACCGGCTGGTAGGCGATGATCATCTTATCGCATTCGCTGTCCTGCAGGCCTCTGAGCTGCATGATTTCATCGGGATTGTCGATACAGATGATCGGCGCCAGTCCGGTATCCAGTGCCTCACTCGCCTTGTTGAGCACATCCTGGACCGTCTCGTGGAAATACCGCCTGCGCTCCGAATGCCCGATCAGGACATAATCGGCCAGTCCCCTGACCATGTCCGCAGCCACGGCTCCGGTATAGGCACCTTTAGGGAAGGGGGAGATATCCTGGGCGGCAAGGAAGACGTCCTGCAGATGCCGTCGCCGCAGATACCCGGCAAGTCCCTCCAGACAGATAAAGGACGGGGCAATAACTACAGACAGGCCCGGGATCGGACGATACCGGGTTGCAAATTCATCAATCCACGCTCTGGCATCCGTAAGCGACTTATAACACTTCCAGTTTCCGATCACAAACCGCCGCATCGATCCCCTCCCTTTCCCTTTTAGTACCTTCCGGATTGAATTCCTTTTTTTTTACAAGAAATCAATCTGTCTCAAGGTACTTATACCCCCTTGTGGGGTGTTGGATGCATGTGAAGTAACTATCAGTCCGATTGTGCATAGAGGGGGTGCCGGCAATGTTACGCCTTTTTTATCTGCTCGGCTATCAGCTCCCTGGCTTCACGTTCGGTCACCGAGCAGATCCGGCACCTCTTGTTTCTTGCTTGCAGGCCGCCGATGATCGTGATCTTATTTTTCGGAACCTTGAACAAGGTCGCCAGAAAGGAAACCACCTCCTTATTGGCCTTCCCCTCGACAGGTGGTGCGGTGACGGCAAGCCTCAACAAGTCACCGTGGATCCCAGAAAATCCGGTCCGCGACGCCTTGGGCTGCACATAAAGAGAAAGGTGCAGAGAACCGTCTTTCTGGGTGGTCAGAAAGGGCATGGGATACCGGAAAAAATGCTATGCGGCCTGATCTGTATCGGCTTCCTTGCCGTCCGCCACCCCTTCCTCTTCGGCATGAATGGCTTCAAGCAGGTCGAGCTCCATGCCGAGTTTCGACATCTCTTCCCGGTTGACCATCCCCTCATCGGACACCACCACGCTCTGGAAGAGATCGGAAAAATCATCCTCATTTTCATCATTGAATATATCGAGATTTTCCAGACTCATGGTGAGGACGGTACGCAGATCCTCGCAGACCTGATTCCTCTTGATCCGCATCCGTTCTATCTCTTTGGGATAACGGGCCAACTCCTGAAAGGTATCCTGACGAAGTTTCTCGGCATCCGCCCTGGCCCTGTCGATGATCCGGCTGGCTTCGTCCTCACTGCTCTTTCTCATGTCCCGTGAGAATTTCTGTGCGGCGAGCAGGGTCTCCTTGAAATCAATCTCCACCTTTTTCTGTTCCGCCCACCGTCTTTCCACATCTGTCAATCGATCGCCGAGGTCTTCTTTTTCTTTCTTCTCAATCTCGATAATCTCGTTCTTCGCCGCTATCTCCTCCCTTGCCGCGGCCAACTCCTCTTCCACTGCCCCCTTCTTTTGCTCCAAATCGGCATATTGCCCTTTCAGATCGTCAAGTTCCCGGCCAAGGACGGCATTGCGCTCATTGACTTGGGCAAGCTCGGAGGTCAGCCGGTCATTCTTCCCCTGCAGGGCGTCGATATCCCCCTCAAGCGATGCCTGCAGATCGATCAGGTCCTGGTTTTCGCCGGCCAGTGTTTCTATTTCCTCGTCGTGCTGTCTGACCTGTTCAAACAACTCAAAAAATTCTTCCGCAACCAGTTCCAGATAGGCCTTGACCTCAATTGCATCATAGCCACGGAATTTAACCTGAAACTCCTGGTCCTTAATCGCCTGGGGAGTGATAGCCATATTGGATCTCCATTCAATGCATAGATTAGTAATTCGATATTACATTGCCAGATGCCTCAAGGTAGGCACAAGGAAACTCTGGAGGAAGATAATGCCCATAATGACAATGACCGGGGAAAAATCCACCCCTCCCACACAGATGGGCAAAGCGCGCCTGACCCGACTCAGCACCGGTTCCGTCGCCTCATAGAGAAAACGGACGATCGGATTGGAAGGGTCCGCACTGACCCATGAGATCACCGCCCTGCCGATAATGATCCACATATAGGCGGTGAGAAGAAAATCCAGCAGCTGAGCCACAGCCAGGATGAAATTATGTGCAACGAACATCGCCTGCTCCTTGTATTTTTCTTAAGAGACCTTGCATCCGGCCGTCACCTTTTCACCGACGGTGGACAGGACCAACCGCTGCTTACCGTCCACCTCCGTCCTGGCGGCCAGCAGCATCCCGTGGGATATCACCCCCATCAGCTTCGCCGGCTGCAGGTTGGCAACCATCAGGACCTGGCGGCCGACCAACTCCTCAGGGGTATAGAACTCGGCTATCCCGGCAACGACGGTGCGTTCCTCCGGAACCAGGACCTTCAGCTTCAGAAGCTTTGCGGAATTCTTCATCCTCTCGGCCGCAATCACCTCGGCCACCCGCAGATCCATCATCCTGAACTGTTCCAGCGTGATCATGCCCTCCCGATCCGACCCTGCGGGCCTCGCAGCCTTTTCCGGCTGCGAGGCCCGCGGTGTCGCCGTCCCGGCACCCGTCTTTTTCACCTCGATCCGGGGAAAAAGCGCCTCGATCCTGGTAAGACGCACCCCCACCGGGAACAGACCCCATTTCCCACTTTTCTCGATGTTTGTTACCAGAACGTCATCGGCCGAAAAGCCCAGCCCCCCGGCCATTTTTTCGCAGGTTGCAGGCATAATCGGCGACAGGACCAACGTCAACAGACGCAGGCATTCCACCAGGTTATAGAGGACTGTATCGAGGCGGGATTTCTTCGCAGGATCCGCCGCCAGTGCCCAAGGCTCGGTTTTTACAATATACTTATTGGCACAGCTGATCAACTCCCAGACCGACTGCAGGCCGAGATGAAACTGGAATTTTTCAAAGGTCTCTCGGTAACGGGAGAGCGTCACCGCGGACACCAGCCGAAGTTCCTGGTCCGGCGGCTCCTCGTCAGGCGATGGCTGCGGGACGATACCGTCGGTATATTTCATAAGCATCGCCGCGGACCTGCTGTACAGGTTCCCGAGATCGTTTGCCAGATCCGAGTTCCTCCTGGCAAGGATGGCCTCATGCCCGAAACTTGCATCAAGACCGAAGGACATCTCCCGCAGGGTGAAGTATCTCAGCGTATCGACTCCGTATTCCTCCACAAGCTCCCGCGGCCTCACCACATTGCCGATGCTCTTGGACATCTTGGTCTCATTGACATTCCAATAGCCGTGTACATGGAGACGGGTAAACGGGTCCAGACCGATGGCCATCAGCATGGTCGGCCAATAGATGGCATGCGGTTTCAGGATATCCTTGGCGATCAGATGTTCGGCTGCCGCCCAGTACCTTTTGAAATCGGGTCCGTCCGGATAGCCGATTCCGGTCAGGTAATTGATCAGCGCATCGAACCAGACATAGGTCACAAAGGATTCGTCGAAGGGAAGGGGTATCCCCCAGGTAAGACGTGAGGTCGGCCTTGATATACAGAGGTCCTCCAGCGGCTCCTGGAGAAAGGACAGGACCTCGTTCCGGTATCGCTCGGGGGTGATGAAATCCGGATGGGTATGGATATGGTCGATCAGGCGTTGCCGGTATTTCGACATCCGGAAAAAATAGTTCTGCTCGGTAATCTCCTGGGGCGGTACCTGATGGTCCGGACAGTTACCGTCGATCAACTCCTTTTCGGTCAGGAAGCGCTCACACCCCCTGCAGTACAGACCCGAGTACTCGTCGAAATAGATATCCCCCCGATCGTAAACGTATTGCAGGATATCCTGGACCGTCTTGGCGTGCCTGGCCTCCGTCGTCCTGATAAAGGTATCGGGACGGACCTGCAGCAGCGGCCAGGTCGAACGAAAGATTCCGCTTATCCGGTCCACATATTCCTTGGGTGCAACATGCTCCCTGGCAGCCGCCTCGGCAATCTTGTCGCCGTGTTCGTCGGTCCCGGTCTGAAAGCGGACGTCATCCCCGCAGAGCCTGCGAAAACGACTGAAGACATCGGCAACGATGGTCGTGTAGGCATGCCCCAGGTGCGGTTCGGCATTCACATAGTAAATCGGCGTCGTAATATAGGTTGTCATCGCTCTTCCGTAGATTTTTTCTTCCCCGGTTTTTCGATCCTCACATATTCACAGGTCTGCCATTCTCTTTTAGAAAGTTCTTTCTCTTCACCGGCCTGGTTACCGACAATAATGGACTCCCGGAGCGGATTTTGCCGTTTTACCTGGAAAACCTCCTCCTCAATCTTAATGAATCCGCCTGGTTTCGGCATCCCTTTTCTTTGCCTGCGATAGATATCGTATTCATAGGTGAGGCAGCAGAGCAGACGGTTGCAGACCCCCGAGATCTTCGACGGGTTCAATGGCAGGTCCTGTTCCTTGGCCATCTTGATGGAGACCGACTCGAATTTTTTCATGAACAGCGAACAACAGAGCTCACGTCCGCAGATCCCGAGACCGCCGAGCATCTTGGTTTCGTGGCGAACACCGACCTGGCGCATCTCCACCCGGGTGCGGAATTCCTGGACCAGGTCCTTGACCAACTCCCGGAAGTCCACCCTGTTGTCGGCCGTAAAGTAAAAGATCATCTTGCTGCCGTTAAAAAACCGCTCAACCCGGACCAGACTCATCTCCAAAGCGTGTTTTTCAATAAGCCCGTTGCATATCGAAAATGCATTTTCCTCCTGTGCGGTAAGGTTCGCATATCTCTGCGTCTCGTCGGTATTCGCCCGCCGCAGAATCATCCAGCCGGCCCGCCTCTCACAACCGCACTCCCAGCAGGACGGGGCTGAGGTGATCGCCGCAGCCGGTTCAAGCCCATGATCGGTCCGCACCATCACCACCTCATCCCTAGTAAGATCGTATACCTGTGAAACAGCGGTAAACTCCTGTCCACTGGGACGAAAGCGAATCCGATAGAAGGATAGTTCGCCCTCCAGTCCCTTAAAGTCAAGGCTTTTTTCCTGGTCCGTCCCGTTCTCCATCTTGGATTCACCGCCGGGACCGTCCTCCGGTTTCGGCACCGTTTCCTGTCTCTCGCTCTGATTGTCCGTATTCGTCGTCATCGAAAGTTCCACTCCTCAACTCCTCCTCGATTCCTGTAGGCGAAAGAGGAGGATCTCACATACCAGTGTGCGGTTGCAATTCCGGGAAAGTTCCCGCTCAGCCAGGTCAATAGCCCGCAATTTTTCAAAAAACTCCTCCGGTCTCTCGCATCCCGCAGCACCGACGTATGAAGCCGTTCCGCTGTACTCCCGGTGCTGAAGGAGGGAGACCAGACCGTCACGTATCCAGATCCGCAACAGACCGAGAAAGGGCACAAGATTCTCTTTCAAACCGGCCAACACCTCAGCTTGCTGCAGCAACAAGGAGATCCCTCCATCCCCGATGTCCCCGGAATCCTTAACAACTGTAATCACTTTTTTCCAGGTCTCCACCATCTCCATCCTATTAAAGAGCAGGGCTCGCCCGGGGCTGCCTTCGGAGAGCCTGGCAAGCAGAGCGGCGGTCTCTTTATCCATCCCCTTTTCTCTTCCGAGAACAACGCGTACGGTATCTTCCAGACTCAATGGAAAAAACGGGACGGTCTGGCACCGGGAGGAGATGGTTGGCAGCAGACTCTTTGCCGACTCCGCAGTCAGGATCAGCAGGTTGTGTTCCGGCGGCTCCTCCAGGGTCTTCAACAGGCAGTTGGCCGCCTCGCGTCGCATGGTATGAACATCTTCCAGCAGTACCACCCGGGTCATGGACTCGTAAGGCGGATAGGTCAAGGCCCGAGCCAGCTCCCGCACCCGATCGATCTTGATGCTTCCCTGTTCGGGACCGATCACGACAAGATCGGGATGGTTGCCGGAACGGAACTTCAGGCAGGAGGAGCACGACCCGCAGGCCGCACCGCCGGTCCTTGCCCTGCAGTTCACTATCGCCGCCACCGCCCTGGCAAACAGTTGCTTGCCGACCCCGTCGGGACCCCGGAAAAGAAGGGCATGTGGGATCCTGCCGGTTGCAAGCGACCGTTCCAGAAGCAGTTTCGCCTTCTCCTGGCCCAAAAGAGCGGAGAAGAGCGTTGATGTATCCCGCCTGTTGGTCTGTCCGGCAGCACTGGGATAGCCCACTGTCTCTTCCCCTTAAAAGAGCGATTGTTGTTTGGATGTCCTGGGCGGTTCGTCCCTCGACCTGTCCTGCCCCTCTTCCTCGATGGCTCGCAGATACAGGTATCGCTCCAGAGGGCGCTGATAGTCGCTCCACATGAGTTCGCTTCCGGTCATCTTTCGCCTGAGCTGTTCCATCAGGTTCATCTTCGAGTCCATCTCGTCAATCTGGCTGAGTAAAAAGGCCTCGACGGTCATCGGCACCGTAGGAGACCCGTACTCCTGACGCCCATGGTGACTGAGGATCAGATGCTGGAGCTGGGTCAGCAGGTCTTCCGGAAACTCCCGAAGAGCGCGGGCCTCCACCGCAACCAGTTCGCTGCCGATCACCAGATGTCCCTTCAGACGCCCCTCCGGGGTATATTCGATCAGACCGGCCTCGGCCTGGAGTTCTTTTACCTTGCCGATATCGTGGAGCAGGACGCCAGCCAGCAAAAGCGACCGATCAACGCCGGGGTAATGGGAGGCGAGAAAATCCGCAAGCCGTGCCATGGACAGGCAGTGTTCGAGCAGCCCGCCGACATAGGCATGATGGATCCCCTTGGCCGCCGGGGCCGACTTAAAGGCCTCCCACAGTTCCCCCTGTTTAAAAAACCGGTGCAACAACCTGCGGATAAAGGAATTCTGCACCGTGCGTACCAACTCCAGCACCTCTTCGGCCATCTCGTCGATATCCTGACGACTCACGGCGATGAAATCCGCATGGTCCACATCCGTCGCGGCAACGGCCTCCACAGCCTCGATCTTCAGCTGCAGCTTCTCCCTATAGGACTGGACCTGACCTGCAAGTCGGATGAAGGTTCCGGCCTGACATCGCTGGCCAAGAGACTCGGCGCCGTCCCAGACCGGACCGCTGATCTCGCCACTCTTGTCCATGACGGTCAGGATCAGATAGGGCTTCCCGGCCCTGGTCTCGGCGATGCGTGCCGATTTCACTAAAAAGACCTCGTCAATGCGGTCGCCATCCTTCAGCTGGTCAACGAAACATCTCTTTTCCATTGCCGTCCCCTTGAGTTGCAGTGATATCTCCTCTAGACATTAAAACGAAAGAGTATGGTGTCACCGTCGGCAACCACATATTCCCTGCCCTCGGAACGCATCAGTCCTTTTTCCCTGGCGCCGCTTTCACCGCCGCAGGCCACATAGTCGGCATAGGCAATCACCTCTGCGCGGATGAAACCTTTTTCAAAATCGCTATGAATTTTTCCTGCCGCCTCCGGTGCCTTCGTTCCTTTCTTGATGGTCCAGGCCTTGGTTTCCTTTTCACCGACGGTGAAAAAGGTCTGCAGGCCAAGCAGTTCGTAGCCCGCCTTGATAAGACGGTTCAAACCGGGCTCGCTCATGCCGAAATCGTTCAAGAATTCCTGCTGTTCCTCCTTATCCAAACGACTCAACTCCTGTTCTATCCCCCCGGCAATGACAACCACGGTATCCCCATCCTCACGGGCTGCGGCCTCCAACCTCCGGACGTTGTCGTTGCCGCCTGGAAAATCGTCCTCCGAGACGTTGGCGACGTAGAGGACCGGTTTGGCGGTGAGCAGGCAGAGTTCTTTCAGAAGCATCTCTTCAAGCTCGTTGCCGGCAGCGACCTTTCGTGCGGGCTTTCCGTCATTGAGAAGGTGCTGCAGTCTCTGTAAAAATGCGGCCTGGGCCTGGAAGGTCCTGTCGCCTGATTTTGCCTGGTTCAGGGTCTTTTTCAAGCGGTTGTCGACGGTATCGAGATCGGCCATGACCAGCTCCATGGTCACCACATCCCGGTCACGGTCGGGGTCGATGGACCCGTCAACATGGATGATATTGTCATCTGCAAAACAGCGGACCACATGGACGATGGCATCGACCTGCCGAATATGGCCTAAAAACTGGTTGCCGAGGCCCTCACCCTTGCTTGCCCCTTTGACCAGGCCTGCAATATCGACAAACTCCATCTGGGTATGCACCTTCCTCTTCGTTGCCACCATCTCCGCCAGTACATCCAGACGGGGATCAGGCACCGGTACCATACCGATATTGGGTTCGATGGTGCAGAACGGATAATTTTCGGCATCGATCCCGGCTGCGGTCAATGCATTGAAGAGCGTCGATTTTCCGACATTCGGCAAGCCGACGATGCCACAACGAAACCCCATAACAACAACTCCTTATATCTCCAAGACAACAGAAGAGGCACCCCCTTCTCTGTCGGGAGTATTTCCCTTCCAAGCAGGCGGATAAAACAGGCCGGCTGCTCTTGGTTGCAGATAAAAAATTAAAATTGTATATTATACTTCGAAAGGCCGGAAAACGCCCGTCTTTTTCCTGGACACGGGCAAGGCCGGGAGAAAGCCGGCTTGCGAAACACGGAGGAGTTACGTTCGAGATCAGGGCAGGCGCAAAATTCCACCCCGGGCATATACCTACCCTTCCGGGGATAAAGACCTCAAGCATAACGAGGAATGGGCAGACTCCGGGCGATCAAGGGAAAGGTCAACTCTAAAAGAGTCTCGCATCTTTCAAACCATAACAACGATGGCAAACACGATCCTGATAAAAAACGGTACCATCCTGAGAGAGCCAGGGATGCCTCTGATCGACAACGGCTTTGTGCGGATCGCAGACGGCATAATCCAGGACCTGGGGGATATGGGCCGGATGCCGGCACCGTCTGGGGATGTCGGTGTCATCGATGCGAACGGGCAGCTCGTGTTGCCTGGTTTGATCAACGGGCATACCCATTGCGCGATGACCCTGTTTCGAGGGCTGGCAGATGACCTCGACCTGGTAAGCTGGCTTAACGAACATATCTTTCCGGCAGAGGCCTCCCATGTGACCGAAGAAATGGTCTACTGGTGTTCAAAACTGGCGGCAGCCGAGATGCTGCTCTCCGGCACCACCACCGTGGCAGACGGCTACTTCCACTCCGATGCAGTAGCCCGGGCCTGTCGGGACGCAGGACTGCGGGCCGTCGTCGGACACGGCGTCATCGATTTTCCGGCCCCCGGCATTCCCGACCCGGCACAAAATATTGCAATCGCAGAGGACTTCATCACCACCTGGACCGACCGGGACCCCCTGATCACCCCTGCGGTCTTTGCCCATTCGCCCTATACCTGTTCACCCGCCACCTTGACGGCGGCCAAACGGTTGGCCTCCGATCACGGACTGCGGTTTTTCATCCACCTGGCCGAAAGCGCACAGGAGGCCGGCATGTTGCTCGACGCCCGGGCATCAAGCCCGGTCAGACATCTCCAGGTCCTGGGCCTTCTCGACCATGCCACCGTCTGTGTCCACAGCGTCTGGCTCGATGACGAGGACCTTGATATCCTTGCCGCAAGCGGCAGCCATGTCGTGACCTGTCCGCAGAGCAATCTGAAGCTTGCCTCCGGAACGGCGAGGGTGGGCGAAATGCTCGCCCGCGGCATAGGCACGGGACTCGGCACCGACGGTTGCGCCAGCAACAACAGCCTGGATATGTTCCGCGAGATGGATATGCTGGCCAAGATACAGAAGGTGCAAGGGCTCAATGCCACCGCCCTCCCGGCCGGACAGGTCCTTGCCTGCGCCACCCGTGCAGGCGCCGCCCTGCTCGGTCTTGAAAAAATCGGCGGACTGGCCATCGGCAATCGAGCCGACCTGATCACGGTCGATCTGAGGGTTCCGCACCTGACACCGTTCTACAACGCCGATCTTCTTGTTTATGCAGCCAAGGGCAGCGATGTATCGACCGTGATCGTCGACGGACGGATTATCGTCAGGGACCGGAGCATCGTCACCTTCGATCTGGATGAGACCCTGTCGGAGGTGGAAAAGATCGCCGCCCCCCTGAAAGAAAAAGGGGAACCCGAGAACTCATCAGAGGGAACACACCATGTCAATCAAGGCCTTGGCCCAGGAACTCTATAAGGCCCAGCAGAAGGTCCAGCGTCTGGAAAGAGAACGCGAACAGGCCACCCGCCCGGACGACAGAAAACGTATCGAGGACGATCTGCAGGCGGCCATAGCAGAACAAAAACAACTGCGCAAGATGCTCGACGGTGCCAAGGCCCCCGATCCGGCTGCCGACAGGACCCCCGGCCGATACGGCAGCTAATCGTCTGCGGCCTTTTTCCTTCACCGGTTCGATAGCTGGACGAACTCCGATCTTTCCGATGCGATCCTGTTTGCAACTTTCCCGGCTGATAGGTATAATCGGTGTCTTTCTTTTTCGGCTCTCACTTAACCATGCAGGAGCAAGGATTTTTCTATGGAGAGGCAAATGATCATATCGGTCATGTCCAAGGACCGGCCGGGTATTATCGCCGATGTGACCGGCGCAATCTACGAACTCAACGGCGATCTGGCGGATTTGAACCAATCGGTTCTGTGCGGCTATCTGACCATGATCCTGATCGCCACCTTCGGCAATTCCGTAACCCCGGAGGATGTCATTGCCAAGCTCTCCCATACCACTTCGGAGATCAAGTTCGATGCACTGGTCAAGCGGGTGGATACCCCCATCGAGATCCTGAAGGCCCAGATGCCGGAGAAGACCTATATCCTGACGGCCCAGGGAAAGAACAAGAAAGGACTGGTCCATGGCGTCAGCTCCTTCTGTTACCGGCATAATATCAATATTCTGGACCTGGCAACGACCCTGGCCGACGACCAGTACACGATGATCCTCCAGCTGGACCTCAGCCATGTGTCGTCGATCAAGGACATCCGTGACGATCTGGCCCTCTATGCCGAGGAGGCAGGTCTGCAGGTGGTGCTGCAGCATAATGATATCTTCCGGGTCACCCACGAAGTTACAATGAAATAGGACGCACTGCCGGCATAGCCCTTCGGGGGTGCTGGTCCGTCAGTACAGGAGACAGAGACGATGCTACGCTCAGACCAGATTCTTGCCACGGTCGAGATGATCCAGAAGGAAAATCTCGATGTCCGCACGGTGACCATGGGGATCAACCTTCTCGATTGTCGAAGCGATGACATCGCAAAGACCTGTGCCAGGATAGAGCGGAAGATCACCGACCTGGCCGGCAATTTCGTTCCGACCTGCGACCTTATCAGCCGGAAACTGGGCATCCCGATCGTCAACAAGCGGATATCGATCACACCAATCGCCTTTGTCGGCTCAGGACTTATGCGCAGTGATTTTATCGAGCTGGCAAAGACCCTCGACCATGCCGCAGGGGAGGTCGGGATCGACATCCTTGGAGGTTTCTCGGCTCAGGTTGAAAAGGGAATGACAGCAACAGACCGTGAATATATCGCCGCAATCCCCGAGGCCCTGGCAACAACCGATAAGGTCTGCGCATCGATCAATATCGCCACCAGCCAGAAAGGGATCAATATGGAGGCGCTGGCCATGGTCGGCGGCACGGTCAAGGGGTTGGCGGACAAGACCCGTGCCCGGGACGGCTTCGGAGCGGCCAAATTCGTCGTCTTCTGCAATCAACCGGGGGACAACCCGTTCATGGCCGGGGCGATCCACGGTCTCGAGGAGGCGGATGCGGTGCTCAATGTCGGGGTCTCCGGCCCCGGTGTCATCGCCCGGGCCCTGGAACGCCTGATCAAGGCCGATGATACGAGGTCTCTTCGTCTCGATGACCTGGCCGAAGAGATCAAACAGACGACCTTCAGGGTCACCCGCTGCGGCGAACTGGTGGGCCGCCAGGTCTCGAAGATGCTGGGCATCTCCTTCGGTGTGGTTGATCTCTCGCTGGCACCCACGCCCACCATCGGCGACTCGGTCGGCGAGATCCTGCATATCCTGGGCGTCGATGCGATCGGGGCGCCCGGCTCCACCGCCATCCTTGCCATGCTCAACGACGCCGTCAAAAAAGGCGGGCTGTTTGCCAGCAAGAATGTAGGAGGGCTGAGCGGCGCCTTCATCCCGGTCATGGAGGACGCGGTACTCGCGGAGGCGGTGGGCCGCGGCGATCTCTGTCTGGAGAAGCTTGAGGCGATGACGTGCGTCTGCTCGGTCGGCCTCGACATGGTGGCGATCCCCGGCTCGGTGGATGCCGAGACCATCTCGGCGATCATTGCCGACGAAATGGCCATCGGGATGATCAACAACAAGACCACTGCCGCCCGCATCATCCCGGTGCCGGGAAAGGAGGCGGGAGAGCATGTCAACTTTGGCGGCCTGTTCGGGGCAAGCCCGATCATGCCGATCAGAAATGTCGGCAAATCCGGCAGGTTTATCGCCTGGGGCGGTCGGATGCCGGCCCCTATCCACAGCTTCAGGAATTGACCTGCCGAGTGCCTTGCTTCCCGCGCTGCCAAAGGGGACCTGCCGACTCAGACAGATGTATCGAGCCTGCCTGGGCCTGCCGGCTTGCGGTAATGGGGACAGACGGTTACGCACCTGCTGCAATGCATGTCCACATTCCATGCCAGGGTATTGACGATCATCTCGTTTATTTCTTCAAGCACCGATCACCACCGCAGGTACGTCACCCACGGTCGGTGTAAACCAAATCCACTCGCCGACGATTCGTCCCCATTCCCTGCATACTTAACGTGTTTTCGATGCGGGCTCAAAGATTTTTTGTCGGATCATGGTTCAATCCGCCTTCCTTTTTATTTGACACGTTCGGTCGGTAATGAATATAATTCATAATATAGGAGATTAGCGCTTATGATCGACTCGATTGATCTCTCAATTCTGAATATACTGCAAAATAATGGCCGTATTTCCAACGTCGAGCTGGCCCGGTCGATCAATATGGCGCCGTCCGGCGTGCTCGAACGTGTCAAGAAACTGGAAAAGAAAGGCATTATCATCGGCTATGGGGTCCGTTTGAACCATAAGGCCCTGGGAGTATCTCTGGCAGCCTTTATCCATATCAAGACCTTGGATGCAGTGGGCAGCACCGAGATCGGCCACCGACTTGCCGCAATCGAAGAGATTCAGGAAGTCCACTGGATCGCCGGCGAATTCAATTACCTGGTCAAGGCCAAGATCAACGGCACCGAGACCCTGACGGCCCTGTTGCGAACCATTGGGGCTATCCCGGGAATTGTCGATTCGCGAACGACCCTGGTCCTGGACACCCTGAAAGAGCATCAGGCCATCGCCGCCGACCTGATCAGATATAGAAAGCGGGCTTGACGGTATGCGGGTAGCCGTTTAACCGAACCGGCAGAACCTCCAGTCACCGCTTGAGCCATTCATCTCCACCATCGGGAGTCCCGCCATGGAAACGCCTTCCCTGGATCAGAAGATCGTCAAACGCAGCAAGGAATTTTTCGCAAGCATCAGCACAGAGGCTCCGTCCATTTTCAACAAGGGCTGGTGGACCGGAAAGGTTATGGACTGGTCCATGAAGAACGAGTCCTTCAAAATCCGGCTCTTCCGCTTTATCGATGTCCTGCCCTACCTGAATACCTCGGAATCCCTTGCCCGTCACATCAAAGAGTACTTCTCCGGAGAAGACGATATCCCCAGGGTCCTGCAGTGGGGAGCCAGAAGCGCCGGGATCGGCGGCAGGCTGGCGGGCAGAGTCATGAACATGGCCATCCGCTCGAACCTGGAGGCCATGGCCAGGCAGTTCATCATCGGGGAGAATATCAAAGATGCCGTGAAGATGATCAGAAAGATCCGCAAGGACGGCTTCACCTTCACCATCGATATCCTGGGCGAGGCCACGGTCAGCGAGAAAGAGGCCGACGCCTATAGAGATATGTATCTGGACCTTCTGGCGGCACTGCAGCAAGACAGTTCCAAATGGAAGCCGATCGGCGGCGGCGACCTGGACTGGGGTTATGCCCCGCTTGTCAACATCTCGGTCAAGGCCTCGGCCCTCTTCTCCCAGACCGATCCGACGGATTTTGCAGGTTCCGTGGCCGGCATGCAACAACGCCTGGAGGTTATTTACCGCAAGGCAATCGAGATGAAGGCCTCCATGCGTATCGACATGGAGCAGTATCGCTTCAAGGATATCACCCTCGAGGTCTACCGGAGGATGCGGGGAAATCCCGAGTTTCGCGCATATCCGCACCTGGGAATTGCCATGCAATCGTATCTGAGAGATACCGACAGCGATCTCAAGGCCATGCTGCAATGGGCAAGGGACAACGGACTGCCGATCTCCGTCCGACTGGTCAAGGGCGCCTACTGGGACTATGAGACCGTCACCGCCAAGCAGAACGGCTGGCCGGTCCCCGTCTATACCAACAAGGCGGAAAGCGATGCCGCCTTTGAACGTCATACCCGGATGATCCTTGAAAACCAGGATATCTGCTATCTTGCCTGCGGCTCGCACAATATCCGCTCGATCTCCGCGGCAATGGAGATCGCAGAGGAGTTGAATGTCCCGCAGGACCGCTATGAATTCCAGGTGCTTTACGGCATGGCCGAACCGGTCCGTAAAGGCCTTTTGACGGTGGCCGGCCGCGTCCGGCTCTATGCCCCCTATGGCGACCTGTTGCCGGGCATGGCCTATCTGGTGCGGCGGTTACTGGAAAATACCGCCAACGAATCCTTCCTGCGTCAATCCTTTGTCGAGGAGACCGAGGTGGAGCGCCTGATGGAAAACCCGTTGACGACGCTGGAGCGGGCATTCCTGCAAGGCAAGACCTCGCTTAATACGACCGTTCCGGTGGACCGGTTCATCAATGAGCCCGTCGCCGATTTCACCAAGGAGGAGGTCCGGGCATCCCTTGCACGGGCCATAGCGGAGGTGCGGGAGAATCTTGGAAAAACCTACCCGCTGCATATCGGCGGCAAGGACATCGTTTCCGAAGACACCATCACCTCGGTCAATCCGGCCGACCCCGATGAGGTTATCGGTGTCGTCTGTCAGGCCTCCGCCAAGGAGATTGATCAGGCCCTGGGCGCCGCCCAGCGTGCCTTTCCCGCCTGGAAGGCGCTGTCGGCTGCCGAGCGTGCCCGCTATCTGTTCACGGCCGCCGATATCGCCAGAAAGAAGATTGCCGTTCTGTCGGCCTGGCAGGTACTTGAGGTCGGTAAACAGTGGGGGCAGGCCTGGGCCGATGTCGCCGAGGCCATCGACTTTTTGGAATACTACGCCCGGGAAATGATCCGCCTGGGTTCCGCCCGCAGGATGGGACGGGCGCCGGGGGAGATCAACCATCTCCTGTATCAGCCCAAGGGCATCGCCGCAGTCATCTCCCCGTGGAACTTCCCGCTGGCCATCAGCTGCGGCATGAGCGCCGCAGCCATCGTTACCGGCAATCCCGTCCTCTATAAACCGGCAGGTCCCTCCTCCGTCATCGGCCATACCCTGCTTGAGATCTTCCGGCAGGCGGGTCTTCCGGCAGGCGTCTTCAATTTTGTGCCGGGCCGCAGCTCGGTGATGGGGGATTATCTGGTGGAGCATCCCGATATATCATTGATCGCCTTTACCGGCTCCATGGAGGTCGGTCAGCACATCATCGCCAAGGCCTCGGCTGTTCATCCCGGCCAGCAACAGATAAAGCGCGTCATCGCCGAGATGGGAGGCAAGAACGCCATCATCATCGACGACGACGCCGACCTGGACGAGGCCGTGCGACAGGTGATCTCCTCGGCCTTCGCCTTCCAGGGGCAGAAGTGTTCCGCCTGCTCTCGGGTCATCGTCGTCGCCCCCATCTACGAAAAATTCATCGAACGGCTGGTGCAGGCGGCAGACTCGCTTGCCATCGGACCGGCGGAGGACCCCAGGTATTATCTGGGGCCGGTGGTCAACGAGGGGGCCCGCAAGACGATCATGCAGTACGTGGAGCTCGCCAAACAGGAAGGCCGGGTCCTGCTCTGCCGCGAGGTCCCGGCCACAGGCTGCTATGTGCCGCTGACCATCGTCGAAGGCATCACCCCCGACCACAGGCTGGCCCAGGAGGAGGTCTTCGGGCCGGTCCTTGCGGTCATGAAGGTGAACGGCATCGACCAGGCCATCGACTGGGCCAACAGCACCCGTTTTGCACTGACCGGGGCAATCTTCTCCAGAAGCCCGCTTCATCTGGAAAAAGCCGCAAAGGACTTCAATGTCGGCAACCTCTATCTGAACAGGGGCTGTACCGGCGCTCTGGTGGAGCGCCATCCCTTCGGCGGCTTCAAGATGTCCGGTGTCGGCTCCAAGGCCGGCGGCCCGGATTATCTTCTGCAGTTCATGGACCCGCGGGTGGTCAGCGAAAACACGATGCGGCGCGGATTCACCCCGATAGAAGAAACGGACGATTGGATACGGTAGAAAGGACGTACGCTACGGTTTTGCAAAACCGGCAGCTCCGCCTTATGTATCAATCGCTCGCCTGCTGACCGTCTGCAGACATGCAGGCCCAAGGTCTGTTACTCAAGAAGATCCAGAATCCGCTCCGAGGCCTCCCGAACGGCGGCTGCGACCTCCGTCGACAGCCCTGCTCCCAATTCATCGAAGCATTTTCCTTCGATGCCGACCAGATGGATATGGGTGGGCATCTTCTCGGGAGACAGACGCCGGCCAATCTCGACGGCCTCCCTGACACCGATTCCATGGCCGCTGACCGGGCGCTGCCCGGCCACCGGGATGTCCTGCCAATCGAGGACATGCACAGTGCCCGGCTCGGCACCGAAACAGACCGCATCCACCACAATCAGACGGTCCTCACCGGCCATCCGATCCAGCAGATCGAGACCGCCCACACCAAGGAGTTCAAGTCGTGTCCCCTCCGGGAGTCCGCCGCGCATGAGGTGACGATAAACGGCGTGGCCGACCCCGTCATCGGCTGCCAGGTCGTTGCCGATGCAGGCGATCAAGGCCGTATCCATGCCCTATTTCGAAACCCCGCCAAAGGCCAGGGAGAAGGAACAGGTCTCGCCGGTGACCAGGGTCTTGGGTCTGACCGGACGGCCGGTCAGCTCAGCCATGATGCCTGCGATATAGTAGTGAAACATCTGACAGACATGGCTGTCGATCTTCATCTGCCTGGTCAGACAGACACTGCGGATAGGACAATGGGTCAGACTCACGGCAGCCTCCGCCCCTGCAAATCGGCCGTCGATCTCCATCTGCTGCTTCCGGAAGAAGCCCACCATCTCCGCCAGGGCATTCTCAGGGCTCGGTTCCTCCAGATAAATCGGCAGGTTGGCAGCCATTCTTCTTCCGGCCGCAACCGCCAGCGACGGCGTCGATTTGCCGATAAAGACCTCAATGGTGCTGACAAACATATCAAGCAGGAAGCTGACCTCGGTGAAGGCCTTGTCATAGTCTTCCGCGCTCAGGTGCAATTCGGTGCGAGGGATCATAAAAACTTCTCCATTCGCCTGCTGAAACTGATATTGCGGTAAAAATTCGCCACCAGATGGTGACCGCTGTGGGTGATCGCCGCCGCCGGACAGATTGTGGAACAGCTGAGACAGGCGATACAGTTTTCGACTGTCGCGACCACTGCCTTCTGTGCCTGTTCATCGAAGATGAAACATTCGGTCGGACAGACATCAAGGCACATCCCGCATCCTCGACAGGCCTTATCATGGATGGTCATTTCCAGCATGCTCATGCCTCCTGATCTTTCGTAGTGTCTTGCCTTTCATGTTGATCTCAACCTCCAATTCCATCCGGCCGACGGCGTGGGTCGCACAGGCCAGACAGGGATCATAGCACCGGACGACGAATTCCAGACGATTGAGGATCGCCTCATCGCTGCCTTCCGGCAGGAGACTGTTGGCCCCTTCCTTCAATGAGGCGTTGATCGCCGCCGTATTCTGCTGGGTCGCAACAATCATATTGGCCTTGCGCACAATCCCTTGGGCGTCGATTTCGTAGTCATGGATCAATGTACCGCGCGGGGCCTCGATATGGGCAACCCCCCGGGAACCAGAAAATTTAGCCGGAACGCGGGTTTGGCCCCGGAGCACCGGATTGCCTGCGATCGCATGGGCCTTGTCGCAGGCCTCGATCAACTCAATCAGTTTGGCATAAATCTGCAGCACCGCATTGTGGCAGGGTCTGCCGAAATTCTTCCTGAAGATGGCAAGTTCGGACTCGGCACGCTCGGTTTCCATGCCGTCGGCGACATTGATCCGGGCAAGGGGGCCGACACGATACATATGCTCGGCTCCATCGACGGCAAGAAAGACCTCCTTGGCATAAGAGGTCGGAACCGCCCGTTCCACCAACAGGGAGGCATAGTCGGCGGAATTGATCTCCGACCGGACCGTACCCGTGTCGTCCATAATCCGAAGATCGCCGTCATAGACGCTCAACCGGCCGCCCTTCACCGTACCCAGATACCAGCTCGGGCTATTCATGCGTTTAAACAGGGGCGGATTTTTTTTCAGGAGTTCCACCAGCAGTTTCTTGATGACCGGGCTCAGTCCGCCGATAAGATTCACGGCCTCTGCGCTGAGCTCCTGCAGGCGGGCAAGCTGGACGTCGGACAACCTGAAGGAAATCCCGCCGGCAATGGCCGTCACCGGATGAATGCCCCGACCACCGATCACCTCGTTGATCTTCTGTCCAATACTTCTAAGCCGCAGGGCCTTTTTGGTAATGTCGGGCCGGGTCTCGACCATCCCGACAATATTCCTGCAAGCCGCCTCCCCGTCGAGACCGAAGACCAGGTCAGGACCGGTAAGGACAAAGAGCGACAGGCTGTGGGAGTGGATCATATGCCCCATGTACATCATCTCGCGGAGCAGTTTGGCGGCCGGCGGCGGATCGACGCCTGCCGCATGGTCCAAGGCCTTGGCGGCGACGAGATGATGGGCGGTCGGACATACACCGCAGATGCGGGCCGTAATCTGCGGCATGGTATGGGCCTCCATCCCCACCAGGATACGTTCGAAACCTCGGAGTTCGTTGACGCAGAAACGCGCCTCTTCCACCTCGCCCGCATCGTTGCAATCCAACAGGATACGGGCGTGCCCTTCGATCCGGGTCACGGGATCTATCGTCATCGTTTTGGTCATATCCCTGCCTCAACATCGGCGATCCATTTCCGGATCAGGAAGGTCGGCTTATTCCCGATCATCATCGTGGCCATCGCATAGGCGTAGTGCGTCTTGGCCGATTTCTCCATATGCCGTTTGATATCCGCGGCCTCTATCCTGGTCAGCCGCGCCATCCGCTCGCCGATCTCGGTACGGATATCGTGGGTCGGCTCACTGAGGATCTGCATGGTCGGACCGGCACAGCCGGTGCACATGACGCCATGGTTCGGACACGGAGCCAGACAACGGTCCAGGGTCACCGAACCGAGGCAGATATACCCCTGGCTCAGGAAACAGAGATCGTCATCAGGGACACCTTCAAGGCTGTCCCTGATGACCGCCGCATCGGTCTTCTTCATCACTCGCCTGCAGCCGGCACAGACGGTCTCCTGCTCCGTCTTCGGCTCCCGGCCGGCTATAAGCGCAGTCAGCGCCTCGAAGATAAAATGGGGATGCGGCGGACAACCGGGAAGATACAGGTCGACATCGATAACCTCGTCAATGGGGGTGACCATCTTCTCCAGCCCGGAGATATCCATGCCGGGAATCAGGTCGGTCATGGTCGTCGGCATCTTCCTGTAGACGGTATCCATGATCTCTTCGCGGCTATGGGCAAGCCCTGCCCCATGAAGACCACCGTAAACCGCGCACGTCCCGAACGCTATGATTTTTTTACATTTCTTTCGCATCTCTATGGCTGCGTGCCGATCATGCACCGTCCGGATCGAGCCGGTCAGAATGCCGATATCCGCTTCCGGAACCTCCTTCTCATCCGTCAAGACCGGGCATTTTTGGATCTCCACGGCCTCGAGAACTCTCAAGATCTTCTCATGGAGATCGACGAGGGCGACATGACAGCCACCGCAGTCACAGAGCCATTCGGTATTAAGGCGAATTTTTCCGGTAGTCATTGGTCATCCCCGGTAAAAGAAAGAGAGGAAAAAGAGGTGACAGCCCGCCTCCTCCATAAACTCAAGATAGATATGCTCATCTTCAACAGGACGCGGGAGGTTTACGGACAGGCAGGGGCTGGTGAATGGCAAGCGATATATCAAAAGGTTACACCTCGACGGTCAACAGCTTCAAACAGGCGTTCTCGCCGGCGTGCCTTATCTCCAGCGTCGCCTTTTTGCCCATGATACTCTCCAGGGCGCCGGCAAAGAATCCATACATCATATTGCAGAGTGAGCCCTGTTGCGGGTGACCGAAACGAAAAAGTGACTGACGGATCATGCAGTCCCGGAAGACGAGCAGAATCTGCCGGGCGCCGCGGTCATTGAAGGTGATCAACTCGGATTGCCCCACCGGTTTGAACGGTTCGAATCCCCACAGGCAATTGTTATTGACCAGAATCCTTCTGACCTCGTCAATGGCCTCGAGCAGATCGTCCGTGGATTTGGCGCCTGCGGAAAATTTCCGCCCGAGGTTACGACCGGCGGACATGGTCATGCTGTTGGCCCCGCGCCCGAGGATCGGTTCGATCCCTGCCGACAGCGCAGCCATGAAGTTCATGGTCTCCTGGAGGGTACGCCTCTTTTTTACGATCTCGTCCACATGCACACCTCTTTTTTCATCTGCTCCAAGCGAACTCACCGATAAGATTAACAAACCGCACACTTTCGAGATAGGCCGTATCGATGGTGTCTCCCCTTTTGGTCGCCAGTTGCAGCACTTGGACGTTCTGATTGCCGACGGGCATTATCAGTCTGCCCCCGTCCGCCAATTGCGTAACGAGCGGCTCAGGGATCACCGGGCCGCCCGCGGTGACGATGATCGCATCATACGGTCCGTATTCCGGCCAGCCACCGGTCCCGTCGTCTAATCTGGCGATAATGTTGTAATAACGGAGTTTGTCGAAAATCTTTCGCGCCCCGGCCAGTAGGGTATGTACCCGTTCGACCGTATAGACCTTGTCACAGATCCTGGAAAGGACTGCGGCTTGATATCCCGATCCGGTGCCGATCTCCAGGACCTTTTCCATCTCTTTGAGGTCCAGCGCCTGGGTCATATACGCGACGATGAACGGCTGGGAAATGGTCTGACCGGCAGCTATCGGAAGCGGATAATCACCATAGGCCCTGCCCTGCATCGCATCATCGACAAAGAGATGCCGGGGCACCTCCCGCATGGCCTTCAATGTCGGCTCATTATGTATTCCACGCGGCAGGAGCTGCTCCCGGACCATCCTCTCCCGGATTGTAGCATAGCCGTCCTTCACACTTACTCTTTCACATCCTGCCAGGAATAGTTGCTGGTCCAGTCAAAATCATCGTTGTCAAACGAACTGTACCGGCAGTCGGTAACAAGATCACCTTTGAAGGTGATCAAGATCATACCGTAACCGTCGGGTTTGAACACCTTGCCGATAAAGGGGGTCTTCTGCAACAGTGTCTTATCCTCTTCAAAATAGACCCACTGTTTGATGGTGGGGGAAACCATCCGCTCCGAATCCGGCTCACCTAGATAGGTCAGGACATCGTTTCGGGTCGATTTCCCAATGCTGATCAAGCTGGCATCAGAGGCCAAATGACGGACCGGAGCAGTCGCGCATCCCGCAACAAGGACCAAGATCCCCAGCAACAGGATACAATAACGACGGAATAAGGGCATACCTATCTCTCTGTAAAATGGACATGAAAAAACACTACAACCTCATCGCTCTATAGCCTGTGAGACGCCATTTTTCAACGTTTATGTGAATCAATCATCCGGGAAAAAAGCGGGCCATGGGGTAAGAATGACCGGTTCAATCAACATAACGGCATAAATTCCCACCACTTCTTTTCCGGTTGTATCCACCGCCTATTCCTTAACGACCCTCTCTAAAATCCTGTAGTTTCTCTCCACCATGGCCAACGGATCGACAAGCAACCCGGCCTGGATCATCGCATTGTCAACGATCTGTTCGGCCACCTCTCCTGCAAAAGCCTGATCGCTTTTTCTTAGGCCTGCAAGCTGGATAATGAGCGAATTACCGAGGTTGATCTCGAGAGTTTTCTTTGTTTTTTCATGGAGAAGCCCCTTCTCGAGACGACTGGCCGACAACACCCGCTCCATGGTCGAAGTCATATAGCCGTCCGGGTTGACGATCATTGCCGGGGAATCGACCAGGCGCTTGGACACGATAACATCGGCAACCTTATCGGCCAGGGTTTCCTTCAACCAGGCGATCAGGCCTTCGCCTTCGTCTTTGGCAAGCGCCGCCGTCTCAGCTTCGGAAGATGCCGTTTTTCCCTCTTCTTTTTCAGCCCCTTCGGGTAAGGACAGATCGGCCCGATCGGCTGAAATCAGCTTCTTGCCGTCAAATTCGCCCAGGTGGGTCAGAACGAAATCATCGATCGGTTCCATCGTAAACAGGATCTCGATATCATCCTTTTTAAACATCTCGACATAGGGTCCCGCCTCAATGGCGGCCCTGCTCGGTCCGTTAATATAATAGATCGCCTCCTGATCGGGCCGCATCCGCAGGACATAATCGGCCAGAGGGATCGGCTTGCCCGGTTCGGACTTCGATGACTCGAAACGAACCAGCCGGCCGAGCTCCTTTTGGAATTCATAATCGGAGGTGATGCCTTCCTTCAGATAAATGCCGAATGTCTGCCAGAACTGCAGATAGGCCTCCGGGTCTTTAGCCGCCTCTTCATCCATATATTTCAGAAAGCGTTTGGTGATCACCTTCCTCAGTTTTGCCACCAGCGAGTTATCCTGCAATGCCTGCCTGGAAATATTCAACGGCAGGTCTTCACTGTCGACCACTCCCTTTAAGAAGCGCAGCCATTCCGGCAGGATATTCTTGGAGTGTTGATCTATCAGTATCCTCTGGCAATAGAGATTGACCCCCGGCTCGACCCGTCCGAAACCCATACCTTCGAAATTTTCCTTCGGGACAAAGAGCAGCGTATTGATGGCCAGCGGCGCATCCGCTGAAAAATGCAGCCGATAGGTCGGCTCATCCACGGCGTTGCCGATGAATTTGTAGAATTCGGCATAGTCCTTCTCTTCAATCTCGCTTTTATTTCTGGTCCAGAGGGCCTGGACGGTATTGACGATCTCCTGGTCGATCTTGATTGGAAAGGCGACAAAGGCAGAATACTGCTTGATGATCGACTCCACCTTCCATTTGACCGCGTAATCGTAGGCTTCCTCTTTCAATTCGACGATAACCTTCGTCCCGCGATGCAGCCCGCTTTCCTCCCGGATGGAAAAAGAGCCGGAACCATCCGATTCCCACTCATGTCCCTCACCGCCGTCCCAGGACCGGCTCTGCA
>JBJKPM010000038.1:0-17391 GCA_046706325.1 Desulfocapsaceae bacterium | reverse complement strand
TGGTGGCGATGCAGGGAATTGAACCCCGGACACTGCGGATATGAGCCGCATGCTCTAACCATCTGAGCTACATCGCCGGAAAGTGAAGGAGGATAAATACCCCATTCAACCTTCACTGTCAATAATTTTTTAGGCGGAAAACAAGGACAAAACAAATGAAAAAGGCCTCGGGATCGAGGCCTTTTTCATAATCAAATCATCCGTTTCAAGGGCAAAGGAGAAACGGAACCGATTACATCATTCCGCCCATTCCACCCATGCCGCCCATGCCGCCCATCGGAGGCATTCCGCCGCCGCCACCGGTGTTCTCCTCCGGATGCTCGGCGATGACGCATTCGGTGGTCAGCAGCATTCCGGAAACGGAGGCCGCATTCTGCAGGGCAGTCCGGGTAACCTTGGCCGGATCGATCACACCGGCCTCGATCAGGTCTTCGTACTGTTCGGTCTGGGCATTGAAGCCATTGGCGCCCTTCAGACCTTTGACATGCTCGACAATCACGGAACCCTCGCGGCCGGCATTGTTGGCGATCTGACGAATCGGCTCCTCGAGGGCGCGCAGCAGGATATTCTTGCCGAGATTCTGCTCGCCGGGAAGGGCAAGCTTCTGCAGGGCATCAAGGCAGCGGATGTAGGCAACGCCGCCGCCGGGAACAACACCTTCCTCAACTGCTGCGCGGGTTGCATTCAAGGCATCCTCAACACGGGCCTTCTTCTCCTTCATCTCGATCTCGGTGGCGGCACCGACATTAATTACCGCAACGCCGCCGATCAGTTTGGCAAGACGTTCCTGAAGCTTTTCGCGATCATAATCGGAGGTGGTATCTTCGATCTGGGTGCGGATCTGTTTGACCCGGGCCGCCAGCTTCTCTTTGCTGCCGGCGCCGTCGATGATCGTAGTATTGTCCTTATCGACAACGATTCTTTTCGCAGTTCCGAGATCGTTTATGGTGACGTTCTCGAGCTTGATGCCGAGGTCCTCGGTAATGACCTGGCCGCCGGTCAATACGGCGATGTCTTCAAGCATTGCCTTCCTGCGGTCGCCGAATCCGGGAGCCTTGACGGCAGCAACAGTCAGTGTTCCACGCAACTTGTTGACAACCAGGGTTGCCAGGGCCTCACCATCGACATCCTCGGCAACGATGAAGAGCCCTTTGCCCATCTTGGCGACGGATTCGAGAACGGGCAACAGATCCTTCATGCTGGAGACCTTCTTCTCAACGAGGAGCAGATAAGGATCGTCCAGGCTGACCTCCATCCGGTCGGGATCGGTGACGAAATACGGAGAAAGGTAGCCGCGGTCAAACTGCATGCCTTCGACTACCTCAAGGGTGGTATCCATTGATTTTGCTTCTTCCACAGTGATGACGCCTTCCTTGCCGACCTTGTCCATGGCCTCGGCGATAATGTTGCCGATGGTCTCATCGCTGTTGGCGGAGATGGTTCCGACCTGGGCGATCTCTTTCTGCTCCTTGGTCGGGGTTGAGATCTTGGCGAGCTCGGCGACGACGCATTCGACGCCCTTGTCGATACCGCGCTTGATCTCCATCGGATTACCGCCGGCGGCAACCAGCTTGGCGCCTTCGGTGTAGATGGCCTGGGCGAGAACGGTGGCCGTTGTGGTACCGTCACCGGCAACATCGGAGGTCTTGGAAGCGACCTCACGGACCATCTGGGCACCCATATTTTCAAATTTGTCTTTCAGTTCGATCTCTTTGGCAACGGTGACACCGTCTTTGGTGATGGTGGGAGCCCCGAAGGATTTTTCGATCAGTACATTGCGTCCCTTGGGACCGAGTGTTGCCTTTACCGCATCCGCAAGAGTATTCACGCCGGTGAGGATCAACTCACGGGCCTTGACACCATATTTAATATCTTTTCCAGCCATTATCTTATTCTCCTTATATCAATCTCACCCTCGATGGAGCAAGCAGAAATCTTAACGCGTCCCTTATTCAATTATCCCGAGAACGTCGTCCTCACGCATGATGAGATAGTCCTCACCGTCAAGTTTCACATCGGTACCGCTATATTTAGAAAAGAGAACACGATCGCCCTTCTTTACCTGCATGGCGATACGCTCACCTTTGTCACTGGATTTGCCGGGACCAACAGCTACGACCTCGCCCTCTGCCGGCTTCTCCTTGGCACTGTCAGGAATAATGATTCCACCTGCAGTTTTTTCCTCTTCCTTCAATCTCTTAACAAGAAGACGATCATTTAATGGACGAATTTTCATTACTTCCTCCTCTGTAACATATGTATTTTCTAATAAATTTTTGAAGACCACCCGGATTGGATGTTGGTGGCCCTCTGCTGAGTTAATCACCCGCCATAGTGGGCTACCCTTGGACACGGCAGAATATAGGGTTGGTTTTACAAAAATCAAGGGGGCGAACGGCAAAAAAATTCAACCCGCCTCATACTGAAAGAATAATATCTTGAAAAGAGATAATTCTGTTTACCAAGTCAGGGTAGGAAACGGAAATAAAATACTATTTTCCAACCTCTCAGCAGTCGATTCCCGAGCTCCCCTGAATCCTGGGATCGGATTTCAGCAGAAAAACCGACAAGATCAGCGGAGCCAGCTCCCCGAATCTGCATTCCCGGAACCATCATTCCATAGCCGGCGCATTCGGCAATGATACTGCAATAACAGATACGCCGAGTCTGAGAGGTGTGCCAACGGCCGCCCCAGCTTCATCCGTCGTCCGGCTCCGTCAGCCGATACCGACCCTCCACTGGAAAGGATCCTCCGATTCGCCGGTCTGGATCTTCGTCAACTCCTCAAAGAGACGATGCGACAACGCACCGGTTTCCCCGTTGTTAATAATATATTCCGTTCCCTTATACGACAGTTCCCCGACGGGGGAGATCACTGCCGCGGTCCCGGTGCCGAAGACCTCCTGCAGACTGCCGTCCTGGCTTGCCGCCACCACCTCGTCAATGGATATCCTCCTCTCGACAACCTTATAGCCCCAATGCCCCAGGAGTTTAAGCACGGAATCCCTGGTTATCCCCGGCAGGATCGATCCATGCAGGGGCGGCGTGATGACCGTGTCGTCTATCTTGAAGAAGATGTTGCTGGTTCCGACCTCTTCGACATATTTTCGTTCGCAGGCATCGAGCCAGAGGACTTGTGTATACCCCGCCTTTTTGGCCTCCTGCGAGGCAAGCAGGGAAGCGGCGTAATTTCCGGCCGTCTTGACGTTGCCGACACCGCCCTCCACCGCCCTGACATATTTGTCGGTTATATAGATTTTGGTCGGGTTGAACCCCTCGGGATAGTAGGCACCGACCGGCCCCATGATAATATAGAAATAGTAGAGCGAAGAGGACTTGACACCGAGGGTGGGCTCCATCGCGATCATGGTCGGCCGGATATAGAGGGTCGCCCCGTCGCCGACCGGGACCCAGTCACGTTCGAGATAGATAAGCGCCTTCAGTGCCTTCAGGACCTTGTCGCCGGGAATCCTGGGCATGCACATCCTGAGAGCCGATGTATTCATCCGCTCGAAATTATCCTGCGGCCGAAAAAGAAAGATCTGTCCGTTTTTTCCCTTATAGGCCTTCAATCCCTCAAAGATCGCCTGGCCATAGTGGAAGACCATGGCGGCCGGATTGACCTGAAAATCATGATAGGGACAGATCTCGGCGTCATGCCAGCCCTTCTCCTTGTTCCACTTCATCAGAAACATATGGTCGGTGAAATGTATCCCAAAGCCGAGATTATCCTGCGGCGGTTTGGGGCGCAGCTGGCTTTTTTCTGCTTTTTTTACCGTAACTTCCAGATCTTCCCACATTTTTACAATCTCCCCTGCCAATCACATTCTGTTCATTGCCTTCTCCCGGTACTTCCCACTTCACGAAGAGGCAACCGACCGGGACTTCCTCATCCGTAGAATGTATTAAGATACCTCAATGGCATGAAGAATTGCAATGGTAATTCTGCCTGCAGCCCCCATCATTCCCCGGTCGTCCGCTCCTGCTTGCTGATATGGATGGCCCCCGAAAGAGTGCGACAGCTCTGCTTGACTGTGCTGCGTTGAGATGACATACTTTACTGAGGGGCATATGAAATCCTCAGGAACTTACCAAGGGAGGAAGACAATGGAATTCCTAAGGGATCTCGATCTAAAGAAAAATCTGCCCGGCGCCTGCACCGGGACCGAATGGCTCACCCATAAGAACAATCAGAAGTCGACCAGCTTCTCTCCGATTAACGGCAAGCCCGTGGCACAGGTTCAACAGACCGTTGCAGAGGAATACGAGCAGATCATCAAAAAGGCGACCGAGGCCTTTGTCTTCTGGCGCTCGGTTCCCGCCCCGCGACGCGGAGACATCGTCAGACAGATAGGCACCAGGCTGCGCGAAAAAAAAGGCCCGCTCGGCTCTCTTATCTCGTACGAAACCGGGAAACCCATTCAGGAAGGACTGGGCGAGGTCCAGGAGGTCATCGATATCTGCGATCTCTGCGTCGGCCAATCCCGGATGCTCTACGGCATGACCACCGTCTCGGAACGCCCTCTGCATCGGCTGTACGAACAGTATCATCCGTTGGGCGTTGTCGGCATCATCACCGCCTTCAACTTTCCTCTGGCGGTCTGGGGCTGGAATGCGATGGTCGCCGCCGTCTGCGGCGATGTCTCGGTCTGGAAACCCTCATCCAAGACCCCGGTAACAGCCATCGCCGCCCAGAAGATCCTTGCCGGCGTCATGGACGAAAACAACCTGCCGGAAGGGATCTTTTCCCTGATGGTCGGCGACCGCGACACCATCGGGGAGAGGCTGCTCCAGGACAGGCGGGTGCCGTTGATCTCCTTTACCGGCTCCGTCCCGTCGGGCCGGCATGCCGCCTCCGTGATCGCCGGACGGCTGGGAAAATCCATCCTCGAGCTGGGCGGCAACAACGCGATCATCATCACCGAGCATGCAGACCTGAAGCTTGCGATCCCGGCGGTGGTCTTCGGCGCGGTCGGCACGGCAGGCCAGCGATGCACGACGACCCGCCGCCTGATCATCCACGATTCCGTTTATGCCCTGGTAAAAAAGCTGCTGTTGAAGGCCTATAAAAGTGTGCAGATCGGCAATCCCCTGTCGGCCACCAACCATATGGGGCCGCTGATCGATGGGGAGGCGGTCCAGACCTACGTCCGGGCGGTCAAGGCCATCCGGAAACAGGGAGGCACCATTATCTTCGGCGGCAAGGTCCTGAAAGGGGCTTGTTACGACGACTCCCAGTGTTATGTCGAACCGACGCTTGCCGAGGTGGAAAACCACTACCCGATCGTCCAGGAGGAGACCTTTGCCCCGATCCTCCATCTGATCAGGTACGAAGGAGAAGTAGGCGTGGCAATCACCCTCCAGAACCAGGCCGCTCAAGGGCTGTCCTCGGCGATCTTCACCACCGACTACCGGCAGGCCGAGCAGTTTCTTGCCGCCACAGGCTCCGACTGCGGTATCGCCAATGTCAATATCGGCACGTCCGGGGCGGAGATCGGCGGGGCCTTCGGCGGCGAAAAGGAGACGGGCGGCGGCCGCGAATCGGGCTCCGATGCCTGGAAGGCCTACATGCACAGGCAGACCGTGACCGGCAACTTCGGCAGCGATCTGCCGCTGGCCCAGGGCATCACATTCGATATCGCCTGAGAACGGCAGGTCATCGGCCTGCAGGTGATCAAGCTCAAGCTACAGGAAGAGAATTTTGGACAGGACCATACAACCGGACGCTATCAAGGAAATTCTCCGCCGGCATATGCTGGCGGACGGAATGGATATCATTGTCGATCTGAAACGGTCAAAAGGCTGCTGGCTGGTCGACCAACGCAACGGCGACCGGTATCTCGACTGCTTTTCGATGTTCGCCTCGATGGCCGTGGGCTACAACCACCCCAAGCTCAAGGCCGTGAGGACCCTGTTCGGCAGTCTGGCCATCCAGAAACCGTCGAATTCAGACTCCTACAGCGAACCGCTGGCCGCATTCGTCCGGACATTCTCCCGCCATGCAATCCCCGGCTACCTGCCGCACGCCTTCTTCATCGAAGGCGGGGCCCTGGCGGTGGAAAACGCCCTGAAGACCGCCTTTGACTGGAAGGTCCGCAAGGGATTTAGCCAAGGCTATACCCGGCCTGTGGGCTCCAAGATCATCCATTTCCGGCAATGTTTTCACGGCCGTTCCGGCTATACCCTTTCGCTTACCAACACCGCCGATCCCCGGAAAACCATGTACTTTCCGAAATTCGACTGGCCGAGAATCGACAATCCGAAGATCACCTTTCCGCTCAACGAACACCATCTGGCCGACGTGGCCGAACGGGAAGGGCAGGCGCTCGAACAGATACAACAGGCCATCGACCGGGACGGCGACGAGATCGCGGGCCTTATCATAGAACCGATCCAGGGAGAGGGCGGCGACAACCATTTCCGCAACGAGTTTTTTACCGACTTGCGGAAGATCTGCGATCAATACGAGATCATGTTCATCATGGATGAGGTGCAGACCGGGATCGGCCTGACCGGAAAATTCTGGGCCCATGAGCATTTCGATGCCAGACCCGATATCATCTGTTTCGGTAAAAAAACCCAGGTCTGCGGTATCCTGGCCTCAACCAGGGTTGACGAAGTGGAAGGCAATGTCTTCCGGGAGCCGAGCCGCCTGAACTCCACCTTCGGCGGCAATCTGATCGATATGGTACGTTTTTCCCATATCCTTGAGATCATCGACGAGGAAGACCTGGTGGAAAATGCCCGGATCAGGGGCAAGGAACTCCTCTCCGGGCTGCAGGAGATTGCTCGTGCCTTTCCTGATATCATCTCCAACGCCCGCGGTCGCGGTCTGATGTGCGCCTTCGATCTGCCGGATACGGCGCGGCGCGACCGGTTCAGAAAGGACCTGCTGGCCGCAAAACTGCTTGTGGTCGGCTGTGGCGTACAGAGTATCCGTTTCCGGCCGCATCTGATCATTTCGGCAGACGAGGTGCAGTCGATCCTGAAGATCATCGGAACGGTCCTGCGGAAGTGGAGGGGAAATACCCGGAGGTGAGGAGAACGAACCGGAACGGCCCGATCCGCAAATTCATGGATCTCCCTGCAGGTACCACCTTACCGGCAAGGAGTGCAGACGGGCCTAACCCAGCGGGAAAGAACTGGATAAGTACCTTGAGACGGATGGACTTCCTGCAACAAAAGTCCATCCGTATGATCCTAATCGTCGAAATTCAAATCGGTACAGGAATCGTCGTCCTCTTCTCCTTCGAGCAGGGAGATCCTGGGCGGAGCAAGGGACTGCAGAATGTAATACGCCCCACAATCGTCACAGGCAACCGTATCCCCGATATCGGCATAGAAATCGATCATGATATCGCAGTCGCAGATTTCGCACGTGACAATCTTCGCGTCCTCCTCATCCCTATCATATTGCCTGCTCATTTCCACTTCCTCCATAAAATATTTGGGTTTTTTCAAGCACAGGGTCAGTAAGGCCTCAGGTCCGATCCTCCATGGGTGTGAATTGAAGGGACCTGGGCCCGATATATTCGGCCCGCGGGCGGATCAGACGATTGTTGCTCCATTGCTCCAGGATATGGGAAGTCCATCCGACGACTCTGCTGATCGCAAATATCGGAGTAAAGAGCTCAATCGGGATCCCCATGGCGCTGTATAACGAGGCCGTATAGAGATCGACATTGGGAAACACCTTGGTCTTTTCCAGGACGACCTTTTCCACCGCCTGGGTGATATCGAAATATTTAGTCTTGCCGACCTTTTTCGTTATCATCCCGGCATACTTCCTGAGGACCGCAACCCGGGGGTCCTCACAACGATAGACCCGATGACCGAAGCCCGGGATCTTCTTCTTTGCCGCCAGCTGATCCGATACATAGGTTTCCGCCTTTTCCGGTGTGCCGATCTCTTCCAGCATCTTCATAACCTCGGCATTCGCCCCCCCGTGCAGCGGTCCTTTCAAGGCGCCTATGGCACTGGTTACCGAAGAATAGATATCCGCCATGGTGGCGGCGGTTACCCGGGCGGCGAAGGTGGAGGCATTCAACTCGTGATCGGCATGCAGGATCAGGGCGACGTCGAAGGCCTTGACCAGGTCGTGGTCAGGGATCTTGCCGTGAAGGGTATAGAGAAAATTAAAGGCGATACCCTGACCGGCAATGGGATTTATCGGTTCATGGCCGTGCCGCAGGCGCTGATGGGCGGCAATAAGAAGTGGAATGCGCAGGGTCAGGCGCTGGGCCTTTCTCAGACTCGCATCCAGCCTGGTATTGCCGCTGTCGGGGTCCCAGTGTCCAAGGGACGAAACGGCGGTCCTGATCACCTCCATCGGTGTCACCGCCTTCGGAAACATCCTGAGGATCATGGTGGTCTCGATGGGCAGCGTCATGGAGCCGGTGAAGCCGGCAAGAAAGGCCCTGAACTCCGTCATCCTGGGCAGACATCCATACCAGAGAAGATAGGCCACCTCTTCAAAGGTACATCTTTCCGCCAGTTCGACGGCATCATAGCCGCGGTAGACGAGACGACCGTGTTTGCCGTCGATAAAACAGATTTCGGAATTACAGGCGACGATATCGGCAAGACCGGCCTCAGTTTGGATGAGCCCTTCAGTTTTTGGGGAGTTTTTCTCCATCTTTTCCACTCATATTAAGTATTCGTTTGGCTATTCGAACACGTCCGGCAAAAGCACCCGTCGCTGATCGTAGCACACCTTTTTTCTCCATAACGCATAACCTCCGTCAAACACAAGCAAAAACTCATTCTGCTGAAAAATGCCGGATAAGTACCTTGAGACAAATTGACTTCTTGCAAAAGAACAAAAATCCATCCGCAAAGTACTAAAGGGTCACCACCCGGGGAAGCGGTTTTATAAAATTCTGGCGCAGACTGTAGGTGTATGCGCCCTGCATCGGGATCAGCAAAATATCACCCTCCTCCAGCCCCGCGCCCCAATAGGAATATCCCCAGACATCATGCGGCGTGCAGAGCGAACCGAACAGGGCACAGGGGATCTCCCGCAAGGCCGGCCGGCTGAGATTCAGGATCGGAAAATAATCGACCTCGAAACGTTCCCAGCCGACGGCATTGGTCCCGGCATCCGTAATCGCCACATCAGGGGCCTTGCGGTCGACAACCGAGACCAACAAATGCATGGCATCGTTACACAGCCATCTTCCGGGCTCCAGGCATATCCGGCATGAGGTCAACGAGAAGATATGTCGATGGATGGCCGCCGCCAGGCTGCGGGCAAAGGTATCGATGGATGCTGCCGGATTCCAGAAGTGAGCGTCCGCAGAATTCACCGGGACGGCCAGTGCCTTGCGCACCATCCCGGCGGAGGTCCCCGCCTCCTGCAGCCATTCGCCCTGGGGCGGCCAATAGCCGCCGCCGATATCGATAAAGGCAAGCGTGTGCAACAACTCGACTGGCATGACGGCCAGGCTCCGTCCGAGTTGCTCAATAAAGCCGACCTGACGCCCGGGGTCGAGGTTCCAGCTTGAGTGAAACTGAATCCCCTGCAGGTCGACCCAGGCGCAGCCCTTTGCCTTCCGCCAAAAGGCGGGCAGATCCTCCAGACGGATGCCGAATTTTCTCCACAGACCGGTCGGATCGATGGACAGCCTGACACCCGCCCGGACCCGGCGCCGCAGTGTTGCCGCCGCGTCGTTGAGTCGATCCAGCTCCTGAAAGCTGTCCAGAAGGACCACCGTTTGATCACCACCGTCCACAGCCTGCAGGAGCTCGCCTTTGGTCTTGCCCGGACCGCTGAAGATGATATCCACTGCCCCCAGCCCGCGGGCCATCGCCAGTTCTTCCCCGCTCGAGACATCCAGGCCGAAGCCGTTTTCCAGCACGATTCTTGAGACATCCGGATAATTATTGCTTTTGACCGCAAAATAGAAACGTACTTCGGGCAGGACCCGGGTAAAGGCCTCACGAAACTCCCTGCATCTCGTCTCAAGAATCTCTTTCTGCAACAGGTAGAGGGGAGGAGGGTGCCGGGCGATACATTCCAGATAGATCCGGCGGTCGGCAAAATACCTTTTGACCTGTTGCAAAAGGACATCGTCCGGCAGACGCCGGCATTTGACCTTCAAGGCCCGGTGGATGTCCTGGTAGAAAGGTCCTTTGCTCATGGCTCTTCCGCTTCAATCTCGACGGACAGGAGCCGGCGCAACGCCTGGCATTGCCCTTCGATGTCATCTTGGTCATTCGGCACAAAGAGGACATGCCCGAGATACCAGGAATCGTAGTCCTTAGGCGGCAGAACAACCCGATGGCCGATCTGGCGTATCAGTCGGATATCTTTCACCCGGGGATCCTCCCGCAGGCGCCAGGCGGAGATCCCGACGATTCGCCCCGGTTGTTGCGCATGCAGACGCAGCCCGACATGGTGCGTATCGGCAGGGAGGAAAGGAACCTCAACGGCAAGGTTTTGGGCAAAATCCAACGCAAGCTTCAACACATCGAGACCGACGGCAAACCGCAGCAGATAAGGAAGGCAATCGCCGCCCGGACGCGGACTCAGCTCCAGAAGGCTGATCCTGCCGTCACAGCCCAGGAAATCGACCATGCAGAAGGCCCTTGTAAGCCCCAGGGCCTGTGCCGCCTCGCCCAAAAGGGTTTCCAGTCGACGCCCGTCAATGCCTTCCTGCTCACAGGTGGAGAGAGCATAGCCCACCGTCGTGCCGAAGGGTGTATCCTCCGCCTTGATCTTTCGGGAAAAACGAAGGATTTTTACCTCATGGCCCTGAAGCAGGAAGTCGCAGCTGTATTCGGTGCCGGGGACAAATTCCTCCATCAGGAAACCCTCCACGGCCGAACTGTAGAGTCTGTTTTCCTTTCTGTGGTGGATGCCGTCGAGAAGCAGACGGGCAAACCGCCGGCAATCGCCCTCGGAATCGCTGTAAAAAACAAGCTCGCTGCCGCTGCCGCTCACCGGTTTCAGCACGCAAGGTTTGCCGAGTTCTCTTTGGAATTGAGTTGCCTCACCTGCTGTGCGGGCAAGGGTGAAACGAGGTATCCCGAGGCCTTGTTTCTGCCATCTCCCGCTCATCGCATACTTGTCCCGGCAGATGCGGATGCTCTCGACGGAGGAAAAGGGAAGCGACAGGTCTTCGGCCAATAAGGCTGCCAGTTCCAGAGATTCACAGTCAAAACACGTGACGGCATCAAGGAAGATGTTCCACCGAGCAAGATGCTTCATCAAGGCCGGACCGATCCGGTCGACCCGGGTCAACTCGAAGAGGAGTTCGTCCTTTGCCTCCGGTGCCGGCTCCCTGGCCTGTTGCCGGGCCGAGGGATCGGTCAGGAAAAGCACCCTGCCGGGCGCTGCTCTCTGCAACCAGTCGATGTAATCGGAGGTGGTTCCCACCACGAGGATTCTGTTGTTTTTTCTCATCGGAGACGACCTAGCATACAGTGGGCGTCATGCCCTCGGACATCGATCGGGCATCCCTTCTCTTTCCCTGATGGATATGGAGCTTGTGCAACGGACAGGGCTGGAGATGAAAACGACTCTTCCAGCTGAAATCACCACAGAGAAAATCGACAACCTCCAGGTGTTCGGAACAGGCCCAGCCGAGGTGGTGAAAATTGATCATCTTTGCCACACCGGGGAAATCGCCGCTGGTCCCGCCGGCCAGGACCGTATACTGTCCATTCCAGATGGCCCCGACATCCACGGCCGCGACCTTCCCGCCGAGCCTAAGCGCGGTGACGCGAAGCATCTTCTGATCCGAAAGCCACGTGCAAAGGCGGACAAAGGCCCTCAGAAACCGCCGATCGGCAAAGTAGGAGAAATCGCCAAAGGCAGCCAGATTCAACGCCAGCAGATGATCGATGTCGGCTGGATGATCATAGCGGTAGTTGACACCGCAAGACGTGAGTTTTTCCAGCTCACGTATCAGTTTCTTTCGTGATTTATTAGAAAATTCCTGCATGTACATCGCAAATGAATATCCGTGCAAACGGGGGAAGAAGCGAAAATTTTCTTCGTCGACCGGAAAGGAAAACCCCTCACCGGGCTCTGATTCCGGGGTAAGATAGCGCAGATGGGCCTCTCCGGGAATTGCCTCCAGCAGGTCATCTCGCAAGGCCTTGTCCCTGACAGGGATCCTGTTCTGTTCGATCCAGGTCTTGCTCTGCCAGACCTCGCCCGGAAAACAGACGAACTGCCCCTGCTCCGGAAGAAAGCTGAGGGCCAGCATTCCGATGGGTTCGTTTCTCTCCTCGGCGAGCAAAAAGAAAGGTGCCCGGTCAAAGGCCCCGGCAAAGATTGCACGTACCGGCCAGAGATCGAAAAAACAGGTCTGCGGCCAGAGTTTTCGCCAGATGCGCCGGCATTCCTCCGAATCAACGGATATCCGGACCCTGATCATTAGAGCCTCAAGGTCATGTTGAGATTGCTTGATTTTCCCTCGAAATAATCTTGGGCAAAGGCCTGGACCACCTCCGGATCATACGCCTTGCAACTAAAGACATCGAGATAGACGGCATTGGTCAGGTTGGCAAAATGCCCGGAGATAAGGGAGGTCTCTATCAGTTGGACCATCGAATACCCGGCCACCTTTTCATCCTCGCCGAAATGGACGACCTGGGTCTCTCCAAACCGTTTCATTTCAATCAGATCACAGAGTTCAACAACAAAGGCGCGGATGAGGTCGGCGTCGCGTATCTTTTCGGGACTGCAGTCATAGATATCGATTGCCGAGGCTATCCCCCATGCCTTTCTGGACTGCGCCTCTTCCGCCATACACCTTCCCGGAGTCGTTTTCTTTTCCATCCGATATACTTTCTGCATGACCCTCCTCTTGACGATACCATCCTGTTTGATGAAAAATTCTACAGTTGCGTCGACATCGGGAAAAATTTCCCCCGCCGCCGGTTCGGCATTGCAACCAGTTGAATTCACGTGTTTCCTCTTCGGTGTTCAGGCTTCCCCAAAGGTCAATACAACCCGGTCCGTTGTCCCGGATACTCGACTAAAAGTTTCGGGCTTTTATGCATTTATTATGCCCGCTCGGATGCTTTCCGATAACGCCCCTACATTACAGCAAAAATAATTCGTGAAACACCGGATGTCCCAGATCCCCAGCAAGAAAAGGAATTTGATTTCCTATTTATATTAACTCACTGTTTTAGTGTCAATTAATTGAAACAACAAAATATTTTCCCGTCCTTGCTCCCATCAGGCCTGAAAGGCTCTATCTGATATCATGCTGCAATTATAAGCGTATATGTCAGATACAAGGTTTTCCGACATCGCTTGCCACGGAAAAAATACGGAAAATAATTGCCGAATTAGTATAATTAGGATATTAATTTCCGAAAAATCACCGCACACCTTTTGTATTGAGAGTGGAACGATGCTGACTCGAATGATTCTTGTTTTAAATAACAAGGCCTTGGAAAAAAATTTAGAGGAAGGTGTCTCCCTGACCAACGTCCAGGTTGAGTGTCTCGGTCAGGACAAAAACCATTGGCAAAAGGTTGTTCAGAGCTGCGGCGACGTCATCGTCATCAGCGAATCCTTCATTCCGCAGCCTGCGGAATCAGGTATTGCAATGCTCAACAATCTTCCGGAAAACCCGACGACTGTGGTCCTGCAGGACATCGACTCATCCGAGCAGCAGGCCCGGCTGATGGCAGCGGGTGCCGACGTTGTCCTCTATTCCGGGATATCATCGAAAAGCCTGATCGAAGCCATCGAAGCGACCCTGGATTCGCGTCAGCAGTTTCTCCAGATCGAACGCTTCGACCACAAGGGACTCACCAAACCGAAGATCAGCGATTTTATTTCCAACAGCGAGGTGATGCAGATCTTCATGAACGAGGTGCAGCAGGTGGCCCCCAGCGATTCCCTGCTTCTGATCCTGGGGGAAACCGGGGTCGGCAAGGAACATCTGGCCAAGGTTATCCACAGCGAGAGCCCGCGCGCATCAGGGCCCTTTATCGCCGTCAATACGGCGGCCCTGCCCGAACAGCTTCTGGAAAGCGAACTCTTCGGTTACACCCGCGGCGCCTTTACCGGGGCCACCCGCTCACGGCGCGGCGCCTTCGAACAGGCCCATGGCGGTACCATCTTCCTTGATGAAATCGGGGAAATGCCCCTGCACCTGCAATCGAAATTGCTTCGCGTCCTGCAGGACTACGAGATCAGACCGATCGGTTCGGAAAAGGCAACCTGGGTCGATGTGCGGGTCATTGCCGCCACCAACAGGGACCTGGAAGAAGAGGTTGCTGAAGGAAGGTTTCGAAAAGACCTCTTCTATCGTCTGAGCGTCGTGACCCTGAAGATCCCCTCTCTGCGCGATCGACGCGAGGACATCCCCTCGTTGGCCAGGCGCTTCATTACCGCCTTCAGGCATAAAATCGGCAGAGACGTCAGCTATATTTCAGAACCGGTGATGAAGGCCCTTTGCAGTTACGATTGGCCCGGCAACGTCCGTGAACTGATGAATGTCATCGAACGCTCGATGCTCTTGTGTAAGACGGAAGAGATCTCCCTTCGGGACCTGCCGACCATTTTTCATACCGGAGGGAATTTACCGAAAATCTCCATCACAAATGAACAGGATCTTCTCAACTCCTGGCAGGGCAAGAGCCTGCCCGAAGTCAAAGAGGAATTGGTTGACCAGATTGAACCGATTTATCTGACCATGGTGCTCAAGGAGGCCCGCGGGCGGATCAACCGGGCTGCCCGAATTGCCGGAATCACTGCCAGAAGCCTTTTCAACAAGATGAAAAAGTACGGGATCAAAAAGGAGGATTTCAAATGATGCAGCCCTGGCAAGAGCCCTTTACGGCAGCATCTCTTCCTACCGGCCGCCCCTGCCCTGCAGAATCGTCTCGGGTAGTGCCGGATACACAACGTGTCGGTTTCAGTCAGAAGAATGAGAAAGGAGTTGTTTCAATGCATTCTCTGCGATAGGATATCAATGGGAGGGACGAAATGCCGCCGCCGCGGTATCGATTCGAGACGGTGGAAATCTAAGTTCGGCAACCTCAACCCTGGAATATGCGCAGATGGCAACACGAAGGGAAGTCTTCAACAGGCTCAACGCAACAAAAAAGTTACCGACCCCATCCCGGACCGCGCTGGAAATCATGCGCCTCTGTCACAGCGAAACAACCTCACTGAATGACATTGCCCAGGTCATCCAAACCGATCCTGCCTTGTCGGCAGAACTGTTGAAATATGCCAATGCGGCATTCCTGTCGACCGGCATCCAGGTTGCATCGGTCCAGAAGGCAACGGTCAAACTCGGCATGGAAACCGTTGTCAGGCTGGCGCTCGGGTTTTCTCTTCTCTCCGATAACAAAAAAGGGCAATGCCGGGCATTTGACTATGGGAAATTCTGGTCGATGGCCCTCTTCCAGGCAATAGCTGCAAAGACCCTTGCCGCCGGCGGCAACGAATTCGATCCGGATGAACTTTTTATCTGTGCCCTGCTCTCCCATATGGGAGAACTGGCCCTGGCAAGTCTGTTCCCGGCGGAATATGAGGGCATTATTGCCGACAATCCTTCCGGTCTCATTCGCGAGACGATGGAAAGAGATGAATTCGAGATCAGCAGTTCAGAACTCACCGTAGAACTCTTTCTCGATTGGGGACTGCCCGCCCATTATGCCTTGGCGGCAGGCTTTCATCTGGACCTTGCCTATGCGGAACTGGGCTCAGGCACGACACAAAAAATCGCCGAGCTCTTGCATCTTGCTTATGGCATTGCCGAGGTCTGCAGGCTGCCGCAACCCAAGCCTGCAGACCTTGATGAACTCAGGGTATTCGCTCAAAAATTCGCCATCTCCGAAAACGACTTCGGCGCCTTTTTCGATGCCGTCATCCGGCAATGGCAGGAATGGGGAACGCTCTTTAAAATCAAGACCCATCAGTGCATGACCTACAACGAGATCCAATCCCCGGACAGCCCCTTCCTGTGACCACGGCCGGCTCCTTAAAAAAACACCGGAAGCGGGGAAAGGAATCTCTCGCCGACAAGGTAGCTCTAATCGTCTTCCGGCTCCCTTCCGCAGTATGTTTGGTCTTGTTCTCCTCCCCTTTATGTTCGCTACTCCCGGCCCGACCGCCACAATGCCCATCGGCTGCTTAGGGATAGGTATACCGGCGAATGAAGAAAACCAGGTCAGCGGAGCGTGGCGCCAGGGGTGGCAGAGTTGGGAACAGGATGACAGCCATCGAGGTCCCTCCCTGGCACCACGCCCTTTCCCTGCCACGGCCTGGAATCTTATTGCTTCAGGCGGGCTGCAGCCATCTTGATGCTCATGCCGAGACGGTTCAGCGCCTTGGCCATCCTGCCGATCTCATCACCCCGGTCCGTGTAGGGGATGACAAGATCCATCTGCCCGCGGCTGAACCGGTCGGCCACAGTCGTCAGTTCCCGTACCGGCGTCACAATGTTGCGAATCAGCAAGAACGTCAGGGGCAGGACGACAACGACCAGACCGGTGCCGAGGACAATGTAAAGCGATCTGAGAAAGGCATCGGTCATCTGGTGCTCGGCACTCAGTATGGCTTGCTTTTTCGTTTGGATATTGTCGATATAGACGCCGGCCCCGATCCAGTAGCTGTTGCCGGGAATCATCCGGGCGTAGGAGAGTTTGGGCTCGATCTCTTTTTTCGGCGGTTTCGGCCATAAATAGCGGACAAAACCGCCTCCCAGCCGGGCTTTGGTGTCGAGTTCGTTGATCAATAGCTTGCCGGTCGCGTCCTTGAGACCGATGAGGTTTTTCCCCTCCAGATCCGGCTCGGGGGGCAGGACGAAGACCGTGCCTCCCTTCTTATATATAAAGATATAACCTGACTGGTCCTGGAAAAAGCGAGCCTTGTCCACCAGGCGTTTGAAGATGTCGTGGATCTGATTTTCGTCGGTAAGGCCTTCGGTCGCCGAGGCCAGTACCTGTGCCGTCATATCGACCATATCCTTGAGTTCGCTCTTGTAGCCCGTCAGCATGACATCCGTAGTTTGAGTGATGCCCGTTGCAGTGATTCGTTTCACCAACAGGTGATACCGGATGGCGGTGAGTGCGGTAAAAGCGATCAGCAAGACCACCAAGGCTACCGTTTTTACTTTGAACGAAATGCTCTTCCAGAATCCCATCGCCACTGTCTCCTTGTTGTGTTGGCGTTTTGCATCAGCGATCGACAGATACGGTTCTGAGGTTGTTTTTCCTCCTTTAACCGTTCAAAGCCCCCGGTTTCATCCCAACGATATAGGTCCCCCGCCGTCTGCTGTTGACCGCGAAGGACTCTACGCCCCCTTCTCAGAACCTGAACACATAGTATCTGAGCCAGACATAGATCATCGCAATAAAGACCGTGGCCAGCATGATCGGTGTCCCGTAGAGCATGAAGCGCAGGAAGCTGAT
>JBJKPM010000037.1:0-63550 GCA_046706325.1 Desulfocapsaceae bacterium | reverse complement strand
CCATTTCAAGCCTGCCGCTTCGCTGGGACGCATCCCGGTATGCATCATGACCAAAAGATACGGATATAACCTCTGGTTCTGACTTTTCTTGGCAAAATCCAGTAAGCGTTGGGCTTCTTCCTTGGTCAGAAACCTGGTACGGTTATTCTGCACCTTGGGTCGACTCACAAGCCGAACAGGATTTTCGACCGGCATTCCCCATTCACGACGGGCTATCGAAAACAGGTGGGACAAAAGTGCAAATTCCTTTTGAATAGTCGAGGGTGAAACAACCTTAACCCGCATATCGCGATAGACAGCCAAGCGTCTTGAATTGATTCCTACCAGACAGATTTCCGAACCAAAACCTTTCAGAAGGGCTTTCGCAGAATCCCTGTCTCGTCGCTGGGAATTGGGGCGTTTTGTTGGAGATATCTGTTCAAGATATCTCTGTAAGGCCATTGCCAAGGTGATCTTTTCTGCCGGACGTTCATCCAAGTAGCGTCCCATGCGCATTTCTTTTTCAACCTCTGCAGCCCAGCTCTTTGCCTCTCCTTTCGTATCAAAGGTCCTGGCAACCGGTGGAAACTCTTTTATCCGAACCGTTGCTGTATAGGTTGTCCTCTTCTTTCCTTTTCGAGTTTGAATGCGCGCCATGATCCTGGCTCCCAGTATCTTTTTCAGAAGATTTTTGTTCCATTATTTGTTCCACTTTAATGTCAATTAATACAAAAAGAAAGAAGAAAAAATCAATCGAGAATGGAACAAATCGCAAAAAGAAAGGGGTTAATCAGCTGATTTCTCTGATTAACCCCTTGATTTTACTGGTGCGCCAGGAGGGATTCGAACCCCCGACCTACGGATTCGTAGTCCGTTGCTCTATCCAGCTGAGCCACTGGCGCCGATGAGGATCTATTTTTATACTTCAGTTTGCCCCTTTCCTCAAGCCTGTTTTTTGCCGAGCCCCTCTTTTTCCGCCTTATGGTAGATGATCTCGTGATCCGCCGGTTTCAAGGAGGATTCCGCAAGAATCACAACTTCGGTAGCATATCTTTTTTCAAGCTCTATCAATTCCTGCCTCTTGTTATTTAACAGATACTGGGCCACATCCAACGGGAAGTGGCACTCAACCTGCCGGACCTGTTTGCGGCTGGCTCCGGTCTGGATCCTCCGCAGGTAGAAGAGGGCCAGGGTCTCGATCGAACGGACGGTCCCGCGTCCCTTGCAATGCTCACAGACCCGGTAGGTGCCGGCGTCGATCGGGGCGCCAAGCTTTTGCCGCGATATCTGCATCAGCCCGAATTTTGAGATCCGGCTGATATCCACCTTGGCCTTATCCCGCTTCATCGCCGTCTTGACCTGTTTTTCCACCTCACGAATATTCTTCTGTGAACGCATATCGATAAAATCCACGACAATCAGGCCGCCGAGATCACGCAGGCGCAGCTGGCGTGCAAATTCGGAGGCCGCCTCCATATTGGCCTGAAAGATAGAGGCCTCAAAATTATGCTCTTTGGACGTCGAACCCGAGTTGACGTCTATCGCCACCAGGGCCTCCGTCTGATCGATGACGATGGAACCGCCGGACGGCAGGGCAACCCGCGGCTGGTAAATGGATTCAATCTGGTCCTCGATGCTGTACTGATTGAATATCGGCCGGGACCCCCGGTGCAGCTTCACCCTGACGGTCCGTTGTTTGGGAGGAAGAAGCTCAATAAATCCCTTGACCTGCTCCAAGGCGTATTCATCGTCGACCAGAATCTCCTCGATACTGGAATCGAAATTTTCCCTCAGGAAGCGAAGGACGCTGTCGTGATCCTGGTAGACAAGGCCGACGCCACCCATCTCCTGGCCTTTCTTCTTGACCTCGCTCCAGAGGCGAAGCAGGTAAGTGACATCGCGGCTGAGCGCCGGTTTGTTGATATCATTGCTGGCGGTCCTGACTATCCAGCCGATGCCTTCCGGGATTGACAACGACTCCATGATCTCCCGAAGCTGCCCCCGTCGCTCTTCTCCGGAGATCTTCCGGGAAATCCCCGATGAATCGGATCCGGGCAGAAGGACCACACAACGGCCGGGCAAGGACAGGTAGGTCGTCATATTGGCCCCCTTGGTCCCGATCTCCTCTTTGACCACCTGGACCAGGACCTCCTGCCCTCTTTCCAGGACATCGGTTATGCTCAATTTCTTCCATTGATGCTGTTCAATGAGTTTCCTGCTCTTTTCGCTCACCTCCTGCCGATAATACTCGGGATGGATCTCTCCGAACGGGAGGAAACCGTTTTTTTCGGTCCCGTAATCGACAAAGGCGGCCTGAAGATTCGCCTCCAAGGCCACGATCTTGGCCTTATAGATGTTATTCTTGGTATGGGTGCGGGTAACGGTGGACACATAGATTGATTCCAGCCGCCCTTCCTCGAGCAGCGCCAGCCGGCATTCTTCCGGCTCCTCGGCATTGATCAGCAGTTTGCGTTTGGCCTTCGGGGCGTCCCCCTCCTCTCTCGATTCGGTAGCCTCCGTCTCCTGCTCCGGCTGGGGCTGGTCCTGCTCCGGCACGGAGCCGGCCTGTTCCTTCAGCTCGTCATGCTTTTTATTTCCTCTCTTTCCCCTTCGGGAGCGGCCGCTCTTTTTCCTGCCGGCGGTCTCCGACACGGCGGCAGGGCTCTGGGCCGTATCCTCCGCAGGACCCCCGGATTCCACCGGAACAGCGGATGCCCCCTCCTCCTTCTCCTGAGGGACTTCCGTCTCTTTCTGCCTCAATGTCCCCGACTCCGCCTCCGACGGCACCCCGATCGAGGCCGCATCCCTGTCGTCAAGCCCTTGGACCGCCTCGTTTTCCTTACCACCATCCGCTGTCTCCGGTCCACCTTGACGGTCCGCCTCACCGGTTATCGCTTCCTTTTTGCCGGCAGACCCCTTGGCCGGTCTTCTTCCCGGTTTTCGTCCCGGGCTTTTGGTTGCACCCGTTTCGGTCTCTCCTTCCGCTTTTGCGACCGGTTTTTTCCGGCGCGCACCCCTTGTCCGGGCCCGAACCGGTTTTTCCGGGTGCTCCGCCTGCTCATGCCCTGCAGCGGCAGTATCCTCCGAGAGGGTATCCGGCATGGGCTCTGTTGTCTCGACCACGGTGCTTTTCCACCATGATCCCGTCGTGACCTTCATTTCATTTTGTGGAGTTCCGGATGCATCATCCGGAGGTGTCTTTTTTGTACGCTGTGTATTTGCAACCATTCCGTTTCCTTTGCGGCGGGGTTCTTTTGCAAGAACGCTTATCTCCCGTCACCTGTAAAAGATCGAACAGTCCCAACTCGTCCTGTACGATCATTGATAATTTTCAGACGATCGGAGCCCCTGGGGCCGCCGACCATCACCGGATCTCTTCTATAACGGCAGTTGTGAAGGTTTTTTTCGTGGGAAATGACGCAGTCCTACAAGTCCTGCACATGACAGAGTGCTCCAACTTATCCTGATCCGCCGTTTAAAAAAGATATCATCCAAGCTCAGCCGGCCACGTACATCTTCTGACACCACAGGGGATCCTCCGATTCTCCTGTCAACCGAGATGTATGCACCCGCTGCAATCTGCCGGGGAAAGAGGCCCCCCGTTTTTCGTACGACTCAATTCTTCTACGATAGTATTTAATTTCGATCGATCCCTCTGAGAAATCATGTAATCGGGATGGATCTCATATTTCTGGCAAAGATGGGATTATCTTACCATACTGCAAACTTACAAACCAGAGAGAAATTATCCCCCGGTGAAACTTGCCGACTTCGTGAAAACCCGCAAACGTTTCGGGATATATACGATAATTAAACGAGTTACAGCCAAGGACCAAGGGCTAAGCAGGGTTTTACGAGGCCGACAAACCGGTATCCTTGGTAAACGGAAGCATGATAAAGAAAAATATTTAAATTCTTGAAGATTAGCAGTAAGCTAGAGGAAATTAAAACAATTCCCCCTCATTACCACGGTACTGCGGTGACTTTAATCTTGACACAAAATCACCTGAAACGTAAACTTCGGTCCCAAATGAGATCGATTCGACATGATCTTCGTACCGTCGCGTTCACGTGTTTTTTATAGTCCCCGGGTCATCCCGGAATAGAAGGGGTGGAGCAGATTTTACTTCTTCGAATGGCAGGTTGGGGCTTTTTTTTGTCATGGGTCACAGCTCCCGTGACGAAACAAGAACAATCCGTTTTCCTCAAAAAGGAGCTCACTGTGACAATGATCTTGCCACAATCTACCGGTTTGAAATGTTCTCTCGCCCTTATCACCTCTTTTCTTCTTCTCGGTATCCCGCTCCAGGTCTTCGCCGAAAAAGTAATTACTGAAGAGTGGCAGATTTCAGCCGACAAGATCACCCGCTATGACAACCCGCAGAGCATCATTGCCGAGGGAAATATCGTCCTTGTCAAACGTGAAAAACTGCCGCCGATGCCGCCCAAGAAATCCCTCACCACCACGGACTGGTCCAGTCTATTGGGGGAAGAGAACCAACCGGAAAAAATAACACCGGAAGATCTTCTGACAAAAAAGAACGCCCGCTACGAGACAAAGGTCACCATCAAGGCCGATTGGATTGCCTACGATGTAACCCTCCAGACCATCAAGGCCCGTGGCCATGTCGATATTGTAAGCGGCGGCGACAGGCTTCTTGCCGAACAGGGTGTGGTAAATCTTACCCGCGAAACCGGCACCTTCACCAACGCCACGTTGCTAAGAGAGAAAAATCAGCTGCATCTGGAAGGAAAGACCATCGAAAAAACGGGGGCCCAGGCCTACCACATTATTGACGGATGGGCCATAACCTGCAAGATGGAGGATGGACAGAAACCGCCATGGAGCCTTTCCAGCACCGATACCAAGGTTACCCCGGGTGGATACGCGGTAATGAAAAATGCCGAATTCAATATCAAGGGCACCCCGGTCTTTTACTTCCCTTACATGGTGATACCGATCAAGAACACCAGGGAAACAGGCTTTCTCTTTCCGGAACTCTCCACTTCGACAAACAACGGGTACGGGATCGACATCCCGTTCTTCTATAATATTTCAGAATCAGCCGACATGACCCTCTACCCGGAATATTTTTCAAACCGGGGTTTTATGCCGGGAATGGAATTCAGATACGTCCTGGCCCCGGATGATAAGGGGACGTTGGCGGCCAACTTTTTGCATGACAGCCTCTCCGACCCCACCGACCCCTCCAATTCCCACTATTACTATACCACCGGATTCACCCATACCAATCAGGACAGATACTGGGTCAGAGGTAAATTAGACAGGACCTTCGGTGATGGATGGACGACACGCGTCGATCTCGACATCGTCTCCGATCAGGACTACCTGACTGAATTCTATTCCAGCACCTATACCGGCTTCCTCCAGGACAACCAGGAATTTCTCAAGGTCTTCGGCCGCGGATTCCAGGATCGGACCCAGAGCCAGCGCCAAAACTCCGTCAGTTTATTAAAGGCCTGGTCGGGCATGTCTCTGGTCACAAACTTCATAGGAATCGACGATGCCGGAACCATCAAGAGCAATCCGTCCCCTCTCTGGCAGCTCCCCAACATCGACTTTGCCGGGGCCACCCCCATCGACAACTCGAATTTCAACTTCAACTGGGATACCAGTTATGTCGACTACTGGAGAAAGGACGGCATAGGCGCCCAGCGTCTCGATCTGTATCCCAAGGTGAGTACGCCTATTCCTCTGGGCCCGTATCTTGAATCACGTGCCGAGGCCGGCATTCGTGAGACCTTCTACGATGTCCAGTCCTATGGTGACAGCTCGTGGAACCAGAGTGACACGCCCAACAGGCTCCTTTACACCCTCCATACCGAACTGGGAACCACCCTGGCAAGGGATTTCGTCATGGATCTGGGCAAATACCAAGGGCTCGATCACAAGCTGCGTCCGTATATCAAATTCGACTATATCCCCGATATAAAACAGACGGGCCTCCCTTCCTTCGACAGCAAGGACTATATCGCTCCGGCCGATACCTTCACCTACGGGATCGACAACTTCTTCAGCCTCTTCAAGAACGCCAGCGATCCGGATGCCGAGTCGACGGTTGAATACGGCTACCTGAAGATCAAGCAGAGTTACTACATGGGTGATGTCAGACAAAAGACCATCTTTGACACCAATAATAACCTGCTGCCGCCGGACGAGACCGACAAGCCGTTATCACCGATGGACTTCAAACTCGGAATAAAGCCCCTCCCCGGCCTGAATATCCGATATCAGACCGATTGGGACGTCTACAAACAGGATTTTATCCTGCACAGTTTCGGAGGCGGGTACAGAGGCAGCGACGGGACCCTCTTCGACCTCGATTATCAGTACAGCAATCTGTTGAATATCGAGCAGATCAATTTCCATGCGAAATCAAAGCTCTTTTACAACCTGCGGGGGGAGATACTGCTCTCCAAGTCCCTCAGTGCTTCAACGACCAACGAACAGGATATATCGCTCACCTATGTCGCTCCCTGCTGGTCCGTGGAGCTAAGGTCGACCTATACTCCAACGGATACGGCTTTTTATCTGATATTCAATCTGGCCAATATCAACTCGCCGATAGGGATGGCGTTCTGATAGGCAATCGAGGATGACCTGGTAAAACCTTCAGGGACGGCAAGGGCAACAGGACACAACAACAAGGTAACATACACAGCCGCCGGCGAGCGGGTTCCCTGAGCGCCGGCATTCCATGGATTATGCATTTTTCGACTCCGGAGCAGCAAGCCACCACCCATGCAATATGATGTCTTTAACGGAGATGCCGACGGGATATGTGCACTGCATCAGCTTCGTCTGGCCGAACCGATACCCGATGCGCATCTGATCACCGGGGTCAAACGCGATATCGCTCTCCTGTCCCAGATCACGCTCCATCCGGCGGCATCCATCACCGTGGTTGATATCTCCCTGGACAGCAACCGTGAATTCATCACCCCCCTGCTCCAGGCGGGTCACAGGATCCTCTATATCGACCACCACTATGCCGGCACCATCCCCGAGGATGTGCATCTACGCACCCATATCAATACCTCGGCGGATGTCTGCACCTCATTTTTAGTGAATACCCTCCTCCATGGGCGCTACAGCAAATGGGCAATCTGCGGTGCCTTCGGCGACAACCTCCAGGGACAGGCCCGGAAAATCGCCTCCGACCTGTCGCTGACGGACGCAGAACTCGCGAAACTGCAGGAGATCGGCGAACTTCTCAACTACAACGGGTATGGCTCCACCCTGGAGGACCTGCATTTTCATCCGGCATCACTCTATCGCCTTGTCCGGGAGTTCGAGGACCCGCTTGATTTTTATGCCGCTGGTGAAGCGCTGCCGGTTTTGCGCAACGGATACGATGACGATATGGCAAAGGCCCTTTCCCTGAAGGAAACGAGGACCGGAAACCGCAACCGTGTCTATTTTTTCCCGGAATCGCCCTGGGCCAGAAGGATATCCGGTGTTTTTTCCAATCTGAAGGCGACGGAACGGGCCGAACTGGCACATGCGGTCATCATCGCCGCAGGTGATACGACCTACCGGATCAGCGTCAGGGCTCCCCTTGTCAACCGCAGAGATGCGGACACGCTCTGTCGGCGCTTTCCGACCGGCGGCGGCCGGGCGGCGGCGGCCGGGATCAATGCCCTGCCGTCGAATCTGCTGGACGATTTCATCAAGGCCTTCAACGCAATATATCCCTGATAACCCAATGAAACGGCTCCATCTTCGACATCACTTTTTCTTTTACCTATGAGGTCAGGCAATTAACCGTTACTCCCACTTCACCGGCTTCGTCATTGCCCTGGTCCTCTTTTTCTTCTCGATGGTCGCATTTTCCTATGTCGACGCGACGGATGCTCCGATGAGCCCCGCCGTCGGGACCGGAGGCGGTGAAAAGATAGCCCTCGACCAGCAAAAATATGTGCTCCTGCTCAAGGAACTGCATGACGTCTATCACTTCAGCCGCAGCGAATTGCACGATCTCTTCAAGGATGTCAGCATCGACCAAACGGTCCTCGACCTGATGGACAGACAGTGGGAGGCCAAACCTTACTATCAATACCGCCCGCTCTTCATCACCCCGGCCGTCGTCGCCGCCGGCAAGGAAAAATTACAAGAGTACAAACCCTTGCTTGACAAAATAGAACGCAAGTTGGGGGTCGATCGCGAGATTGTCGTCGCCATCTGGGGAGTGGAATCCCGATACGGTACCCATCAAGGCCATTATCCGGTCTTCTCCACCCTGAATACGCTCTTCGACGCCTACCCCAGGCGTTCCTCCTTCTTTCGCAATGAATTGATCCAGTTTCTCGTTCTCTGCAAGGAAAACCATATGGACCCCCTCGAGGTGCAAGGCTCCTATGCCGGTGCCTTCGGTCAAACGCAGTTCATGCCGTCGAGTTTTCGCCAATACGCCATCAATTTTGACGGGGATGATCGTATCGACGTCTTCACCTCGGTTGACGATATCCTGGCATCGATTGCCAACTACCTCCATCGGTATCACTGGACCCTGCACGCACCCATCTATCGCGACATCGGCAGTCAACTGAAATCCGAGGAACTCATCAGTGCCTGCCAGAAGGGACGCACCGGGCTGGTAAGCCGGCAGACCGTCTGCAACACACAGGGGATCGCCCTGCCACCCTCCGACGGCAGCAAATTATCCATCGTCGGGCTCGAGATCGATCCCGGCATGGGCGGAGGCTACCGCTATGTGGCCGGCTACAGGAACTTTCAGGCAATCACGGCCTGGAACAACTCCAACAGGTATGCAATGGTCGTCTGCGAACTCGCTGAAGCCTTTAAAAAATGACCGCTCGGACAGCATGAAGCAGAGTGAGAGATATGCCTTCACCATCCTGGATTCCGGCTTGTCTGCGCACCCGTCGCAGCCGTCTTTTTCTGCTGCCCCTCCTGATCTTTCTTTTCGTCTACGGCTGTCAATCCTTTCGGTCGCCGGGCATCAGGATGGTCGAAAACCCTCCGGTATTCACCGACGATGCCGACAGGGACTCATTGATCAGGGCCGCCGGCCATCAACTGCACTCCCTGGACCGACGCCCGGCCGATTCCGTGGTGGATATCGGCGGGACCGCGGTGACGGCCGGCCGATTGGCCGACTCGCTGCGCCTCTTTCTGTCGATCGTTAACAGCCGGCCAACCCCAGCTGAACTAGCCAAGATCATAGAGGAAAAATTTACCGTATACCAGGCGGCAGGTCGACGGGACTCCCCTTTTGGAGAGATGCTGATCACAGGCTATTATCAACCTGTTTTTGCCGGCAGCCTGTCCAAGGTTCCCCCTTTCCTCTATCCCCTCTATACCAGACCCGGTTCCCTGATCGTCCTCAATAATCCGCACGGAGGCAGGCCGCTGATCGGCCGCAGAGACACGGCAGGACACCTCCTGCCCTTCTGGACCAGGGCGGAGATTGAGAACAGGCATATTCTGGCGGGAAACGAACTGGTCTATCTTGAAGATCCCGTCGATGTCTTCTTCCTTCAGGTCCAGGGCTCCGGTCTGATCAGACTGCAAGACGGCAGCCTCCGTCCGGTCCATATCTCCGCAACGAACGGCCGGGAGTACAACAGCATCGGCAAGCTGCTGGTCGATGAACACAAGGTGGCAAAAAAGGACATCTCCATGCAGACGATCAGGCGGTATCTCCATGACCACCCGGCCGAAATCCGGCAGATACTCCAGCACAACGACAGGTTCGTCTTCTTCCGTTGGGCGTCCGGGGAACCGCGGGGCAGCATGGCGGAGGAACTGACCCCGGGCAGGTCCCTGGCGATTGATCCCGAGTCCCTGCCGATGGGCACCGTGGCCTATATGATAAGCCGCCGGCCGATCGTTGCCGCCACCGGCGAGGTCATCGGCTGGATGCCCCTGCGGCGCTTTGTTTTCCCACAGGATACCGGCGCAGCCATCAGGGGTCCCGGCAGGGCAGACATCTTCTGGGGAAGCGGCCGCTATGCCGAAACAGCCGCCGGATGCATGAAGGAAAGCGGCAGGCTCTACTTTCTGGTCAAGAAACACCGGCAGCCGTAAGGGAGGAAAAACCGGGATGAAGACAACAAAACGGCCGATCATCACCCTGACCACCGATTTCGGCCTCCGGGACGACTACGTGGGAACCGTCAAAGGGGTGCTGCTCAGCACCTGCAGGGATGCCGTCATTGTCGATCTGACCCATGGCATCGAACCGCAGGACATTGTCCGGGCGGCGATGAGCATCGGCCATGCCTACCGGTTTTTTCCGCCGGGCACTGTGCATTTGGTGGTTGTGGATCCCGGTGTCGGATCCGACCGGTCCATCCTTGCCCTCAAGGCCTCAGGACATCTCTTTATTGCCCCGGATAACGGCGTCCTGACCCCGTTCCTCGGCCGGGACAGCCTGCAAGAGGCCTTTTTCGTCGACAACGTCGGACTCTTCGCCGCAACGATCAGCAGGACCTTTCACGGCAGGGATATCATGGCCCCGGTCGCCGCAAGGCTTGCCGACGGCATGGAACTCTCTCTGGTCGGACCGCAGATCACAGCCCGGGACTGTTGCCGGATTCACCTGCCCGAGGCCTCGAAGAAAGGCGGAACGATCGTCGGCGAGGTCATCCGCATCGATCATTTCGGCAACCTGCAGACCAGCATCACAGCCAGGGATATCGCCTCTATTTCCAGGCAGAAGATGCAGATCCTTATCGGCGGCATCGCCATTGGTACGCTTATGGATACCTATTCCGATGCCGGGCCGGGAAAGACCGTCGCCCTCCTCGACAGCGGCAATCATCTGGAGATCGCGGTCAACGGCGGCAATGCCGCGGCAATCCTCGGCCTGCGGCCGGGCGACACGGTCACGGTTTCCGACTCCGGACCGGCAAAGCCGGGTACGAAATGAGTCTCACCGGGAGAGTCGGTACCAATCCGGTCCTCTCAGGTCGCCGTCTCCCGTCTCCTGCCCCCGAGCAAGGCCTCCCGCATCACCTCGACAGGGGCTCTGCGTCCGGTCCATAACTCAAACTGGGCAACCCCCTGCAACAAGAGCATCTCCAGACCGCTCACGGTCCGGCAGCCGGCCTCCCCGGCCTCCCTGAGCAGCCTTGTCTGCAACGGGGCATAGACGATATCCATCACCGCCCGGAAGGTCCTCAGCAGGGGGAAAGGGACCAACGAGACATCTGCATGAGGGACCATACCCACCGAAGTGGCGTTGACCAGGGCATCTCCCTGCAGGCCGGCAAGCCCGGCAAGAGGATACCAGGGGCAGCCGAGTTCCGCAGCCAGTCCCCTTCCCTTTGCCTCGGTCCGACTGCAGAGCAAAACCACCGCTCCCGCCTCTCGAAGACCGAACCCGATCGCCCTGGCCGATCCGCCCGCTCCGAGAAGAACCACCCTGGCCCCCCGGAGTTCGATTTCCTTCTCCAGGGCCCGGTTCGCCCCCAGCCAATCGGTATTGGAGCCGCAGAGGAGCCTCCTGCCGTCTTCCGTGCGCAGGATGACGGTATTGACCGCCCCGATCTTCCCGGCAACGGCATCGATCCGGTCGAGAAAGGGGATAACCGCCTGCTTATGCGGAATCGTCACACTGGCGCCCTGGATATCCAGGGCCTTCATCGCCACAAGAGCCATCTCGACATCCTGCACCGGAAAAGGCAGATAGACCCTGTTCTCGCCGAGGGCCGCAAAGGCGGCATTATGCATCGCCGGGCTCAGGGAGTGGTCGACCGGATTGCCGATAATGCCATAGACCTTTGTTTGACCGTTGATGGTAACGCCCATTTTCCCTCCTGAAATTGCCCCGCGGCAAAATTGTCCGAGATAAGCCCCACCCCGGGAAACGTTCGGCGGTGCTCCAACCGGGCGCAGGCGGGCGGACACCGCCGGAGACAACTCTGCGTGTCCGTTCGGTCGTGCGCAGATGGGGTGCTGAAAAAAGAGTGTAACCTACCTATGGAGACGCTCCAGCATATCCCGCAGTGCCCCGACAGATAATTGCCCCGGTGCCGTCCCCTCCTCGCCGTCGGCAGCACAGTAGGTCATATACCCCCCGAGTTCCAGCGTCGCCAGACGGCTGATCACTCCGGGAGTCCCCATGCAAAACGCGATCAGCGGCAAGCCGAATGAGGCGGCATCTTCCTGGAGCCCAAGGACGCGCAGGACGTCCCTGTAGTCATGGGCCATGGTGACGATCTTGCCGATATCGGCCCCCTTGTCCCGCATCATCGCCAGCCTGTCCACAAGCTCGGCTCGCCCGGGCGTTTGGGCAAAATTATGCCAGGACAGGATCAGCCGCGTCGCACCGTGGTCGATCTCGGCCAGCAGGCGATTGCAGGATCTGCCGGATGCCATGACCTCCAGATCGACGGCAAAGGCCTTCAGCTCGACAGCCCTGACAAGAGGATCAATCCTGGCATCCTCATCCCCCTGGAACCGTCCGCCCTCCCAGACCGCCCTGTTGGTGAAGAGCAGCGGTGTCTTGATGGCTGCCGGGAACGGATCGACATCGATTGCCTGCAGATAATCAAGGCGTATCTCGATCACGTCGGCTGCCGAGGTCATCCGTCGGGCCACTGCCAGGGCATCGGCGATCGTCTCCCGCGCCACGGCAACACAGATTCTCATGTCATTCCTCCCGGTGACTGCCGATGACAGCCGTTACAGTGTTTCCAACGCGCCGATCATCTGCCGGATGGAATGGAGCTTCTCCCTGACCACATAGTCGGTCAGACCCTCAACCACCTCTTCGCTGGCCTTCGGATTGACGAAATTTGCGGTCCCGATCTGAACCGCAGTGGCCCCGGCAAGCATAAATTCCAATGCATCTTCGGTGGTTTCGATTCCCCCGATGCCGATCACCGGAATCGAGACGCTCCGGGCCACCTGATAGACCATCCGCAGGGCGACCGGTTTGATAGCCGGACCGGAAAGACCGCCGATGATATTGGCAAGCTGCGGACGCCGGGTCTTCAGGTTGACGGCCATGCCGATCAAGGTGTTGATCAGCGACACGGAATCCGCTCCGGCCTGTTCAACCGCCTGGGCAATCAGTGTGATATCAGTTACATTGGGTGAGAGTTTGACAATTACCGGCAGACGGGTGTTTTCCTTTACCACCCGGGTCACGGCCGCCGCCATCTTCGGGTCGCTGCCGAAGGCGACGCCGCCCTTTTTCACATTCGGACAGGATATATTCACCTCAATGGCCGAGATGCCGGGCTCCGCGTCCAATTTTTCGGTTATCTCTTTGTACTCCTCAATGGAATCGCCAAGGATGTTGACGATTATCGGACTTTTTATTCCCTGCAGAAACGGCATCTTCTCGGCAATGAAACGGTCGACGCCGACATTTTCCAGCCCTATTGCATTGAGCATCCCGCAGGAGGTCTCGACGATCCGCGGCGAGGGATTGCCCGAGCGCGGAAACAGGGATATGCCCTTGACGATAACCCCGCCGAGCCGGTGGAGGTTGAGAAGACCGGCAAACTCACGGGCGTACCCGAAGGTCCCCGACGCCGTCAGCACCGGATTCCGCAGTTCGAGCGCTCCGATCCTGACCCGGAGGTCCGGGAAATGATCCTTGTCCTCTAGAAATTCCATGCCAGGTCCTCCGCATTAAATACCGGGCCATCCGAACAGACATGGACATAGCCGCCGTTTCGGGCTTCGACGTTGCAGCCGAGGCAGGCTCCCACCCCGCATGCCATGAAACTCTCGATCGAGACCTGGCACTCGAGCCTGTGCCGGTGGCACCACCTGAAGATCTGTTGCATCATCGGTTCCGGACCGCAGCTGTAGACGGTGCAGTTTTTCGGCAGATCGAGGGTCTTCAATACATCGGTCGCCAGACCATGGATGCCAAGGGAGCCGTCATCGGTGGCAACCATCACCCCGAGATCCAGGTAATGAAAATCGTTGAGCAGGGGTTCGATTTCCTCCCGGGTCCTTGCGCCGAGAATAATCAGATCGGTATCGGTGCTCTTCTTTGTCTGACAGATCCTCTTGGCAAGAAAGAGCATCGGCGCAATCCCCATGCCCCCGCCGACCACACAGGCAGCCTTCCCCGGATCGATATGAAATCCCCGGCCCAGCGGACCGACAAGGGAAAGCCTTTCTCCTTCCTTGCAGTGCGCCAGCAACCCGGTCCCGCGCCCCGTCACCTTGAAGAGGATCTGGATCCTGCCGGTGCTGCTGGTCTGATGAATGGAAAAGGGCCGGCGCAGCAGCGGGTCCTTGGTCCTGCCGGCACGGATCATCACAAACTGCCCCGGTCTGGCGGCCGCTGCAATATCCTTGGTCTGCAGGGTCAGACGTATATTGGTATCGGTTAACTGTTCGAACCGAATAATAGTTGCATTTTCCTGGTATTGAGACATAGTATGGTCTTCGATGGTGTTTTTTTTGCTCTGGGTTTTTGTACCGGCTTCGCCAAAGGTAATCTTGCCGACGATTCAGCGCCGCAGCCCGTCGACGTATCGTGTTGCCCCTGCAGTCTCCGGTTTTTATACAAGATCATCAACGTTCCAAAGGGCTTCCATGACCAAAGATCCCATCATCCTTGCAGTCGCCCTGCTGTTCGGCGCCTTAGTCGGCAGTTTCTTAAACGTCGTCATCCTGCGTCTGCCCGAGGAAAACGGCTCAATTGTCTACCCTCCGTCCCATTGTCCCAGATGCAAGACCCCGCTCTCCTGGTTCGAGAATATTCCCCTGCTCAGCTTCCTCTTCCTGCGCGGTCGATGCCGGCACTGTCACGAGCCGATCTCTTGCCAGTATCCAGTCGTCGAAGCGCTGATGTCCCTGCTCGCCGCGGCCGTGGTCTTTCGTTTCGGGCCCACCATGACATCTGCGGGCTACTTTTTGTTCTGCGCCGCACTCCTGTCCATCATCTGGATAGACATCCATCACCAGATTATCCCGGATGTCATAAGTATCCCGGGTATAGTCATCGGTTTTTTTCTTTCCTTCTTCAGCTCCTTCGTCACCTGGCGGGATTCCCTTATCGGCCTGCTGGTCGGAGGGGGCATTCTCTACGCCATCGCCCTCATTTATTATCTTCTCAGGAAACAGGAGGGGATGGGCGGAGGAGATATCAAACTCCTGGCGATGATCGGTGCCTTTCTCGGCTGGCAATCCCTGCCCTTTGTCATCTTCCTCAGTTCCATTACCGGAAGTCTCTTCGGCCTGGTGGCCATGATACAACAAAAAAAGGGGGGCAACACCAGAATTCCCTTCGGTCCCTTTCTCTCCTGTTCGGCACTCGTCTATCTTTTTTTTCGGGAGGCCATCTTTCGGCTGTTTCTTCGCTATTTTTCATGACCGGCTCCCGGGACCTGCCTCGTCCTTTTCCGCAGGTGTTCCAGCCCCCGAAGGCCTCCCGGCACATCAGAGGTCGGCCGGTACCGGCGTCGGAAAACGCAGGCTCTCCAGGTCCTTTCTCTCCTTGATGTTCTTGCCTATGATCAGACCGATTGCCTTGGCATTGTTTACCTGACTTCTGGTATGACCGTACTTGGGATAGAAGGAGTGGATCCACGATCTTTCGGACTCGGGCATCTTCCCGGCAAGTTTCAGGAATACGCCGATGGAACTCCACGGCTCGACGGTCGGATGGGTAAAGACCACAGGCCTGAGGACCCGGGCACCGTTCTTCTTCAACAGAGAGCGCAGGCTTCGGTTATGGACACGCCAATAGCAGCGGCAGGAGATAAAGGGCAGCACCGTCTTGCCCTTGAAAAGCCGCCCCCCGTCACGATCCAGGAGTGAGAGTACCGGGCCGCTCGGATTATACGACCAGGTGGGTCCGGCAAGGATGATCAGATCCCACGGCGAAAAACATTCGGGACTCAGCTCCATGATCGGTATCCGTCTGCGGAGAAGGGTGGTTACCATCATCTTCAAGGTGGCGGCATAGGAACCCAGCGGAAACTGCAGGGTCTCCAGTGTCTTCAACTGCTGCCACTCGATATCGATATCATACTCCTGCAGCCCGTTGCCCAGCCCCTGCAGAAGATTTTTTGTCTGGCTGCTTAATGAGTAAAAAATAATAAGAATACGTTGCCTGGTCACGATATTCTCTCTGCGTATCTTTTGGGTTAGAACCGCGGATAAGTCCGGAGTATACCGTAGAACTCGACAAAAAAAAAGCCCTCGATCTCTCGAGGGCTTGTAAATCCATGAATAAATCGTGCCTGTTATTCTATCTCATGCTCAACACCTATGGCTATCTTATAGAGCACGGTCATCACGAAGAAACCCGTTGCCCATATACCCACGGTCACTCCTATCTCATTGGCGGTGGGATAGTATTGGACGATATGTCCAAGCATGCTCGGCACAAAACCGCCGAGGACGAAACCGAGCCCCTTGTCGATCCACAGGGCTATGAATATCGAGGCGCAGGCACCGCCGAGGATCCAGTCATTGCCTTCTCTGAATTTCAGATAGGCAAACATCCCGAGGCTTGCAAAGTTCAGGAAAACTCCAACCCACATGAAGGGGACCAGGTTGTTGTAGGTGTGCCCCTGTTCCGTAATCCCGAAGAACAGATAGCGTAATGATTCGATATGCCCGGGAACATTGGAGTAATATGCGGTAAAAAACTCCAGTAAAACGAAAAAGGTATTAATGATCGCTGCATACATGATGATGGTTGCGACCTTGTCTAAGGCCTTCTTCCCGGCATCGAAACCAGCGACCCTCTTCATGATCAGGCAGGCAATAACCACAAGCGCGGGACCGGCGGCAAATGCGGAAGCGAGAAAGCGCGGGGCTATGATCGCTGACAGCCAGAAGTGCCGTCCGGGCAGACCGGCGTACAGAAATGCGGTGACGGTATGGATGGAAACGGCCCAGGGAATGGAGATATAGACGAAGATATAGACCCATTTCGGGGGATGTACCTCTTTTCTTTCCGCCGTCAGGATGACCCAGCTGCAGATGATGTTCAGGCTCAGATACCCCAGCAGAACAACCATATCCCAGAACAGCATGGAGTTGGGGGTCGGATGCAGGATCATATTCATCGCCCGGAGCGGCTGTCCGATGTCGACCATGACGAACAGCAGGCACATGATGACCGCGGCAATCGCCAGAAACTCACCCAGGATGGTGATTCTGCCGAAGGCCTTGTAATCATGGATGTAGAAAGGCAGGACCAGCATCAACCCTCCGGCCGCGACGCCGACCAGGTAGGTGAACTGGGAGATATACAGGCCCCAGGAGACGGCCCGGCTCATGCCGGTGAGTCCAAGTCCGAAGAGGAACTGTCTGACATAACAGGCAGCACCTATGATGATAAATATGCCGAGAAAGGCGAGCCAGGTCCAGTACGCAGGTTTGCCCTTGAGTGCTTTTTCAATCATGATGACCTCACACTATGTAAAAGACTGATGGATGAGTCCCTGCGGACGCCTTCCGCTGAATCGTAAATTCCTTCGCCAGAACCTGTCTGATCTCCGATTTCTCATCGTTGATATCACCAAAGACCATGGCCCCGCTCTCCTTGATGGCTGCGACGCATGCCGGCTCTTCCCCTTTGACCAGCAGATCTTCGCAGAAGGTGCATTTTTCGACGACGCCGCGCATCCGGGTCGGAAATTCCGGATTTATGTGCTTAATGTAGGGACGCGGGTCCTCCCAGTTGAAGCTCCGGGAGCCGTACGGGCAGGCCGCCATACAGAAACGGCAACCGATACAGCGATGATAGTCCTGGGTCACGATGCCGGTGCTTTTCATCTTGAAGGTCGCCTTGGTCGGACAGACCCGGACACAGGGAGGGTATTCGCACTGGTTGCACAGCAGCAGAAACTGCGAATTCTTCACCTCTGTGGACAGATGGGCGTCGCTCTGCTCGGGGAAGGCGTTCTCAAAGCCATCCTTCCATATCCACATAATCTCTTCGTTCTTTTTCTCCGGTGGAAACTGAGGGATATTATACGTATTATTACAGGCGGCAATGGCCTTGTCCATGAGTTCCGGCTGGGCCATGAGCTTACGCATATCGATCACCATGCCGTATTGCTTGCTCTCCCCGGCGGCCTCTTCGACCCCGGCCCCGGCAGCGGCTTTCTTTTGCTCCCCCGACTCGTTCCCTTCGAGTCCGGCGGCAAAGGAAGGGCTCGAGGTCAACTTGGCAAGCGCCGGGGCTCCGATCCCGGCAAGCGCTGAAATACCTGCTATCTTCAGGAATTTTCTTCGGTCGTTATCCATTAGTGCGTCTCCTTCTTTGATACTGCCTGCGATGGATCAAAATGGCAATCCCAGCAATAGGGCTTTACTGCGGCATATTGGTGGCAGCTATCGCAGAATTTTTCTTTACTGGTATGGCACTGCAAGCATGCCAGCTGCAGTCCCTTTCCGAACACCTTGCCGTCCACCGTGATGGGTTGCCGTTCATCCTTGCGGATGACCTCATCACGCCAGCGAAGAAGCAGCTGCATGTGGGTATCCCGGATCTGCTGCAGAGGAAGCACGCACTGTTTGTACCCGGTAGGCAACTCCGGCTTCGGCACGGCACCTGCATTCAGGTGGTTATACCAGATAGGAGCCGTCAAAATGAGGACAAATATGATCAGTCCCGGAATAATCGTTCTTTTGTTAAACATTATCGTAACTCCTTTATTCCCGGTCGGAATTAAAGCATCGTTCGAAGGCCGTCGTCAAGATCGCCTCGTGTTTCGCCGTCGATTACCAGGGCGTTGCCGACAAGTTCGGATACACCGCAGACCCTGACGTCGGGATTCCAGTAATTCATCAGGGAGGTCAGTGTCGCGCGATCGATGGCACAGACACATGCCAGCATATTGACGCCTTTTTTATCACGGACGTATTTGACCGAGTTGGCTCTCGGCAGACCGGCCCGCATCCGGAGTTCCATGATCTCGTCGGTGTTCAGACCTGTTCCGGAACCGCAGCAGAACGTCTGCTCGCGAATGGTATTTTCAGGCATCTCAACCCAATCGACGACATGGTCGAGGATATAGCGAGGCTCGTCCAACAGCCCCATGGCCCTGGCCGGATTACATGAATCATGGAAGGTCGCCTTGACATGGCTGTTACGGCTCTTATCAAGCTTGATCTTCCCGTGTTTGATCAGGTCCGCCGTGAATTCACTTACATGGACCATTTTGGTCGAGGCGGCATTTTTGAAGACCGTACCGGTCAGCGGCGAGACGGGCACTTCCAGAAAATCGGCCGGTCCGTTCATCGTGTCCATATACTGATGGAGGACACGCCACATATGTCCGCACTCACCGCCGATGATATATTTCACCCCGAGCCGTTTGGCCTCGGCATACATCTTGGCGTTCAGTTTCTTCATCGTTTCGTTGCTGGTAAACAGACCGAAATTGCCGCCTTCCGAGGCGTAGGTCGACCAGGTATAATCCAGCCCGATGGCCTCGAAGAGGAGCAGATAGCCCATGGCCGTATAAAGACCGGGCTCGGCAAAGACATCCGCCGACGGGGTGATGAAAAGGACCTCCGCCCCCTTGCGATTGAAGGTATGGTTGATCTTTATGCCGGTCAGATTTTCAATGTCGTCGGCGAGGAAGTCGACATTATCCTTAAAGGTATGCGGCTGCAGCCCCATATGGTTGCCGGTCCGGTTCGAGTTGGAGACCGGTTCGAGGATCCAGTTGATACCGATGCCCACCAGGTGCAGGAGCTCGCGGATCATCATCGTCACCTCGGCGGTGTCGATACCGTACGGGCAGAAAACGGAACATCTCCGACATTCCGTGCACTGATAGGAATACATGAACCACTCTTTCAGGACGCCCACGGTCATCTCACGGCCACCGGCCATCCTGCCGAGGATCTTCCCGGCAAGCGTAAAGTCGTTGCGGTAGACGGACCGGAGCAGTTCAGCCCGCAGGACCGGCATATTTTTCGGGTCCCCCGTGCCGAGAAAGAAATGGCACTTGTCGGCGCAGGCCCCACACCGGACGCAGCAATCCATGAAGATCTTCAGGGAACGGAATTTGGCCAATCTCTCCCTCAGGCCGGAGAGGATAATCTCTTTCCAATCCTCGGGAAGTTTCCAGTCGTCATCTTCGGGCGACCACTCCCGGGCGTTGGGGAAATTCAACCCGCTCTGGCTGTTCAGGTATTCCACCTTTTCCTTCTTGGCGACATAGGCGTAATTCCCCTCCTTGAAAACCACGGGAATGTCCATCCAGTCCCTGGTTGGTATTGCTCCAGTTGCCAAGGACGGTCCCTGCACTACGCTTTTCGATAATTGTTCTAATTTTGGAACTGCCATCGTTTCTAATCCTTATACGCTAGTATTGGGTCAACAAGAGTAATTTTCATCCTTTTTCAGCTGGCAACTCTTTTTCAACAGGGATACCGGCTTCGACCATGAACTCCCTGAACTCGTCTTCATATCCCGCATAGGAATGAGGCGTGATATCCGGGTTCCAGGGATTGATATAGCGAACCGCGCGACTATTGTTTTTCATATTTCTGGTCGGACTCAGAAAGACCCCTCCCAGATGCATCAATTTACTGAAGGGGAAATAGATCAGGAGCGTACAGACAAGACAGAGATGAATATAAAAAATCGCGCCAAGCTTGCTTAGTATTATCGGCGAGAAGGTAACAAGCCCCAGGGCCAATCGTTTAATGGTGAGAATGTCGATATCGGTCCGTAGGAAATAGCGCATCAGGATGCCGGTACAGGCAATGCCGAAGATCAGGACAAGCGGGAAGAAGTCGTTGTTCAGGGTTATATAACGGACATGGCGGTTCCAGATCCGCCGGCCGAAGAGATAACCAAGGGCTATCAGGATAGTGGCGTCCGTAACATAGACGTTGGGGGCACCGATCTGGAAGATGCCGTCCCCGAAATCGAGCCAGTTGACCCAGGCGGGTACCGGGTTCAGGAACAGGCGCATGTGCCTGAGGACGATCAATAAAAACGAATAATGAAACATCAAGGCGAAAATCCAGAGCCATTTCGACGACTCATAGGTAAGCTTCGGGCCTTTGCGGATCTCCGCCTTTGTGTTTCTAAACAGCGATCTGAAGGTAAAGATCTCGAGAAACATTCTGGCCACGACCTCGGCCGTGGTATGCGGACATTCAATTTTGTTACGCTTGATGAAGTCCAGGGATGCGGCTTGTCCACAGGTCGTCTGGATGGAAAAGGGCACGGGTGACTTCGCCCAGTCGACAACCTTGTAGATAAATCCACCCGCAAAGACCACGATGGCCAGATACGGGAGGGCAATGCCGAAAAAGTATTGCATACCCGGAATCTGGGATCCGACCCCGGCAATCACGATCAACGCTATGATCGCCAGAAATGAGAAGGCGTACTTCATTTCTTACCTCGCTTCAAAAATTGAACTGATTTTTTGGAGACCGCACCGGTGAGGCTGAGACTCACACGGCCCGGCAACCGATTAACCGTTTTCGACCGTTCCGGAACCCTTTTTGTTGCTGTCCTTGAGCAAGGCCGTCGGACACCGACCTTCCGTCAGAATATGACTGCCGGATTTTATCTCCTGTAGCCTGACCTTATACAATTGCTCCCGGCATTGCATATAGATATCGAAGGCTGTCAACATCGCAATATCGACAGCAAATTCAAAATCATAGAGATCGTTAATCAAAAGACTATGCTCTTTATCCTCGGCGAGGATATCGCGGACGATATGTTTGATGGCATTGACCGGAGCAACCGCCTGTGATGCGGTGAACTCCTGGACCGAACGCAACTGCATGATCTGTTGCAGCGGTACCGCAAGCTCCTGTGCATCCGCATTGTCGACCAGGAGGACAAACAACCGCTCCAGCGACAGACGCGTGATACCACCGACAGGATTTGCAAACCTGTTATTTTCCTTCAGGAAGAACTCGGATGATTTGTAGGTGGACAAGGCATAATCCACCCACTTTCCTACGATCTTCTCTCTCCGGTCCTTTAATACACCGCTGAGTTCCATCAACCAACCATCTCTTTTCAATAGCCCAGTTATTCTGAATAATCATTGAAAATTACAAATTATATGTAAATGAATGACCATTCACAAATCAAGACTTTTAGCACCTTTCCCACCCTTTTTCAAGTACATTTTTTGCTCGGGCACAGGCGCTCTCCGGGAAAATGATGCCGGAGAAATCCGCAGAAATTCTCCCTCGGGCCTACCGTTCCATATCGACGATAATATGTTTCGCTTCACCGATATAGGGATCCTGCTTGACTTCCTCCTGCCAATTGGGGGCCTTCCCTGCCTTTTCGTCAAGATCCGAGCGATCGCCGTCGCCGAGGCCCTCCTGATACCTGCGCAACTGGGCACCGATCTTTTCCCGTTCGCGCCGGTTCTCATCCATCTTCTGCCGCATTTCAGAGAGTTTCAGGGAGACCACGGTCTGCTTGCTGCGCTCGGTCGCCTTTTTTGCCTCTTCGGCGATGATCTGCAGGCCTTTGTCGTGTTCGACCCTCTCCCTGCTCTTTTGTTCCAGCATTTTCAGATCGAGGGGCCTGCCGTCATAGGGGGTGAAATCCACAGGTCCGACCTGGTCCCAGGGGAGGGAATAATCAAGATACTTTTCTCCCGATTTCAGGTGCTGAAAGAGACTCGGCAGGATGATATCGGGGATGACTCCCTTATATTGGGTAGACCCTCCCGTCACCCGGTAGAATTTTTGAATGGTCACCTTCAACGCACCGAGATCGGGTATTTTCTTGACCTGGAGAAGCGGCATGTTCTCATTCAGATTGATGATGGTCTGTACGGTTCCCTTGCCGAAGGTATGTTCCCCGCCGACGATCACGGCCCGTTTATAATCCTGCAGGGCCGCCGCCACAATCTCCGAGGCCGATGCCGAAAACTGGTTCACCAGGACGACCAGGGATCCGTTATATTCGATTCCGTCATCGTCATCATCCAGGACCCGGGTTGTGCCGTAGGTGTTTTTCACCTGGACGACAGGGCCTGATTTAATGAACAAGCCGGCAATATCAACGGCATCGACAAGTGAACCGCCGCCGTTATTGCGCAGATCCAGAATGATTCCTTCCAGTTTGCTCTTTTTAAGATCATCGATGGCCTTGCGTGTATCGTCGGTCGCATTTCGTGCATTGTCATCGTCTTTGGACTTATCGAAGTCCCGATAGAACCCGGGAATCAGAATATAACCGATCTTGCCGCCGTCGGGAGAATCGATGACCGTATCCTTGACAAAGGTCTCTTCGATCTGGACCACCCCCCTGATGATCGGAATGGTCTCTTTGGTCCCATCCTGTTTCTTCACGGTCAAACGGACTTCGGTCCCCTTGGGGCCGCGAATCAGACGAACCGCATCGGCGATACGCATATCGGTAATCTCAACCGGTTCGCCACCCGCCTCGGCCACCTGCAGTATGGTGTCCTCGGCCTGCAATTGGCCTTGTTTTGCTGCCGGGCTTCCGGGGATGATCCTTACCACCTTGATAAATCCGTCCTCTTCCCTGAGAAGGGCGCCGATTCCCTCCAGATTGCCTCGCATATGGATATCGAAATCCTCCTTCGTCTCCGGCGGAAGATAGTCGGTGTGAGGATCGAAGGCCCCGGCTACGGCATTGAAAAACAGATCGTAATAGTCCTGCAGGGTCTTCTGATGCAGCCGGAAAAAAAACTCCTTATTGATCTTTGCTTCCTTGTCCATCGCCTGTTGCCACAGCTCCGTATCCGACAATTTCTCCTTGGCCTTCTTCTGGTCCTCGACAAGCTGCAGATATCTGGTCATGACCTGGACCTTCATGATCTTGCGCCATCTCTCCTGCAGTTCCGCCAGGGTATCGACATAGGCCAGTTTTTCCGGATCCGTCTGATAGGTCTCGTCACGATTGACATCAAAACCATGCGCCATGATCTTCTCCACCATCTTCTCGACCTGGCCGATCCGTTCTTTTTTGATATCGTAACTGGTGTCCGGAAGCACCATGGTGCCGTGTTCCAGGTTATCGGCGATGTGGGGAGCAAACGACTCCAGCGTCGTCACATCTTTTTTCAACAGGAACCGCTTCTGATAATCCAACTGCTTCAGGTAGAGATGAAAGGCCGCCTTTGACAGGGAGTCATCCATCTTTTTGTCACCGAAGTGAATGGCGGGAAGCTGTTTGTCCAGCATATAACCGATAAGCTGGTTCCTCTTCCGCTCCATGCTCTGTGTATCCTTGGCGGAAGCATACCCGACAGTGAAAAAAAGCAAGACCAACAGGGCCGACGCGGAGCGTAAAATAAAATTCTTCATAGATCTTCTAAAGATGAGGTGACGTGGTGACAATCCACGATATACTGCCGTCAAACGGTTTTATGATTACCCCTACTGTTCATTTACTGGTCCAGGGAGTGAGCTGTTCGTTTCACGGGACGCCGTAAACCCATCCCTGGGGGCTTCGCTGCAGCCGTCCAGGCTGCAGAGACCCGAGAAACGAACAGCTCAGCCCCTTCCCTTCCGATAGGCTGGGTTTCAGGGGGAATCAGAAATGGTTTTGCTTGACAGACATAACAAAAGCGGAAAGCAAATACCATTGAAAAATGCTGCCCTGGTAAAAACCCTCGGAGGCGGCTGGGAAAACAGGATAACTCCACTCGTTCCGCCGCTGAACCATCGACAGGTGAGCCCTTTTACGTTGCCGATCAAAAAGCCTTTTCAACAAATTGCGATTCTCCATCCGGGATCCGGATTATCCCGCGTCCGGTTGAAAACACCTTGCGATATCTTCAGGCAACTCCTGCCTGGAAAGACCCAACTCAACGGCAAATGACAGGAGTTCCCGAAACGAACAGTTTACCGTGGCCGACGGGAAGATCCCTCTCTCGACCTCAGCAGCCAGAAAGGCCTTTAACGCCCGCGCCGCCTCCCTGCGAAAAGACGCCAGCCCGACGTGATGGCGTCTGTCGAATAATTTAAGGCGCCGCCAATTTTCCATGGAGCGCCGGATACCCCGGCAGAGAGGTTTCCCCCTGTTCTCCGGAAGCATATCGCGGAGAACAATATCCTGATACCGTCTCGTTGCAGCTTCGAGCAGGAGAACCTTTTCGGCCCGGCTCAACCTGAACCGCGGGCCGCCGTCATCCTCCGTCAGATAATAGAGCGAAGAGTGCAAGGCAATCTCCGGGAGCTCCCCGGAATTGCGCACCGCAAACCACTCGTTTTCAAATACCAGCTGCCGATCAGTCATCATCTTCTTCCAGCCCGAAGATGGTACGCATCATATCGGCCTTCATCTTGTTGTCATGCTTACAGGAATCCTGTTTTAAAAAGAGCAGCGGATCATAGAGGATCTTCGAGGAAATCGCCGCTGTCATCTTTTCAATGGACCGACGTTCTTCCTCGGACAACCCCTGAAGTCTGGGAAGGGTCTTTTCCAGCTCATGCCTGCAGATGCCATCCATCTTTTTTCTCAACGCGGCGATGGTCGGCGTCACCGCCATGCCCTTGCGCCACCGTTGAAATTTCAGGACCTCTTCGTCGACGATCCGACCGGCCTTGACCGCCTCCTTTTCACGTTCCGATTTATTCAACTCCACGACACTGGACAGGTCATCGATGTCGTAGAGATAGACATTTTCGATATCATTCAACCTCGGATCGAGATCGCGTGGAACAGCGATGTCAATGAAAAACAACGGCTTGTTCCTCCTGGTACGCATGACCGGTCGAACCTGTTCCTTTTGCAGAATAACCCCTGATGCCCCGGTGGAACTGATAAGGATATCCACCCTTTCCAGCTGCAGTACCAGCTCTTCAAGGGATACGGCCGCTCCGTTGAACTTCTTGGCCAGATCCACCGCCCGGGACAAGGTCCGATTCGCTACCACGACCTCGCCCACCCCCTGACCGACGAGATGTTCCGCGGCAAGTTCCGCCATCTCCCCTGCCCCGACCAGCAGGACTTTTTTATCCTGCAGGCTGCCGAAAATCTTCTTGGCCAACTGCACGGCTGCAAAGCTGATCGAAACGGCCGATGAACCGATACCGGTCTCATTGCGGACACGCTTGGCCACCGAGAAGGCCTTGTGCAGCATCTTGTTGAGAAGCGGCCCGGTGCAACGCTGCCCGGATGCCTGCCGATAGGCCTCCTTCAACTGTCCCAGGATCTGAGGCTCGCCGATAATCATCGAATCAAGACTTGAGGCCACCATGAAGAGATGCCGTACCGCCTTTTCGCCTGAGTATACATAGATATAATTACGAGATTCCTCTACCGGAACATGTCCGTTGAAAAGAAAATCGATCAGCTCATCTTCCAGACTCTCCGAGGGGTCTGCCACCAGAAGCAGCTCAACCCGGTTGCAGGTGGAAAGCAGGTAACTCTCCCTAAGACCGGGGATCCCTGCAAGACGGCGCAACGGTTCTTCGTATCCGCCGGTCAACGCGATTTTTTCCCGCACCTTAAGGGGCGTCGATTTATGGTTGACTCCAATGAGAAGGATCCTCTCAGCGGACATAACTGTGCACTCCCCCAAGAAGAAACGTCACCCCCCAGAGGGTAAACACGACCGCGCAGAAACCGAGAATGGCCATCACCGCCGCCCGTTTGCCCCGCCAGCCGACGGTGATGCGCTGATGTACCTGAATCAGGTAGATAAACCAGGTGATCAGTGACCATGTTTCCTTCGGGTCCCACTGCCAATACGTCCCCCAGGCCTGGTGCGCCCACATCGTGCCGGTGATGATGCCGAAGGTCAAAAAGAGAAAGCCTGCAGTAAGGCAATGGCTGTTCAACTGATCCAGGGCCTCGAGGGACGGCAAACGGGAGAAAAAGTAGCCGAAGCGTTTGCTTTTAAGCTCCCTTTCCTGCAGCAGATACATAAGACCGCCGCAGAAGGCAAGGGACAGAAAGCCGTAGGCAATAAGCGACACTCCCGCATGGACGGGAAGCCACCGGCTCTGCAGGGCCGGGACCAACGGAGCGGTTTTCCTGGAGACCGACGCCGAGATCACCAGCAATATGAAGATCAGCAGCGAGACGAATGTCCCGAAATTCTTCACCGTATACCGCCAGCGGAATGATAGGTAGGCCCAGGTCGAGGCCCAGGCAAAAAAGGCGACGGCCTCATGCAGGGAGGTCACCGGCGTATATCCTGTCAGCAGATACCGGGAAACGAGATAGGCGGTCTGCAGGATCCCGGAGGCGATAAGGATCCATCTTGCAATCGTCCGGACCTTCTTTTGCCTGGTGATGAAAAAAACGACATAGGCGGCACAGGACAGAAAGGTCACGGCCAGGACTGCCTGGAAAAGGAGGTAACTTATCTCGGGTATCATGGTCTCCCCAGCGGTCGGATCAGATAGGTGATTACCGATTGTTGGCCTGCATTGCGATCAACCATCCTGTGCGCCCCTTGCCTGCTTGAGCTCATCTCCGGGCCGGTCTTTTGCAGATATCTCGGCCACAAGTCCGGCAATATCGATTGTTTTCGGAAGAATCAGGGCTAATTGGGCCTCAAGGGCCGGCCAATCCCGATGGCGTATACAGGTCAACACGTCCATCTCCAGGATCCGTTCGAAGAGGAGCCTGTGCGATCCCGGCGTCTTCCCGTCGCCGACGATCTCCGATCTGATCGAGGCCAACAGATCGAGTACCACACCGTATTCAAAACCGTACTCTCCGGTAAGCCTTTTCCGGATCCAGGCGGACAGGGCGGGACTGCCGCCCTCGGTGGATACGGACAGGAGCAGACCGCCCTGCCGGACCGTGGCCGGGACCTGGAAGGTACATGCCTCCGGGGCATCGACCCTGTTCACCAGGAGGCCCAGGGTGCGAGCCTCCTCCAGCACCTGCTCCTGAACCTCCCGGTTGTCGGTGGCTGCAAAGACCAGGAAGGCGCCGTCCAGATCACCTGGTTGAAATCCCCTCCGCAGCCATTCTATCTTCCCGCTTTCATGCAGGTCCCTGATCCTGCCGCAGGCCATCGGACTGATGACCCTCACCCTGGCACCGCAGACCAGGAGCGGCTCAATTTTTCGTGCGGCAACCTTCCCCCCGCCGACGATCAGGCAGAAACGATCTTGTATCTTAAGATTAACAGGATAGAAGGGCATGATTCACATCATCAGGGTCTGTTCTTCCACCGCAGACAGTTGACAACAATTGTCGTCTGCCCGCCGGATGTCTTCATGCTCTGTTTGCCGACGGAAATATGAAAATCCTCTTTGGCCATGTCCAGAAATCGCACAAGAGATTTTCTACGGATGTCATGAGCGAGATAGAGGGCACCATCGGGCTTCAGATAGGTCTTGACCAACGAAAGGATCGGCTGCAGGAACTCTTCGCGAAACAGGATCTCCGCCCCGGCTATCACATCAAAAGGCTTCAGATCCGGGGGGTTGAGCCAGTCAAGAAGCAGGGTCTTGACCCCGGTAAGGCCCGAGGCGGCGCTGCTTATGCGCTCGAAATCGAGAATGATCTCTTCGTAATCGCTGAGGGTCACCACGAAACCGGCGGCGGCGGCGGCAAGCCCGGGCGCCCCGAGACCCGCTCCAAGTTCAAGCAATGTCCGCCCTTTTTTTTCTGGCAACGAACACAGCAGATACGAAAGCACCAACGCCGCCTCCCAAAGCCTGATCCAAAAGGGAAACTCGGATACATCGGCAAAGGGATCCCTGCCCGCCAGGACCTCTTCGAGATCCGCGGCCTTCAGCAATTTGATGGTTTTTTCTCCGACTTTCAGCGTATCAAAGGTGAGAGAATATTGCCCTTTGATCCGGTTGTAGATGCGACGTTCCCGTTCCGGTAAATTTCTGATATCCATAGCTACGGCAGTAAGAACCGCCTTTGTTCTCCACGTTAAAAATCAAATCTTAAACACGTTGTATTGATAAAGGACCCCATGAAAGGACCGACAATAAACAATTGCTTAACTCATTGAAACTACCAATTGATATCGCCGATGTCAACCGACAAACCGGAGAGGGTTCTTTCTGCCGGCACGAGCGAATCCAAAGGGGGCTTCGACAGCTTTCACCTCATTACACTTTTGATATCCTTAGCTAAAACAGAATGGGGAACATACATATCATAGCGTTTTACGATATCTCCTTTCTGGTTGACGAGAAAGGATGTCGGAATGCCCCTGATTCCGCCGAAACCGGCTATCGTTTTCTCGTCCGCCATCACCACGGGATAATTGACCCCCAGTCTCCTGATCATCAGAGACACGATCCTCGGCCCTTGCGCATCTATGGAGAAAGCAATGACGGAAAATCCATCCCGCGACAGTTCCTTTTGCAGATCGACCAGACCGGGGACCTCTTCCATGCACGGAGGGCACCAGGTGGCAAAAAAGACGACCAGCAACACTTTCCCTAGAAGATCCTTGCTGTTAATAGGCTTTCCATCTGTCACCTCCGGAAAGGAAAAAGCCGGCATCTTCGCTGTCGCATACACAGGCTGTACGAGAAACAGAGAGGAGACAAGCAGAAGAATCCCTGGTAATAAAGCAATACGATGACTTTTTTTCATTGACCGGCACCTAAGATTATTTCAAAACAGTTGAGAATATGATACTCTCGTCCAGCAAATTTTTCTTCATTTTTCAGCATCCGGGCCCCCAAGGTCCGTATGAAATATCCCCTGCCGTCCTTCGCCGTCCGACGGATCAGGCAAAAAAGGTCGCAGAGATGCGTGTAATAAATTGCAAAACATGCTAAAGTAGGCCTCGCTTATATTCCGGTCTCCATCAGAACGATTTCATAAAAAGACATCATGTGATCTTTTTGTTGCTTTTTATCGGCCTGACCCTATACAACGAAGTCCCCAAGCATACTGGTACAGTATACCAACCAACCAAGGAAACTCGTATGATGATACTTCAGCATCCCCCTTATCTCCTTCGAAAAAATTCCGCTCTTGTTCTTTGTTTAATTTTCATACTCCTTGTTACCGGCACTGCAGTCGGTGAGGTCCTCGACAGGGTTGTTGCGGTGGTCAATAGCGATGTCATCCTCCTCTCCGATGTGGAGGCCGCAGGCATACGGTATTTCCAGCAGATCAAAGAAAAGACCCCGGAAGGTTCGCTGCAGGATGCCATGCTAAAAGCCAAAGAGGAAATACGCGACGATCTGATCGATAAGAGCTTGGTCACCCAACAGGCGAAAAAAGAAAAGATATCCGTAACGGACGAAGATTTGCAACACGCCTACCAGACCATGATCAAACACAGTGGTCTGAGCGAGGACCAGTTTGTCGCCAAGGTGAAGGAGTCGGGGTTGACCATCAGTAAGTATAAAGATCGCCTCAAATATCAAGTCCTCCAGGAAAAGCTGATCAATCACGACATCCGCTCCAGGGTTGTGATAACGGATACCATGGTCAAGGCCTACTACGATGCCCATAAGGCTGAATATACCAGGACCGAAAGCGGGTATGCCCTGCTGCAGATGGGTTTCACCTGGGGGAGGTCACCCGAATCGCAGCAATCGCAGCCGGCACTCTATGCCGACAAGGTGGATGCCAAAAGGCGGGCGGAAGAGGTTCGCAAGCTTGCCCTGGAGGGACAGGATTTCAGGGAACTGGCAAAAAAATATTCAAATCTTCCTTCCGCCCCCAGTGGAGGCGACATCGGTATCCTGCAGGAGGGTGATATGGAATCGGACATGCGGGATGCAATCACGCATTTGAAACCCGGCGATATCAGTAAAATAATTGAGACACCGGCCGGATTCCAGTTTTTCAAACTCCTCGCCGACAGGAACGGAGCGGACCCTAAATCGTCCTACGAATCTGCACAAGAGGGCATCAGGGAGATCCTGTTCCAACAGCAAATGAAAAAAGAATTTGAAAAGTGGGTGAAAAACTTGAAGCAACAGGCCTATATTAAGAAAATGCCCCTTTGATTGTGCACCCGACGATTTCTTTTCCCCGTTGCCGCAGCAGAAATCGCAAAATGGTGCCGAAGGTGACAACCCGCTAGCACGTACCCTTTCCCTTTAAGCAGGAACCGACAGATGGCGAATGATCCCGTTTTATCCGACACCGAAACAGTTGGCCGATTTTTGCAAAGACACAGGACCGAGAAAGGTGTCGATTTAGCACAGGTCTCCGAAGAGACGAGGATACCGTCGACGACGCTGCAGGCGATGGAAGACGGGGACTACAAGGCCCTGCCGGCCGACGCCTTCGCCCGCGGCTTCTATTCGATCTATGCCCGCTTCCTTGAACTGGATGTCGAATATGTGCTGGAACACTATGCCGAAGAGCGAAGGTCCTCCCAGAAATACGGTAAGAAAATACTGCTGACCCCGTCAAAGAAGGGCGAAGCGGTAAGCCCGATGGCTGAACGGCCGATGGTCAGTCCGATTTCCCTCATGGGTTTCACCCTGGTTCTTCTGATCCTGCTCGTCACCGGCATATGCTGGTATTTTTCCTGGAATCCGGCAAACTATCTGAGCGAACGGCTGCGAAGTTTCGGCAAGAAACCGGTTGTCGAACAAACCAAGAGAAACAGTATTCCCGGCCCGGCCCCGGCATCCGTCAAGGAGAAAATCGTACTCCCTGCCCCCGCGACGACCGCAGCGGAGAACCCGGCAGCTGCCGCAGCAGCCGCCACATGGAAATATGCACTCCTTGCCGAATTCCAGGAATCCACCAAAATAACAGTCGTCGTCGATGATGATTTCCCCGAGGAGATGAACTTCACGCAAGGGCAACAGCATGAGTGGCATGCAAAAAAGTCCATGACGCTCACGCTCCCGGCGGATACTAAAACACGTCTGACCCTGAACGGAGTAATTATTCCGCTGCCGGCCCCTGTCGACGGATTTATCACGGTTTCGGTTCCCGGTACCGTGTCTAAGTAGCCTTCACGACCGGATCGGATAAGAAAATCGTATGACTGCAACCGAGATGGAGACCGCTGCCATCGTCCTTGATTGTCGTGATCACGGCGAATCCGACAAGATCATCACCTTCTTCTGCTCCAAGGCCGGCCGTCTGTCCGGCATTGCCAAAGGAGCTAAACGCAGCAAACATCGCTTCGTCAATAAACTGGAACTCTTTTCATCTCTTCATCTGACATACTCCCTGCCGCGCCTCGGCGGACTCGCTTTTATCACGGCCGCCGAACTTGAATCGGGTTTTCTCAATCTGCGCAAAAATGTCGACCTCTACAATGCTGCTACCGTTATTCGCGAGTTCATCCTGATGGGCATACGCGAAAGAGAATGCGACGACAAGATATTCGAAATCCTTCACTGGGCCCTGCAATCCCTGGACGACCAGCGGCCTCACCTGCCGACCGTGATTACCTTTCTGTTCAGATTTTTTGACTATATCGGCTACAGACCCGATCTGCTGCACTGCCACCACTGTGGTCTCCCCATCTCCACCCAGCAGAGGTATGACTTTAATTATATGACAGGCGGACTGGTCTGCGAGACCTGCTCGAATCTCGGTTTTCAAACAACCGTATCTCTTTCTCTTGGCACAATACGACTGCTGACCGACATTCAGAACCTGCCCATGGCGCGGTTGTACCGCCTGCAGTTCTCACCCCTGGCCGTGGACGAATCCCTTTCCCTGCTGCATCGTTATGGACGCAGACTGTTCCAGCGCGATATCCATTCCTGGAAAACAATTGCAACGAAAGAATCGGGAAATGATCTTCGTTCAAACTCCCGGCTCCCGTCTCGATAATCCCGCCGGTCAGACATACCGGATTTCTCCGCTCTGTACGGCCGTACATGTCCCATCCTCCAGTTGCAGCATCAGCGATCCATCGTTTCCGATCCCGAGCACCCTTGCCTGATAGAGCGGGGCCTCGAATACATTCTGACCGTATTCCACCCTCCTGCCGACGGTATCGGACAGCTCCTTCCAGCGTGTGATCAGCCCATGTTCGCCATCAACCCCGGAAAACCCTTCTCCGCTCAAGTCGCGGGCCTCCTCATGGTATACCAGGCCGAGATTCCAGGACAGTTTGGCCAGAAAGACCAGGATGAAATGATACAGGTCGACCGGATGACCGATCTTTTCGGCGACGGATAACGCCGTTGCCTGCAGTTGCTTGGGAAAAGAGCGGTTATTGAGATTGATGCCGAAGCCGATCAGGTCATATTCCCCGTGCCGGCACGGACCCGTATGACCCTGGATCAGAAAACCGGCAACCTTCCTTTGATCGATTACGACATCGTTGACCCACCGCAGAGAGGCATCCGTCGCTCCAACCTGTCTGACGGCCTCACAGCAGGCGACTCCCACAGCCAGGGAAAGAAGACGCCGGGAGAAGGGAAGTAAGGTATTGGCATGGACCAGACAGCCCCAGAGTCCCCCGATCGGGGCATGCCAGGAACGGGAAAATCGTCCTCTCGGGCGACCGAGGCTGCCGGCTATGACGACCGAACCGCTCGCCACCGACCGGTCTGCATTTTCCGTGGCATCGATTGCGATGCGTGCATGATCCATGGCACGTTCCAGGAAACCGTGATACTCAATGACCGAGCCGACAAAACCGCCGTAACGAAGGACCGTCGCCGCCTGTCCCGCCGTCAGTCTGCGCAGAGGAAGCTCACATTCACGGATATAGCTTCGCAGTTCTTCCGCCGTGGGACAAATCGCACGCATTGCGGAAACCGTCCCGGCTGTTACACCCCGGCATGCCAATCGGCCTTCACCTTGGTTATGATCTTCTGAATGAGCGGCAGCTTGTCCGGTGAGCAGACCCCGATCAACGGGTCGCCCTGATCCACCGAAATGCCTGGTTTGAAATAGATGGAATAGATCACCCCGGGCTCTCCCTCGTAATATACCGGGGTATCCCGCTTCATCAGGGACATGGTGATGATTTCCTCACCCGGCTTGATCGAAACCGCCTGGGCTCCCTTTTTTTCGATGCGTGATTGAACATCCAACGAAAAGAAGTACTTCGCCTTTTCCGGGGCCGGAAAAAGGGAAAGGACCTCCTTGAGGATATTTTCAATGATCTCTTTTTTCTTCAGGGGATGGCGGATGGTCATCAACCTTTCACCGGCCTCGACAAATCTGCCGTCGAGTTCCATGCGAATGCCGGTAACGGTGCCGTTGGTCTGGGAGGTCACACGTTTTGCATTACGCTCCCTGGTAATCTCATAGAGGACGGTGCCGGCAACATGCAGCCACTGCCCGCTCGGAGCGGCCACTTCCGCACCTTCGGCCACCAGACAGCGGACGACCCCGGTATGGGTGGCACAGACATCGACATAATCGAAGGGATCTGACTTGTATTTCCTTAAAATCTCATCAAAATTAATTTCATTCGCCATGCTTTACGCCAGTACCCACCATGCCTGTTCACAAAAAAGACGCCCTCTCTGAAAAGAGGCCCATCGCAGACATGCTACAAAAACAAAAACTTACAGCAAGGAAACCGTCAACAGCACCGCCGCAGCCACGGTGAGATTTTCCATAAGGTGCCCTTTAACCAGGTAACCGGTTAATGATACCTTCTGCAACATCAGACCGTCGGCCCATGGAAGGGCAAGCACTCCGACATCCGCGGGGTGGATGGTTCCCGCCACAAAAAGACAAAGATCGAGCAACAGAACACCGACAATTGCATATCTCCACCATTTTCCGTTCATATCATCACCTTTTTGCAATTCTACAAACCGAGGACAGTGAATTCCGCCTCCATCGGACTACCGACATGATAAATAAATTGCAAGTCTACTGAGATAATCTCCGCATGGCAAGTCTATTCTTCCTGTTATCTGTTTTCCCGAAGAGGGCTTGGTGGTATAGTGCGTTCCAGTACACCGGGCAACCTTGTGATCAATCTCTTGACCGTCCAATCAAACCATGCACGGACCGGATTCCGACAAAGATATCCTTTTTCAACTGCAGACCGCTGCTGAAGATTTCGCCTTTACCGAACGGGTCGTCGAGGTCTTCGACGATATGCTGGACCGATCCGTCCCTTTTTACCGTGAGGTCATTCGTTCTACCGCCCGCCTGCTCGGTGGATCTCTCGAACCGGGGGATCAGGTCGTCGACCTGGGGTGTGCCACCGGCACCACCTTGCTGGAACTGACCAGAATGCTGCCGGATAAGCATCTGAGATTCCTTGGCGTCGACAACTCGAAGGCGATGCTGGAAAAGGCACGCCTGAAGAGCGAACTCTTCTCCAAGCAGGACAGCATTACCTTCATCGATGATGATATCACCCGGTTACACCTGCCGAATACCAGCGCCTTTGTACTGAATTACACCCTGCAATTCATCCGCCCCCTGCTGCGGGAAGACTTTCTTCGCCGCCTCCATGGCGACCTCCGGCCGGGGGGAATCCTGGTCCTCAGTGAAAAAACCATCAGTCCGGACGGCAGGTTGAACCGGCAATTCATCGATATCTATTATCAGTTCAAACGGGAGCGGGGCTATTCCGAACTTGAGATCGCCAAGAAACGGGAGGCGCTGGAAAACGTCCTGATCCCGTTCTCCATCGAAGAAAACAAGGCCCTGTTGGCCAGGGTGGGGTTTTGTTCGGTGGAGACCTTTTTTCAATGGTTCAACTTCGCCTCCTTCGTTGCGGTAAAGGCCACGTAAGTTGATGTCTATGCAGGACAGAAAGGAAAACGACTATCTCTCTCTTCTTCCACGGACGGCAAAGGTCGACGAGATTCTGACCATCCGCAAAATGCGCCTCAGGTGGGCGGAACAGCAAAAAAAGGGATTCCTGCGCTATCGCAGGCCCTGCGAACGGTTGGCGGCGCATATCGCCCGTCACATCGACTGCCGAGGCGATACCGTCACCATCGGCCGGGCAGACGAGGTCTCCGAGACGGACCGTATCGCAATCAGAGAAGACCTGCGCGCCTTCATGCCGTGGCGCAAAGGTCCGTTTTCGATATTCGGCATCGAGATCGACGCCGAATGGCGCAGCGGGCGCAAATGGCGGCGGCTCCTGCCGGTGCTGCCGGACCTTGCAGGCAGGACCGTTGCCGATATCGGCTGCAACAACGGCTATTACATGTTCCGGATGACACCCCACCAACCGAAACTCGTCCTCGGTCTGGAGCCGACAATACAGCATTACTACTGTTGCAAGGCCCTGAACGGGATGGCAGGATTGGCCGACCTCGCCGTCGACATCCTGGGCGTCGAACATCTCTCACTCCTGCCCGGTTGCTTCGATGTCATCTTCCTGATGGGGATCATCTATCACCGGCCCTCTCCGTTGGAGGTCCTGAAAGACGTCTTCACGGCCCTGAAGCCGGGCGGCACCTTGATCCTCGAATCGCAGGCCATCCCCGGCGACGAACCGTTGGCCCTTTTCCCGGAGAAGACCTACGCCAAGGTCCCGGGGACCTATTTCGTCCCGACAGGCACCTGCCTGATCCACTGGATGCGGCGGGCAGGATTCGCCGACGTGGACCTGTTCTGCACCCACCCGATGACGTCGGCAGAACAGCGCCGGACAGACTGGATGGTCTTCGAATCCTTCAGTGATTTTCTCGATCCCAACGATCCGTCGCTGACGGTGGAAGGTTATCCGGCGCCGTACCGGGTCTTTCTGCTCGGCCGAAAAAATTGATAGATAGGGTTTGACATGAAACATCCGAGGGGGTACTATGCACCGAAATCAATTGAGCATATGCCCGAAAAAAACCTGGAGACCGTCACCATGGAAAAGATCCTGATCTTCGGATGCACAAATACGATGGATGCTATCTGCATCGGCTGTTCCCGTTGCATGGTCGCCTTCAATCGCAAGGCCGGAGACTTCGAGCGCTACAGCGGAGCGGAGTCGGAGTTGATCGGCATTCTCGGCTGCGGCGGCTGTCCTGGAATGGGCACCGTGCCGCGCCTGGCGAACTTCGGCCTGTGGAATGAGAAGCTCAAGGAAAAACCCACCGCGGTCCATATCGCGCCTTGCGTGACCCTGCACTGTCCGCATGCCGAAACCATTATCAAGAAGATCAAGGCCAAGACTGCAGTCGAGGTGGTCGAAGGAGCCCATCCCTACCTGCCGGAAAATATCTTCGCATAACCGGCCGCTCCTGCGCAGCGGATCAGCCCCTCCCCTTCAAGAGCTGCCGTTTCAGCTCCTCCGGGTCGTGGGTCGGACGCCTGCAGACAAAATCGGCGCAGACATGGGCGCAGGCCCCCTCATCCGCATGCCCTGCCGCTCCCGGGAACGTCAACCTCTCCGCCAGATAGCGCTGGTTCTCCCCGCCGTCGGCCAACAGGACCAGCCGGTAGGGATCATAGCCGTGTCCGGCAATCCGCAGCAGTGCCTCCGTATCGGCCGCGCCCCTCGTCCCTGTGACAACGACCTGCACTGGCTTTTCCTCGAGCCGTTGCCAGGCTGTCAGCAGCAACGGCAGGGCCGGCGGATACTGGTCGACGATGTCGGCAAATGAGGCGATGAGCCGCCGCGCCAGCACCCGCCAATCATCACGGTCCCGCAGATCGGCCAGAAACAGGAGATTATGCGCCGCCACCGAATTGCCGGCCGGCTCGGCCCCGTCATATGTCCCCCGCATCCGCACCTTCAGCCTGGAATCGGCGACGCTGTCATAGAAAAAGCCGCCGCCTTCATGCCAGAACAATTCTATCTGCCGTTCCGTCAGCGCCTCGGCCCATCGCAGCCAGTTCGGATCGTGACAGGCCCCATAGAGATGCAGCAGGCCGGCAACGAGGTGGGTATAATCGTCAAGCTGACCGGCAAGTCCCGCCTCACCGTTGCAGTATCGTCGCTGCAGATACCGGCTCTGTCGATCGTAGAGGGTCTCTTTGATGAAGCTTGCCGTCCGGATGGCGGCCTCCAGCAGGCCGTGGTCCTGCAGGATCCGGCTCCCCCGGGCCAGGGCGCCGATCACCATGCCGTTCCAGCCGACAACGACCTTGTCGTCGCGGTGGGGGCGGGTCCGGGCGCTGCGGGCCTCCAGGAGCACCTGTCGGCAAGAGGCCATCCGGGTCTCGATCTCATCCTGACTCAGCCCGAATTGACCTGCGGCATCGACCGCGGTCCGGGCGCGATGGAGGATATTGCGGCCGCGGAACTCGCCCATCGGGTCCCGGACGACATTGCCGCCTTTTACAATCCCGTAAAGAAAGCAGAATATATCGGCATCTTCCGTGCCGAGCAGCCTATGCACCTCCTCTGTCGTCCAGAGATAAAACGCCCCCTCGCCATGCTCCTTCGGCGCATAGGGGTTGATGCTGTCCGCATCCTCCGCCGAATAGAACCCTCCCTGCTGATCCTGCATATCCCGGATAAGGTACTCGAAGATCTCCCGGGCCAGGCGGGCATGGGATGTATCGCCGGTAAGGAGATAGGCATCGAGGTAGGCATGGGCCAGTTGCCCCTGATCATAGAGCATTTTCTCGAAATGGGGAACGAACCAATGATCATCCACCGAATAGCGATGAAAACCGCCGCCGAGATGGTCGTACATGCCGCCGCAGGCCATCTTGCCCAGGGTATGCAGGGCCATCCGCCTTGCCGCCTCGATGCCTGTCCGTCGGTACCATTCGAACAGGAAGGTGAGGACGGCGGGCCGGGGAAACTTCGGTTCCCCCCCGAAGCCCCCCTCGTCCGGGTCATAGCTCTCGGCGAGAAGGTGATAGCAGCGCTCGGCACCATCCGCAGGCAGGACCCGGCCTGGCGTGCTCCCGGCAATGTCAAGGCGGGAGACGAGTCGGGCGGCAGTCTGCCGTATCTCATCCCGACGCTGACGCCAGGCGGTCGCAAGCGCCGTCAGCAGGTCGGCAAATCCCGGCCGGGCATGGGATGTTCGGGGCGGGAAATAGGTTCCGGCATAAAACGGGCTGCCGTCGGGCAGCAGGAAGACCGACATCGGCCACCCGCCGGCACCGGCCAGCATCTGGGTGGCGGCCATATACATCTGGTCGATGTCCGGCCGCTCTTCCCTGTCGACCTTGATGCTGACGAACCACTGTGCCAACAGCTGCGCGATCTCGGGATTCTCAAACGATTCGTGGGCCATCACATGACACCAGTGACAGGTCGAATAGCCGATGGACAGGAAGATCGGTTTATCTTCGAGTCTCGCCTTTTCGAAGGCCTCTTCGCCCCAGGGATACCAGTCGACAGGATTGAGGGCATGCTGCTGCAGATACGGGCTCTGCTCTGCAATCAACCGATTCGGTGTTGCTCCCATAATAATTCCCTCCTGCATTTACGCATCATTCCGGGAACATCCAGCGCCCGGACAGACGAGCTGCGGTTGGATGAAAGAGGCAATGCAGCACCTGTTGAAAATCGTCATCCGTGCAGGCAACCACCCGCAAAAAGGACATGCCCTTGACATTAAGGTTGTTCCAGCGGAGGAGAAAGTCAAACAGCGGCAGAAATTTACCGGATCGAAGGTGACCCGGCGGCCGCCGGTCCCACGATGCGGGCGGACGAGGACCCGGAGGCTCAGCCGTTTCGAGATGCGGTTTCGTCCGCAAGATGCAGGACGAAACCTTCCGGCGCATGGAAATCGGGTTTGGGACCGGGATGGATCAAGGCCCAGTACTGCAATCCCTGCCGCCGGTCTCTGGTGACCGCGCTGATGGCCAGGACAAGGTCTGCGGCATGCAGGCCGATCGGTTGCAGATCGACGACACAATCAAGCTCCAGGCGATCTCCGCCGGCCTTTACCAGAAGGCTCAGCGAGGCTATATCCGGCTCCTCGGCCATGGAGGCCCGATAGCCGCTGAACCGGTAGACGTTCCAGTTGCCGCTGGGAGAGAGATTGAATTCCCAATAGTCCGGCCGGTCGGCGACCTTCAGGAAGAATTCGCAGCAGGTATCCCGCCAGAGGTCCCCTTTCCGTCCGGGGCTGGCTACGGAGGCCGGCAGGACCAGGTCCGCCGTCTCGCCCTCGAAAACGTAGCGAAGGCGAAGGAATGCCCGGCAACGCTCAACCGTGCCGGACAACAGGAGATGCGCCGGTGCTGCAAAGGGCAGCAGGCGGAATGTAGCTTGCTTCGATGCCATGGCAGGATGATGGTTTTTTCCCCGGCAACCCCGAGACAAACGGCACACCGGTGCCCGGACGCCAGCCCCGTCTGCGTTAATGAAACTAAGACCGGTCCCGCCGGCACCGATTGGACGTATCGGCCGGCCGGACAGGGGTGCGAGCGCCCTTCAGGTCAATCTGAACCCGAAGATCGCCTCGGGGTTAATTACCCTGAAGGTAAACGATTCCGTGATGAACAGATTGACCTCGGTTGCGGTATGACTGTGGTAGCCGACTGCCAGATCCTGGCCGACCGTCAGTTCCAGATCGCCGCCTCGCCCAGCCACCAGCAGTGCATCCTGGACAAAGGCGGAATAGATCACACTGCCGGCAATCTGTGTCTCGAGGATGGAGCGCAGGGTGCCGCCCGGGGTGGTCCTGGCCAGGAATTTCCAGATCTTCGCTGAAACGATGAGATTGGCCGGGCCTTCGACGCCGTCTTGCAGCATCCTGGTCTGGCCTTCGGAAACAGCATCGACGATGGAGTCCATGTCCAGCCTCATGGCCAGATCCCTCTCTTTGACCGTATCCTGAAGGCCGGTGATCGCGGCCGGTTTGAAGCCTTTGAAGATGGCCTTTTCCTCGAATACGGCAATATCGCGGCAGGCCGCAACCAGGGAATCCAGCCGGATGTCCTTGGCGCCACGCTGGACATTGTCGAGTTCCCAGGTCTCAAGAAGGAAGTTGACCCGGGCCTCTATCAGCGGCTGGACCTGGTAGATTCCGTATCCCACGCTGCCGCTTTCCTGTTTCTTCGGCATCGACAGACGCCCGAGGTTGACACAGGTGTGATCGATGCCATGCGGACCGTCAACGTCGGAAAATTTGCGACCCGACAGGTTGGCAACCAGGGTCTCCCTGGCCATGGCATCAATTTCGCTCCAGCCTTGCGGGCTGATCGGAGCAAGATCTCTACGTAATAAGTCCATATGTCTCTCCTGCACGGGTTGATTATTTTTTCAGGCTGCCGATCCCCAGACCACTCTGTCCGCCGGGGGGCGCCGAGGGCGGCTCATCGACCGCTGCAGGCGCAGCCCCCAGGAATTCGATTTCAACCTCCTGGGCGCCCTGCCGGTAAAAACGCTCTTCATCGGGATCGAGTTCCCTGAGCAGGCGCAGAAATTCACCGGCATGGACCTTCTCCTCGTCTGCAATGTCGATCAGGACCTTCTGGGCCAGCACATTATCAGTGGATTCCGCCAGTTGCTGATAGAGCTGAATCGCTTCGTATTCGGCGGCCACCATGAAGCGGATGGCGCGCACCAGCTCCCCATGGGTCAACGGACGATCATGTTTCAAGCCATTGAAAGGATGACCAAAATCAGGCATTTTTTGCCTCCTTGAATATGCGATTGAATTGAAAAACGACAACAGGCGATACGGCAGCGACCGGCCCCGGCGAGATGCTCTCGATCCACCGGCGCAAGGCCAGGCAAAAGCCGGTACGGATAATAGAGTAGAGTATATCACCTGCGCCCAGGCGTTGACAAATGAATACGGCGGCGGCTCACCGACAGCGTCGGAAAAGTTGGGTGGGGATTCTCCCGACCGTCGATAAGCGCCCGGTCGGTCATGAGGAAAAAATACTTGACCCGATTCGACGATGTGTCTACGATCAGTCAGTCACGTGCCGGCCACAGGTCGTAAAGATCCGCCCGGTGGAAGGCCGATACCGGGACGTGTTCCTGCCTCCGGTCGAGAGACTGATCCGGCAGGCCCCGGTGCTGATTGCCCGGTCACACCGCTGCGGCGGTCCCGGCAAGGACGGACCGCCGGACCCGGGCCGGAGATAACGCCGGCCGTCACCATCGGGAACCGAAACCTTCAGCCCTTCCACCTTCATGACCTCAACCGAACGTCACTCCGTTTTCGCCATCGCCCTCGTCTATGGCCTGCGCATGCTCGGGCTCGCCATGGTCATGCCGGTATTCATGCTGTTGAGCACGCATCTTGCGGGGCGTACCGAGAGCCTGGCAGGACTGGCCATCGGTGCCTACGGCCTCAGCCAGGCCCTGTTGCAGATCCCCTACGGGATGCTCTCCGATCGCTTCGGACGTAAGCCGCTGATTTTTATCGGACTGTTGGTCTTCTGCCTGGGCAGTGTCATCGCCGCAATGTCCGGCTCCATCTATGGGGTCATTCTTGGCCGTTTCCTGCAGGGCGCCGGTGCCGTGGCAGGCGTGCTGATGGCCCTGGTAAGCGACGTCACCAGCGAAGAACACCGCACCGAGGCAATGGCCGCCATCGGCGTCGGCATCGGGGTTGCCTTCTCGATCTCTCTGGTGATCGGCCCCCTGCTCGGCAATGCGCTGGGGCTGGCCGGTATCTTCTGGGCAACCGCTTTCCTTGCCGCCGTCGGCATCCTGGTCCTGCTCTTCATCGTACCGTCGCCACCGGATAGAAAGCTCCACCGGGATACGGAGGCGGTCGCCGGACGAATCGCCGGGGTGCTGCAAAACACCCGTCTGTTGCGGCTGAATTACGGGATAATGACCCTGCATATCGTTCTGGTGGCCTTTTTCGTTACGGTCCCGTCGATCCTCCACAACCAGCTGGGCATCCCCAAGGCCCAGCATGCCCTGGTCTACCTGAGCGTGGTCATCCCGGCCTTCTTTGCCATGCTCCCCTTCATCATCCTCGGGGAAAAACGGCGGATGATGAAACAGGTCGTGGTCGGGGCTGTGGCATTGATGGCGACGTCCATGGTGCTGACGGCCCTGTGGCACAGCTCCTTTATCGCCGTCTGGGTCTTTATCTTCATGTTCTTCATGGCATTCAACCTGCTGGAGGCGACACTGCCTTCCCTGGTGAGCAAGGAATGCCGGGCCGGCAGCAAGGGAACGGCCATGGGGGTCTATTCCACCTGTCAGTTCCTGGGCGCCTTCATCGGCGGAGCTGGCGGCGGCTTTCTCCTGCAACACCTGGGTACGGTGCCGGAACTGGCCTCCATGGCCCTTGTCCTGATGATCTGGCTGGCGGTGGCGGCCTCCATGCCGCAACCGAGCCACTCCACCGGCCTCGCCGTTCGATTGGCACCCTTCGACCTTGAGCGAACGGCAGAGATCCGCATCGCGCTGCTGGCTGTTCCCGGCGTCGAGGATGTCGATATTGCAGCCGATGAAGGCAGGGCCTACCTGAAGGTCGATCAGGCGGTTCTGGACGGTGCGGCCTTGAAAGATCTCCCCTTTGTTTCCGGATAGACGCCCGGTCCGTGCGCCCCGTCGCCCCGAACCTCGATGGATTCCACAAAGCGACAGTCATGGGCTGGCGTCACACCATGGACGGGCCCTGTCGCCGCCGGCCGGACGATAACCGAATCAGTCCTTCGCCTCCGGACGTCGGCAACAAAAAACCGCCGCTGGTCCACGGGTTGTGTTGCGGGTTCCCGGACCACCGGCGGACGTTGTGCTCGAATCTGCTCTTGAAAAATTTAATCTAACGAATCTATCTGATTTCACTCGGACTGCAGAGATATTCCGGGTCCGCCGAGACTCTGCCGCAGGAGTCACATGAGAATCTCATCGCATCGTGCTTATCTTCGCAGACCTGTTCTGCCACGATATCGCAGGACTTTCCTTCCAATTCATCGCTGATCGGATTGCACAGGCCGCGTTCATCCTCGGCTTCAACCCCGCAGTTTTGACATAAATAGGCCATGGCATCCTCCTGTTCATCCAGTCAGTTCAGGGACCCGTTTACGACAAACGGGCAGAGTGGACGGCAATCCATCCCCAACGGGCAACCACGCCGTCCGGTTGGTGGCCTGCCAAAGGAGAAGGGTGGACTTACCGGAAAATCTAATCAGGTAATCCGGCCGTGTCAATGCAGCTGATGACCGATCGAAAATCGTGCGGCAAGGGTCCTGTCGCGACGGATTTTCCTGGGATACGATGCCTCTTCTGCAGGACCGCTCCGGTTTTCCCGCAGCCATCGTCAATCAGCGGATGGCTCCGCTGTAAAAATAAGAGCTCCTGGGGAAGAGCGGCACAGACAGGATAGAGGACCATCACCGGGACCCAGAGCAGAGGAGCCGTCCGGGGGAACAACAGAAATTTCCCGGGGAGGAGGTGCCAGGCCAAAATAGTCAGGATTCCGGCCGTTGGCAGGAAGAGCATCAGGATCTCCCTGATCTGCCGGCCGAAATTCTTCGGTACGCAGAGGACGGCTGCAGGCGGCCGGACCCGCCGCAGATAGAACCAGCCCGCAAGGCCCACCGCGATGATCAGCGGCACGATCTTGAAGCCGATCTGTCGGCGGACAAGGTACAGACTCGCCGGCAGAAGAAAAAATACAATCGCGCATTCGATTGCCCTGCAGGCTCTTTTCATATCCGGAGATCCTCCAGGTCTTTTGACGACGGGCAATGCGACCTCACCGGCCCGGCTGCGGCCCGTCGGTCTCCGGCAGACGGTGAAGATCTTTGCCAAGGAGCTTGTCCCCCTCCTCCCCTTTGCCGCTCACAGCTCATTGTATCCGAAATAGAGACCGACAAGCAGCTTCATTCGCTCTTTTGCCCGAAACAATCTCGATTTCACCGTCCCCATGGCGACCCCGTAACATTGTGCAATGTCTTCCACCGATTTGCCCTCCAGGCTCATCAATATGGTTTCCCTGAAAGGTTCCGGGATCTGTCGAAGACAGGCGGCGAGGGCCGACAGCTGTTCCCGGTTCAGCACCATCTCCTCCGGTGTTTTCCGGTTGCTGTCAAGAAGGTCCGCCGCGATCGGTTCCTCCTGTTTTCTCGTCCTTCTTTGACGCAGGACCGTAAGGCAGCGGTTCCTGGCCACGGTGAAGATCCATGCCGAGAACGGAACGCCTTTTGTCTCATCGAACATAGGCAAGGACCTGTAAACGGCCAGAAAAACATCCTGACCCAGGTCCTCCACCATATCCCTGTCGCCGACCATCTTAAAGATAAAGGAAAGCAAGGGGCGATGGTATCTCTCAACCAACAGGGCGTAGGCATCCGTATCCCCTGCTTTGACCGCGCGGATCGTCTCCATTTCATCGCTTATCTCGTCGTCTTTTTGCACAATCGGCTCCTTAGGAACACTTGAGCAGGCGGATCCTGCAACTCTTCCGGTCAATTGATCAGCCTGCCTATCCTCTGCCAGCGGGGCCGCCATTTATCTTTGTCCCATGACCAGTATTTTATCAAGGCTTCACCGACGATATCCGAATCCTTGACATATCCCCAAAAGCGGCTGTCATAAGAGGAATCCCTGTTGTCACCCATCATGAAGTAGGAATCCTTCGGGACCCGGACCGGACCGTAATTGTCCCGAACGCTCTGTCCCCGGGGAATGATAAAGGGATCGGTGTGCAGTTCATGCGGATTTCTGTAGGGGATCCCATTGACATAGACCTGCTTGTTGCGAATCAGGATTTCATCGCCCGGCACTCCGATAACCCGCTTGATGAAATCCTGTGAACGGTCGCGAGGATATCTGAAAATAACGATATCGCCTCGATGCGGGTTGCGAAATTTCAAGACCTTGTATGAGGTCCACGGGATCGTTATGCCGTAGATAAACTTGTTTGCCAGCAGGTAATCGCCGACGAGCAGGGTGTTCTCCATGGATCCGGAGGGAATCTCGAAGGACTGTACGATGCAGGTCCTGATAACCAGGAAAAGGACGACGGCCCATATGACCGCCTCGGTATTTTCTCTTAGTTTTGTCTTCTGTTTGCGCTCGATTCGAGCGCTTGGCGCAACATCCGTTGTATCTTCCATTGTGCTCTTCTTCCTTTGTATGAAAGTCTCCATGAAACACCGGCCTTGCCCTGCCGGAGTGATGAGCTTTCCAGTTTCGTTGTGGCCGGCCGGTCTGGTCCAACCATGCCGGGTGGTTAGATCGGTCGGCATTGCCCCCCTCACCGGCGGTTGATCGCCGGTACCTACAGGATCTGCATATCGCCCTGTAGTCCCTGAAGGGGTCATCCTGTTTAAAAAACCCGCGTAGCGTTAAGCAGCCCGAATAAGGCCCAGCTTATCACCAGTACACAGCGCTGCAGATTGTACATCCCGACCCTCCTGAAAAACGGATCCCTTGCATCCTCGTAGGCATCGATCCGTCTCATGGTTTTCGAGACAAAATCCGGTGACGGTTCAAAATCGATGTTCATGTCCATGCTGGCCTGCCTTCCTTTGTTTGAAACAACGTGTTTACGATGACAGCTTTTTCACATCAATACGCGGCAGCTGAAGAAAGGTTCCTCAAATTTATCCAAAGTGATGCTTCGCCGTCATCGGCGGTCGCTTATGATGTCAGTACTGCCGCTTCTCATTCCTTCCAACAGGTGCGGGTGAGATCGCCCTTGCCTTCTGACGACATTTCTGTTTTTGTACCGGATACGGAAACAGAATCACATCCGGTGAGCTTAAACCGAAAGATTCCCTCCCCTACCGGGCACAGACAACATATTCCAGAGGAGGTTCCAATGCTTGCGGCTTGCCTTGAGATTATTGCCGGACCTCTTCAGAAAATACCGACCGGAGATCGCCATGACTGACTATTTCAGCGACCGGGAGCATGGTCCCAGACCACGCAATGAGGAAGTCGTATCGCCGAAGATTTGGGCGGGCATCGTCACCCTCGTGCAGTCATTGATTACGACCGGTGCCTTCGGAGCCAAGTACCCCAAACCCTGTCCTGAAGGGCATGGCCCGATAGGCACCGACGAGAAGGCCCTGGCCGTTGCGATTCGAATCGAGGTTCCCGGGCTTGAGTTGCCGCTGGCAACGACCACGAGAATCTATCGGGGCCTATGGTCGGAGGTAAGGCCTTATGCGCCGGAAACCTTGCAGGTGCTCGATTTCCTCGAGTTCTGCTATCGCGCAGTGGCGAAGCCGATCCAGGATTCCCGTCACGACTCCCTCGATCATTACCACCTCAGCTTCGACGAAGCCGAAGGGAAGCAAACGTTTGTTTCAGACATCAACAGAATCCTGTCGCGCAACAATCTCGCCTATGAACTCTCCCCGGCAGGCCAAGTGATGCGACTTGCGCCTTCGGTGCTGAATGAATCACTTTCATCTGCGCGGTTCGACACGGGAGATCCGGCCCTTGACGCCTTGCTGGAAGACGCCTGCATCAGATTTCTCAATCCGGATCCCTCCATCCGCCGGCAGTCGGTTGAACTTTTATGGAGGTGCTGGGAACAGCTCCAGTCCCTTGAAAATCCAGGCGACAAAAAACACCCCATCGAGTCCATGCCTGCAAAGACGGCTGCCGGCACGGCGTTCCGATCGGTTCTCGAGGTTGAAGCCCGCACACTGACCGAGATAGGCAACTCGTTCCACATCGGACATTCGCAGACAATGCCATCCGGCATCTCCGACCCGGCCCATCTTGATTATCTGTTCCACCGGCTCTACAGCATGCTGCAGTTGATTCTGCCGAAGCGTGGCTCCGTACCATGAAGACCTGCCCCGCAACCGACAGGGCCCTGAATGTTATCCAGGTCAACAGAGGATCGGGGCATGCCGGCAGATAATTTCAACCAACACCGCCTCCATGCCTGAGGGCCAGTTTTTCAAACATCCGGGCGATACCGGTGCCTAGAGAATAGATCCCCTCGATGCCCAGATTGTCCTCGGCGGAGTCGTCGAAATAGATGTGCAGCTCCGATTCCAGCCCCTCGTCCGGCTGCCAGTAACAGATCAGGATCGGAACCAGCGGCAGCGGGTGAAGGACCAGGGCCACATCCGATTGATAGTGGTTCTCCACCGGCTGGCCATTGAAGATCTCCACCAGATCGCCAAAGAGGTCCGAATAGGTATCGGCCACCTTTTTCATCGGCCGCTCGCATGTCTGTCCGAACAACCGATACCAGTCCTTACCGTTCGGCAGTTCCCGCAGCGGCACCCAGCGGCCCTTTACCGGAAGACCTTTGCAGGCAAGAATGTACGTCAAGACAGGGGCCATCACCCAGGGGTTGGTATGGATCTCGGTGGCCACGTTCCCGGCTGAATCCATTTCAACTACCTTGCCCATGATTTTCAGGATCAATTTTCCCTCGTGATAACCGGCACCGATCCGTGAAGCGGCTGCCTTCAGGTCCATCTTTAGAAGTCTCGCCCTCAGTTCAGCCAGTCGATTCTCCCTCTCCTGATCACTGGCCTCCGATCTTTTCGGCTGTAGAGCATACTCACGGGAGATTTCTTCCGGCACCAGCGGACATTCGGCCAATGCCCGCTCTCCATTGAAAACGGCGGCGGCAAATGCCATACAGGTCTTGGCGCCGCATTTTCGGCAATTGCTTTTTTCAAGCAACGTAAAAACTTCCATAAGTGTTTTAAACCGTGCCATTTTCTCCCTTTTTTGTCTCCTCATGATATCAGGCAATGAGCAGGAGCCTTCCCCGCTGCCCTACCCTCCATTCACATCGGCCAAGGTCTCTCCTTGCCCCCAAGGATATGCATGTGCAGGTGAAAGACAACCTGGCCGGCCTTGGCCCCGTTATTGAATATGACCCGGTAACCATCCTCGACGCCGTTATCCCTTGCGACCTGGCCGCCGACGCGGAGAAGCTTGCCGATCAGCTGCTCCTCCTCCTCGGTGATGTCAACGGGCCGGGGAATGTGTTTTTTGGGAATGACCAGGAAGTGAACCGGGGCCTGGGGTGAAATATCCCAGAACGCCAGGATGTCATCGTCCTCGTAGATTTTTTTGCAAGGGATCTCTCCTGCGACGATTTTACAAAAAATACAGTCTGTCATCGGTGCCTCTCCTCAGTGATATTCAATTTGCGACATCGGCTTTTTTCTCTTTTCTTCATCTGCAAGGCAGACAAAAGCTGGCAAACCCCTTTGACTCTCTCAGGTGAGGCCATGGGCCGCCCCCATCCTCTTTTCTCTTCGGCTGTCCGGGGGCACTTTGGCCGCTGCCTCCCTGCCGAATCGAAGAAACGGCGCACAAAGGTAGCTGATCCCTCCTTGCCGCTGACCTGATCGATACGCCGAAAACGTGTGTATGCTCAGCCTCAAACGGCAGGGAGACTTGAACCGGATTGTACAGTAATCGGCCCGGATTTGGCAAAACGTATTTCACATGAGTATCGACTGGGCAAAGGAAATTGCCTCAAGATACATTTGATGAAGATTCTGGGCCCCGACACCGAGTTTTTTTAAGGCGGCAAGGCATCCTGCCTTATTTCGTTTCTCGTAGCTTACAATCGTATCGATAAAAGGTGCATACGGCCCGGCTCCATCCACCAATGCCTGCAGCAAATTTTCGCCAAGTGATAAGCGGTTGCAGATAACCTCGATGGGGGCATCCAGCATCGCATCCAGCAGTGAAAACAAGCCGAGAAGAAAAATTTCATCGGCCTTATCTCGAAAAACCGTCTCCCCGGCCAACAATTCACCCATTTTTGCTCGGACAACCGCCAATCGGACCAGTTCTCCCGGTTTGTCGGTGGCAAGCTCGGAAATGAGGACCAAGATAATAAAACGCTTTAATTCTCTGGAACCTAAATAGGTTATTGCATGAGCTATCGAGTCGATTTTGGTCACCCGATAGAAGTAGGATGAATTTATAAAACGCAGAAGCTTATACGAAAGGCCGACATCGCCCTGGATAATCTTTTCCAGTCTTTTGATGGTGGTCGACCTTTTATTGACCTCGGCCAACAGGCTGATAAGGTTTATTTTTGCCGAATCGACCTCCCTGATCCTCATATTCTCGGGTCTGCAGAAGAAATACCCCTGGAAGTATGAAAACCCAAGTTTACTCATCCGCACAAATTCATCATAGGTCTCCACTTTTTCAGCCAGATATTTAAGCCGATGACGAGAAAGTCGGTGCAGAGTTTTTAAGATCGTATCCTGGGAGGACAACTGGACATCGAACTTTATTATGTCTGCAAGGCCTATAAGGGGTTCCAGACTGCGATCATAAACAAAGTCGTCCAACGCGATTGTATAGCCTTCGCTTTTAAGTTTTTGACACACTTCCACAACGTCGGCAGTAGGAGGAACGTCCTCCAGGACCTCCACCACTACCAGATTTTTAGGGAAAGAGGCCGGTATATTTTTTATCAGCAGCTCACGGGTAAAATTAATAAAACAAGGACGAGTGCCGCTGATGGTCTCAATGCCTTCGGTCAAAAAGGCGCTGGAAAGAACACTTGTGGTCGCTTTGTTGCCATTGACGGTTTGGAGTGTCGTTTTCTTTGTCCCTCGATACAGGAGTTCGTAGGCAAATAGACGTTTGTGCAAGGTAAATATCGGTTGCCTGGCTATAAATATATCCATACGGCCTTGAGGGGCTCCCCCTTCTCTCTTATACGTCTGTTTTGGCAAGGGCTCAATTAAAAGGACCTTCTATAATCTATACATCTCCCCAAAAGGATGCCAAGAATAATATTGGAAGTCATTCTCATTTTGCCTTGACCCGGATGAGCCATATTTTATTTGATGAGTCTTATGAAGATCATCGATTATGCTGAGGCAACCCCTCAGGTCGTTTACCGATAACGCGCCCTTGGCGTTTGCACTGTTCGGCAGGAAGAGCAAAGCGAAACGAAGGACAAGTTGATCTATCCAGTGAGCCGGGACAAAGGGCCGCTTTTAAAATTTCTTTCCTGAAGCCCTGGAGGGAATGAATGAAAAACAGTGCTCGTCCGCCCAACTTGTGGAAATCGACACTGCCCCCTGATCAATTCATTTGGTGGGCGATACAGGATTTGAACCTGTGACTTCCACCGTGTGAAGGTGGCACTCTCCCGCTGAGTTAATCGCCCCGAAAGTACTTAGAAATATATAGGAGGATTGCACGCTAAATCAAGCGATTTTTTTGATGAGGACATGTCTGCAGCCAGGAACTCGAAATCGCTCAAAAAGAAGCGCCCGCCAGCAGAGAGACAGGGAATTCAAGCAATAATCCGATCCTTGCCCGAACAGATGTTTTGTTGAAAGACCCGGTTCCTCTTTTTAAAGCGACCCCATTATACATATCCGTTGAAATATTTCCACTCCTATTCAGATAGTCCTATTGCCTGCAACCATAAAAAAATATTACCGGCAGTCAAGCTGTTTTCTGTCTCACCGGCAGGGCACTTTTTATGGACATCCGGGCCAATACTCTTTATCATTTCCCTATGGACTGCCTCCGTGGTTATGGCTCTGAGTTGATTGCTGCATGCTTTCAGCTTACTTCACGCCGACAAGATAGGCAGACCTTTTATTTCGGAGTGGTAACCAAGATATCCGATGGTCCGATTTTCCTTTTAATAAGAAGCCCTGGAATAAGTACGATGCAAAACGCAAACCGGCCCTCAATGTAAAAGACAAAATCAATGGCTTCATTTCGAAATGAAGGATTCACAGCTCAGCTGCTCAGGATGGTTGATTCCTGCTGGAATGCCCGTGCTGTCACGAGAAAAATAGTATTTCCAGGGAGCTTTGAGCTTACGTATCAATTGAAGTTGGAAAAAACCAGAGGTGACGGCGGGTTCACCCTCATTGAATTGATGATTGTTATTGCCATCATCGGAACCTTGGCCGCCATTGCCATCCCCAACTATATCAGCTACAGAGAACAGGCTCAAATTACCCGGGCGATAGCTGAAATAAAAGGGATAGAAACCGGTATTTATGCCTACGAGGTTGACCACGGCAATTTCCCGGACACCCTGACACAAGCCGGACTCGGTAACCCCGTAGATCCCTGGGGTAATACCTATGTTTATTATCCCATAGACAATATCCCCAAAGGGTTAAAAGCCCGCATGGACAAATCACTGCATCCGGTAAACACCGATTTTGATCTCTATTCCATGGGGGCGGACGGCAAGAGCGTAGCCCCCTTCACCGCCAAAGTGAGCCAAGATGACATCGTCCGAGCCAATAACGGTGCCTATACTGGTCTTGTTGAAAATTATTGAAGATAATGCAGATCGGAATTTCTTTATTAAAAAGTAAAATCGGCCGCCGCTTTTTCATCTTGTTCTTTGGCTGCGTCTTTCTGCCCATAATTATTTTGCTGGGATATTCCTACCAGCGGGTTGCCGATCAATTGAAGGAACAAAGCCTGCTTCGTATAGAAAAAAACTGTAAGATCTACAGCTTAGGCCTTTATGATCGTCTCGTTAAAATGAATAACCTTATCTTGGTATATGCCTCATATTTGGATATCGGTCAACGGTCCGTCAATATTTCACAAACACTTCTTGATCAGATAACAACCAATTTTTCCGGTTTGGGTCTGTACAAGGCAGGTGCGGGGCTGAGAACACTCACAGGACATCTCCACCTGAAACCGGATGCCGCCCTCTTTGACCATTTACTGTATCAGGGAGGCAAGACTACGATTTACCTAAAAAAAACTGATTCTCAGGATAGCGTTATCTACCTTATTATTCCAACAAAAATTGCCGGGACCCCTTGTCTTCTGATTGCCAAACCGGTCTTCTCGGTTTTATGGGGAGTCGGGGTAAACAACCTGCTTCCTGCCATGACCGAGCTGGCTGTCTATGACGGACACGGTCAATTGATAGCTGCTACTAAAGACTCCCCAGGCCCGGTCCTTCCCGCCATGTCAAAGCGTTCGAGTACCAGTAATTATTTGCAGTTCAATTATACAAGGGGGGGGAAGACCTATGTGGCAGGCGGATGGTCATTATTCCTTGAATCTCGTTTCAATGCGCAGACCTGGACCATTATATTCAGCGGCATGCGCTCGGATATGGTGGGTGCTTCTCTGCAATTTAGAAGAACTTTTCCACTGATTGCCGCTCTTGCTCTTTGGACCATCCTCTTTCTCTGGCTGTTTTTCATCCGCAGAACCCTGGAACCGCTGATGCTCCTCCAGAAAGGGACCGTGCGGGTAGGGAAGAGAGATTTCAGCAGTCGAGTTGAAATCAAAAGCGGCGATGAATTTGAACAACTGGCTGAAAGCTTCAATATAATGAGCAAACGATTACATGAGCAGTTCCACGCCCTGGCTCTGATAAACGAGATCGATAGTTCAATCCTGTCAAATCTCGATTCTTCAGTACTTATTCCCAAATCGTTGCGGATGATTTCAGAATTTTTCTCTAATCGACTCATTATGCTGGGACAACGTCTGCCTGGAGACCCGAACCGGATGCGGTTGACCATTCTCGAGGGTGGCAGGGAGAACGACATCAAAGAAGAATATGCCATTTTGACCAATGAAGAACGGGAAGTGTTTCTTACAAGAGCGCCCTTTAGAATATTGAGACGCGATGCCCACCTGCCCCCTCTTCTGGTGAACAGAAGATCCTGCGATGATTTTCTTATCCTGCCGATTGATTCGGAACACGACACCATCGGCACCTTGATCATGGATTTCAGACATTCCGAAGATCACGATGACGAAGAACGGATCAATCAGGCGCGACAGTTGGCGGACCATATGGGTATAGCCCTGAACAACGCCCGTTTGGTCTCCGATCTTGAACGGCTGTCATTGGGAGCGCTTGAAGCTCTGGCCCGTACCGTCGATGCAAAGAGCAAGTGGACGGCAGGACACTCTGAGAAAGTAGCAGAAATATCGATGAAAATTGGTCGGGCCATGAATTGGTCCAAAGATCAACTTGAAATGCTGTTTCGAGCCGGATTATTACATGACATCGGGAAGATCGGGGTTCCGATCGCCATACTGGACAAACCGGGTCGTCTCAATGATGCCGAATACGACTCGATAAAGACCCATCCCGCGATCAGTGGGAAAATTCTTGAGCCAATCCAGGCGTACCAGGATATTTTACCGTTGGTAACACAACACCATGAGCGCTTTGACGGCAAGGGGTATCCGCTCGGGTTGTCCGGGGAGGCAATCGATATCGGAGCCAGGATCCTTTGCGTTGCAGATGTTTATGAGGCCCTTATCAGCCAACGTCCATACCGGGAAGGGTGGGTCAGGGAAAAGGTTATAAATTTTATACGCGACAACCGTGGAACCATGTTCGATCCGGATGTTGTCGATGTGTTCCTGTCTTTAGATATCTGAAGACAGGAACACATCGTTCCAAGGTCAAGTTCCCTCTTCCACCACGGATTCTATCGCCTCGGACTCATCCCACCGATGTGCGTAAAGGGATATCAGAATCCTTCGACATGCGGTTTCTTGTTGCCAAGGTACTCAACCAACGCCCGATTCCTATTCGGCATAGAGGTCAACACAATTCTGCAGACCAAACTGGGTCGAATACAGGTTTGTATTTTTCTGTGCCGTTATGAAGGCAATGGCCTCCGGCGTACCGATATCACCAATGGATTTCAGGGCCAGGTACTTGTCGTTGGCCCCTCCTTTTTCATAGCGGGTTTTCAAAAAGTTAAATTGATCCTGAGGTCCTAGTATGCCGATTGCAGTGAGCGCACAGGATTTAAAAACCTCATCCTTACCATACTGGCTGAACTGAATGAGATCAGCCTCAGGTATTGAATCCGCCTGAGCAACCCGGGTTATAAAGAGAGTTTGCTTGAGTCGGATGGAGACGGAAAGCAGGAGCTCAGACAAATCGCCGTCAATTATTTAGGCATTATCCCGTTTTTCTCCTTTTCCGATTGTCCAAATTCAGTACATCCCGGGTCGCAACCTCTTGAACTCCTTGGAGCCTTAATCTAATTTTCCCATTTCATTAAAGCAGGTTATGCACACCTACCCGCCGCATGCCACAATGTGGCACGGGATGTGCTTTCTATCTCTACGAAAGAGGTCGTCCCGAGCCCCGGCCAGGGATCCGGTCGTAGAGCGTAAACAGGGGAGCAGATATTGCTCAAGACCGGGTATTCGAGCGGGCCTGACCGCTTGAATAGCCGACGGGGCACGCTCCATACCGGGAGGTGAAGACATGCAGGTACTGAGAAACCATGAAATCCAGACAGGGATAACTGCTGTATCCGCTTGGGAGAACGAGGGAAAAACCAGCAGAAAAATTGTCATTCCAATAGTCGGCCTGCGCTGTGCCTCCTGTGTGAGGAGAGTGCAAAAGGGTCTTGCCGGGCTCGAAGGTGTCATCGATGCCTCCGTGGACCTTGCCGCCTCAAGTGCCCGCGTGGCATACTCGCCCGGAGTTATCTCACCCAAGGATCTAGCCAAGGCGGTTGAAAATCTTGGTTACTCCGTATCCTTGTCTGCGGGCGAAGCAAAGGACGCGCTCGATTGCGAGAGAACTGCCCGGGAGGCCGCCCTCCGAAATTTGAAGATAAGGTTTTTGGCAGGTGTTGCGCTGGTTATACCGCTTCTTCTGGTGGTCTCCTGGCAAGACCTCGGTCTCTCCCGTTTTGTTCTGCTTTCCCGGCGGACAAATTTCCTGCTGCAACTCCTGTTGCAGCTGCCGATCCAGTTCTGGATCGGCGGACGGTTCTATAAGGGAGCCTGGAAGGCACTGAAAAACAGAACCGGCAATATGGATACCCTTGTTGCCACCGGTACCGGTGCCGCCTTTTGCTATAGCGCACTGGTTACCTTCTTCCCCTCCCTCTTCAGTGCTCAGGGCCTTCCGGCTGAGGTCTATTTCGACACGACGGCGGTCATCATCCTCCTTATCCTGCTCGGACGCTTTCTCGAAACCAGGGCCACAGGACGGACCTCCGAGGCGATAAAAACACTCATCGGCATGCAGGCCAAGACCGCCCACATTCTACGAGACGGCACCGAGGTCAAAATCCCGGTAGAGGACGTTGCCGTCGGCGACCTGGTCGTGGTTCGCCCCGGCGAGAAGATCCCGGTGGACGGCATCATCGTCGAGGGAGACTCTGCCGTTGATGAGTCCACGGTCACCGGAGAATCGATCCCGGTCGGCAAGGTTCCGGGCGATGAGGTGACAGGCGTCACTCTCAACAAGACAGACACCTTCACCTTCACGGCGACCAGGGTCGGCAAAGATACCCTGCTCTCTCGGATCGTCAGAAAGGTTCAGGATGCTCAAGGCTCGAAGCCTCCCATTGCCAGGCTGGCCGATAGCATAGCCGGTTGTTTCGTGCCCGGGGTGATGATCATCGGCTCGATCACCTTTGTTGTCTGGTTGGTCTTGGGACCGGCGCCGGCCATGACCTATGCTCTGTTGAATTTCGTCGCCGTTATGATCATCGCCTGTCCCAGCGCCCTCGGTCTTGCCGCGCCGACCTCCATCATGGTCGGTATCGGCAAAGGTGCAGAGCACGGGATCCTGATCAAGAGCGGCAGTGTTTTGGAAACCACCAATAAGCTGAATGCCGTGGTACTGGAAAAAACAGGCACGATCACCAAAGGCCGGCCGGTGGTAACCGATATTGTAACCGTCAACGGTTTCGGTGCCGATAGGCTCCTGTCCATTGCCGCCTCGGCGGAAAAAGGCTCGGAGCACCCTCTCGGTGAGGCTATTGTCGAGGAGGCCCGACGGAAAAAGGTCACCTTGGCGATGGGAACGGATTTTAACTCCATTCCGGGTTTCGGGATTTCGGTTGTCATGGATAGCCGAAAGATAATGCTGGGAAATGCCGCGCTGATGGCGAACCATGCGCTTTCCCTCGAACGTGTTGCGGTATCGGCCGCAGAACTTGCCCGAGAAGGGAAGACACCGATCTTTATCAGCGTTAACCACGAGATTGCCGGCATTATTGCCGTTGCCGATATGGTAAAGGAAGGCTCCCGACAGGCCATTGCCGCACTGCAGCGCCTCGGTATCGAGGTCGTGATGCTGACCGGGGACAATAAGCATACCGCACAGGCCATTGCCGGGCAGGTTGGTGTGACAAGGGTCGTCACCGAGGTCCTGCCGGATGAGAAGGCCGACGTGGTCAAGCAACTTCAGGCTGAGGGCCGGACCGTCGGCATGGTCGGCAACGGGATCAACGACGCTCCGGCACTGGTGCAGGCCGATGTGGGAATTGCCATCGGCACAGGTACGGATATTGCCGTCGAGTCGGCCGATATCACCCTGATCAGCGGTGAATTGGAAGGGGTCGTGACGGCAATCGCGCTCAGCAGGGCCACGATCCGCAATATCAAGCAGAATCTGTTCTGGGCCTTTGCCTACAACACGATCCTGATCCCGGTAGCCGCCGGAATCCTGTTTCCCTTTTTCGGGATTCTGCTCAATCCGATGATTGCAGCCGGGGCCATGGGACTTTCTTCGCTACCTGTTGTCAGCAATGCCCTCAGGCTTCGCCGTTTCAGAAAACCGCTTCTGACACGGTGAGAAGGTGCAAGTATGAAAAGCAAGACACTATCACCAGGCTGTTGTCCGCTGGAAGCATGTTCAGCCGTGGAGTCCTGTTGCTTCCGGTTTCAGTGGGAGTCACCTGATCCATAAAGACGGCAGGTTCACAAAACCCTTGCCCGATAAAACGACTTGGCGAATTCAGGAGGCGCGTTATGATATATGTTGGAAAGATCCTGCCTCCGCATCCGAGGCTCACAACCTACTCCGGAAAGGAAGAATGAAAGCAAAAATACTCCTGGCGCTTAGCCTGGCCCTAGTCTTTGGATTGATCCAATTTCTCCGATTGAGTCAATCGGAGAACACATCTCACGAGGACATAATCGACAGCCGTATCCCGGTAGAAAAGAGAACGGCAGCACCCCGGTTTATCCTAAATGACCTCCGCAGTCGCAAGATCAATCTTGATGAGTATAGGGGAAGTGTCGTTCTTCTCGTGTTCTGGACCACATGGTGACCGTGGTGCCGGAAGGAGTTGCCTTCCGTTGAAAGACTGAAAAACAGATTGCAGGGTGCGCCTGTCAAGATTGTGATGGTGAACGATGGGGAATCCCCTGAAACCGTTCGGAGTTTCATCGCCGGCAACAGGTATACCTTCCGGGTAGCACTGGATACGGACGGCAGTATAGATAGAAAATATCATGTCTTTGGACATCCGATGAGCTTTGTCATTGATAAAAGAGGAGATTTTGTCTTTTCTGAGCTGGGTTTCCGGGAATGGGACTCGCCGGAAATGGTCAAGGCTCTTGAGCAATTAGCCAATGAACCCTGACCCCATCCCTCGTTTTTCCGTTGTCCGGATGAAAACATACGGGCTTTTCTCCTGTCCAGGCCATGCCTTGAATACCTGTGAAAAAACCAGACGCCTTGAAATCCTGTGGTGGAGCCTGAACGCCTAAAAAATGGACAGTTTGAGATATGATGGTGGATGAGAATGTACTTTTTGCAATGATATATTGTCCTAATATTCAATTTGTTGCGAATTATTTGCTGGATAACACCTTGAATGGCACAGCCTATGCAATAAAAATTACGACATGAGTGAAGTCATTAAAACAGATCCGACAGTTTTTCAGGTCTCACGATTTGCAGATGCTTCCGAGTATCGGCCAACAAGAAATGATATGGAGGAAATTGTAATGAAGAATATACTTATCGCGGCTGCTCTGGCTGTTGGATTGGCTGCAGGCGGCTTTGTCTATGCCCATGGTGGCGGAAGCGGCTACAACATGACTGGTAACGGCAGCTATGCCATGATGGGCGGTGGCGGCATGATGAATGGTGGCTATGGTGTCGGTTACGGCATGATGGGCGGCGGCGGTGGCGGCATGATGGGTGGTGGTTCCGGCGGCTATGGCAACATGGGTGGCAGTGGTGGCAATGGTATGGGGGCCGGGAGCACTTATGGAGGGTACACTGGAGACACTAATTACCCTGACAGAACCCAATCAGCCCGGGACAACCGGGATAACGTGCAGAACCGGAGATTTCTGGATGCTACCGTAAAACTGCGCAGAGAACTGAATGACAAACGGTTTGAATATCAGGAAGCGCAGAGAAACCCCAACGCGTCAAGAGAGCGACTCTCCAGGCTGCAGAATGCAATTAACGATCTCCAGACACAACTCAACGAAAAAGCCGAACAGTACAGGTAATCCTGACATCTGATATGACCATCCGAGTGTGAACCGGCCGGAGGATGAAATATCGGGCAGATATATCTTCCTCTCCGTTAACTCTTTTGAGTGTTCTAACTGCAAGGGCACGACCGAACCGAAGATCCAGGCCACGTGGACTCAGCCCTTTGCTCAGGTGTGAAAAGAATTTACGCCGCCCCCTCGATTTCAAAAACCGGAGTGCCCAAGAAATGGACAACTCGGATGTACTCACAACTTGCCATTATTCCGGATGAAATTATAATTGGCATAAATATAAAGGAAAAAATTATGAAAAAGCTCACGCTCACATGTGTTCTGGCTGTTAGTCTGGCTGTCACAGGGTTTGCTTATGCCCGGGGTGGCGGATATGGCTATGGCGGATATGGAATGGGCGGCATGATGGGCGGCGGCATGATGGGCGGCTACGGCTGGCAGGGAGGCCGGCAGATAACCTTTCCCGACGCAAACCAGCAGCTCTTGCGGACAACCCAGTCGGCGCAGGTGGACAAGGCCAGGAACCGGGTGGTTTTCTCCGGCGATCGGATTGAGATTACGATGGCGGCCGTGCAGCCCGATTTTCCCGATACCACCTTTGAGGTGGCCGGGCTCGTCAATCCGACGATCATTGTTCCCTCGGGCTCTCTTATTACCCTGAATTTCGTCAATATGGATTACGGGAATCGGATGACTCACGGAGTAGTCATTACCCCCGTTCCGCCGCTCTATCCCGTGCTCTCCATGATGGGCATGCCCGACACCCTGGTCGGAATACCCATTCTCCCTCCGCGGCAACTCAAGGACGCGCAAAAGTCCCTCTATGCCGAGGGCACGGTCACCTTCGAAGCCCCGCCTCAGGGGACCTATTATTATCTCTGTCAGTATTATGATCATGCATACAAAGGAATGTACGGGCGCTTCATCGTGACGGAGAAATAGCAACACCGGCCACCATAAGATGGTGTGATTACCAATGAAACTCAGCCACTATCCGGGAGACAGATTGATTTTTCTTAAATAGCCTGAGGGGACTGATTTTTTTTCACGTCGTTTTGTGAAAATCAATCTGTCTCCCGGTTGTAAAAAAGGAAAAATAAAATTAGTCTCCTAAAGTCATCTCTTTCATTTGTATATATCATCTGGCTGAGCTTTGTACGTAATCACATAAACATTCGACCATACTCCAGGGCCAGAGAGACATATCTTTTTAATCCACAGTCGCAGGCTCACCTTTCCGGTTGCCTCCCCTATCCCGGCTCCTTTCAAACAGGCTGAATTCGTGGTGGCGCGAACTCTCTCACTGCAGTCATCAGAAGATATGGATATATGGGAACATTCATGATCCGTCACATAAGCCGGCACCTGTCGAGGTCACACAAATCCCTTGACAGAAATCAACGCGTTATCTATGACTTACATATCCAATCAAATTATAGGCACTCTTCCTGATATATCCCCGGGATGTGTCAGGGTAAAACTACCAGGGGAGGACGTTGACTCTAAAACCATTCAATAAAACCGCTTATGCTTGAACCTTGAGCGAAAACAGGTCTTAGGAGGTTCTATGAAAAAGTTGCTTTGTGTACTGATTACCGGAGTACTGGTCTGCTTGGTCGGACCCGCATGGGCCCAGATGACACAGCAGGAACATGTACATCAGATGTCACATAGCGTGATGCCGTTCGATGTGTCAAAGACCCTGCATGTCTTCAAGATGACGGAGCAGGGTGGTGTGGAGCGGATTATCACCAGGGGAACAGCTGCAGACGATCAGGTTGCACTCATCAGGCGGCATCTGCAGCATGAAGCGGTGAAGTTTCAAAATGGGGATTATTCCGACCCGGCAAAGCTGCATGGCAAGAGCATGCCGGGGCTTATAGAGCTTCAAAAAGGGGCCTCACATATCAGGGTATCCTACGCTGCTGTACAAAATGGGGCGGAAATAACCTTTGAGACCAAGGATCTCTATCTATTGACGGCAATACACAGATGGTTTGGGGCACAACTATCCGAGCATGGCACCGATGCAAAGGCAGAATGAACGGTTTTGTTCGACATCCCATTGCTCCAATCTATTTCCTGAAGTCGTAAAAAAAGACAATAGGATCAAGTCTTCATTCTTGACAGACAAGGTGAAATCCTAAAGAAGTTTCTGGAGTGGCGCGGTCGTTAAGAATTACATATCCTGGTGCTTTTTATCATGTAACATCCCGAGGTAATGATAGGAATACGGTCTTTAAAAGTAATCGGGATCGAGAAAAATTTCTGAAATATTTGGAATCAGCTACGCAACGCTATGGTGCGGTTATTCATGTCTATTCATAATATCATCTGGAGACACGCACTGGCATATCGCAGAATACAGCAGGTAATTGCATTTTCAGGAGAATAAAGGAGAAAGAGCATGCCAGCAATCACAGCAAAGTTCGACAAAGTGTTACAAGCATCCGACAAATACGGGAATGTTGTTCATGAACCGGATTCCAGCAAAGAGCAACTCAAAAACACGCCCCAAAAATCGATGCCGTTTTCGGATCAACTGGGAACCTATCAACGCAATAAAGGCATCCCGACACAATCGTACGAAGATACCAACGTGTACATTATAGGAAGCGGCATTGGAGGACTGAGCGCCGCGTATTATTTTATCCGCGACGGCCATATTCCCGGAACCAACATCACGTTTTTCGAGCAATTACCCATCGACGGCGGATCGCTCGATGGGGCCGGAAACGCCCAGGATGGCTACATTATTCGTGGCGGCCGGGAAATGGACATGACGTATGAAAACCTCTTTGATCTGCTGCAAGATATTCCTGCGCTGGAAATGCCGGAGCCATATAGCGCCCTGGATGAATACCGGCTCATTAATGATAATGACCCCAATTATTCAAAGTCCCGATTAATTCATCAGCAGGGGAAAGTGCAGGATTTCAACAAATTCAACCTGACCAAGCACGACCAGAAAGCACTGACAAAACTCCTGTTGGCGAAAAAAGAAGATCTGGACGATGTCACCATTGAAGCGTATTTCAGTCCGTCATTTTTCACGAGTACGTTCTGGATGCTCTGGTGCACCATGTTTGCGTTTGAAGTCTGGCACAGCCTCTTAGAATTCAAACTCTATATGCACCGCTTCCTACACGCGTTCGATGGCCTCACTGACCTGTCTGCCCTGGTATTTCCAAAATACAACCAATACGATACCTTTGTAAAACCGATCCAGAGAGTGCTGAAAGAGAAAGGCGTCAAAATTCAGTACAACACGTTGGTCAAAGATTTGGAGATGAACATCACCCCGCAGGGAAAAATCGTGACCGACCTGATTATGGAACAAGACGGCAAAGACGTGTCGATCCCTGTACGCGAGCAGGATTTTGTCATAGTGACGACCGGGGCGATGACCGAAGATACCCGATATGGCGACAGTCACAATACGCCGAATGTTCCTGACAATACAGAAAGCGGACAGAGCGCGGGATGGCGTCTCTGGAAAAACCTGGCGAAAAAATCTCCGGTCTTTGGGAACCCTGAAAAATTCTGTGGGAACATTGCACAGTCCGCCTGGGAATCGGCTACCCTGACATGCAAACCGTCAGCGCTGGTTGAGAAGCTGAAAGAACTGGCGGTGAACGACCCGTATTCAGGGAAAACTGTGACGGGAGGAATCATTACCATGACGGACTCGCAGTGGCTGATGAGTTTTACATGTAACCGACAGCCGCATTTCCCCGAACAGCCTGATGATGTGTTGGTCCTTTGGGTCTATGCGTTGTTTATGGACAAAAAAGGAAATTACGTGCAAAAAACCATGCCAGAATGTACCGGCCACGAAATCCTGACGGAATTATGCTATCATTTAGGAATTCTTGATCACGTGGAGAACGTCCTGAAAAACACCATCGTCCGGACAGCGTACCTGCCATACATTACATCGATGTTCATGCCCAGAGCACGAGGCGACCGTCCGCGATCCGTTCCGGAAGGGTGTAAAAATTTAGGGTTGGTAGGACAATTTATCGAAACCAATAATGATGTCGTCTTCACGATGGAGACCTCGGTACGAACAGCTCGAATTGCGGTCTATACCTTGCTCAATTCCAACAAACAGGTTCCCGATATCCTTGGCTCGCAATATGATATACGCCATTTGCTCAAAGCCATTAAGACCATGAACGATGGGAAAAGATTCTTTGGAGAACGCATCCTGCGGAGGAGGTTAAAGAATACATACTTTGAGCATATCCTCCCGTAACATCAGATGACACACAAGACTGTCTTTGGAGGCGGTCTTGTGTGTCGTACAAAAAAGCGAGGACCGGGGCCGCCCATTAAAAGGCCTCCTGTCACATCTTTATTATTAATTATTGACAAAACAACAAAATCGGAACGTAAAACCAGAGAATACTCAGAATTTACCAACAACGTCTTTCACCAGATGAACTGGTGAGGACGACGTTATACAATATTATCCTTAGCTCCCAGATATCATGAAAAAGTGTTAATTTGTAACCGATGTAAATCAAAAGCAATTATAACAGGAAAAATTGGCGGGAATTTTTCTAAGATATTTTCTTCAATTTTTTTTGACCCAGGAAATATGAAATGGTGACAGAGATTTCTGACTAAAAAAAAAGGCCTCTTTCTTAAGAGTTCTTTAATAAGAATCAAGATGTTGGCTTGGCTCGATCCCAAGCCGACACAAGCCATTTTTCATTGAAAAACCGGATTGACACTCCGAAAATTCAATGATAAACTGCCGCTATGATTCAAAGACCATCAC